>QOPG01000009.1 GCA_003331585.1 Gammaproteobacteria bacterium | reverse complement strand
CAGCGGCAGGACCATCAACTCCTCTTGTAATTTTGGGTTTACCAAAGACACCTATATCAGGTGAAAGCTTCTATGTGGTAAAAAATGAGAGGCAGGCAAGGGATCTAGCTGAAAACAGAAAATTAAAAACAAGAGAATCGAGAATAGGAAGGCAGCAAAGTTCCGATGTTGATGATATTTTTTCACAAATGAAAAATAGTGATTCTAAAGTAGTCTCATTACTCATAAAATCCGATGTTCATGGAAGCTCTGAGGCATTGACTGATGCTGTTTCAAAATTATCAAATGATGAAGTTAATGTGAACGTCATTAGCTCGGGGGTCGGTGGAATAACCGAATCAGATGTAGTGCTTGCTTCAGCTTCGGATGCGATGATACTTGGGTTCAATGTTCGTGCGGATGCATCTGCCAGGGCGGCAGTGAAAGAAGCTGAAATTGATATCCGATATTACAGTATTATCTATGAGGCTATTGATGATGTTAAAGCAGCAATAAATGGATTGCTTTCACCTGAGGTAAGAGAGAACATTGTTGGATTAGCTGAAGTGAAAGAAGTCTTTATGTCACCGAAGTTAGGTAACATCGCAGGTTCAATTGTAACGGAAGGTGTAGTTAAGAGATTAAATCCTATCCGTGTATTAAGAGATAATATCGTCATATATGAGGGCGAGTTGGAATCTTTAAGGAGGTTCAAGGATGATGCGAAGGAGGTTCAATCGGGGACTGAGTGTGGCATAGGCGTAAAAAATTACAACGATGTTAAAATTGGTGATCAGATTGAATGTTATGAAAGAATTGAAATAGCTCGAACAATTGACTAGATAAAAAAATATGCACAAAGAATTTTCAAGAAGTCAGCGTATGGGCTCTCTAATTCTTAGAACGTTGAATGAAGTGATTCATCGAGATGTCGATGATCCGGCATTACAAGACATTACTTTATCAGATATAGAATTAAGTCAAGATCTTAGTATTGCAAAAATTTATTTTAGTTCTCTTAAATATGAGCGTGACATGGAGATTCCATCTAGCGGGCTAAAAAGAGCGTCTAGTTTTCTCAGAAAAAAATTGGGTTCAGCGATTAAAGTAAGACATGTTCCAGAGCTACGATTTTTTCATGATCAGAGCACAGCTAAGTCAATGGAAATTTCTGAATTAATAAAAAACTCGAAAAAAAGTAAGTAAATAATTGATTTAAAATAAATTAATGAATGAGTCAAATGGCATTATCCTGCTTGATAAAAGAAAAGGCATTTCATCCAATCAAGCATTACAAGAGTTAAAGCATCTTATCGGCGCAAAAAAAGCGGGTCATACCGGATCTCTTGATCCCATGGCAACAGGCATGCTTCCAATATGTTTAGGTGAAGCAACCAAAATTTCACAATTTCTTATTGATCAGTCAAAAGTATATGAAGTTGAGGCTCAGCTTGGCCAATCAATGGATACCGGCGATGCTGAAGGAAAAATTTCGGGAATTTCAGATATATTGCAGTATAAAAAAGATTTTTGGACACAGGTGACTGATCAATTTTTGGGTGAAACTAATCAAATACCACCGATGTATTCAGCTCTGAAGCACAAAGGTAAACGCCTTTACAAAATTGCTCGAAGTGGGAGAACGGTTGATCGCTCTCCAAGAAAAATTACAATTTATTCAATCGACGTAACAAATATTGCAAAAGATTCAATTAGATTTACAGTTCATTGCTCAAAAGGAACTTATATAAGAGTTTTAGTGGAAGATATTGCCAAAAGCGCTGGTATGCTTGCTTATACTTCATTCTTAAGAAGGGTTCGCATAGGTCAATTCGATCAATTCCGAATGATTGAGTTCGATGAGTTAAAATCTAAGTTTATTGAGTACAATGAATCTCTTGATGAACACCTTATACCAATTGAGCATGCTCTATTTAATTTCCAAAATATTGAATTGAGTCATGCACAAGCAAAGAAATTTTTGAATGGTCAACGCCTTCATTGTAACTTGAGTGGTAGTGGTCATATAAAAGTTTTCGATCAAGATAAAAATCTATTGGGTATAGCAACCCAAGTTGACAATTCAGTGATTGCTCCGAAAAGAATTTTTCATCTCTAATCAATATAGAATGACAAATAAAAATACCAAAACTTTTTTCCAATTAATTGTTATAAAAGCTGTTACTTATTCATTCTAAGCGTTAGAATAGCGCGTCTTAATAAAAGTAAAATATCATTGGAGTGTTTTTGTAATGTCACTAACGAGTGAAAGTAAAAGTAAAATCATAAAAGAAAATGCAAGAGGCGATGCAGATACAGGATCACCCGAAGTTCAAGTTGCAATATTAACTCAACGTATCACTGAATTGACAGATCATTTTGCATCACACAAAAAAGATCATCATTCGAGACAAGGGCTACTGAGGATGGTCAGCAAAAGACGAAAATTACTCGATTATCTTAAAACAAAAGATCAGGATAGATACGCCAGTTTAATTAAGAAGTTGGGACTGAGAAGATAACACTAAAACATAACCTCACTATATCTAATCACATATTTTAAAAAAATCTAATCACTAAAAGTGAATCAAATAAAATGAAATCAATCGTAAAAGAATTCAAGTATGGTAATCACAGCGTAAAAATCGAAACAGGCGAAATCGCAAGACAAGCAGATAGCGCTGTAGTTGTCTCTATAGGTGGGACCTCAGTTCTAGTTACAGCAGTTGGCAAAAAACAAGGTGACGAAGGCAGGGATTTTTTTCCTTTAACAGTTAATTATCAAGAAAAAACATATGCAGCAGGTAAAATACCAGGCGGATTCTTCAAAAGGGAAGGTCGTCCTTCAGAAAAAGAAACGCTTGTTTCTAGATTGATAGATAGACCAATAAGGCCACTTTTTCCAAAGGGTTTTACCAATGATGTTCAAGTTATTGCAACTGTTATGTCGCTTGATCCCGAAATTGATTCTGATATACCTTCATTAATTGGAGCATCAGCGGCGTTGACACTTTCAGGTCTTCCTTTTGCTGGACCAATTGGTGCTGCAAGAGTTGGATTTATTGGTAATGAATTCACACTTAATCCCATGGTGAGCGCCCTCGAAGATTCTGATTTGGATTTAGTGGTTGCAGGCACATCAGACGCTGTATTGATGGTGGAATCTGAAGCAAGTATTCTTTCAGAAGAAATAATGCTTGATGCAGTTATGTTTGGTCATGAGCAAATGCAAATTGCAATTAATGCTATAAATGAACTAGCAGATGAGGCGGCAAAACCAGATTGGGAATGGTCTCCAGTCACAAAAGACGAAGAATTAGAAAAATTAATTCACGATACATGCAGTGAAGAAATTACAGCCGCTTACAAGATAAGTGACAAAATGAGTCGATACGAATCTCTTGCTTCTTTTAAAGAAAAGACAGTCACTGAAATTTCTGAAAAATATGATGAAAAATGGTCTATTGATGACTTAAAGAGTGCGTTTTCTGCGCTGGTAAAAAAAATAGTTAGAACAAGAGTTGTCAAAGGTGAACCAAGAATTGATGGAAGAGATACAACTACTGTAAGACCCATAAATGTTAAAGTGGGAATGCTTGAGAGGACGCATGGATCCGCATTGTTCACGAGAGGTGAAACTCAGGCTATTGTTGTTACTACTCTTGGTACTGATCGTGACGCACAATTAATTGATGCAATTGAAGGAGAATATAAGGATTCATTCATGCTTCATTATAACTTTCCTCCGTATTGCGTCGGTGAAACTGGATTTGTAGGTTCCCCAAAAAGAAGAGAGATAGGGCATGGCAAATTAGCAAAAAGAGGTATTCAGGCTGTAATGCCAAATCAAGAAGAATTTCCATATGTGATAAGAGTCGTATCTGAGATTACAGAATCAAATGGGTCAAGCTCGATGGCATCTGTATGTGGGACAAGCCTCTCTCTTATGGATGCTGGTGTACCAATTAAAGCTCCAGTTGCGGGAGTAGCGATGGGATTAGTTAAGGAGGATGATGATTATTCTGTTTTAACAGATATTTTAGGTGATGAAGATCATCTTGGTGATATGGATTTTAAGGTCGCTGGAACAGAAAATGGAATAACAGCACTTCAAATGGATATAAAGATCCAAGGTATTACAAAAGAGATAATGGAGATTGCACTTAAACAGGCAAAAGATGCGAGATTACATATTCTCGGTGAAATGAATAAAGTTATTGATTCATCAAGAACTGATATGTCTGAATGGGCACCAACTATAACGTCTTTTAAAATTGATCCAGATAAGATAAGAGATGTTATCGGTAAAGGTGGAGCGGTAATTAGAGGTATAACAGAGGAAACAGGAGCTTCCATTGATATTGATCAAGATGGAACTGTAAAAGTAGCATCCGTCGATGGTGCATCAGGTCGAGAGGCTGTAAAAAGAATTGAACTCATCACAGCAGAAGTTGAGGTTGGAAAGATCTATGATGGTAAGGTCGCAAGATTAATGGATTTTGGTGCATTCGTGACAATTTTACCAGGGAAAGATGGGTTAGTGCACATTTCTCAAATCTCAGAAGAGAGAGTTGAAAAAGTCAGCGACAAGCTTTCAGAGGGCGATGAAGTTAAAGTAAAAGTATTAGAAGTAGATCGTCAAGGTAGAGTTCGTTTGAGTATGAAAGAAGTAAGTAGTGATTGATCTATTAATTAAAAAATATTAGATTTTCAAAAATTTTAAGCCAGCCAAACGATCGATATCCCAATGATTCATTGCCCAGGACCAAATGGTTTTCAGGCTTTCTGACTCTAATCCCTTATCTGGCGTCATTTTTAAGATTTTTAATCCTTTGACAAGATTTTTATTAGGGCTACCATCATCTAATGCATCAGCTCCTATGCTTTTGCTTATTTTATTGTTTTCATTATCCAGTGCCAATGGAATGTGGCAATAATGAGGTGATGTTAGACCTAGATTTTTTTGTAAAAATATTTGACAGAATGTTGAATTAAGTAAATCTTTTCCTCTGACGATATGATTAATACCCAGTGAGTTATCATCAATCACTGTTGCCAAATGATATGAAATTATTTTATCTTTTCGCCATACTATGAAATCTCCAATATCTTTTTTAACATCACATCTTTGTGAGCCTTGTAATTGATCTTCAAAATGTATTATGTTTGAAGTAGTGACAATACGATATGATTTTTCTCCTGTAATTTTTTTGTTTCGACATTTGGAGTCATATATTGGACCATTTAGTCCAATTTTATTTTGTTTTAAGTCATTTCTTGAGCACATACATCCATATATAGCTTTGTTATTTAATAACTTGTATTTTATATCGAGATATTTTTCTGATGAATCTGATTGATATAGGATATCTCCATCCCATTCAAACCCATGAGCTGCTATTGTTTTAATTATTGATGATATGGCATTTTTTTTAACTCTGTATTTGTCAGAATCATCTATTCTTAAATACCAATCACCATTATTTTTTCTGGCATCAAGGTAACCTGATATGGCTGTTATTAATGAACCAAAATGAAGTGGACCAGAAGGGGTAGGGGCAAATCTTCCTTTATATTTGTTTCGATTGTTGCATTGTTTATCAATAGGATTATTGATTTTATCTGTATCTATCGTCGCTATCCCTGAATTGACGTTCCGCTTTCTCTCTTCTCTCTTGGGCCTCAAGAGATAACGTTGCTACTGGCCTGGCTTGCAATCTTTTTAGACCTATTTCTTCACCAGTTTCATCGCAATAACCATAATCACCTTCCTCTATTCTTACTAGTGCAGAACTTATTTTTTTGAGAAGCTTTCTCTCTCTATCACGAGTCCTTAATTCTAATCCGAATTCCGATTCTTGGGTTGCACGATCATTCGGATCGGGGAAATTTGATGCTTCATCTTTCATATGGACAACTGTACGATCTACTTCATCAATTAAATCACTTTTCCACTTGGTAAGAAGCTGCTTAAAATAACTCAATTGAGAGTCATTCATATACGCTTCTCCTCTTTTAATCTTATATGGACCTATCTCATTAATTGGACTTGATAGAAGATCTTTTCGTTGTTTTTTGTTTACGATTTTTTTCTTAACAACTTTTTTACTGATTCTTTTTTTTGTGACTTTCTTTTTCGCCATAACTCTGTCTTTGAATAAATTTTGAGTGATAATTAATATTTAGAAACGAATGCATTATACGCATCTATCAATGAGTTGGAAGTAATATATTATTAATTATGGTTAAGATTTATAAATATATTTATTTCCATCAATGAATATTCGTTTTATTTTTCTAAATACATTACAATTAGACATCAATAAAATGCTTGGATTACGCTATACAAATGAGGCTAAGTAAGATCAAACTCTCTGGTTTTAAATCATTTGTAGATCCTACAATCATAACATTCCCCTCAAACTTAGTTGGTGTTGTCGGTCCAAATGGTTGTGGAAAATCAAATGTTATTGATGCTGTAAGATGGGTTATGGGTGAAAGCTCTGCTAGTAGGTTGAGAGGTGACTCTATAACTGATGTTATATTCAAAGGTTCAAGTTCAAGAAAACCTGTTGGAGCAGCAACAGTAGAGCTCCTCTTCGATAATTCCTCATCTACAATAAAAGGTGAGTATTCCAAATACAATGAAATTTCAATTCGAAGAGTCGTCTCTAGAGATGGTATTTCAAATTATTATTTAAATGGTGTTAGATGTAGAAGAAAAGATATAACAGGAATCTTTTTAGGAACAGGTCTTGGACCAAGAAGTTATTCAATAATTGAGCAAGGTATGATTTCAAGAGTGATTGAGGCCAAGCCAGAAGATATGAGAATTTTTATTGAAGAGGCAGCTGGAATATCTAAATATAAAGAACGAAGAAAAGAGACATCAAATAGAATTGGAAGAACAAAAGAGAATCTAGATAGACTGTTGGATGTTATTGATGAAGTAGAAAAACAAATTAATCATCTAAAACGGCAAGCCAAAACAGCAGAAAGATATAAACAAATGCGTTATCAAGAAAGGCAAATATCAGCCAGTATTTTAGCTATAAGAATACGTGATCTTAATGATGAGGCTCAAAGTCTAAAAAAATTATTCTCAGATAAAAAGTTAATTTTAGAATCCAATATTGCCGAACAAAGGAAAATTGAAGCTGAAATAGAAAGTTTGCGAACGGACCAATCTGAAAAAAATGATAATTTCAACGCTGTGCAAGCAAATTATTATAAAGTTGGCTCCGAAATCAGCAGACTTGAACAATCGATTGAATACTCCAATGAAATAAAAGAAAGGCAAAAAAGAGACCTAGAAAATGCGAACGAAAATGAAAAAGAAATTGAAGATCTTATCTCTCAAGATAAAGAACAAATAACAAGTTTAGAGTCACATTTAGAGCTTCTTTCACCAAATATTGAGCGCGCGAGAGAAGCAGAAGAATTGTCGAAAAAATCCTTGAGTGATGCAGAAGAAGCAATAAAAAAATGGCAACAAAAATGGGATAATGAAAATTTAATCAATAATGAGTTTTCAAGAGATAAGTCGATTGAGCAAAATCGTTTGGATAATCTTAAAATTGAGCTTTTTCAGTTAAAAGAAAACGAGCAACAAATTGATAGTGAGCTTTGCTCCATAGATCTAGATGTCATAGAGCGAGATATCAATCAGACTAATGAAAAATTAATTAAGAGTGACTCTCAAATTAGCGTCCTGCAAGAATCAATTGATAGCAAGAGTCATCGCATTGAAGAATTAAGAAATCAAGAAACTCTTTTAGCTGACAAATTAGATCAACAACAAATAGAACTAAGAAAAATCGAAGACGATCAAATCAAATTAATGGCACTTCAAGAAACTACACTAGCCGATAAAAATAACGACTTGAAGGGATGGATAAAGAAATACGGATTCAAAAAGAATAAACGAGTCATACAGGATATCGAGGTATCAAAAGAGTGGCAATTCGCCGTTGAGACGGTTCTTGGTGAAAACTTAGCTGGACTGAGAATTGATAGCATCCAGAGAGCAATTGAAGCCAGCTCGAAATTATCGTCAGGAAAAATTACATTCATAAATGATATAAGTGTTAATAAAGAAAAAATCAAGAAAAATACACTTGCATCAAAAATAAAGAATGCTCCAAATGCAATTTATTCAGTGCTGGAAAATATTTTTATAGCTGATTCAATTGATCAAGCAATTTCGTTATCCGAGGACCTAGAAATGGGAGAATCTGTTATTACGAATAGTGGAATTTGGGTCAGTAAAGAGTGGGTAAGAATATTTAAAGATATTGATACATCCAAAGATAATGCCATCTCAAGAGAAAATAAAATAAAAAACCTTTCTTCTAAATTAAAAGAATTAAGTTCATCCTACAAGAATAATGAAAAACAACTATTCAAAATAAAAAATGAACTAAAAGAGAATGAGCATAAAAAAGATGAATTGCAAAAAGATTTACCTAAGCTTTTAAATGAGAATGCTGAAATTAAAAACAATAAAAATAATCTTGATCTTCAGTTTAATCAGATTAACAAAAATAAAGAACAAGGTGCCGAAAATCTTGAAGTCATCAATTCTAAAACCATTGAAATAGAAAAATATATTTCTAAATCGGAAGTTTTGATTATGGAATTCGAAGAAAAATTAGGCGAAGTCAAAAGCACAATAGATCAACTAAAAATCCAAAAAGACAACCTTGATAATGAGTTATCTAGAGTTAGAAATCAGTATGAAGAAGATCGAAGTAATAACCAAGAAATGCAGATTAAGTATGAAAGCAAAATTACATCGAAACAATCTGCCTCTCAAAATTTAGATAGAATGCTTTCTCAAAAAACACTATTCCAATCCAGAAAGAAAGAGATTCTTGAACAGATCGATTTAAATAAACAACCGCTCATTGACAATAAAAAATTATTGGAAGAGCATCTTCAAGTAAAAGTATCAGTTGAAAAAGATCTTAATCATGCTAGAACATTATTGGAAAACGTCGAGGGAAAAATAAATCAATTCGATCAAAACCGTCTTGAAATTGAAAGAAAAGTAAATGAGTCAAGATCTTCGCTCAGTGAAACAAAAGAATCGCTCAATGGAATTGAAGTCAGAGAGGAAGAAGTCATGGAGCAATTAAGTCAAACTGAGTATAAATACAAAGACCTTATTGAGGAATTATCTGAAGACAACACATTATTGTCATTAACAGAGAAACTGGAAAATATAACTTCCAGAATAAATCGTTTAGGGCCAATAAATCTTGCAGCGATAGATGAACTAGATGTAAATACTGAAAGAAAGGAATATCTTGACTCTCAATTAGATGACCTAAATAGTGCACTTTCAACTCTTGAGGGTGCGATTCGTAAAATTGATAGTGAAACTAGATCTCGATTTAGAGAGACCTTCAATAAAGTTAATTCGGGTTTCGAGAAATTATTTCCAAAACTTTTTGGAGGAGGTCAGGCTTATATGGAGTTGATTGGTAATGATCTATTAACTGCTGGTGTCACAGTTATGGCTCGTCCTCCAGGTAAGAGGAATAGTAGTATTAATTTACTGTCAGGTGGCGAAAAAGCCCTAACAGCTGTGGCTTTAGTATTTGCTATTTTTGAGCTTAATCCATCTCCATTCTGCATGCTGGATGAAGTAGATGCACCACTTGATGATACTAATGTTAATCGGTTTTGTGAGATTGTTGATGACATGTCTAAAAAAGTTCAATTTATTTTTATTACTCACAATAAAATTACTATGGAGATGGCAAAACAGCTATCTGGTGTAACTATGCAGGAACCAGGAGTCTCTAGATTAGTGTCAGTAGATATTGATGAAGCTGTTAAAATGACTGCCAATTAAATTGTAGATAAACGAGAATCAATTTATGGAAGATATAAGATGGATACTATTAATTTCAGGAGCAATTCTTATCGCTGGAATAATGCTGTATGAATCTTATCTAAAATCATTATTTCAGAGCTCTAATAAAGATAACAATAAAATAGAGCCGACATTTGCTCAAGATCATAATATCTATGTATCTGATGAGATAATTGACAAGCAGGATTTATCAAACAAAGAAAATACCAACATTGAGATCCAGCAAGAAAAAAATACAATTGTCCTAGAATCTGAATACATTGTAACTATCCGTATGGTCGCTATAGATCATTCTGAATACTCAGGTGAGAAAATAGTAGGTACACTCAAGGAAAATGGAATGATTCATGAAGAGCCAGGAATCTTTAATTATTATTATGGACCTAACAAAATAAGAGTATTTTCAGCTGCAAATCTTCATGAACCAGGTATTTTTGATATGAACCAATTAGAAAATTTGAAAGTTAAAGGTATAAGTTTTTTTATGTCACTGCCGTTAAAAACCAATGAGATAAATGCATTCGATGAAATGATGTCCGTCTTAAAAAGAATAAAATCATCACTCAAAGGGGAGCTCCTTGATGATACTGGGAGTAGTTTGAGTATTCAAAGAGAAAGATATATTCGAGAGGAAGTGATTGAGTACTCACTAAAAAACCAAAAGAGCAATCATATTTAATATGGCCAATGTGAGTATCAAAAGAAAGATAAATAATCTCAGAAATCAAATCCATAATCATAATCATCTTTATTACATTATGGATTCGCCAGAAATTACTGATCACGAATATGATAAATTAATGACAGAGCTTAGGGCTTTTGAAGAAAAATATCCCTCATTCAAAAATAACTCATCACCGACGCAAATTGTAGGAGCGGCGAGTAACTCATTATTTGATACTATTGAACATAAAATACCAATGTTATCTCTTGATAATGCTTTTGATGAAAAGGAGCTCAGACATTTTGATCGCCGTGTTCATGAAAAACTAAACATACCAATAGAAAAAAATATAGCTTATTCCTGTGAACTTAAATTCGATGGTGCAGCTGTATCTGTTATATATGAAAATGGATATCTAAAAAAAGCTGCAACTAGGGGAGATGGAAAAAATGGTGAAGATATAACTCATAATATAAGAACAATAAAATCATTACCTCTAAAATTGATGGGAGATAATCATCCGGAAATTTTGGAAGTCAGAGGCGAGGTATATATGCCAATTTCTGGATTTCAAAACTACAATATTCACGCAAAAAAAAATGAAGAGAAAACATTCATTAATCCTCGTAATGCGGCATCAGGAAGTCTCAGACAGATTGACCCGAATGTTACAAAAAAAAGACCATTAGATATATATTTTTTTGGTATTGGAAAAGTCGAAGGAAATAGGCTCCCAATCTACCATTTTGAAGCTATGGAGTGTCTGAGTGATTGGGGTTTGAATATATGCAATCAAAAGAAATTGGCAAATGGTATCGATGAGTGCTTGTCTTACTACAATGAAGTATTAAAAAAGAGAGATTCTTTGGACTATGACATTGATGGAATTGTTTATAAGGTAAACAGCTTAAATGATCAAAATAAACTAGGATTTGTTTCGAGAGCCCCAAGATGGGCAATAGCTCATAAATTTCCAGCCCAAGAAAAACCATCCATTATTGAAAGTATTCACTTCCAAGTGGGAAGAACAGGTGCTGTAACACCAGTTGCTAGGATATCTCCTGTATTTATTGGAGGAGCCACTATAAGCAATGTAACGCTTCATAATATGGATGAGCTCAATAGAAAAGATATTCGCATTGGAGATACAGTTAATGTTAGAAGAGCTGGAGATGTGATACCTGAGATAGTAAATACAATAATCACCAAGAGACCATTAAATGCCAAAACAATATCAATGCCAAAAGTTTGTCCAATTTGTAATTCAAAAATAATAAAAAATGATAATGAGGCTGTATATAGGTGTATGGGCGGATATAGATGTCGCTCACAAAGAGTTGAATACCTGAAGCATTTTGTTTCAAGAAACGCAATGGATATAGAAGGCTTTGGATCAAAACTAATCGAACAGCTTGTTGATATAAAGAGAATTTCATCCCCTGATGATATTTTTACTCTATCAAAAGATGAACTGTCTAAACTCGACAGACTTGGATCAAAATCTGCTCAAAATATAATTGATGCAATTTCGAGAAGTAAAGAAACTACATTATCGAGATTTATATTTAGTATGGGAATAAGAGAGGTGGGACAGACAACTGCAGAAACTCTTGAAGTGTATTGTAAAAATTTAAATCAGATCATGAATTCAACTGAGGAGGAGTTACTTGAGATTCCTGAGGTTGGACCGATAGTCGCAAAAAATATTCATAATTTTTTCACTCAAGAAAAAAATAAAAAAACTATAAACAACTTAATTCAATATGGTGTTACTTGGAACGAAAACGAAATTTTACTAGATATTGAAGACAAACCTCTAAAAAATATGGTTTTAGTAATAACTGGCTCACTGTCATCAATGAATAGGTCTCAGTTGAAAGACTTGATAAAAAACATCGGTGGTAAAGTTACTTCATCTATTTCAAAGAATACAGATCTTCTTGTTTGTGGAGAAAATCCTGGTTCTAAACTTAAAAAAGCATTAGAGCTAAAAATCAAGGTATTAAATGAACCTGAATTTTTTGAAAAATACAATAAAAATAAATAGAAGTTAGCATGCAAAAAAGATCAGCTAAATTAATTAAACAAGTAATTAAGCCAATTATAGACCTTCTTTTGATTTTTGGTGTGAACTACAAGGCTTTTAGTGTAATTTCTAAAGAAGTATATATTTCAATTGCAGCAAAAAGATTTGGAAAGAGGAAAAGGCTAGCAAATAATTCAAGAATTTCGATTGCAACAGGTGTATCCAGACGAGAGGTAAGTAGAATTAAAAAATTGCTTCTAGAAGAAAAAAGCATGGAAGAAAAGGTGGTTTTACCTCTCCAAAGAGTAATAGATTTATGGATTTTCAATGAAAATTTTCATGATCACGATTCTTTGCCAAAATTATTATCATACGATGATGGTAACGCATCATTTTGCAAGCTTGTCGGACAGTCAAGGATAAATGTTACACCAAAATCTGTGATGCATGAGCTTGAAAGATTGGGTCTAATTGAAATCAATAAAGAGGGAAAAATACGCCTTTTGCAAAATAAGATAATAAATGACTCTAATGAGGATATTTTTCATGCGAGATTAAATAGTTTTATACCTAATTAATTTAACTATTTTTAGTTACATCTCATCTCTAAGTAAATTTATATATTCTTGGAATTTAGTTTGTCTAATTTGTTGCTCTATTTCCGGCTTTACACTCTCTAGAGTTGGCGGAGTTGTTTCCCTTGAATCTTCACGCAATATAACGTGCCACCCAAACTCAGTTTGAACAGGTGTTTTTGAGTATTCATTATTTGCGAGTAATTGCACTGCATCAGAAAAAGGTTTGACCATTTGATTTGGGCTAAAGAAATTACCTAATGACCCACCATTTGATGCTGATGGACCAATCGAATATTCTTTTGCGAGCTCACTGAATTGCTCTCCACTATTTAATTTCTCTATTATTGAGATAGCTTCACTTTGGGATTCAACAAGTATATGACTTGCCTTATATTCATTTTGAGGATTATTTTGGATCATATTATTATAATTATTTAGAATATCTTCCTCTGATATATTAATACTTGAAAAAAATTTATTTGCTGAAGCTTGAGCAATTAACATTCTGTTTTGTAACTCAATTTGTGCTTTTATGCTTGGGTCTTTATTCAGTTCGATTGCGTCATCTTGAGTTGATAATAGATAGACATCTGTGAGCTCTTCTAAGAATAAAAGCCTCTGATCAGCAGTAATTTGGGAAGGTTGTTGTTGTGTCCTATTTTGTATATAAATATCTAATATCATACTGTCAATATTGACATCATTTACCGTTTTGATGGTTTCACTTTTTAGTGAAGTAAAAAATAAAAATGAAGATAAGATCAGTATTGTTTTTAATTTATTATTTTTATATAAATTTTCTAAGGACTGCATTGCTATTTCCTTTTTTTATTTTAGTTAGCTGTATTCTTGAGGTGTCATTGCTTTAATTTTAAGAGCATGGATGTTTTTTTTTAAAAGTGCACGAAGCGAATTATACACCATTTTATGTCTATTTATTCTTGATATACCCTCGAAACATTTTGACACAATAGTTACACTAAAATGACTGTTTTCTCTATATTCATCATGATTTTTATGTAAATGACTTTGATTTTTAATTATGAGCTCGGTTGGATTAAAGCTCTCTTTGAGTGATGCATTAATACTTTGCTGAATACTCAAGGAAGAACTCTTTTGAAAGGCTTTACTTCGATTGATTCAAAGACGCCGGCAATATTATAAGGATCATTATCCGCCCATTCTTGAGCTTCATTCAAAGAGTCAAATTCAGCAATAATTAAACTTCCTGAAAATCCATGATCACCAGGATTTTCATTATCTATCTTAGGATTTGGCCCAGCGACAAGGATACGTCCTTCCAGAGAAAGTTCATTCAGTCTTTCTAGGTGAGACTCTCTGGTTTTCATTCTTAGTTGAAGACTATTTTCTTTATCTTTACAATTAATTGCATACCACATTCTTTTTCCTTTTTTATATTTTTTTTGCTACAGAACTTATCCAGATTGTTTGCAGTATTATAAAAATTAAAGTCAATCCAAACAAACCAAATAACTTAAATTTGACCCAAAATTCTTCAGAAAAATTATACGCAACAAATATATTAGCTGAGCCACTTATTATGAAGAAGAGCACCCAGCCATAACTTAATTTTATCCAATTACCTGAGCTTAAAGACAATGATTTAGATAGCATCCTTTCTATAATGGTTTTATTTCCAATAAAATGACTTGCTAAGAATATCAGAGCTATCAACCAATTCAGAACAGTAGGTTTCCAATAGAGAAAGACTGGGTTCTTAAAAAGCAATGTGGCTCCACCCAGAACAACAACCAAAACAGTTGAGCCCAAATATATTTTGTTAATTTCTTTTGTCAGAAACCATTGCGTTATAAATCCAATTGGCATCGCAATCATTAATGCTTTCGTTGCAAAAAATATCCCTCCCGAAAAGTATGCTGCTAAAAATATTAATATTGGAATGTATTCGATTAATAAGGCCATTATTTTTTATGTAGTTTGCTATGAGTTGTTTTTTAAAAAATTTCTGCTGTTCTATTTAAATGTTTTATCTTGATGTATTATCTAGTTGACGGTTTTAATTTAATTTTGTTGATTATAAACCAATATTACAGACTTATTAAGAATACTTGTATATGACCTCTGATATTCAGGCCGAAAGCGAAATAAATAAACAATATGAAATGCCTTTTGCAATTGTCGAAGGCGAACCAGTCACAGAGCTGCCTCAAGATCTATACATACCTCCTTTTGCCTTAAAAGTTTTTTTAGAGGCCTTTGAAGGGCCATTGGATCTTCTACTCTATCTCATTAGGCGGCAAAATCTTGATATTCTTGATATACCTATTACAGATATAACAAAGCAATACATTGATTATATCAATCTAATGGAAGAGATTAAATTAGAACTAGCTGGTGAGTATCTATTAATGGCAGCAATGTTAGCTGAAATTAAATCAAGGATGCTGTTACCTAGACCAGAATTGGAAGAAGAGGAAGAGGATCCTAGAGCTGAGCTTGTGAGAAGACTGCAGGAGTATGAGAGATTCAAGAAAGCAGCTGAAGATCTTGATGAAATACCAAGATTAGAAAGAGATATTAATATTGCCAATGCAGATGCACCAAATAAAGAGATGGTAATAAGATTACCCGATGTGACATTAAAAGAGGTATTAATAGCATTTCATGATGTTCTTAAGAGGGCTGAACTGAATTCTGAACTACATTTTGAGCGAGAAACACTCTCTGTAAGACAAAGAATGTCCCAAATTATAAAAAAAATTGGCACGGAAAATTTTACAGATTTTTCTGAACTTTTTGATCTTGATGAGGGTAGAATTGGAGTTGCAGTAACATTTTTGGCGATTCTAGAGCTATTGAAAGACGCAATGATTGATGTTGTCCAAAATCAGGAATTCGCGCCTTTACATATCAGAGTTTCATCATCAGTTCAAAATGAATCCGAAAGTAAGCTAGAGAAAGAAACGTAAATTATTTTAATGAGGGATACAAGATGAATCAGACTGACATTATGTATTTTATCGAGTCAGCATTACTTGCCTCGGATAAACCATTAAAATTGGATAAAATTTTAGATTTATTTGAAGATACTGATAAACCCGACCGATCGACAATAAAGATATGCATCAAAAAATTACAACAAGAATATCTATCAAGAAATATTGAATTAATAGAAGTTGCATCAGGATATCGAGTTCAAATAAAAACCGAAACATCGAAAAAATTAGATAAGTTATGGGAATGGCGGTCGCCAAGATATTCTCGAGCTTTATTCGAAACACTAGCACTAATCGCCTACAAACAACCTATTACAAGGGGTGAAATAGAAATGGTAAGAGGTGTTTCAGTGAGTAGTAACATCATTAAATCACTAATGGAAAGGCAGTGGATATATATTGCAGGCCAAAGAGATGTCCCTGGCAGACCTGAAATGTTTGGTACAACAAAATCTTTTTTGGATTATTTTGGACTAAAAAGCATTAATGAGCTCCCACCATTATCAGATTTATCTGACTGGGATGACATAAAAGAAAAATTAGACATTCATGATATAAAGGTGAGTGAAAAAGTTGAAAAACCTAAGGTAAATCCGATACTAGATGATAATTCAAGCACACTTTCAAGTCATATAGAAGAATCAACCTCCAAAGATATGGAGAGTGCCTTAAAAATATCTGAGGTTAAATTCGAAGAATTAATCCATGATGAAGCCAATGAAAATATCCCATCTTCTAGTGAGCAAAAAGAAGATGCAAATAGCCTAGATCCAAAATAAGCTGGGATTCAATTAAATCAAGATGAGATTACAAAAATACCTTGCATCAATGGGTATTGCGTCACGAAGAAAAATTGAGCACTGGATTCGTAATGAGAGGATAACGGTTAACGGTCGATTAGCTAAATTAGGGGTAAAAGTCAGTGGCCAAGAAATTATAAAAAAAGATAATCAGATCATCTTATGTGATAATGTCAAAATAGCCCATAAGCATCTAATTTATAACAAAAGAAATGATGAAATCACAACTAGAAAAGATCCAAAAAATAGAAAAACCGTGTTTGAATCTCTACCAAGACTCGACAAACAAAGATGGATATCAATTGGAAGGTTGGATTTAACAACAACAGGTCTATTGCTTTTTACAACAGATGGCGATTTGGCAAATAAATTAATGCATCCTTCTTCAGGAATTATAAGAAAGTACTTGACTAGAATTTCAGGTAAGGCGTCTAAAAGTGAAATCGACCTTTTAAAGACAGGGGTTATGTTAAGTGATGGATTGGCATCTTTTTCTGATGTTAAATTCATGTCATCAAAAAAACTAAATTCTTGGTATGAGGTATCTCTCAATGAAGGAAGAAATCATGAAGTAAAGCGTCTATGGGAAAAAATTGGATATAAAGTAAGCAAACTGAAGCGAATAAGCTTCGGACCAATCAATCTTTTACGTACAATTAAGCCTGGCTCTTATGTTTGTATCAATAATTCAGGTGTAAAGACTTTATATGATTCGGTAAAAAATCTGTCATCTATTGAGCGTTAATACTTTTACCTGAGACATTGATGCTAGCGTCACTGAGTAAATAGACGTAAGGCGCAAGTATATCTTTATCCTCAGGGGACTTTATTTTTTCTTTGTTTTCTGCTGGAAATGCAGCTAAACGCATTTTTGTATTCACTGGCCCTGGATTAATGCAATTAACTCTCATTGAATTATGATCATTCTCGTTGGCAAGAATTTGACTTAGGGATTCTGTCCCAAACTTCGAGACACTGTAAGCACCCCAAAATGCCTTTCCATTTTTAGCATAATCACTTGATGTGAATATTATGGATGGATTATTTGAGAGTCTTAGGGCAGGGAATAATGCTTGAGTAAGAACAAATGGCGCTGTCAAATTAACATGCATAACTCTTTGCCAGACTTCGGGTTTATATTGCTCTATTGGCGTTCTATCACCCAAGATACCTGCACAATGAACTAGACCATCAATCTTATCGAAATTTTTTAAAATCGTTTCTGATAGGTTGAAATAGGATTCAACATCAGCTGTCTCAAGATCTAGGAGAGCAATTGACGGTGCTATGCAATCTTTATTAGACCGAATTTCATCATGAGTGCTCTCAAGTTTTTTCTTGCTTCTACCGCTGAGTATTATTTTGGCACCTAAATTTGCTGTTTTTAAAGATAGCGCTTTACCTATTCCATCTGTAGCGCCTGTTATAAAAATCGTTTTATTGCTTAGATTGATGTCTTTGTTTTTTTGGATATTGAATTGAGTATTGATCATATTTTATTCTTTGCTTGGTTTCCTTACTATTGTCTCAATTTGATTTAACTCTTTTAGTTCTTTTGTTGGATTTGCACCAAGATCCTTGAATTTCCGTGCCCCAGGTAGCACATTTCTTTCAAGTGATCCAACTGCTTTGTTGAAGTTTTCTATACTATTCGATAATTGATATCCAAGTTTATCCATATGGCCACTAAATGCAGATAAACGAGAGTGAAGATTTTCAGCTAACCTTCTGATTGTGTCAGCATTGTCAGTTAAAACTAACTGTCTCCAACCATAATTAATTGCTTTTAAAAGGGCAATAAAGCTTGTTGGTGTTGCCAATATAATTTGCCTCGATAAAGCAAATTCGATTAATTCTGTGTCTTCATTTAAAGCAGAACTGAGAAATTGATCACCTGGTATAAATAAAATCACAAATTCAGGGCTATTTTCAAATTGATCCCAGTAATTTTTAGCGGATAATTTTTTGATGTGGTCTTTTACATTACTTGAATGTTTTTGTAGTAAAATTTTTTGTTTATCTTTATCTGGTGTTTCTATTGCTTTTAAATATGCATCTAAGGGCGTCTTAACATCAACAACTAGATCTCTTTTGTCTGGCATTCTGATTATCATGTCAGGTCTTATAATGGAATCATCTGATTTTGAATGTACCTGCTCTACAAAGTCACAATGTTCAACCATGCCCGCAAGTTCAACTAATCTCTTAAGTGTAATTTCGCCCCATCTGCCACGAACTTCTGGTCTTTTTAATGCGTTCACAAGATTATTTGTTTCGTCAAAAAGTGATTTATTTGTTTTTTGCATTTCTTGCAATTGAGCTTTTATGCCTCCGTATGCTTCACTTCTTGTTTTTTCAAGTTTAGAATTTTGCTCGTGTATTTTATTTAACTCTTTTTCTATAGGGTTAATTAAACCTTCGATGGCTTTTTCACGTTTTTTTAATTCACTTTTTGATATCTGTTGGTGTTTATTAAGATTCTCTTCAGCAAGTCTCAAAAAATTTTCACTGTTTGATTGTAATGATTTATTAGAGATTTCTTGAAATGCCTGAGTAAGTGGAGATGAGGCATTTTTAATTATTTCTTCTCTTTCTTTTCTTAGGTCATCTTGATGTTTGATCTTAAGAGAGAGATGTCTATTCTCTTCTTTATATTTGATGAGTTTATTTTTAGATAAGATCCAAAGTATTAGACCACCCAATGTGAATCCTAAGGCAAATAGAATAATTCCTGTTGTTGTCATTTCTATTAAAATTCTCCTAAGAGATTTTTTACTAAATTACTTAGATGTGACGGAGAGGTTGCATTGAAATCTGCTCCCCATGAATTCGTATCATCTTCATGCTTAATATACCCGTAATTAGCAGTTATAGTTGTCATGTTTGCATCATTACCTGCTTTTATGTCCCTGCAAGCATCACCAACATATATGGCATCTTCACTTTTTATATTCATTAATTCGCATGCGATATATAATGGCTTCGGATTAGGCTTTTTCGCACCTAGAGTATCTCCAGAAATTACGTAGGGACAATCTAAATTAAGTTTATGCAGTAATTTTAAAGTCATTCGGCATGGCTTATTCGTAACTATACCCCATTTAATATTATAGATTTCAAGATAATTTAGAAGTTCATCTAATGGTTCAAAAATTACTGTTTTCTTGCATAAATTATTTTCATAAATATCTAGGAATTCATTTTGAAGTATCTTGATGGTATCGTTAGAGATTGATGGAAAAGCGAGCTTTATAAGACCAAGAGAACCATCTGAGACACAATTTCTCATTTCTTCATTGGTTAATCTAATGTTATTATTATTTTCATTGATTACCTCTTTTAATGCAAAAATCATATCGCTCGCCGTATCAATAAGAGTTCCATCGAGATCAAATAAAACAGCATTAAATTCGGTTTTGTTCATGCGGATATTTTTTTGAAGCACATAATATAATTAACGTCTACATCTGAGTTGCAATAGTATTTTTTTGTAAGCGGATTGTAATTAATGCCAATAGTATCAACTAACTCAAGATTTGATTTTCTAGCAATTTCTTCTATTTCTGAAGGTTTAATAAATTTCGAGTATTGGTGGGTTCCCACAGGAAGAAGCTTGAGTATATGTTCTGCCCCAATAATAGCAAAGAGAAATGATTTAAAATTTCTGTTGATGGTTGAAAAAAACACATAACCATTGGCTTTTAACAATGATGAGCAAGATGAAATTATGTCATTTGGGCTTGGAACATGCTCTAACATTTCCATGCAAGTGATAACATCATAGAAACTTTGTTTAGTTGATGCTAATTCTTCGGTGCTTATATTTTGATAATTAACATTTGTTCCTGATTCTTTTTGATGAAGTTTTGCTACATCTATTACATCTGATGCCATGTCAATACCGGTGACAAAAGCTCCGATATCATCCATAGATTCTGATAAGATTCCACCTCCACAACCAATATCAAGGACTTGTTTGTTTTCTAATTTTATATTTTTAGAGACAAAATCCAGTCTTAATGGATTAATTTTATGTAATGGCCCAAAATCCCCATTTACGTCCCACCATCTTGATGCAATACGATTGAATTTCTTAATCTCATCTTTATCAATATTTTTTTTATTCATATTCTATAAAAAACTTTAATTATATAATTTAAGTAAATGATTTAATTATAATAAATTAAATATTATAACTTTTTAAAAATTCATTTTAATTTGTGCTCAATCACTACGGTTATGGTACTATATATTGATGAAGGTTATTAAAAATTTAGCTATTTTTTTATAAAAAATATGAACTATATAATTGCCAAAATAGATAGTTTCAGCTAAAGGAATCTTTTATCTAAATATGTCAAATACAGCCAAAGAAATCTTATCGGTAAGCCTAGAAGAGGAAATGCAACAATCCTATTTGGATTATGCAATGAGTGTAATAGTTGGCCGTGCATTACCCGATGTCAGAGATGGGTTAAAACCAGTTCATCGAAGAGTTTTGTACGCCATGAAAGTTCTTGGTAACGACTATAATAAAGCATACAAGAAATCTGCACGTGTAGTTGGTGATGTAATTGGTAAATATCACCCTCACGGAGATACTGCTGTATATGACACCATTGTTCGAATGGCACAACCATTTTCTATGAGATATATGCTTGTTGATGGTCAAGGAAATTTTGGATCAATCGATGGTGATTCACCGGCAGCAATGCGTTATACAGAAGTTAGGATGGCTAAAATAGCCCATGAAATACTAGCAGATCTTGACAAGGAAACTGTAGATTTTTTAGAAAATTATGACGGTTCAGAGTCAGAACCATCTGTGATGCCTACCAAATTTCCAAACTTGCTTATCAACGGTTCATCAGGAATAGCTGTTGGAATGGCGACAAACATTCCTCCGCATAATCTAACTGAAGTAATTAATGCAAGTCTTGCTGTTATCGATAATCCTTCAATTGAAATCAAAGATCTTATGGAGCATATACCTGGTCCAGATTTTCCAACTGCAGGTATTATCAATGGGACTCAAGGTATCTATGAGGCTTATTGTTCAGGGAGAGGGCGTGTCCATATCCGGGGAAAAGTTCAAATTGAGTCAATAGGGAAACGCAATAGAGAAGCCATTATAGTTACAGAGCTTCCTTATCAAGTTAATAAAGCCCGATTAATCGAAAAAATCGCCGAACTAGTCAGAGATAAGAAGATAGAGGGTATTAGTGAATTAAGAGATGAGTCTGATAAAGACGGTATGAGAATTGTGATTGAGCTTCGTCAAGGCGAAGTCTCAGATATTGTTCTTAATAATCTATATAAGCAAACTGCACTTCAGACCGTATTTGGAATAAATATGGTGGCTCTGCATGAAGGTCAGCCAAAACTTTTAAATCTTAAGCAAGTAATTGAAGCATTCATAGCTCACAGAAGAGAGGTTGTAACCAGACGAACAATTTATGATTTAAATAAGGCGAGAGATAGGGCTCATATTCTAGAGGGTCAGGCAGTAGCCTTATCTAATATTGATGCAGTAATTAAGCTAATTAAATCCTCGCCGACACCAGCTCAAGCTAGAGAAAGCCTAATGAAAGTCGTTTGGAAGCCTGGGGCCGTATCAAAAATGCTTAAAAAAGCAGGTTCAACGATAACTTCTCCTGAAAATTTTATCGGACAGTTTGGAATGACAAAAAGTGGTTATAAATTTTCACCTGTTCAAGCTCAAGCTATCTTGGATCTCAGGCTTCACAGACTGACTGGATTGGAGCAGGATAAAATTATTGAGGAATACAAAAAAGTCCTCGAACTTATCAAGGATTTAACTCAAATTCTCTCTGATACTGACGTCTTATTAGATGTTATTCGAAACGAATTAAGAGATGTAATAAAAGAATACGGTGACGATAGACTAACTGAGATTAATCAAGATTATACTGATCTTGTTGATGAAGATTTGATACCAGATGAAGAAGTTATTGTCACATTATCTCATGGCGGTTACATCAAGGCTCAATCGTCCGATACTTATCAAGCTCAGAAAAGAGGTGGTCGAGGTAAATCTTCAACTAAAATGAAAGAAGAGGATTTTATTGATAAAATTTGGGTTGCAAATACGCACGACACATTGTTGTGTTTCTCAAGTAAAGGTAAATTATATTGGCTTAAAGTATACCGAGTGCCAATCGCGAGCAGAGGGTCAAAAGGTAAACCGATGGTTAATCTTCTTCCTTTGGATGATGGTGAGAGAATAAGTACCGTTCTTCCAATCAGAGAGTTCGATGATAATTCTTTTGTATTTATGGCAACGAGTAATGGGACAGTCAAAAAGACACCTTTGTCAATGTTCTCTAAACCGAGATCATCAGGTATTATCGCAATTGGTTTAAAAGATGACTATCTTATAGATGCAGCAATTACAAAAGGAGATAATGAAGTTCTTCTAGTTGCGAGTAACGGTAAAGCGATAAAATTTAATGAGAAAGATGTGAGGCCGATGGGAAGAACCGCGCATGGAGTTCGTGGAATTAGAATCAAAGGTGATTATCAAGTAATTGCTTTATCAATTGTAAACGATGACTTGCTTTTAACTGCCACAGAGAATGGATATGGCAAAAGAACTTCTATTGATGAATTCTCAGTTCAAAAAAGAGGTGGTCAAGGGGTTATAGCAATCAAAACATCAGAAAGGAATGGACTAACCATAGGTGCTCTTCAAGTCGGAGTTGAAGATGAAATTATGTTGATTAGCTCTAATGGTATACTCATAAGAACACCTGTGGATGGTATCTCAATAGTTGGAAGAAATACCCAAGGAGTAACACTTATCAAGCTAACTGAAGATCAAAAGCTGGTAGGATTGGCTAAAATTATTGCTATCGAAGAGGAATAATAATTATTCTCCAAGAAAGGATTCTAAAAGATGGGTGCAAAATCACAACTTGTGCATAATTTTTCTGCAGGACCTGGTGCTCTTCCAAAAAAAGTTATTGAAAGAGTTAGAAATGATTTTCCTAATTGGAATGGTACTGGTATGTCGATCACTGAGATTAGTCATCGCAGCAAGGATTTTATAGAATGCGCCTCAAAAGCAGAAAATAACCTCAGAAGTTTATTGAATGTGCCAGATGACTACCATGTGCTTTTTTTGCAAGGAGGAGCGACTCTTCAGTTTTCAATGATTCCTATGAACTTGGGAGAAAAAAATTCTCTCGTTGATTATGTTGTCACTGGTTCTTGGGGTAATAAAGCTGTCAAAGAAGCCAAGAAATATAAACACGTAAACATTGTAAGTGACTCGGTCGCAAATAATTATACCTCAATTAATGATGAGAATACCTGGAGCAGAAGTGAAGTAGCAGATTATATACACATCACTTCCAATGAGACAATTGCTGGAGTTGAATATAATTTTGTTCCCGAGACTGGCAATATTCCTCTAGTATCAGATATTTCAAGCACTATATTATCAAGGCCGCTAGAAATATCTAAATTTGGCTTAGTGTATGCAGGCGCACAAAAAAATATAGGTCCAGCTGGATTAACGATTGTTATAGTCAGAAAAGATTTGATCAATGATATGCCAAAAATACCAGCTCTACTTAATTATCATAATTATATCGAGTCACAATCCATGTATAATACCCCACCAGTATTTTCATGGTATGTAGCAGGGCTTGTTTTTGAGTATTTACTTGATTGTGGGGGACTTAAGGTAATAGAAAAAATTAATAAAGAAAAATCAAAACTTCTCTATGATTTTGTTGATAACTCTGAGTTCTATTCAAATCCAGTAGATAAAAAATGTCGATCAAGGATGAATATTCCTTTTTTACTTAAAGATAATAGTTTGAATGAGTTGTTTCTAGCAAAATCATTAAGCGAGGGTTTAGCCAATCTTAAAGGTCATAGAAGTGTTGGAGGTATGAGGGCGTCAATATATAATGCAACTGGTATTGATGCAGTCAGAGATTTAATCGATTTCATGAAAGGTTTTGAAAACAAGTTTGGCTAGGAGTCTATGCGTAAAATAAAAATAATAAATAACATCTCAAATGCCGGTCTTGAAAGGTTTAATACAAATGAATATGAATTAGTTGATGATGCCAAAGATCCATCTGCAATTATTTTAAGATCTTTTCAGCTAAAATCAGATGATATTCCATTATCTGTCGATGCCATTGGAAGGGCAGGAGCCGGTGTTAACAACATACCGATAGAGCTGATGACTGACAGAGGTGTTCCAGTTTTTAATGCACCAGGTGCCAATGCGAATGCTGTTAAAGAGCTAACAATAGCATCATTGTTAATAGCGGCCAGAAATATATGTTCAGCGAGAGACTATGTTCGTTCATTAAATCTGGACGATAATGACATCAAGCAATCAATTGAATCAGGTAAAAAGCAATTTGCAGGTATAGAACTTCCTGGAAGAACGCTTGGTGTTATTGGGTTGGGTTCCATTGGTGTTAATGTTGCGAATGCCGCGCTAGATTTAGGAATGAAAGTTATTGGGTTCGATCCAAAAGTGACTGTCAATAATGCCTGGCAACTCTCATCGGGTGTGCAGAAAGTTGAATCAATCAATGAAATTTTTCAAAAATCAAATGCAGTCTCAGTTCATGTGCCACTAGTAAATGAAACCAAAAACTTAGTTAATAAAGAAAATCTTATTTTACTAAATAAGTATTCAATATTAATTAATTTTTCCAGAGCAGGTATCGTAAATACAGACGACGTAATTGATGCTTTAGATAAGGATATTTTGAGCTCTTATGTATGTGATTTTCCTGAACCAAGGTTTCTTAAAAACGAAAAAATAATAGCTCTTCCTCATTTGGGTGCATCAACCCGAGAAGCAGAGGAGAATTGCGCGATAATGGTTATAGAAAATATCAAAGATTTTTTGGAAAATGGAAATATAAATTATTCTGTTAATTTCCCAAAAGCTAGTATGACAAGAAATAGTGCATATAGATTAACAATTGCTAATAAAAATATCCCAAACATGGTTGGTCAAATTACCTCAATACTTGCAAATGAAAAGCTTAATATTGAGGATTTACTAAATAAATCATCAGGTAATATTGCTTATACTATAGTTGACTTAGATAGAGCCATACCTGATGAGGCAATAAAACAAATCTTATCTATAGATGGCGTCTTAAGAGTCAGGTATCTTGGTGCAAGCGTTTAATTATATTTTTATATTTAATAACAACATGTTAGGTTATATACTTATATCAAAATCAAGTTGTATATTATGAAGAAAAAAGACAATCGTAAATCTGGTGAACTTGAAACAATCAGAAAAAATATTGATTCGATTGATGAGAAGATACAGTTGTTGATCAATGATCGTGCAAGATTGGCAAAAGAAATTGGATTAACAAAAAATAAAAAAGGCTCATCCACAGATTTCTATAAACCTGAAAGAGAGTCAGATGTAATTAAATCTGTAATACATCGGAATGATGGGCCATTAAGTAATGATGAAATGGTGCGATTGTTTCGGGAGATTATGTCTGCATGCCTTGCTCAACAAGAACCATTAAAAATTGGCTTTTTGGGTCCTGAGGGTACCTTCACGCAATCCGCTGTATTCAAGCACTTTGGTCACTCTGTAAAAGGTTTACCGTTTGGTCTTATTGATGAGGTTTTTCAAGAGGTAGAGGCACAAACTGCAGATTTTGGCGTTGTTCCAATTGAAAATTCAACCGAAGGTACTGTTAATAATACTCTGGATATGTTTGTAACATCACCACTAAAGATTTGTGGTGAAATTGAGCTTAAAATTGAACACCATCTTTTAGGCAAAATGAAAGACATTAGAAAAATTCATCGTATATGTGCACACGAACAAGCTTTGGCCCAATGCAGAAGCTGGGTTCGTGAATATTTAAGCCATGTTGAGCTTGTGAGTGTAAGTAGTAATGCTATCGGCGCAAGAAGAGCAAGAGACGAAGATGGAACTGCATCAATTGGAAGTGATATTGCTGCTGACATTTATGGTTTAAATGTGTTGACTAAAAATATTGAAGATAGATCAGATAATGCAACTCGTTTCCTTGTTGTAGGAAGAAATATTATCTCAAGTAGTGGCAATGATAAGACAACGATATTGCTCTCTACTAATGATACAAAAACTGGATCAGGAGTTCTGTATTCCATCTTAGAGCCTTTTTCAAAAAACAATATAAACATTACACGAATTGAGTCGAGACCATCCCACAAAAAAAATTGGGACTATATATTCTTTTTGGATCTTGATGGGCATGCCAGTGACGATAATATAGTTAGTGCTCTTAAATCTTTAGAAAGCGAATGCTCGCTATTAAGAGTTCTAGGTTCTTACCCAAAAGCTCTTAATTAACTGGTATAAAATAAAATGGATCTTCTTATAAAGCAATCAGATGCATTGACTGGTGAAGTCACCGTTCCTGGTGATAAATCAATTTCTCATAGAGCGGTTATTTTTGGATCATTAGCAGAGGGAGTATCGGAATTTTCAAATTTTTTAATGGGTGAGGATTGTCTCGCAACTCTAAAAGCATTATCAGATATGGGTGTAAAATGCTCCATCAATGGAAGCAAAATTACTATTCATGGAGTTGGACTGCGTGGACTTAAACCGCCAACCAAATCCTTAAATCTGGGGAATTCAGGAACTTCTGCAAGGTTACTTTTAGGGCTTCTTGGCGCGCAAAAATTTAATTCAAATATCAAGGGTGATAAATCTCTTAGCAATAGACCGATGAATAGAGTAATGGATCCACTAAGAAAAATGGGAATGGAGTTTTTTTCACGTAATGGAAAATTACCTATAAATATTCTTGGCAATGAAAGTTTAAATGAAATTAATTATGAACTAACTGTTCCTAGCGCACAGGTTAAATCTGCAATAATTATAGCCTCAATATTTGCTAATAAAAACTCAAAAATAACTGAAAATCATGTTACAAGGGATCATACTGAAAGAATGATGTTAGCTATGAACTATCCAATATTTTCTGATAGAGATTCGATTTCTATTGAACCTGGTGGGAAATTTGACGCGATTAATTTTCAAATTCCTGGCGATTTTTCTTCATCGGTTTTTTTAATTGTTGCTTGTTTGATATCTAAAAACTCTTCAATAACTATAAAAAATGTTGGAATAAATCCGACAAGAATTGGTTTTCTTGAAATAGCAAAAAGAATGGGTGCTGATATAAAGATTTTGAATAAAAAAAATTTAAATAAAGAGCCAACTGCAGATATTCAAGTTATTTCATCAGTATTACGGTCGATCGAGCTTAATGACAGAAATCTTATCTCTTCGGCTATAGATGAATTTCCTGCGATTTTTATTTTAGCTGCATTTGCTAAAGGTAAAAGCTCATTTGATGGTTTGAATGAGCTTAGAGTTAAAGAAAGTGATCGTATTAAATCAATGGCTATAAATCTTGAAGAATTAGGTATTGAAGTTAGTGAGCACGAAAATGGAATAGCCATAACAGGTGGAGTCATGAAAGGTGGTGAGATCGAATGCTTTGGTGATCACAGAGTCGCAATGTCATTTGCTGCAGCTGGCAATTCATCTAAAGCTAAAATACTTATAAAAGATGCGGATTCAATTATTACTTCGTTTCCAGAATTTGTGCAAAAAATGAGACAAATCAACTCGCTAATTGAAATAAAATAGACACAGGAAATAGTATTGAATAATCAATCAATTCCAATAATCACAATTGATGGTCCAAGTAGCT
Source organism: Gammaproteobacteria bacterium (assembly GCA_003331585.1). Taxonomy (GTDB): domain Bacteria; phylum Pseudomonadota; class Gammaproteobacteria; order Steroidobacterales; family Woeseiaceae; genus SP4260. Next base: position 27,194 of record QOPG01000009.1, on the reverse strand, counting down.
CAGGAAAAGGTTCTATTTCCAGAAAATTAGCGTCTGAATTAAATTGGAATATACTGGATAGTGGTGCTCTGTATAGGATTGTAGCATTTAGCGCAAAATTAAATGAAATTCCAATAGAAAAAGAATCATTGGTAAAAAATTTAATATCAAAATTAAAAATCAGATTCAAATTATTAGATACATTTGAGCAAAAAATATTTTTGAATGATTGCGACATAACCAGCGAAATTCGAACTGAAATATGCGGACAAAATGCATCAAGGATCGCAAAATACCCGACTGTGAGAGATCAATTGGTAGGGCTCCAAAGGGGGTTTCTAAAAAAACCAGGATTAATTGCAGATGGAAGAGACATGGGTAATGTTGTATTTCCAGCTTCAAAATTAAAAATATATCTGACTGCAGATCAAAATGAACGCGCTAAAAGAAGATACAATGAGTTGAAACAGAAGGGTATAAATGTTAGATTTGCCGCCGTTTTAGATGATTTAAAGCAACGAGACAATCAGGACAAAGAGAGAAACATTGCGCCACTTAAAGTAAGTCCAGATTCAGTGTTAATTGATTCAACAAACTTAAGTATCAATGAAGTGGTTTCGAAAATTTTATCTTTATCTAAACTACGTAACATCTTCTAAATTATTATACCTATATGGATATAGGTTTTTTTTAATAACCGTTGTAATTCATGGATTGATTGCATCGAAATAACAAGATCAGATTGTAGATCTTTGGAAAAATAAAAAATGTCAGAATCTTTCGCAAAACTATTCGAAGAGACTTTCGCAAGTCAAAACATAAAGCCTGGAACGATAATAAAAGGCACAATCGTTGAAATCAATAACGATGTAGTCGTTGTTAATGCTGGCCTTAAATCTGAGGCAATTATCCCTTTAAGTCAATTTCACTCGGAAAAAGACTCAATTTCTGTAAATGATGAAATAGAAGTTGCTTTAGATGCATTTGAAGATGGTTTTGGTGAGACCAGACTTTCAAGAGAAAAAGCAATTAGAGCTAGAAGTTGGATCAATCTCCAGGAGTCTCAAGAAAACGATAAAATTATTAATGGATTTATAAGCGGAAGAGTTAAAGGCGGATTTACTGTAGAAATTGATGGTATAAGGGCTTTTCTTCCAGGTTCACTGGTTGATGTAAGACCTGTAAGAGATCCATCGTATCTCGAGGGGAAAACTGTTGAGCTAAAAGTAATTAAGGTTGATAAACAAAGAAATAATGTTGTTGTCTCCAGAAAGGCAGTTGTCGAAACCGAGTTTAGTGAGGAAAGAAGTCAGCTGCTTGAGAATATTAAAGAAGGTGGAAAGGCTAAAGGTATAATTAAAAATCTTACAGACTATGGTGCATTTGTAGATTTAGGTGGAATTGATGGGCTTCTTCATATTACTGATATGGCTTGGAAGAGAGTTAAGCATCCCTCAGAAATGGTAAGTGTTGGTGATGAGATAGATGTTGTTATTCTAAAATATGAAAAAGATAAGCAACGAGTCTCACTAGGAATGAAACAACTTGGTGAAGATCCATGGCATCAAATTAAATCTAGATATCCCGTTAATACAAAGCTTGCCGGTAAAATTACAAATATTGCAGATTATGGTTGCTTCGTGGAAATTGAAGAAGGTGTAGAAGGTTTGGTGCATGTTTCTGAGATGGACTGGACAAACAGAAACGTCAACCCAGCAAAAATAGTTATAGTTGGACAAGAAGTTGAGGTCATGGTTCTTGAAATAGATGAAGAAAGAAGGAGAATCTCGCTTGGGATCAAACAATGTCAGGAAAACCCTTGGGCAGAATTCTCATCAAAAGTAAATAAAGGTGACAAGGTTAAAGGTCAAATAAAATCGATAACAGATTTCGGTGTATTTATTGGCTTAGATGGCGGTATTGATGGTCTCGTCCATTTATCAGATATATCTTGGGATTCATCTGATGAAGAATCCATTAGAAACTTTAAAAAAGGTCAGGAAGTTGAAGCAATCGTACTTGCTATTGATACTGAAAGAGAAAGAATTTCTCTCGGTATAAAGCAATTAGATGAAGACCCATTTTCATCTTGGCTAGAAAGTCACCCCAAGAACTCTTTAGTGACAGGTAAAGTATTAGAATTAGATGCCAAAAATGTAATTGTTGATGTTGGATCAAATGTAAATGCTTCAATTCATGTGTCAGAAATATCACTAGAAAGAATTGATGATGCGAGGACAGCAATAAAAGTAGATGATGAGATTGAAGCTAAGATAATTACAATAGATAAAAAAACAAGATCAGTTTTACTTTCAATTAAAGCGAAAGAAGAGCACGATGAAAAAGAAGCATTAGACTCATACCAATCTGACTCTTCATCGAAAACATCAGGCTCAACAACATTAGGTGAGTTATTAAAAGAGAAGATGGTTAAAAAATAATATAATCTATAGTATTATTCAGAGCTTAGGCAGAGATATAAATTATAATAAAGCATTCGTAATTCAGTCATTGAGGTATTTATAGTTATGACAAAATCAGAAGTTATCGAAAGGATAGCTGAAAAACAGTTACACCTTCCTGTCAAAGATGTTGAGCTATCAATTAAACAAATTCTTGCCCTCATGAGTGATTCACTTGCGAATGGAGAAAGGATTGAAATCAGAGGATTCGGTAGCTTTTCACTTCATTATAGGGCTCCAAGAATAGGTCGCAACCCAAAAACAGGAGAGCCCGTTTCTTTATCCGGTAAACATGTACCACATTTCAAACCTGGTAAGGATTTGAAACTGCAGGTTAATCAGGGGCGTCAGAACGAAATAAGCATACAAAGCGCATAAAAATAATTCTTTTTCACTGTTTGAATTAAATGGTTGCTCCATAAGATCTAATCAGAGTAATATATTTTTATGATAAAGAAAGTAATAAGTACTGTTTTTATTTTAACCACTTTTGTCATTGCTGTATGGTTTAGTTATCTTAATACTGACGATATCTCTATTAATCTCAGTTTCATGCAATTTTCATCAAAAGCCAGCATCATTTTTAGTATAATTTTTATATCAGGTTGGCTATTCGGTATCCTGTGCAGTTTTTTTTATGTAATTAAAATCTTAAATCAAAAAAGAATTATTAAATCTGATTTGGATCAGAAAATTGAAGAATTAAATGCTCATAGGGCTTCGCCATTGAAAGATGCCAACTGAATCGACATTCATACTTGCTTCTGTATTTATAATTCTTGCAGCTACAGGTTGGGCGCTCGGTTATTTTGGAGAAAGGGATGAGCAGCCACCTCTTAATATTGACTACCTAAAAGGGTTGAATTTTTTATTAAATGAGCAAACTGATCAAGCGGTCGATCATTTTCTAAAAATGGTAAGAGTCGATGATACTACTATTGAGACACATTTTGCTCTAGGAAATTTATTCAGAAAACGTGGAGAAGTTTATAGAGCTATTAAAATTCATCAAAATATAATTGCAAGACCTGACATCACTGAGGAACAAAGAAATCAGGCTTTTTATTCTCTAGCTAAAGATTATCTCCATGCCGGTCTTTTTGATCGAGCTGAGGTTTTATTCATTAGATTGAATGATAAATCTGAATTTACGTCAGAATCATTAAAAAATCTAATTAGTATATATGAGCAAGAAAAAGAATGGAGTAAGGCAATTGAGATCGCCAAAAAGTTAAATAAACTCAATTACGATGATTCTTTGGATATGCAAATATCACATTATCATTGTGAATCTGCTGAAGAGGCGATTGATGAAAAAAATTATGATAAAGCAATTACACGCTTGAACTCAGTTAATAGCAGGAATAATAAAACATTAAGAATTGAGTTAATCTTTGCTAAATTAAATGCAATTCAAGGCTATGAAAAAAAGGCTGTAGATATTTACTTTAATATTTTAAAACAAAATAATTATTTTGTTGCCGAAGCACTGCCATTGGTATTCAATATTTTTAAAAATCAAAATGACTTACAAGAATTCGATAAAAAACTAAATTCTGTGATAAATCAAAAGCCAAAGATATCAAATCTTATTGCATACACTGCTTTAGCATCCAATATAGAATACTCAAAAAGTATTGATAATTGCATTGAGGACTATATACGAAGTGATGAAGCGTTGTCAGAATTTATAAATGTTAATGATATATTTCAATCTGAATTAGACATTAAAGATAGCTCAATAAAAAAAATAAAACATGGATTAATGGTTCTTGCAAATAATAACCCCAGATACCAATGCAATGAATGTGGCTTTTCAAGTCAAAAATTATTATGGCAATGTCCTAGCTGCAAGGCTTGGGAAACGCAAAGACCTTTTCTTAGTGTTAAATTTGACTCACTATTACAAAGAAAAGTTATTGATGCTTAGAGACTTATAAATAAAAAATCTATCATGAAAATTTATTTAGAAATATTCTTACGCATTTTAAGTGCTTCTTTGTTATTTTTGGTGACGCCTAATAATTTATGTGCATACGATGAAGTTAGTGATCCAATTGTTGTTGGTGCGAATATAGGAAATGTTCCGTGGGAGTTTCAAAATGATAATGGGGAATATGTAGGCTTTGAAATAGATCTCGTAACAGAGTTGGGTAAGAGGCTTAATCGGCAAATAGATATAGTTAATATACCTTTTAATGGTCTATTTTCTGCTGTTCAGTCTGAGCGAATAGATATTGCTATATCATCGATTACTATTACAGAAAAACGCCTCGAATCTGTCACATTTACTCAACCTTATTTCGATAGTGATCAATCTCTAACTGTATTAAAAAATAACGGTATCAATGGACTTGAAGACATGAAGAATAAAATCGTTGCCGTTGATACAGGATCAACTGGAGATATATGGACAACGAATAATAAAAATAATTATCAATTTTCAGAAATTCGAAGATATGAAGGCTTAGCCCCTGCAATGCTTGATTTGGTTATAGGTAGAACTGCTGGTTACATCAGCGATATACCTGCATTACTTTATTACACAAAAGACAAAAAAAATATTGCTGTAGTAGAAAAGATTCGTACTGGAGGTAAATACTCCATGATGTTAAGTAGAAATAACCCTCTAACTCAAATATTAAATGACGAAATAACCACAATGAAGCTTGATGGAAGCATGAATAATCTTCATAAAAAGTGGTTCGGAAAATCCGCTGATCCTGAAAGCTCAACTGTCAAAGTAATGGAGCCACCAGAGTTATCAGTAATTTTTGATTTAAATCTTATAGAGACGTTTTTTAATAAACGTGTTTTTATTGAAACATACCCAATGCTTTTTTCCGGATTGCTAGTAACGATTCAATTAGGTTTTTTGAGTATTATTCTTGGATTATGTTGGGGTTTAATATTGTCTTTAATAGGATTGTATGGTCATACATCAATTAGTATCTTGGTAAAGATTTATGTAAATATTTTTAGATCAATACCATTATTGGTTTTTTTGGTTATAGTCTTCTATGCGCTCCCTTTTTTAGGAATAAAGTTATCACCTTTTTACGCAGCATTATCTTCTTTGGTGATTGTTTCAGGCGCATATTTTTCAGAAATTTTTCGCTCAGGTATTGAAGCTATACCAAGAGGGCAGTTTGAGGCGTCACAAGCACTTGGATTGAGTTATTATCATACAATGATTGATGTGATTTTACCTCAAGCCATAAAAGTCGTCATTCCTCCGTTAACAAATAACTGTATAAATGTTATGAAAGACACTGCCTTAGCATCTATAGTCGCTTTACCTGACTTACTTAAGCAGGCAACACAAGCACAGGCAATTGCGGCCAATCCAACACCACTAATAGTATCTGCGGTTATTTATTTAATAATCTTATTACCAATGATTCTTTTTGTAACAAGACTAGAAAATAAGTATTCATCAAAAGATCAATAATGAAGCAGATGATTACATTTAAAAACGTAAATAAATATTATAAGGATTTCCATGCTTTAAAAAACATCAACTTATCTGTTGATGAGGGCGAGGTTCTTTGTATTATTGGTCCTTCCGGGTCCGGTAAATCAACATTGATTAGATGTATAAACAGTCTAGAGGATTATGATGAATCAGGCGAAATCACTGTTAATAACTCCCTAGTAAGAGATGGCAAGAGAGCAAAAGATATTAGAAAAGAAGTAGGTATGGTATTTCAAAATTTCAATTTGTACCCACATCTAACAATTTTGAATAATGTTACGCTTGCACCAATTCGTGTCACTGGTTTATCTCAAGCAGAAGCAAATAAAATTGCAAATAATTTTCTTACTAAAGTTGGTGTTGGTGATCAGGTGAAAAAATTTCCATATCAGTTATCTGGAGGTCAGCAACAGAGAGTTGCTATTGCTAGAACATTGGCAATGCAGCCAAAGATTTTACTTTTTGATGAACCCACCTCATCTTTAGATCCAGAAATGGTTAGTGAGGTTCTTGATGTTATAAAAAATTTAGCCAGAACTGGCGTGACTATGATTATAGCAACTCATGAAATGAATTTTGCTAGAAGTGTAGCAGATAAAATCATATTCATGGATAATGGAAGTATCATTGAAGAGGGTGATCCAGTTCAAATATTTGATAATTCTCAAGAAGAGCGAACCCAATCGTTTTTGAATTCAGTATTAGTAAAATAAAAATTTCAGTAAAAGGTTTAAAATGTCATTGGATTTAAACTATGTAAGAGAGCAATTTCCTGCACTCGATAACGAATGGGTGTTCATGGATAATGCTGGCGGCTCACAAATTCTAAAAGGGTGTGTCGAAAACATAAATGAATATTACTATAAGAATAATGTCCAGCTAGGAGGAAGTTATGATTTATCTCAGGCTGCGTCGAGAGCGTTTTCTGAAGGTAGGGAAAAAATTTCAACATTATTTAATGCAAAATTTGCAGATGAAATTGTATTTGGCCCATCTTCAACCGTCCTTCTTCAGTTTTTATCTAAAGCACTAGAAAGTCATTTTCATCCGGGTGATGAAGTTATTGTTACTTCGTTGGATCATGAGTCAAATATTGGCCCATGGCTAGAATTAGAAAAGCTAGGTGTAATAATAAAAATCTGGGAATTTAATACGAAAACATATACTTTAGATATAGAAGATCTTGAGAAGATCATAACCGAAAAAACTAAATTAGTTGCATTTATACATGTCTCAAATATCGTCGGCACAATAAATCCAGTTAAAAAATTTACTAAGTATATTCATGACCATGGTGCGATGGTTTGCGTTGATGGAGTCGCATATTCACCGCATCGTGCGATAGACGTTGTAGATTGGAATGTAGATTTTTATGTCTTAAGCCTCTATAAAACATACGGACCTCATCATGCTGCATTATATTGCCGCATGGATCATATGCTAGAACTTGATAACTTATATCATTTTTTTTATGGCAAGGATAAAATCCCGGCAAAAATGGAACCTGGTAATGCCAACTATGAGCTGTCATATGCTTCAGGAGCTGTTGTAGATTATTTATCAGAAATCGGCTCTTGTGAAAATAAAAATGTGCCGGTTAGAGAGAATATTGAAAAGGCTTTTGATTTAATAACTGGCCATGAGATTTTGCTTAACTCTATATTGCTTGATTATCTGGTTTCTCGGAAGGACTGCACAATAATTGGATCAAAAGACGATACCTCTGATTCTAGAGTACCCACTGTTGCATTTATTGTTGATGGTAAATTATCTGATCAAATTTGTGTCGCTATGGATCAGCATAAGGTTGCAATAAGATATGGTGATTTCCATGCTCGTCGTTTATCAAATCGATTGAATTTACAGCGTAATAATGGTGCAGTCAGAATATCATTAACTCATTACAATACTGTTAATGAAGTCAATAAATTAATTGATGCTCTTGAACAGGTTTTATGAACATATTATTTATTATAAATACTTAAGTATTTTATATAAGTTCCTAATAATGATATTAAATTTATTTCTTATTTTTTGTGGTTTATATAATGCAAGGTTGACTGTTAGTCTACTTTCAGTGAAATAACATCGAATAAAGCAAAGATTATATATTTTGGAATTTTGGTCTAATCTGGTTGTAAACCTGAATAGGTTTTAAAAATGGCTCCCCGGGTCGGACTCGAACCAACGACAAGATGATTAACAGTCATCTGCTCTACCAACTGAGCTACCGGGGATGAAAAACATTGAATTCCGAAATTCTGATCTAGCGATGACAACAAGTCAAGTGTTGATCAATAATAATCCAACTAATATCTCATTTTATAACTTTGCTAATTCGATTAATAGCATTTTCGAGTTCATTCATCGAGCATGCAAAAGAAAATCTTATATAACCTGGCGCCCCAAATGGTGTTCCAGGAACCAGAACTACTTCTGCTTTGTTTAGTATATGGTTTACTAAATCTGCATCTGTTTTCATGTCATTTCTATTCAATGCCTCGGTAACTTTAGGGAAAGCATAGAATGCTCCGTCGCCATTTCTACATTCAAATCCAGGTAAATTATTTAATTGATTAACTATATATTCATTCCTTTTTTCATACTCTTTTAGCATTTTTTTAACACAAGTTTGATCACCAATTAAAGCTTCAGTTGCGGCAATTTGAGATATGCTTGAGGGGTTTGAAGTTGATTGACTTTGAACGGTCTTCATTGCTTTAATTATTTCTTTAGGACCACCAGCATAACCAATTCTCCACCCAGTCATTGCATAACATTTGGAAACTCCATTGATAGCGATAACGCGATTTTTTAATTCTGGGACCAATGTTGCAATGTTATAAAATTTAGAAGGCCCCCAATGAATCTTCTCATAAATATCGTCAGAGGCTATATAAACACCTGGATTTCTGAGCAACACTTTAGCAAGTTTTAATAAGTCATTCTTTGAATAACAGCTTCCGGTTGGGTTGGATGGGCTATTTAGGAATAATAATTTTGTTTTTTTGCTTATAGCATTATCTAATTGCTCTGCTGAGATTTTAAAATCATTTTCTATTCCGGTATCTATAAAGATAGGTTTCGCGTCAGCAATTCTTACCATATCAGGATAAGATACCCAATACGGGCTTGGAATAATGGCTTCGTCACCATCACCTAATAGTCCCATACATAAGTTGAATAACGTCTGTTTTGCTCCACTCGATACTATGATCTCATCGTGCTCATAATCAAGATTATTGTCATCCTTGAATTTTTTTTGTATTGCGTTTTTTAAAGATGCAGTTCCATCGATAGCTGTGTATTTTGTCTGACCAGAATTAATACCATTAATTGCGCTTTCTTTAATATGATCTGGAGTATCAAAATCTGGCTCTCCAGCACCTAGACTGATAATATCTCTTCCTTGTTCACGTAATTTAGCTGCAAGATTTAATACAGCGCTAGTTGCTGAAGGAAGCACTCTGTTCATTCGATCTGATACTTGATGCATTATAAATATCCATAAAAAATTATTATTATGTTACGACAATCCAAAGATCATCCCAAGAGAAAAGATCACAAAAAATATATAAATTTTGAATTAGTTTCGAATTTCAAGCCATCTGGTGATCAAAATACAGCTATAAAAGAACTGGTAGATGGATTAGAAAATGGCTTATCAAAACAAACATTATTAGGTGTAACAGGTTCAGGGAAAACCTTTACAATTGCTAATATTATTCAGTCCACTCAGAGACCAGCAATCATTCTTGCTCACAACAAAACATTAGCAGCTCAATTGTATGGTGAAATGAAGGAGTTCTTTCCAAATAACTCGGTTGAATATTTTGTCTCATATTATGATTATTATCAGCCTGAAGCTTATGTTCCTAGTTCAGATACATTTATTGAAAAGGATGCATCAATCAATCAGCACATCGAGCAGATGCGTTTATCTGCAACTAAATCAATTATAGAAAGATCAGATACAATAATTGTTGCTACAGTATCCGCTATCTATGGTTTAGGAGATCCTGACGCATATTTTAGTATGGTATTACATATCTCAAAAGGAGAGAAAATAAATCAAAGAGATATCCTCAAAAAACTAGCAGAACTTCAATATTCTAGAAATGAGATAGACTTTTCACAAGGATGTTTTCGAGTACGCGGTGACATTATCGATATATTTCCTGCGGAATCAGAACTCGAGGCCGTCAGAATAGAATTGTTCGACGATGAAGTAGAAAAAATAACCCTGTTTGATCCATTAACAGGAGAAGTAACTCAAGTAATACCAAGAATAACAATATTCCCTAAGACTCATTATGTAACTCCACGCCATAAATTAGTGAGCGCAACAAAGAAAATAAAAAAAGAGCTCAGTGAGCAACTAAAATTTTTTAAAAATAATAACCAACTTCTTGAGGCGCAGAGACTTGAACAGCGAACTCTTCATGATATAGAAATGATTAATGAATTAGGTTATTGCCAAGGTATCGAAAATTATTCTAGATATCTATCTGGAAGAAACGAGGGTGAGCCACCACCATGCCTTCTTGATTATATTCCTGATAATGCAATCCTTGTGATAGATGAAAGTCATGTTACTGTTCCTCAGTTAGGCGGGATGTATAAAGGAGATCGATCAAGAAAAGAAACATTAGTTCAATATGGCTTTAGATTAAAATCAGCATTAGATAACAGGCCCCTAAGATTTGATGAGTTTGAAAAAATGATTCCTGCAACGATATTTGCTTCTGCAACGCCAGGAAAATATGAAAATATTCATGCTGATAATGTTGTCGAGCAATTAATCAGACCAACTGGTCTTGTTGATCCTTTAATTGAGGTCAGAAGCGCAATTAATCAGGTTGAAGACGCGTTATCGGAAATAAACGATCGAGTGAAGATGGGAGATAGAATTCTAATTACAACTTTGACAAAAAGAATGGCGGAAGATCTTACTGATTACCTTGATGAATATGGAGTTAAGGTAAGATATCTCCATTCAGACATAGGTACCGTGGAAAGAACTGAAATAATAAGAGATTTAAGATTGGGTGAATTTGATGTTTTGGTTGGTATCAATCTTCTCAGGGAAGGTTTGGATATGCCTGAGGTATCATTAATTGCAATTTTTGATGCTGATAAAGAAGGATTTTTGAGATCTGATACATCTCTTATTCAAACTATAGGTCGTGCAGCAAGGAACATTAATGGGAAAGTAATACTATACGCTGATGTAATGACAGGCTCCATGCAAAGAGCGATCGATGAAACTGATAGAAGGCGTAATTATCAAATTAGATATAATGACAAAAACAACATTATCCCAAAAACAATTATAAAAAGCATACCCGATATCTTAGAAGCCTCATATCCTGTCCCAAAAAGAACCTCAAATAAATCAAACTTTGAGAAATTAGATCCTAAAGAACTAATAAAAAAAGCAGAAAAAATTGAAAAAAAGATGTTAAAACATGCACAAAATCTAGAATTTGAAGAAGCGGCCAAGTTAAGAGATGAGGTTCAAAAAATTCGTGAATATGCATTGAAGAGATAAAATTTATCTTAATAGGATCTTGATATTTGTTATCATAAGTTCTAACAATCAATACCATCTATACAAAATTAATAATAGGGCGATTAGCTCAGGGGGAGAGCGCCACGTTGACATCGTGGAGGTCGGTGGTTCGAAACCACCATCGCCCACCAAAAAAAGTAAAAATAAGTTCCTAAATATAATGGATTAAACCTTGTTTATGAGGTTCTACATCTATAAAATCCCATTACTAATTTATATGTAATCTCAAATGTTTGGAGGATAACAATATCGCAGCGACAAAACGAGTAAGACGAAATGAAGAATTAGAGTCTGAAGAAGTAAGAGTAATTGATTCAAAAGGTGAGCAGGCTGGTGTTATGCCGTTAGATGTTGCAATAAAAATGGCCCGTGAAGAAGAGCTTGATTTAGTAGAAGTATCACCAAATGCAAGTCCACCTGTTTGTCGAATTATGGATTTTGGTAAACATCTTTTTTCTCTAAATAAAAAAGGTCAAAATGCAAAAAAGAAAACAAAACGGACACAAGTAAAAGAGATAAAATTTAGACCCACGACTGATACTGGTGATTACAATATAAAGTTGCGGAAATTACGCGAATTTCTAGAAAATGGAGATAAGGTTAAAGTTACCCTAAGATACAGAGGTAGAGAAATGGTGCATCAGGAATTAGGGGCTCAGTTAATTGAGAGAGTGAAAAAAGATTTAGATGATCATGGCACCATTGAACAGCATCCTGAAATGGAAGGTAGGCAAATGATCATGATATTGGCGCCAAAAAGAAAATAAATGTTATTTTAAAAAAAAGGACGAAGTCTATGTCAAAAATGAAAACAAATCGTGGTGCAGCAAAAAGATTCAAAAAGACCGGAAAAGGTGGTTTTAAGCGTGCGCAATCACATCTCAATCATATTTTGACTAAGAAGAAATCAAAGAGAAAGCGTCAACTGGGTCTGACTCAGCAAGTTGCTGGGTCTGATAAGAAAAGCGTTCAAAGAATGCTTCCATATAGTTAATTAGGTATATAATAAATGGCTAGAGTAAAAAGTGGTGTCATTGCAAAAGCAAGGCATAAAAAGATTTTAAAAAAAGCGAAAGGATACTATGGTGCACGCAGTAAACTTTTTAAAACAGCAAAACAAGCTGTTATAAAAGCAGGTCAGTACGCATACAGAGATAGAAGACAGAGGAAGAGGCAGTTTCGTGCACTCTGGATTGCAAGAATTAACGCTGCATCTCGAATTCAAGGCTTATCATACAGCCGATTGATAAATGGATTAAATAAAGCAAATATCGAAATAGACAGGAAAGTATTGGCAGATATCGCTGTTAACGATCCTCAGGCATTTGAATCAATAGCAAAACAAGCCATATCAGCACTTTCTGACTCATAGTTTAATGCCGATGATATCAATTACCGATGTTGTCAGATGTCTCTAAATTATAAGCTTAATGAATAAAATCTCAGAAATACTGAAACAATCAATCAATGATCTAGAGGATGCCGTTTCACCAGAAGAAATTGATAAAATACGCATAAAGTATTTAGGTAAAAAAGGCGTTTTTACCTCTGAATTAAAAAAGCTCGCTGAGATTCCAAAAGAAAAAAGACCGGAATTTGGTCAAAAAATTAACGATGCTAAGACAGTTTTCATGGATAAATTGTCGAGCCATTCGAGTGAAATCGAGAACAAGCTTCTAAATGACAAGCTTAATCAAAAGTCTATAGACGTTACTCTCAAAGGATTTCGCTCTGAAACCGGTGGAAGGCATCCAATATCTCTAGTCAGAGCAAAAATTGAAAAAATATTTATAAATTCTGGCTACAAAATTAAAACCGGGCCTGAAATTGAAGATGATTATCATAATTTTACTGCGCTTAATATCCCTGAAAATCATCCAGCCAAAGCCATGCATGACACCTTTTACTTAGGTAAAGACAAGTTATTAAGGACTCACACATCTCCAGTTCAAATTCGATCACTTTTAGCTGAAGGAGCTCCAATTCGAATAATTGCTCCTGGGAAAGTTTATAGATGTGATTCTGATCAAACTCATACTCCAATGTTTCATCAAATAGAGGGGTTGGTTATTGGAAAAGATATAAGTTTCGCTAATTTAAAATCTGTATTACATGAGTTTGTTGAGAGTTTTTTTGAGCGTGATGTTACTCTTAGATTTCGTCCTTCGTATTTCCCCTTTACAGAGCCATCAGCAGAGGTCGATATTCTCTGGGATGAGGAAAAATGGCTTGAAATCCTAGGTTGTGGGATGGTGCATCCAAATGTTTTGTCAAATGCTAAAATTGATCCAAAAATATATAGCGGTTATGCATTTGGAATGGGAATAGAAAGACTGGCAATGCTCTATTATGGAGTCAAAGATTTGAGAACATTTTTTGACAATGATCTTACATTTCTTCGTCAATTCTCATGATTTTTGAGGTAAAGATATGAAATTTTCTGAATCATGGTTGAGAGAGATTATTGATATAAAATTAAACTCTTCTGAACTATCCCATAAATTAACAATGCTAGGTCATGAAGTAGATTCTGTTATAACTGATGGTTCAGATATAGATGGAATAGTAATTGCAGAAATAGTTAATTATGCTAAACACCCAAATGCAGATAGGTTGAGTCTCTGTGAGATAAATTACGGTAATAACAATCATATCAATGTGATTTGTGGTGCTCCTAACGTGAGAACTGGTTTAAAAACTGCACTAGCAAAAGTCGGACAAGCACTACCAGATGGAACAAAGATAAAGAAATCAAAAATTCGAGGAATTGAATCTAATGGAATGCTGTGTTCAGCAGCAGAAATATCACTTGGAATGGATCAAGATGGAATCATAGAGTTACCTATAGATGCTCCAGTTGGATTAAAATTAAATGAATATTTAAATTTACCCGATAATATTTTTGATCTCGATTTGACTCCAAATAGAGGCGATTGTTTTTCGGTTTTGGGAGTCGCCAGAGACTTGGCAAGCTCACCTCAGAGTAAATTACATACAAAAGAATACAAAAAAGCACCAATAACTTCAAAAATCTGTCAAACAATAAAGACTCCTATCCCTGAGATTTGTCCTAGATTTGCAAGTCAGTCAATAAAGAATGTCAACAATACTGTTAAAACTCCGATAGCAATAACAGAGAAGCTAAGAAAGTCAGGTATCCGTTCTATCAATCCAATTGTTGACGTGACTAATTATGTAATGATGGTGACTGGTCAACCACTTCATGCATATGATCAAAGCAAAATTAAAGGAATAGTACAACCTCGTTTCGCAAAAAAAGATGAACGAATAATGCTCTTAGATGAGCAAATAATAAAACTTGAAAAAGATACTATCGTTGTCTCAGATTCATCTGGTGCAATAGGCCTAGCAGGTATTATGGGAGGCTTATCAACCGCTGTTAACTTTGGCACTACTGAAGTATTATTCGAAGCAGCGTATTGGCCACCTGAGTTTATGGCTGGTAAAGCAAGAAAGTATCACATGCATACAGACGCTTCATTACGCTTTGAAAGAGGGGTCGATCCAAATATTCAGTCTATTGCAGTTAATATGGCTACTAACCTTTTACTCTCTATTTGCAATGGTGATGCTGGGCCTCTTATGGATATTAAGAACAAAAAATTTCTACCTAAAGAAATAACCATTAAACTTAATGAAATTAGAGTTAATAAAATTTTAGGCCATATCATTCCGAAGAATAAAATTACAAAGATATTAAAAAGCCTGAATTTTGAGGTAACAGAAGCTAAGACAACCTGGAATGTAACTGTCCCAACCTATAGATTCGACGTAAAGATTGAAGACGACTTAATTGAAGAAATAGCTAGAGTTTACGGTTTTGGTAATATACCTGGAGCCACAGAGGAATCTAATAACCCACTCAATAAATCCATTGATGATCGACTAGAGATTAACAATATTTCAAATCATTTATGCTCAAGAGATTACCAAGAAATAATATCTTATAGTTTTGTTGGAGAGCAAATAGATAATTTTATATCTGGAAAAAACTCTACACTAAAACTTAAAAACCCAATATCCAGTGAAATGTCTGTTATGAGAAGCTCGCTTCTATCGGGGCTTCTCAACAGTTTAAAAAGAAATATATCCAGACAAAACAGCAGGGTAAGACTGTTCGAGGTAGGTAAAGTATTTAATGGCGAATTAAATAACCATGATGAGAGAGAAAAAATTGCAGCAATTTCTTTAGGAACTATAGATGAAGAAAATTGGCGTGCAAATAACGATTGTATTGATTTCTATAATGTAAAAGGAGACCTAGAATCGATTATAGGTTCAAGTCATGAAAATCATCTATATAGTTTTAAGAAAAGTGATAATCATATTTTTCAACCGGGTCAAGCTGCTGAAGTATTTAAGGAAGGTAATTCAATAGGGTGTTTAGGAAAACTGCATCCAAATTTATTAAAACTATTCAATATAAAGCAGGATGTTTTCTATTTTGAGATTGATTATGAACTTTGTTTTACACCATTCATTGTTAATGCTCATACAATATCAAAGTACCCCCAAATTAGAAGAGATATTTCAATAACGATAGATAAGTCAGTCGCCGTATCAGAAATAATTAATTCAGTTATTCAAATCAATCCCAATATAATTCAATCAACTAATGTTTTTGATGTTTATGAAGGAAAAAACATAGAAGAAGGGCGAAAAAGTATCGCTTTAGGCTTGATTTTACAGGATAAATCACGCACGCTTATAGATAAGGACGCAGATGATTTGGTCGAGTTAGTAATTAAATCATTGCAAAGTGAATATTCTGCACAATTGAGAGAATAAGTAACCATGGCATTAACAAAAGCTGATATTGCTGAATCTTTATATGAAGAGCTCGGGTTGAATAAGAGAGAAGCGCGGGAGTTAGTGGAATTATATTTCGATGAACTAAAATCAGCTCTTTCTCAAGGAAAACAAGTCAAATTATCTGGCTTTGGTAATTTCGATCTACGAGATAAAAGAGAGAGACCCGGAAGAAATCCAAAAACTGGAGAAAATATCCCAATTAGTGCTCGAAGAGTCGTTACATTTAAACCCGGGCAAAAATTAAAAAATAAAGTTGAGGGGTATGTTGGAACCAAGTAATAACAATCAGCTACCTCCGATACCTGGTAAAAGATACTTTACAATTGGTGAAACTAGTGAGCTTTGTGGTGTTAAAGCGCATGTTTTGAGGTATTGGGAACAAGAATTTGTTCAACTAAAGCCCGTCAAACGAAGAGGAAATCGACGTTACTATCAAAGAAAAGATGTCATAATTATACGGCAAATTAGAGCATTACTATATGATGAAGGATTCACAATTGGTGGGGCAAAGCAGAAACTAATCGGAGATGAATCAAAATCTGATGTATCTCAAAGTCAACAAATTATCAAACAGTTACGTATCGAACTTGAAGAAGTTTCCAAAATTCTAAGAAACTAAAATACTTATACAATATAATCCAATAAGATGATACTTTCATCATTGTGTCGGGGCGTAGCGCAGTCTGGTAGCGCACCACAATGGGGTTGTGGGGGTCGTGAGTTCAAATCTCGCCGCCCCGATCAATGTTATGTGTATTATTTTTTTAAAGATTAACTAATTCATGACTAAATCAATAGATATTGAAAATATTAAACATTTAAGAGCTACTATTAGTGAAAATATAATCCTTACTCCGGTTATCAGATTTAAGGCGCTTGAAAGATTATTTTCAAAAAACACAAAAATTTATACGAAATTAGAATTTCTCCAAAAAACCGGTACATTCAAAATTAGAGGGGCATTAACCTCATTAATAAAGTTAGATTCAACTCAAAAAAAATATGGTGTTTGTGCTGTTAGTGCTGGCAATCATGCTATTGCTGTTGCCCAAGCATCAAAAATATTAGGCATTGATTCAAAAGTAGTGATGCCCCATAAATCAAATAAATTCAGAGTATTGTGCTGCAAAAATCTTGGTGCTGAAGTTGTTTTTGCGAAAGATTCTGAGCATGCATTTGAGCTCGTTAATGAAATTTCACAGAAAGAAAACCGAAAACTAATCCACCCATTTGAAGGGCAGGATATAATTGATGGAACAGCCACATTAGGTTATGAAATTTTGACACAAATTAAAAATTTTGATTCTGTGGTTATACCAATTGGTGGAGGCGGCTTATGCGCCGGAGTATCTGCTGTGATTAAATCATATAAACCATCAATATATACAATCGGAGTTGAGCCAGAGGGCGCTCAATCAATAAGCATGAGTATCAAGTGTAATCATACGATCAAGCTAAAAAAAACCAATACTATTGCTGATAGTTTAGCTGCTCCATTTTCGCTCCCGTTATCATTCCAGTATTGCCGAGATAATCTTGATGATTGTCTAAGTGTATCGGAGGATCAGATTAAAGATGCAATGACATTTTTATATAATGAGATGAAAATTGCATCAGAACCAGCTTGCGCTGTTTCAACAGCGGCAATGATAAACCCTCTTAGGAGAAAACTTGAAGGTAAAACAACTGTTATTATTATGTGTGGAAGTAACATTGACTGGAAATCATATTCTAATTTGCTTCAATAAATAATAATTTACTATTTCAAATCAAGATCAAATCGAAAAATATTTGAACCTAAATCATTAACAAAGAAATCTATTGGGCCTTAAAATAAGAAATCAAAATAAAATTATATGAAAATAAACAATCATGTAATTTAATATTGTAAAATAGATCAATTCTCTATTTAAATTCCTGGAAAAATTATGAGTGATAAAGATTTAAGAAAGCACTCCAACAAGATTGTTGATGGTATTGAGCAAGCTCCAAGTAGAGCAATGTTGAGAGCAGTAGGTTTCAATACAAATGATTTTAAAATTCCACAAGTTGGTATTGCCTCAACATGGAGTATGATTACACCTTGTAATATGCACCTAAATGATCTTGCTAGCGAGGCTTCAAAAGGGGTTTCACGATCAGGTGCAAAAGGTGTTATTTTTAACACAATCACCATATCTGATGGAATATCCATGGGAACGCCTGGAATGAGGTACTCGCTCGTTTCTAGAGAAATTATTGCAGATTCCATCGAGGCAGTCACAGCTGCTCAAGGTTTTGATGGATTAATTACTATTGGAGGTTGTGATAAAAATATGCCTGCTTGTGTAATGGCAATGGCGCGATTAAATAGACCATCAATTTTTGTCTATGGCGGGACAATTAAACCAGGACCAAAAAATAGAGATATTGTCTCTGTCTTTGAGGCTGTAGGTGCTATTTCCAGTGGAAAGATAGATGAGGCTGAGTTACTTGATGTGGAGAAAACCGCAATACCTGGGCCAGGGGCATGTGGTGGAATGTATACAGCAAATACTATGGCATCAGCTATTGAGGCATTAGGCCTAAGTTTGGCGAATAGCTCTGCACAAGAAGCGGTTTCTGATGAAAAAGCTCTTGATTGCGAAAATGCAGGTAAGGCAATTATGAATCTTATCCAAAAAGATATAAAGCCACTTGATATTCTTACAAAAAAGGCTTTTGAAAATGCTATTACCGTTGTCATTGCTCTCGGCGGATCTACAAATGCCGTTCTCCATCTCATTGCAATGGCAAAAGAAGCCAATATAGACATAACTTTAGATGATTTCTCAAGAATTGGATCTCGTGTTCCTGTCTTGGCTGATTTGAAACCTAGTGGAAAGTACCTGATGTCTGATCTTATAAGCATAGGAGGTATACAACCATTAATGAAGCGTCTCTTAGAGCATGGTTTGTTACATGGAGATTGCTTGACAGTTACTGGTCATTCGTTAGCAGAGAATCTTGCCTCTGTAGGAGATTACCCAAATAATCAAGATATAATTAAATCTTTCTCATCACCGATAAAAAAAGAAAGTCATCTTGAAATTCTATATGGAAATCTTGCGCCAGAGGGTGCTGTGGCAAAAATATCTGGTAAAGAAGGAATGTCATTTCGAGGTCACGCTAGAGTGTTTGATTCTGAAGAAATTGCTATGAAGGCTATATTGTCAGATGAAATACAAAAAGGCGATATATTGGTTATTAGATATGAGGGCCCAAAAGGCGGACCTGGCATGAGAGAAATGTTAAGCCCAACCGGTGCAATCATGGGGAAAGGACTGGGTTCAGATGTTGCTTTAATAACTGACGGAAGATTTTCAGGAGGTAGTCATGGATTTGTTGTTGGTCATGTTTCTCCTGAGGCCATGACAGGTGGTCCTCTAGCATTAGTTCATAATGGAGACGAAATCATAATTGATGCGAAGAAAAAAACAATTGATTTATTGGTTGATGATTCTGTTATCCAAGAAAGGCGAAACAACTGGAAAAGACCAGCATCAGATGTAACGAAAGGTGTACTGGCAAAATATCGTTCAACTGTATCTTCAGCATCAAATGGAGCTGTAACGACACCAGAATCATGGTGATTTATTAGATTAAGAAAGAGGCTTTTATTTTGTGGTGGACATCAAAACATGAGGATCTTATTGAGATTACAGCTGATGGTTGCGATAAAATTGTTTATAACAAGCAATCAATAATTGATTCAATTAAAAAGCTAAAACAAATTAGTTCAATAGATCGTTTATTCTATGCAATGAAAGCTAACTATAACCCCAGCATATTAAATTTAATTTATGAAAATGGAGTTGGTTTTGAATGCGTATCTCCTGGTGAAGTGAGGCACTTAATAAAATCAATTCCAAACATAGATCTTAATCGGATAATATTTACTCCCAACTTTGCACCAAAGACAGATTATATTTTTGCCATTGAAAATAATTTGAACTTGACTATAGATAATCTTTTCCCATTTGAAGAATGGCCTAATTTATTTATTGATCGAGATGTTTCCATTAGAGTTGATCCAGGGATTGGTGCTGGTCATCATGAGCATGTTGTCACGGGTGGAAATTTTTCAAAATTTGGAATACCTGTTAATGATATTGTGAAGGTCAGTGAATATTCAAAAAAATATAATATTAATATCAAAGGCCTTCACTCCCATAATGGAAGCGGGATAAAAGATATTTCAAGCTGGACAAACACAGCAAATATACTTCTTGAGATTGCAAATAAATTTCCATCTATAAAGACAATTAATTTGGGAGGCGGTATCCCAATAAAAGAAAAGTTGAGTGAAGATGATTTTGATTTTAATAAATTTCAAGACTCACTAAATAAAATAAAAAACGATTTTCTAGAATATGAGCTGTGGCTTGAGCCTGGAAGATATATTGTTGGTGAATCAGGTGTAATCCTATCTCATGTCACCCAGACTAAAAAAAAGGAGAACTACTTTTATATTGGTTTAGGAGTTGGTATGAATCTCCTTATTAGACCACCTCTCTATGATGCCTATCATGAAATAATAAATCTCACTAAATACAAAGAGAAAAATGAAATAATTGCATCTATTGTTGGCCCTATATGTGAATCTGGAGATAAATTAGGGAAAGACAGATATTTACCCCATACAAACGAAGGTGATGTTATGTTAATTGCAAATGCAGGCGCATATGTGAGATCAATGTCATCAAATTATAATTTAAGAGATATGCCGAAGGAGTTGTTATTCTGAAGATAGAAATCAATTTAGATTATCTAATACTTCTATTAACTCGTTATTTTGGTCTCTTGTTCCGATGGTGATTCTGGCGCAATCACTAAGACTTGGATATTTCAATAAACCCACAACCACATTCGCATCAATAAGTGAATTTTTAACAGTATCAATATTTCTAAATTTTACTAATAGAAAATTCCCATCGCTTTTCCAGATCTTATTGACGCAATTTATTTTCTCAAGTTCATTCTTTACTCTTTCTCTCTCTTTTATAAGAAATTCAATTTGTTTTTTTGTTGCTTGTAAGTCCTTTGAAAGAAGTGCACTTTTGATAAATTGAATTACTGGCGTTGCGAAACAAAAAGGAGGTAAAATTTTCTTTAATAGTTCAGAGCACTCAGAAGATGAGATCATAGCACCACATCTTATACCAGCCAGAGAAAATGCTTTCGATAGAGTTCTTAAAATTATTAGATTATTGTAATTATTAATTTCTCGAGTCAATGATTTAGTTGAACTAAATTCAATGTAAGCCTCATCAACCACAACAATTGCTCTTCCTTTAACTGCGTCTAGTAAATATTTAATATCATCATTACTTACAGATGTGCCTGTTGGATTATTAGGCGATGAAATAAAAATAATTTTTGTCCGATCAGTTAATTTTTTAATTAAATCTTTTACATTTATATTGAACTCATTGTCTCCATGAATGGGTATTTCGATAGTTTTAATACAGTTACTTGTTGCAAAGAATTTATACATATCAAAAGTAGGAGGAGAAATTATTATTTGATCTTTATTTGGATTGCAAAAAGTTCTAATTATTATGTCAATTGCTTCTGTGCTACCTCGAGATAATAGTATTTGGTCACATTGAACTTCAAACAAATCAGCAATTATTTTGACGATCGAATAAGGTCTGATTGGAGGATATCTATGCAACGAATGATTTAATGCGTCATTCCAATGTGATGTTGGTGATTCGTTAGCGTTTAGTCTTATCATCTCAGGCAATGCTTCTGGTACATTGATTGTAGGTAAATCAAGAATTTCAGGTCTAACCAGTCTTTTTAAACTCATATTATGAAAGTATATTTAGTTAATTTTATCTATTATTAATTGAGTCATTTCTTTGGTATTTAATATTTTATCATCATTATGAGCGATATCCTGAGTTCTTGCGCCACTTTCAATAACATCATGCATAGCTTTCTCAACTATATTTGCCTCTTCATTTAAATTTAAGCTGTGCCTTAAAAGCATTGCAATGCTTCCAATCATACCACATGGGTTTGCTATGCCTTTACCTGCAATATCAGGGGCGGACCCATGTATTGGTTCATATAGACCTACACTGGTGTCACTTAATGACGCAGAGGGAAGCATGCCAAGCGAACCAGTCAACATTGATGCTTCATCCGTTAAAATATCACCAAACATATTCTCAGTTACAATAACATCAAAATCAGAAGGGCGATTTATTAGATACATCGCTGCCGCATCAACAAGAATATGTTCAATAATTATTTCAGGATATTCAGCTGATATTGTATTTTTAGTGATATCTCTCCAAAACCTTGAAGTTTCAAGGACATTAGCTTTATCTACAGAGCATAACTTGCATTTTCTCTTTTTGGCTATATCTGCTGCTATTCGGATAATCCGTTTAATTTCATAATCATGATAGACACATAAATCACTAGATTTATTTTCATTTCTTGTCTTTTCACCAAAGTAGATACCACCAGTTAACTCTCTAATTACTATCAAATCAACATTGTTCAATCTATCTTCTTTTAATGGCGATGTTTTTGTTAAAGATGGAAAAATCTTAACAGGTCTGATGTTAGCGAAAACACCGAGTAATTCTCGTAAACCGAGTAAACCTTGTTCAGGCCTTATATTTGCATTTGGATCATCCCATTTGGGACCGCCTACGGCGCCTAAAATAACTGCAGCAGAATCTTTGCAGCTATCTTTAGTATCATTAGGTAATGGGTTATTGAATTTATCAATAGCTGAGCCACCAATATATTTATTTTCAAATGTAAAATTGTGCCCAAAAAGGTTTTGAACAGCCATCATTACATCTTTTCCAGCTGAGGCAACTTCTGGACCTATTCCATCTCCAGGAAGAATAGTTATCTGGGCGTCCATTCTCTTTTCTCCTCAAATTTTAGTATTGCCTCGTTATTTCTTTGGATAAAACCGAGCTGATCTATACCTTCAATTATGCAATATTTTGAAAATTCATCAATTTCATAACTAATAACTTTTTTGTCAGGGAAGGTGATTGTTGAGTTTTCTATAGATATGGACAATTCAATATTAGGGTTATTTATCAATTCTTCTAAAACTTCATCATTCACAACGATTGGTAGTAATCCGTTTTTTAGAGAGTTGCTTTTAAAAATATCAGCAATTTTCGAACTAATAACTGCTTTAAAACCATAATCAGTAAGTGCCCACGGTGCATGTTCCCGTGATGATCCACATCCAAAATTATTTCCAGCAACCAAAATTTCAAACGTTTCATTTTGATTTTTATTTAAAATAAAATCAGTGTTTTTCTCACCATTATCATGATATCTCCAATCGTGGAAAAGATGTTTGCCGAGTCCATTTTTACTTGTCGTTGTCAAGAATCTCGCTGGAATAATCTGATCAGTATCAATGTCTTTGTTTGGTAGTACGAGGGTTCTTGATTTAATTTGTTTTAATCCTTCCATTATGTAATATATCTCCTTGGGTCAGTTATATTACCTTCTATTGCTGATGCTGCTGCAGTTGAAGGGCTGGCTAGTATGGTTCGAGAGCCCTTTCCTTGCCTTCCTTCAAAGTTTCTATTACTTGTACTCACACTTAATTTTCCAGGGTCCACTGTATCGCCATTCATTCCGAGGCACATTGAACATCCAGCTTCCCTCCATTGTGCTCCAGCTTTTTTAAATATTTTATCTAAACCTATTGCCTCAGCATCTCTTTTTATTTTTTGTGACCCAGGAACAACTAACATAGTTACATCATCTGATATTTTTCTATCTTTTAATATATTCGCAGCTTCTTGAAGATCACTTAATCTAGAGTTAGTGCAACTTCCGATAAAAACCACATCAATGGGTTTGTTGTGCAGAGTCTCACCCGGTGATATTTGCATATAATCGATAGCTTTCGAGAAAGCGGCATCATTTTCTGAGATAGGTACTGGATCATTAACACCTATTACCATTCCTGGGTTAGTGCCAAAGGTAATCATTGGTTCTAATTTATTTGCATCAATCGTAATAATTTTATCAAAAATAGAACCTTCATCACTAGGAAGAGATTTCCATCGTTTTAAAGCCTTATCCCATGCTTCTTTTTTAGGCGATCGTGGTTTATCAATCAAAAATTCATAAGTAGCGTCATCAGGAGCTATCATACCTGCTTTTGCTCCCGCCTCAATAGACATATTACACATTGTCATTCGTCCTTCCATGCTCATTGACGATATGGCTTCGCCCATATATTCCATTACATATCCTGTCCCGCCATCTACCCCTATTTTACCTATTATTGCTAGAATTAGATCTTTAGCTGAAACTCCGTTCTTTAAGCTTCCTAGTACTTCAATAGATAACGTTTTGGGTTTCCTTTGTAAGAGACATTGAGTTGCTAGAACATGACCAACTTCTGTCG
Organism: Gammaproteobacteria bacterium; assembly: GCA_003331585.1. GTDB lineage: Bacteria > Pseudomonadota > Gammaproteobacteria > Steroidobacterales > Woeseiaceae > SP4260. Next base: position 2,442 of record QOPG01000009.1, on the reverse strand, counting down.
TTCCAATTCCGAATGCAAGTGCCCCAAATGCTCCATGAGTGCTTGTATGACTATCTCCACATACAATAGTTTTTCCTGGTTGAGTTAAACCTAATTCTGGTCCAATAACATGAACAATTCCGCGATTAATGCTATCGAAATCAAATAACTCTAGACCAAAATCATTACAATTTTTAATCATTGTTCTAACTTGATTAGCCGCATCTGCACCAGCAATCTCAATGTCCTTGAAATTATTTACAGGCAACGTTGGTGTGGAGTGATCCATTGTCCCTATGGTAAGATTTTTTTTTCTTACATCTAGATTGTTATTCCTTAGCATAGAAAATGCTTGAGGAGTAGTCACCTCATGAATTAAATGGAGATCTATATAAAGAATAGCTGGGTTGGCTAGAGTCTCTTCAGAGACAATATGCTCTTTCCATACTTTTTCAAAAAGTGTCTTTGGTTTAATTTGACTCATTGTTGATAACCAATATAACTAGATAGATTCAAGCCAATTATTTGAATCTTCTGTATTGCCATTGAATAGACCAAAAAATCTCTCTTGCAGTTTCTCGGTAATTGGCCCTCTCTTTCCATCTCCAACATCTATTCTATCAATAGATCTTATAGGTGTGATTTCTGCTGCTGTACCAGTGAAAAACATTTCATCAGCGAGATATAAAGATTCACGATTAATTTCTTCTTCCTTTATAGTTAGACCCAAATTTTTTGATAACTCGATTACAGTATCTCTTGTTATTCCGGTCAATATTCCGGCTGAAGCGGGCGGGGTGAATAATATGTTGTTTTTAACCATAAATAGATTTTCTCCAGCACCTTCCGATACCTTACCATCTGTTGATAAAGCGATACCTTCATCAAAACCTAGGCGTTTTGCTTCTGTGCTTATCAAAGTACTAGACAGATAATTACCACCTGCTTTTGCCATTGTGGGTATTGTATTAGGTGCAACTCTCTGCCAACTTGATACGCAAACTTCTACACCATCTTTTAAGGCATCTTCTCCCAAATACGTTCCCCATTCCCATGCTGCAATAGATACATCAATCTGATGATCATCTTTTGGTGCAAGACCAATTTCACCATATCCTCGAAAAGCTATTGGTCTTATATAAGCACCATTTTCGAGTTTGTTTTCCCGTATTATTTGTTTGCAACCATTTACAAGTTCAGTTTCACTAAATGGAATTTGCATTCTATAAATTTTAGCTGAATTGTAGAGTCTTTCTATATGATCTGTTAGACGGAATATTTTCGGCCCAATCGGCGTATTGTAAAGTCTAATTCCCTCAAAAACTGATGAACCATAGTGTAAAGCATGAGAGAGAACATGCACTTTCGCATCTTCCCAATTAACTACTTTCCCATTATGCCATATGTAACTTCCACCTTTGTACATGATCTTTTTCCTTGAAAACTATTTTTTAAATTCGATAAATTATATTGGTGCTCGATGAATATTATTGTTTTGAGGTACGGATTCAATACCTTGTTTTTGCCTTCTTATTATTCTATTTATCACACCTAAATATGCTTTACTTCCTGCTTCTACGATATCTACACTTGTTCCTGAGCCTCTGTAGGATTGACCTTCATGATCAACATTTACAGTAACTTCACCTTGCGCATCAGATCCAACAGTAGGGCTATGAAGATCAAATTTCTTTAGAGTTAAATCTATATCAGTAATACTCTCTATTGTTTTAAAAGCTGCTTCAACTGGACCAGAAGCCTCTGAAGATTTTGTGATTTCATTGTCTTCATCATCAGTTAAACAAACGGTTGCTTTTGTTGGTTCGCCTGTAACAGATGAAATTTTTAGTGATTTTAATATCCATGGACCATTAATGGATGTATCGATATTCATAATTAACGCTTCGATATCACCATCATAAATTTCTTTCTTTGTATCAGCCAATTTCTTGAATTCGATAAATGCATTATTAATCTGATCTTCATCAGCATTAAAACCCAGCTCTTCAACACGATTTCTGAAAGCATGTCTTCCGCTATGTTTTCCAAGAATTAAATTTGATTTACTTAGTCCGATATCTTCTGGTTTCATTATTTCATATGTTGAACTATGTTGAAGCATTCCATGCTGATGAATGCCTGCCTCATGTGCGAACGCATTTTCTCCCACAATAGCTTTGTTTCTTGGTATCTGAATACCTGTAATAGATGCAACCATTCGCGATGTAGGATAGAGTCTTTCTGTATTAATTTTTGTGCTCACATTGAAATGCTCTTCACGAGTATTTATCGCCATAACAACTTCCTCGAGTGAGCAATTTCCGGCTCTCTCACCAATCCCATTGATTGTGCACTCAATCTGTCTCGCACCAGCCATAACTGCAGACAAGCTATTAGCTACTGCCATCCCCAAGTCGTCGTGGCAATGCACACTAAGGGTGATTTTATCTATATCTTTTACAT
>QOPG01000008.1 GCA_003331585.1 Gammaproteobacteria bacterium | reverse complement strand
AATAGGAGTACCAGAAAAGGTTCCAGTTGCATCAGAAAAATGACTTCCTCCACCGTCAACAATGCCAAAATATCTATCAAAACCTTGATCTGTTGGTAATTTTCCTTTTATTTTTCCCAAATGCCATTTACCTGTCATATAGGTGCTGTAACCAGATTCGTTAAGAGTTTTTGGGAAAGGAATTACTGAATCATTGAGGTAACCTTCATATCCAGGACGGCCCCTTAATTCGGGCAATCTTCTTAGTGCAGCAGAATTTGTTCCTAACCCGGCAAGATGGTTATCAATCCCTGTCAATAACATTGCTCGAGTTGGACCGCATGTTGGAGCGGTATAATAGTTTGTTAGCTGAATTCCCTTATTTGCAATTTTATCTAGATTCGGTGTTTTTATTTCACTGCCAAATACACCAAGATCTGAGTAACCTAAATCGTCTGCAACAATTAATATAATATTGGGACGATCATCTGCAAAAGCATTTAGAGAGAGGATAATAGGAGCAAAAATAGACAGTACGAATCTTCTAAAATGCTTTGTTCTGGGGTGTAACATCAATTAATTACCTTAAAGTCATACTTTTTGATTATACTCTATTTTATACAACATAAATATTGTTATCGGCTATCGAAGTTTAACGATTGAATAATCAGTGCTGTATTTTTTAATCGATGATTTTAGTTAGACGATATTAAACATGAAAAATTAGGAGGTATTGTAATGTCTGATTACGGAATGATAATAAATGGTCAAAAAGTATATTCCGATAATACATTTTCAGTTATTAATCCAGCAAACGAAGAAGTGTTGGCTGATTGTCCAATTGCATCAAAAGCTCATTTAGATCAGGCTGTTGAAGCGGCAGCAAAGGCATATGAAAGTTGGTCAAGAGTTTCTGATGAGGAAAGGGCAGGAGTATGCGGAAAAATATCTTCAGCAATAGCATCACATTCAGAGGAATTAGCGAAGCTGCTTACTCAAGAACAAGGAAAACCTCTTGAAGGGGCAGGTTCTCGTTTTGAGTTGGGTGGAGCGGCAGGATGGGCTGGTTATACGAGTACACTAAAACTTCCTGAAAAAGTAATTGTTGATGATGAAAATGCAAAAATTGTTCAAACAAGAAAACCAATTGGTGTAGTTGGTTCAATCCTTCCATGGAATTGGCCGCTAATGATTGCAGTGTGGCATGTGGTGCCAGCAATTAGAGCTGGTAATACTGTGGTAATGAAACCATCTCCATATACACCTCTGAGTTCATTGAGATTAGCCGAAATTATTAGTGCCGTTCTTCCTCCTGGTGTTCTTAACTGCGTTGCCGGTGAAGATGAGCTTGGTCAATGGATGACAGAACATGAAAATATACAAAAAATTATTTTTACTGGATCAATACCAACAGGAAAAAAAGTTATGAGTAGTTCTTCTGCTACTCTTAAGAGATTGACTCTTGAATTGGGTGGAAACGATGCCGGTATTGTTCTGGATGATGTGGACCCAGACGTTGCGGCAGCAGAAATAGTCCAGGGTGCTTTTTTGAATAATGGACAGACATGCGCTGCGCTTAAAAGGCTTTATGTTCATGAATCAGTGCATGATGAGTTATGTGAGAAATTAGCTGAAGCAGCTTCAGGGATCCCAATGGGTGATGGTCTTGATGAAAATAATTTACAAGGACCCATTCAAAATAAAATGCAATACGACAAGGTTGTCGACCTCTTTGAAGATGCAAAAAAACAGGGCGGTAAAGTACTTTGTGGCGGTGAGATTCCTGATGAACCCGGATACTTTATGCCATATACATTAGTTGCTGATGTCAAAGATGGTATGAGAATAGTTGATGAGGAGCAATTCGGACCTTTATTACCTATTATCAAATACTCAGAATTAGAAGACGCAATTAAGAGCGCTAATTCACTGGAAACAGGCCTTGGAGGATCAGTTTGGTCTTCTGATCTTGAAAGAGCTGCTGAAGTGGCAAGTCGACTTGAATGTGGGACTGCATGGGTTAACGGGCATGGCGGGATAGCACCTAATGTTCCGTTTGGTGGAGTTAAATGTTCAGGCATTGGGGTCGAATTTGCTGAAGAAGGTCTTCATGAATACACCAATATTCAAATTGTTAATGTAGCTAAGGCATAAAGTAGTGAATAAAATATTATCTCGGATTGGCCCGGGGATGATGCTTGCGGCTGTTGGTGTTGGCGTCTCACATTTAGTTTATTCAACTCAAGCTGGAGCAGATTATGGGCTTTCTCTTTTATGGCTGATCATTGCGGTGACTTTAATAAAGTATCCTGCATTTAGATTTGCGGTTGATTATGCAAATGCTACAGGGGAGAGCTTAGTTAGAGCTTATGGAGAAATAAGTAAATTGGCATTAGTTTGGTTGATGGCTGGTTTTGTAGTGGATACATTTATTGCAACAAGTGCTGTCGCTCTTGTCACTGCAGGATTATTTATTAATATTTTTGATGTTAGTTATTCAGCTCCTCATGTTGCGATTATGATCACTTTGATTTCTGCAGTCATCCTGATGAATGGTCAGTATTCAAAAGCTGAAAATATTGTTCGTTTTCTAGTGGCAATCTTTTCTTTGTTAACTCTGGTTGCATTAGTGTTTGCATTTCCAAGCTTAGGGTCTGATGGAAGATCTGTTTTTGCAGATATTGATATGAATATGGAGTTGTCTCTTTTTGTTATAGCAGTGGCTGGATGGATGCCGATGCCAACAAATGGAGCAGTTTTATTTTCAAAATGGGTATGTGAAAAAAGAAAATTAAATGCAGATGAATTTAATGCTGAAACAGCAGTGAGAGATTTTAAAATTGGATATTTTCTTACATTATTTTTAGCTATTTGTTTTGTTATCCTAGGAACTGCTGTTCTTTTTGAAACCGGAAGATCGGTTCCAGTCACCCCTCCAGAATTCGCATCCGAATTATTCAGTGTCTTTACCGAAACCATAGGGGATTGGTCATATCCAATTATTGCGAGCGCGGGTTTAGCTGTAATGTGGTCAACCCTAATCGCCCTTATGGACGTAATGCCTCGTCTTACGGATAGATTATCTGGAATAATGACAGGCAGAGCAAAAGATTTACCTGATCGTTATAAATTATTCTCTGCGATACAAGTAATTGGAATAATTGTAATATTATTATTCTTGCTAAGCAGTTTTAAAGCTTTTCTCTATTTTGCTACGAGTGTTGGATTAATTGCAGCACCAACCATTGGCTACTATAATTACAAGGCAATAACCTCTCCTAAAATTCCACAAAAATATAGACCTAAGACTTCATTGGTTATCTGGAATTGGAGTTGTATCGTGATTATGACAGTGTTTGCAATAGGTTTTGTTTATACAAGGATAGTGATGTGAGTAAAACTAAAAAAATGACAGGTGGTGAAGCAATGGTTTTGTCTGCCAAAGCCAATGGAATTGATACCGTTTTTGGGCTTCCAGGAGCGCAGACATATCCAATATTTGATGCTTTATATAATTTACCTGAAATTAAGACAATAATTTCACGTCACGAGCAAGGCGCTGCTTACATGGCTTATGGATACTCAAAAGCTACAGGAAAACCCGGAGCATTTTCAGTAGTTCCAGGACCAGGTGTTTTGAATACAACTGCCGCTTTATGCACTGCAGCTGGAGGAAATGTGCCTCTTTTATGCATGACAGGTCAGGTCCCAGCTGAGTTTTTAGGTAAAGGCAGAGGGCATCTTCATGAGTTATCCAGCCAAACCGGCACCCTAGAGACCATCATTAAATACGCAGGACATATATCTGATCCAAGTCAGACATCATCATTTATAAATGATGCTTTTCGCAAAATGCAAAGTGGTCGACCTGGGCCAGTGTCTGTTGAGATGTGCTGGGATACTATGGCTCAACAATGGGATGTTGAGATGTTGCCTGGGAATCAAGTTATCGATAAACCTGATATAGATAAAGATTCAATTAAAGAGGCAGCAGAACTGATTTCCAAATCAAAGAATATCATGATTATGAGCGGAGCCGGTGCTCAACATGCTAGCGAAGAAGTAAGAGAATTATCGTCATTATTGGGAGCGGCATCTACATCTTTAAGAAGTGGACGAGGAGTGGTAAGCGAAGATAGTGATGTAGGCGTATCATCAGCTGCTGCAAGAAAATTATGGAATAGCACAGATCTATTAATTGGTATCGGCTCAAGACTAGAAATGCAATATATGCGCTGGCTTTCAATGATGAAATATTATGATAGATCGCCACCAGGATGGATGGGATCAGTCAGACCGAATGCACCAAAACTAATTAGAATTGATATAGACCCTGAAGAAATGACTCGCTTAAAGCCGGATGTGGGGATTATTGCTGATTCGGTAGATGGGGTCTCCGAATTGATCAAGATGGTAGAAAAGAAAGGTTTCAAAAAAGGAGATCTAGATAGAATTTCAGCAGTGAAGGCAAAAATGAGAACAGCGATAGAAAAGATTCAACCACAGGTATCATACCTCGATGTTATTCGTGATGTTTTACCGAGAGATGGCTTTTTTGTTGAAGAACTATGTCAAGCTGGATTTACATCCTATTATGGATTTCCAGTGTATGAGCCAAGAACCTATGTTTCATCTGGATACCAAGGAACTTTGGGTTTTGGTTTTCCTACCGCTTTAGGAGTTAAAGCAGCCAAGCCAGATAAATCGGTTGTATCAATAATCGGAGATGGCGGATTTATGTTTGCGATGCCAGAATTATCAACAGCTGTCCAACACAAACTCGGAGTTATAACTGTTTTATTTAATAATAATTCATTTGGAAATGTCAGAAGAGATCAAAAAGATCGTTTTCAATCAAATATAATTGGAGCAGATTTAACCAATCCTGATTTTATGAAAACAGCCGAATCTTTCGGTGTCGATGGATTTCAAGTTAAATCTCCATCAGAATTTAAGCCCATACTTGCAAAGGCAATCGAAAAAGATCATCCTGCAATTATCGAGGTTCTGATAGAAAAAGACTCCGAAACAAATCCATGGAAATATATTCATGGATAGATTATGTATAAAGCCTGTTATTGTCTAATAACCGATTATTGAGGGACGGTTAATGAAGGGTAATATTACAAGAAGAGATTTTCTCAACGGAACCCAAGTTGCCATTGGTGGATCTTTTTTTATGCCATCACAGAATTTATTCGGTACATCATCTTTCTCCCTTCCAAATGATTATTACCCTCCTGCTTTAACTGGTCTTAGAGGCAGTCATGATGGTTCATGGGAGGTTATGCATTCAAAAGTTTTAGGAAAACAATGGAAAAAATCCAAGTATGAGGAAAAATATGATCTTGTTGTTGTAGGTGCTGGTATTAGCGGACTATCATCTGCGTATCATTACAAAAAGACTCATCCTGAAGCCAAAATACTCTTAATAGATAACCATGATGATTTTGGTGGGCATGCTAAACGCAATGAGTTTGAGGTAAACGGGGAAACCAGAATTGGTTACGGAGGAACTGAAGCGATTGATACACCTTCATCTTACAGTCAGGAAGCAAAAAGCTTAATTAAAGAAATAGGTATTGATGTAGAAAAATTTTATGAGGCATATGATCAATCTCTTTATTCATCATTAGGCCTTGGAAAAGGTATCCTTTTTGATAGTAATTCCTTCTCCGAAGAGAGATTAGTTACTGGTTATAATAAAGTGCCGTGGAAAGAATTTGCTGAAAAAACACCAATGACACAAAAAGCAAAGGATGATTTAGTAAGAATATGGACCGAAAAAAAAGATTATCTACCTATTCTCTCTGATGAGGAGAAATATGAACTTTTAAAAAATTTAAGCTACTACGATTTTCTCAAAGATTACGTCAAGGTTGATCAACAAATTCTCGAGATTTTTAGGCGCTGGGGAATGAGCTTCTGGTGTGTGGGTATAGATGAGGTTCCCTGCACATTGATACAAAACTATGACGGTGGCATGCCAGGATTAGATTATACTCTAAAGAGAAGTGGTTATAGGGGAGATGAACCATATATATTTCACTTTCCAGATGGAAACGCATCAGTGGCAAGATTGTTGGTAAGAGCGCTAATACCCGGATCCGTTCCTGGATCCTCAATGGAAGATGTTGTACTTGCAAAAGTGAATTACAGTTTATTGGATGGTGATTCCACGACAAAAATTAGATTAAATTCAACTGTGGTTGATGTTTCTCATACTAATAATTCGTCTGCAGTGGATATCACCTACGTCAGGAAACATGATGTTCATACAATACGAGCTGATAAATGTATTCTCGCCTGTTATAACAGTGCCATACCATATCTTTGTTCCGAGTTACCAAAAAAACAAGTTGATGGCCTCAAATACAACGTTAAAATCCCATTAACCTACACAAAAGTCATGATACCAAGTTGGAAGGTATTTGCTGACCTAGGGTTAGATTTTGTCTACTATACGGATGCTTTTTATAAGCAAGTAGAACTTGCTTACCCTGTTTCAATTGGCGATTATAAGTTTAATAAGTCACCGGATGAGTCTATGGTATTACATATGTGTCATTCTCATCATTCAAAAGATATTAAAGGCCCTGATCAATGGAGAGAGGGCAGGAGAAGGTTACTTTCGACGCCATTCTCTGTATATGAAGGTCATGTAAAAGATCAACTTGATAGTGCTCTTGGGGGTGGTGGATTTGACTCCGACAGAGATATTTCTGCTATTACTGTAAATCGATGGCCACATGGTTATTCTTATTCAAATGACCTAATTTGGGAACCAGATTGGGAAAATGAGGAGAGTAAACCATGGGTTATAGGCAGGCAACAGTATGGAAGAATTTCGATTGCAAATTCTGATGCTGGAGCTTCAGCAGACACTAATTCAGCCATAACTCATGGAATTCGTGCAGCTCAGGAGGCACTCTCAATATAATTGGAATTTAGATGAGATCAATATTAATTATCCAAACAATTATATTGTTTACCCTTGGTTCTTGTTCAAAAGAGAGAATACCTTTTCTGCCTCAATTTTCGGAAATTGACTATTTAATAAAAAATGGAACTATAGTTGATGGAACTGGAAGGCCGTCTTATTTGGCCGATATTGTGGTGGTGGGCGACCAAATCGTATATATCGGCGAAGAAGATTTCTCCTACGATGACTCTAAAGTTAGAATCAAAAATAATATTGATGCTAAGGGTAAAATCGTCTCACCCGGTTTTATTGACTTGCACTCTCATGGTGATCCACTGAAATATCCACATATGCAGAACTTTCTAGCAATGGGTGTAACAACAATGACTTTAGGTATGGATGGTTCAAGCCCAGAAATAAATCCTTTGTCCTTGTGGATGGAGGAAATTGATAAACAGGGTATTGGTCCAAATCTCGCTATGCTAATAGGTCATGGATCTTTGAGAAATCTTTCTGGTATTGGAGTGAAAAAGAATCCCACAAAAGAAGAGTTAGAAAAAATGTTGTCTATTCTTAATGAATCTCTCAAATATACTTTCGGGTTGAGTACAGGTTTAGAATACAGCCCTGGTTTGAATGCAGAATCTCATGAACTCAGAAACTTAGCAAAAGTTGTTGGAGAAAATAATCGATTAATTATGAGTCATATGCGTAATGAGGATGATGACCACATAGAAGATTCAATAGCTGAGCTTCTTGAACAAGGAGAATACGCAAGAGTTCACATATCACATTTGAAATCAGTTTACGGAAAAGGTATTGATCGAGCCGAAGAAATACTAAATATTCTTAATAGTGCCAGAGATTCAGGGATAGATGTAACAGCAGAAATCTATCCATATAACGCAAGTTATACAGGGATTGGTATCGTTTTTCCTATTTGGTCAAAAACACAAGAAGAATTCAATAAAGTGAAATTATCAAAAAGGGAAGAATTGGAATCTTATTTAGTAAATCGGATAAACCAGAGAAATGGTCCGGAATCAACTTTATTTGGAACTGCACCTTATACCGGAAAAACATTAGCTGACCTCTCGCACGAAAAAGAAATGAATTTTGAAGATATATTGATTGATGAAATAGGTCCTAATGGAGCATCAGGAGCCTATTTCGTTATGAATGAAGAGTTGCAGGATAGGTTATTACTTGATCCTAATATTGGTATTTGTTCAGATGGAAGTATAAGCGGTTATCATCCGCGTGGACATGGAACATTCGCCAAAATTATTGAAAAATATGTCGTTAATGAGGGTATGCTTTCACTTGAAGAGGCTATTAGGAAGATGACTTCATTTGCAGCAAAAGTACTTGGAATTGATGATCGAGGAATTCTAAGAGAAGGTATGAAGGCAGATATAATCATTTTTAATCCAGATAAAGTTCGGGCTCGAGCGAGCTACACTGATCCTTTCTTGTTGGCTGAAGGATTTGATATTGTTATGGTTAACGGAAGAAAAGCTTGGGATAATCAAAAGCATTCGGACCAACTCTGGGGAAAGGTTCTTAAACCAAATTAAACCTAATAAATTATGTGTGAAACAAAAAATTCAGCTTCAGTCTCCTTGATAGGAAAGTTAAAGTCTATAGAGGAAATAAAAAATAAAAAGTTATCTGTTCTCAGTTATTTAAATTCTCATTCATTTGATTTGGCTGAAATTATTAATATAGATGAAAATGCAATCACACTCGATTTAAGTCAAGGTGCAGATTTATTTGGTATTCCTGTCAGCGGTCTTTCGGTTGATGAATTTAGTGATTTGATTGAAAGAAAATTACAAGAAAATAAGACAGATTTTGCATTTGGGAGATGGGCAGAGAATAGAGGGATATATTCAAATGATCTATTCGATTCGAATGAAAATAACGAAGAAAAACGCTCAATTCACATGGGTATTGATGTTTTTTGTGAGCATAGGACTAAGATTTTTTCACCATTAGATGGCGTGGTTCATATCAAAGGGAACAATAGAACAGAACTTGACTACGGTCCTCTGATTATAATAAGGCATAGGGATAATGAGGATAATTTCTTTTATACTTTATATGGTCATCTTGATTCTCAGAGTATGAAAAACATAAATATGGGGGATGAAATAAGATCTGGGCAGTTGATTGCTGAGGTTGGCGCTCCTCCAGAGAATGGAAATTGGCCTCCTCATCTTCATTTTCAGCTAATTTTAGATTTATTGGATCTTGATTCAGATTTCCCTGGCGTAGCCTTTCCAAGTGAAAAAGAAATTTGGTTAACTTTATCTCCTTGTCCAATAATGTTCTTTCCAAACGCACCAAAAAATGTTGATTCGACTAGATTAGACTCATAATGACACAACACAAATAGGGATTATTTCTGTGAACTCACTTCAACTTTTAGATTATTTAGCAATGTTTGCATATTTTTTAGTGCTAATTTGGATTGGTGTTGCCGTAGTCAGATCTAGAGAAAAAAGAAATCAATACGATTCTTTTCTTGCTGCTGATCGAAATATGAATCTTTTACAAACTACGAGTAGCGCAGCTGCGACAGATATTGGAGGAGGATTCAGTATCGCAATGGGAGGACTAGGTTTTACATTAGGTCTATCCGGCTCTTGGATGATTGCTGTGTCAGGCCTAAGTATAGTCATGGTTTCTTTTCTTATGGTACCAAAAGTTAAGCGTTGGTCAGATAAAGTGAAAGGATTGACAACAGGTGATTTATTCGCAGCTAGGTTTGATAGAAGAACAGGTACTCTAGCAGCAGTTGTAATCGGACTTGCCTGGTTCACATTTGTTGGAGGACAGATAATTGCAGGAGGAAAATTACTTCAAGTAACATTAAACATGAATCTGACTTTTGCTGTATTGCTTTCAGGGACCATTATACTTGCTTATACGACTATGGGCGGGCTCAAAGCTGTTATATACACCGATGTATTTCAAATGATAGTCCTAATGGTGGGTATAGTATTTATTGCTGTTCCAATTGGTTTGATAGAGATTGGTGGTTGGAATGTGATGGTTGAAAAATTTAATTCCTCAGAATCCACAAAACATTTATTAGATTGGGGTGCTGTGGGATGGCGCCAAATGCTGGGTTGGTTTTTCGCTGTCTTTCCGGTCTGGTTTATTTCAATAGCAGCTATGCAGAGAATTATCGCAGCGAGAGATGTTAAGACTGCTCAAAGAGGTTTTTTTCTCACGGGGATACCAATTGAATGGCCTCTTTTTGCTGTCGGAAGCACTATGATTGGACTTATCGCTAGATTTTTAATTCCTGATTTATCGGATCCAGAACTCGCAACACCGATGATTATAATGGAGTTACTGCCGACCGGTATTGCTGGTTTGGTAATAGCTGCATATATCGCTGCAGTTATGTCTTCAGCTGATTCATGTTTGATGGGTCCTGTGGCAATATTTACAAACGATATTTATAAAAGGTACTTAAAGCCAGAGTCATCAGAAGAGCATTTAGTCAGAATCGCAAGATTGACAACAATAATTCTTGGGATACTCGCAATTGCAACTGCATATCTTATTCCGAATGTTCTGGATTTAATTTTATATGCGTATACTTTTGGTTCGGCAGGAATTTTCTTTCCGATGTTAGGGCTATTATTTTGGTCAAGAACAACTGCGAAAGGTGCATTCTGGAGTATGTTGCTTGGTGGTTCATCTGCTGTGATTTACTCAATACTTGGCGAGCCACTGGGTTTTGCTGCTTCATACTTAGGATGGTTGATAGGTCTTCCTGCTTTAATTGTTGTCTCATTATTAACTGAGCATAGCCCAGAAGAAAATAAAGATCTGTTTAATTAAGAAAAGTATTCTTAGGTCTATATTGACCACCCAATAATTAGATAAATTAAAACGCTAATAAACCCAATAGTTAGTGCATAGGGCATTTGTGTCTTTATATGATCGATATGATCAGAAGCAGCTCCTGTGGATGCAAGAATGGATGTATCTGATAAAGGTGAGCAGTGATCACCAAAGACACCGCCTCCAGCGATTGCGGCAACAGTGGCATAGACGATTGTATTAAGTTCATTACCAGAAAAATTAAATGCTAGCGGAACGGCTATTGGTATCATTATGGCATAAGTGCCCCATGAGGTTCCTGTAGAAAAAGCCACAATCCCAGTAATTAAAAACGCAAGTACTGGCAATACTTTAGGAGTTAACCAAGATTCCGTATTAGATACTATAAATCCTGCTGTATTCATCGATTGAGAGAGGTCATTTAATGAATATGCCAGAGCTAGAATCACAATTGCAGGCATAATTCCTTTGATGCCAAGCATTGCTGTATTGATGATCTCATTTAGAGGTACACCTTGAACCCTCATTATGATTCCAGCAATACAGGAGGATAATAAAAATGCCTCCATTGGTTTTGCAGAAGAAGTTACTATAAATGAACCCACAGCAAAAGAGATAACGATTATTACAGGAAAGAAGAAATTCCAAAATAAACTGGTTTTTATATTTTCATATGGCTTGATATTTGTAAGCTCAACTCCCATCAGAGGGTTTGCGCCGTCAGCCATAAGCTTATTTTCATTGATAGCTCTATACTCTGCTTTTTTCATCGGTCCGTAGTCAGGAATAATTTTTGTTGCAATCAGTCCCACCATGATTACAGCCAAGATAGAATATACATTAAAAGGAATCGCTGATATGAAAACCATCATAGCATCACCAGCATCATCAATGGGCCCCATTCCAATCATCAGTGTTGCAACCAAGACAGCCCAACCTGTTATTGGAACAAGTATACTCACTGGTGCAGAGGTGGAGTCACAGATGTAAGCTAACTTTTCTCTTGAAATTTTAAAACGATCAGAAAGATCTCTCATCGTAGACCCAACAAATAAAGGGCTAAAGTAATCACTGAAATAAACAAACATACCCATAAACCACGCAATTAATTGTACTCTAATCCGGGTCATCTCTTTGGATGCGATAAATTTAGAAAAGTTATGAATTGCTCCAGTTCTTTGGAAAAAAGCAATTGAAATTCCTATAAAAAATTCCAATAATAAAATCCAAGAAAAGTTAGTATTTCCGAGTGCATTTTTTAGTAGATTTGGAAAACCTATTAAACCTTGTCCTGATACAATCACACCAACCAAACAAGCCACCGCAAGAGAAAAAATAGTATTTCTTGTAATGAAAGCAAGCAATATAGCTACTGATGCTGGTATGAGTGATAGTATTCCTAGATTTTCGATAGGATCCATAATATTCAGGGCCTTTAATTGAAAAATTCTTACTAAATTTCTGCTTTCGCTTTATTTCTTTCTATCATTGATATCATTTTAAAGCCAATTTTTCTTATTGGTTCAGGTGGCATCCAGCTAGCTTTACCAAATAATTTATTTATATCTGGGGTCTTCTTATTATTGGCTAAATCAGCGAGTAATTTTCCAAATAGGGTTCCCTTAACGATACCACCACCATTGCAACCAGCTGAGATGAACAAATTTTTGCTAAATTCTCCCCAAATTGGTCCTCCGTTATAGGTAAATCCTGTAGTTCCACCCCAAACACTATCAAAATCGATTTTTTTTAATTTGGGAAAACGTCTTATTAGTTTCTGAGCTAACATTTTAGATATTTCATTGTTATCTCTTTCTTTGCCGTAATCATAGAATGATCTGATCATCAACCTACCATCAATTGTTCTTCTTAAAGTGCTTCCTAGCCTATGAGCTGGCAGAATACCCCAGTTATTATTGGAGCCGAGAGAATCTATGATGTCTCTGTTTAATACTTTTGTGAGCGCAGCATATGTATAGATAGTTGAAATATAACTTTCAGCAAAACCTAATTTACTACAGAAGGCATTATTCGCTATTATTATTTTATTTGTCTTAATTATCGATTTTGGTGTCTTTATTAACCATTTGGACCTCTTTCTTTGGAGGGAAATGGCGGGAGTATTTTCGTACAATTCTATTTTTTCGGATAAAGCTCCAACTAGAGATCTAATAAGGGCTGCAGGTTGAGCAAGATAGCAGTGAGGATTGTATAATCCTTCTTTGTAGAGACGAGTTCCAAGTTTTTCTTCGAGCTGATTTCTATCCAGATGTTCATAATCAAGTCCTGAGCTTTTTAAAAATTTTGAATAATTATTTAACGATTTTATTCCGATTTCACTGACTGCTGCTCTGTAGACGCCGGTTCGATTTAATTGACTGTTAATTGGAGAGTTTTTAATTTCATCTTGAATAGTTCTCATAGTTTCCGATATTAAGGAATTGCATTCCTTCATCCTCAGAATATCGTCAGGATCTGCATCATTTGCCAAAGATATCTCTAGAAGAAATCCGGAGTTTCTGCCAGAATTACTCTCACCAGCAGTGCTAGCGTCAATGATTACAATTCGATCATTTTTTGAGATTTGTTCCCATCTTTTTGCTGCTGCAATACCGGTGAATCCAGCGCCAATAATTAAAACATCTGATTCTATATTATCTGTCAGTGCATCTTTTGATTTGTAACTTGGAAGAAGATTATTCCATCCACTATTGTTATTGTATTGAGTATAATTTGGGCAGGAGTGACTGACGTTTTTCATAATTACTTAAGTTTAAATCTTTTCTGTATTCTGATGTTAATTAAATTTGCAGCTAATAGAAATAATAAGGACAATTGAATATCAAGTAAAAATGGAGTTTTTTTAAGTGACTAATACAGATGTTGTAATTATAGGCGCAGGACCTTGTGGTCTATTTCAAGTCTTTGAGCTTGGTCTGTTAGGTTTAAAGTCAGAAGTAATAGACTCAATCAGGAATCCCGGTGGCCAGTGTTCGGAGTTATATCCCGATAAACCAATTTATGATATCCCAGCAATTCCGGTATGTACTGGCGAAGAGTTGACGCAAAATCTACTAAAACAAATTGAACCCTTTGACTATGGAATGACTCTGGGGGAAGAAGTTTCAGCGCTTCAGAAAAACGATGATGATACTTTTTATCTTAAAACTAATTCTGGAAAAGAGTTTATATCCAAAGCAGTCGTTATCGCGGGTGGAGTAGGTTCATTTCAACCCCGAAAACTTAGATTCGGTAATGCAAATGATTATGAAGATATGTCACTGCATTATAGGGTAAAAGATTCTGGTATTTTTAACGGAAAAAAAGTGGCAATTCTCGGTGGAGGAGATTCAGCTCTGGATTGGACTATTGATCTTGCTTCAAAAGCAGGGGAATTGACTTTAATACACAGGCGAGATGATTATCGAGCAGTTTCTTCATCTGTATCAAAAGCAAAAGAATTAAGAGATAGTGGAAAAATTAGCATTATTGAGAGCGGAAAAGTTGTTGCTATAAATGGTAAAGACGGAATACTCGAGCAGATAACCGTTGAGCAAAATAATTCTCAGGAAGAAATTAAAATAGATCATTTGTTGGTTTTTTACGGATTAGCTCCAAAACTTGGACCAATTGCGAATTGGGGTTTGGACATCAATAGGAAAACCATTAATGTCGATACTGAAAAATTTCAAACGTCTATTGAAGGTATATATGCTATTGGAGATATAAATTTTTATCCTGGTAAAAAGAAATTAATTTTATCTGGATTTCATGAGGCAGCTTTGGCTGCTTTTGCAATTAAACAACGTATAGTGCCTAATAAGAAGGTTCATTTGCAATACACCACTACAAGCTCAATAATGCACGAGAGGCTGGGTATTAAGGACTAATATTCTAGTTATAGCAAAGATTATTTAGTTCATTTAGGTATTTTTTTAATTCGGTAATATCAAACTCAACAGTAATGGATGGTTCAGAGTAAGGTTCTGCCTCAAGAAATAAACGCTTTTTATTCTTAAGATTATCTATAAGATTATTTAATTTTCTGCTTGATTTTAAATAAGTAATTTCTCCACTCTTGTCTATATTAAACTTCGTCCAATTTATCTCATTTTTATCAGTTTTGATGCCAATCTCAGTGTTTCTAAATGAAGATATAAATCTTTTCCAGTTTATTTGCATAGAAATTTCAGGATTATCTATTTCACAAAAAAGTTTTAGTTCTGGGAATACTGTTTCTTTAGTGCTGTAATTTCTTATCGATGTTTTTGATTTTGTTGTTATCTCCGCACGCACATTATTATCAGTATTTTCTGAACGCACTATCCATTCATCCTGACCGAAAGCAATGGTCGAGCAAAATAATGTGATTAAAGCGGTAATCTTAATAAAAAATCTCATATTATTTTCTTGGCGATTTTCTAGAATTTTTATAGCTAGGATTAAAAAATTATTAATTTTTGTTATGGTGATTATAACAGTAAAAGAATCTAGTTAATTTAATGTATAAAAATATTCCTCAATGCTTAATTATTTTATGTACTTTATTTTCTTCTGAGGTCATGGCTCAGGGAAAAGAAATCTTTGGTGCTGAATGTAGACTGTGCCACTCCAATCAAAATATTAAAGATTTTATCCAGAAAAATTGGATAAATAAGACAGTGGATGAGTTTTTTTTATATAACAAAAAAACTATGCCTGCTGGAGAGCCCGGATCACTCTCAGATCAGGATTATTTTCATCTTGTAAAATATATGCTCGATTTAGGAGGTGTAGATTTTAAAAAATCATCTTTAACGATTCAGTCAATGCCATCCACAAATATTGTGTTAAGAGATCAAAAGAAATTGACTCCAGATGCAGAATGGAAAAATTTTGGGGGAGAATTAAACGCTCAGAGATACGTGGCTCTGAGTGAAATTGATGCATCTAATGCACATATGCTTGAAATAGCATGGAGGTGGAAGACAGATAATTTTGGTCCTTCACCAGAAATTAGAAATGTGTCGATGCCTATTATGAGGGATGGAAAGATTTTTATTGGCGCAGGTTCCACACGCAATGTCGTTGCGATTGACGCTGAAACAGGCCAAACACTCTGGGTATGGAGAGCGAAAGAAGGCAAAAGATTTGATCAAGCAGCGAGAAAAGATTCAGGAAAAGGTTTTTCATATTATCGAGATAACAATGGGAATGGGTATGTAATTGTTGTAACTCCAGGTTACTTTCTAGTGAGTCTAAATGCTGAGACAGGTATTCCAAATCCCAATTTTGGCGATAATGGCAGAGTAGATCTAACCAAAGGCTTGAGAAGAGCTCCAGACAGAAATCTTGATGTTGGATTAACTGCACCAGCATTAGTTGTTGAAGACGTTATTGTTGTTGGGTCTGCGCATGATGTCAGTTTTAGACCACCTTCTAAAGCTAATGTTAAAGGAGATGTGAGGGGATTTAATGCGAAAACAGGAAAATTATTATGGACTTTTCATACCATCCCAGAACCTGATGAATTCGGATATGATACATGGCTGAACGGATCAGCTTTGTATACAGGAAATGCAGGTGTGTGGGCACCAATGTCAGCTGACCCTGATATGGGATTAGTTTTTTTGCCAGTTGAGTCAGCAACTGGTGATCAATATGGCGGTGATCGTCATGGGGATAACTTATTTGCGAATTGCTTGATCGCGCTTGACGTAAAAACTGGAAGATTAAAATGGTATTTTCAATTAATACATCATGATATATGGGATTGGGATAATCCAACAGCACCGATAATTGCCGATTTACCGAATGGCAAGAAAATTGTAGCTCAAGTTACTAAGCAAGGATTTGTCTATGTTTTTGACCGTTCAACGGGAGATCCAGTTTGGCCTATAAATGAAATGCCAGTTCCTCAATCTGATGTTCCTGGCGAATGGACTTCTCCGACACAACCAATTCCAGAACTTCCTTTACCATTTGAAAGGCAGGGCGTAAGCGAAGAAGACTTAATTGACTATACACCTGAAATAAGAGAAGCAGTCAAAAAATTATTGAAAGAATATCGAATGGGACCGATGTATACCCCACCTTCTATCGTAGGCGCAAAAGATGGAACGAATGGCACTTTGAGTTTACCTCATCTCCTTGGAGGAGCGAATTGGGAGGGAAGTGCTTTTGACCCTGACAATGCATTATTGTTTGTCCCATCCCAAACTCGTGTTGGACTGATGCAATTGGTTAATGAGCCTGAATCATCAGATATAAGATATATTTCTGGTAATGATCCTGCCCCAAAAGTATTCAATATACCAATAGCAAAACCCCCATGGGGAAGGATAACTGCCATTGATATGATTACTGGCCAGCATAAATGGTCCATTGCAAATGGAGATACACCAGAAGATATCATAAATAATCCAGCTCTTTATGGAGTAGACATACCTCGGACGGGAAAAGCTACAAGATCTGGGATCTTAGTAACACAGTCCTTGCTTTTTGCTGGAGAAGGATTTGGCGGTGATCCTATATTTAGAGCTCATGATAAATTAACAGGGCAAATAATTGCGGAAATTGAATTACCAGCGTCACAAACCAGCCCTCCGAGCACCTATCGAATTAATGGCAAGCAATATATTGTAATGACAATTTCGGATGGAAAGAAGCCAGCTGAGTTAATCGCTCTCTCATTGCCAGATTAGATATTTGCATACAAAATAAGAATCATTGATGATGTTAATATAATTTCATTTGGAGAATTAAATCATGAGGTTTTTAATTTTACTAATTTCAATTTTTACATTTGAAGCTGTTAACTCAGAAGCATTGGTTCTTCCTATGAGGGAGAGAGCTGAGGTAATTGATCAGATTATTGATGAAAGAATTGCAACAGTTTTACCAGGCATAATGAGGCGGACTGGCATAGACATGTGGGTAATAATATCAAGGGAATATAATGAAGATCCCGTATTGAAGACATTTTTGCCATCGACATGGCAAACAGCAAGAAGAAGAACAATATTATTAATATATGATCCAGGTGAAGATCAACCACTAGAAACTTTAGCCGTAGCGAGATATGCAGTCGGAAATACTTTTATCAAGGCATGGGATAAGGAACTCCACGGAGATCAATGGAAACGATTAGCTGAACTTGTTGAAGAAAGAGACCCAAATAAAATTGGAATTAATTATTCAGATACTTTTGCTCTAGCGGATGGTGTTACTCACACTGAATACGACTTATTTATCAAGTCATTAAAAGAAAAATACAGAAATAAAGTAGTATCGGCTGAGAATCTTGCAGTTGGGTGGTTGGAGACACGGTCAGAGACAGAGATAATGATCTATCAACAAATTTGTAGAATTGCTCATGAAATTCTTGCTTCGGGTTTAACGGATGAGGTAATTCAACCAGGGATAACGACTACGAATGATGTAGCATGGTGGTATAGAGATCGGATTAGAGAATTGAAGTTGACTGCATGGTTTCATCCATCGGTATCTTTACAAAGGGCGTCAAGTCCAAACATGGATGCAAAAGCATCAATATTGGCCAGACATGATGATAATATTATTATTCCAGGGGACTTATTGCATGTTGATTTTGGAATAACCTATTTAAGACTTAATACAGATACTCAACAACATGCGTATGTGCTTAAAACAGGTGAAGATAATATCCCCGAGGATCTAAGAATTGCGATGAATAATGGAAATCGACTCCAAGATATTCTCACTGACGAGATCTCCGTAGGTCGAACAGGTAATGAAGTTTTAGCAAGTGCTCTAGCAAAAGCGAAAGATGAAGGTATTACACCGTCTATATACACTCACCCAATCGGATTTCATGGTCATGGTGCAGGATCCACTATTGGGATGTGGGACCAACAAGGTGGAGTTTCAGGTGGTGGTGATTATCCAATCTATCCAAATACTGCTTACTCAATTGAATTATACGCTGAAACATACGTACCAAGCTGGAGTAAGCCTGTGAGAATTAAGCTTGAAGAGGACGCCATGTTTGATGGTGAGGATATATACTATATCGATGGTCGTCAAAAAGAAATTTTTCTAATACCAAGAGAAGTTCCTTTGCAATAATTTTTTTAAAGAAACATATAAGGGAAAAATATGTCATTTTCTAGAGATAAAAATAATAAAAATGTAGCACTAACCCGAAGAGGCTTTTTGGGTGCTAGTGCAGGAATTAGTGCATTAGCTATTACAGGAAATTCAGCACTTTCAGAGACAATTTCATCAGGTTACTCCTCAGCTACAATCAGTGATATCCATGGCTGGGGAAGAGACCCCGGCTTTGCAGATGTTGGATTTAATGAAAATCCATACGGTCCATCACCACGAGCTGTAAGAGTAGTCAATGACTCCATAATGGATGTAAATCGATACGATTTTGGTGCGTACACAAAATTAGAAAATGCGATTGGGGAATATCTCGGTTTAGAAAGAAATGAAGATCTTAGTTCTGGTGGTAATCCCCTATTTGGACAGGGGTTTTATCCTGTTTATGCTGAAGGTGGTTCTAGCTTTATCCTCGATCAAATCACAATGATATATGGCTTAAAGGGCGGTAGTGGTGAGATTATTGAAATTGATCCAGGGTATGGGGCTATAACCAGAGCAGCATATTCTCTTCGAAATAGATACGGTGCAGAGATTAATATAAAAAGAATACCTGCAACTAAAGAATTTGTTCATGATCTTGAGGCTATGAAGAACGCTGTAACTGATAAAACAACACTCTTGGTTATAACTAATCCAAATAACCCGACGGGCACGATATTATCTTATCAAGAAATTGAAAGTTTTATTAATGGTATACCAGAGAGCGTGACTATTATTATAGATGAGGCATATATCCATTACGCTAGAGAAGAGAACTATGTTTCAGGGATCTCATTATCGCAAAAATATAAAAATGTTATTGTGACAAGAACTTTTTCTAAAATGTATGGATTGGCAGGTTTAAGAATTGGCTATGCAGTGGGTGATAGATCCGTAATGTCTGAATTACGTGCTGCAGGAAATGGTTGGGGCATATCTAACGTAAGCTGTTATGCTGCGATGGCGGCATTAAAAGATAAGTCATTTGTTAGACAGGTAAAAAGATTAACGAATGAGACAAAAGACTATTTTTATGGAGAATTAGACAGTCTGGGATTGACTTATACCCCGAGTCATTCTAATTTTATTTTGGTTAATGTTAATGATGATGCTCGAGAATTTCAGAAAAAATTAATGAAAAGAAATGTCAGAGTTAGGGCATATGATAATGATGCAATAAGAAATCATATTCGTGTATCTGTGGGTACTCTTGATGAAATGCAAGCTACAGTGAATGTCCTTCAAGATTTACTAAAAACATAAACATTTTGAATGTTGTGTGATATAAATCTCTAATGATTTAAGAGGAGAAAATAATGTTATTGAATGTAGGCAAAAAATTTGTATTAGTCTCAATGCTGATAATTGGGTTTTCATCTATATCAGTTGCGGGAGAGCATCCATGGAGATCCAACACAGAATGGGCAAAGATGCCTGAAGAGCGAGAATGGGGAGCGACAAGTGCTGTTTATCCTGGCAGAGATGGCACAATGTGGGTTGGAGAACGATGCGGACAAAATAGCTGTGTTGGCTCAAATAGCGATCCAGTACTTCAATTTGATCGTGAAGGCAATGTAATAAAAAGCTTCGGTGCAGGCATGATTGATTGGCCTCATGGTATTTATGTTGATGCAGAAAATAATATTTGGATTACCGATGCAGCTTGCCCAGGATGTAGCAATGCCCCGAGGAATCAGGGAAAACTGGGACATCAAATATTAAAATTTAATTCAAATGGTGAGGTATTAATGACTCTAGGAAAGCCAGGAGTTGCTGGAGATGGTGAATATGAATTTAATATGCCTTCAGATGTACTGGTTGCTCCAAATGGAGACATATTTGTAGCAGATGGTCATGGAAGTTCTGGCAATAACCGAATTGTAAAATATGACAAAAATGGAAAATTTATAAAAACATGGGGTGTCACAGGGGCAGAAAAAGGTGAATTCAGAGATCCGCATGCATTAGCAATGGATTCCGAAGGTAAACTCTATGTTGGAGATCGAGGTAATAGCCGAATTCAAATTTTTGATCAAGATGGAAATTGGATAGCAACGTGGACTCAATTTGGTAGACCGAGTGGTTTATTTATAGATAAGAATGATGTTCTTTATTCAGCGGATTCTGAATCTCACGTGCCTTGGTCTGGGAATTGGGGTTGGAAAAGAGGAATCAGGATCGGAAGTACAAAGGATGCCTGGGTCGTTTACTTTATTCCTGATCCAGGTCAACCGGATCTTAATGGAAGCACAACCGCCGCAGAAGGAGTTGCAGTTGATGATCAAGGAAATATATACGGAGCTGAGGTCGGCCCTCAACAACTAGTCAGATACGAACATATTGGCTGGAGGCCATAATAAAAAAACCGGTCTTAGACCGGTTTTTTTTGATCTAAATAATCAAAAGCTATTTTAAAATCTAGAGGATGTTATAAATAGATTTGATCGTGCCCAGCTACTCTTGAAATCTTCATTAACTGCTGGGTCATCAATATTTTGCCCTGCAAGAGCTTGCTTTAATCCAAATAATGACCAACCATTATGCGGGCGTATCTCTAGTTCTTTGCGATATAGTGATTCCGCTTTAGAGAAATTCCCCGCTTCAATAAGTGCCGCACCAAGCCAATGATATGCTGAAAATGGTAAAGGACCTGGCTCACTAAACCCTAGCGTGTCTTCCTCATCAACAGCTGCAGTAAATGAATCGATCGCTCCATCTAAGTCACCATTAACCATTTTAATCTCTCCCTGAAGAATGTAAGCGACAATTTTAACTAAGGTTGATTTGTAATCTCCTCTAAAAAATTCTGAACCCAAATCACCCTCTGCTGCTTCAAATAAATAATTCTCCACATCTTTAGCCATATCAGAATTACCCATTTTAAGACTTGCATATCCTTTAGCGAATTTATAGAGAGCTAAAGAATATACATCTTTAGGTGTATTGTCATTTTTCAGAACATCTTCAAATCGCCCAAATCTGATTTGCGTCAGAGTTTCATAAGGCGCCATATCAGTTAATTTTCTGTAATCTTTTCCAGCTTGAATAGCAACAGCTCCTTGCCCATCATAAGCAGCACCAAATAAAAGCATATGCAGATTATGTGATGCTCCATAGGAGAATCCTTTATTGGATTTTGCCATGATATCTGACTGTGAAGCTTTGATACTTGTTGTTACATTTTTACCCCACATACCGGTTCTATTGTATGTATGGGCTGGCATATGTTGAATATGACTAGCAACAGGGACAGCATCACTCAATTTATCAGCACAAGCTGATGCTCTTCCTGGATCATTAGTTGATTCAGTTGCATGAATATAGAGATGACATGCTCCAGGGTGAGAAATATTCTCATTTAAAACAGAAGTCAGTACACTGTGCAGATGTTCTAGTGCTGGAGTTTCAGCTCGATATCCACGTCTCTCCTCAAGCATGAACAGTGACTGGGCATAAATCGTAGCTATTTCATGATTCTTAGAGTATTTACTGTAAACTTCTGCCATATTATCTCTAAATGCTTCGTAAGTAGCTTTACGTTTCTCTTTGCTATTACCAATTTCAGTAGTCCAATTTTCTGGATACCTTACAAGAGTTGCCATGATTAATTCTTTTTCCATAGCCGATGTATTGCCATCTGCCAATTCAACTGCTTTGAGAATTGCCTTTCTTCCTCTCATGCCTTTTTCGGTTGTCATATGACCATTAAGAAATGATCCTAAAGCAAATGCTTCTCCCCAATAACACATTGCACAATTTGGATCTATCCTTCTTGCCTCAGCCATTGATCTGGCCGCCTCATTGACATTGTAGGCCCATCTTAATTGCATACCTTGTTTGAAATATTGTTGAGCCCCAGCTTCTGATGTAGTGATTTTCCATTCATATTCACCAAGTGCTTCTGGAATGTAATCTATTGGTTTATCATAACTATTATCCATCATCATTGCGGCGTGTTGCCCAACTGGAGCAGATAACGGAGCAGATTTTGATGTGTTATTATCTTGTGCTTGTGCCAACAGAATAAAGAATAACGAGAATATTACGATTATATTTTTCATATTTGGTGCCTGTGTGTGTAGTTACAATATTATTTCCATATAAAACTTGGATTTAAGACTAATATGCATTGTTTTTTTATTCAAGATTCTTTTCATTTATTAACAAATACTTAAAATCATATATTGATGCTAATATTCTTAATAAAGTTGATATTTTGGTAAGTCATGATTGAAGAAGAAAATAAAAATAAACTCATCGCAGGGGTCTTAGGTGGGATGGGTCCGCTTGCGACTGTTGATTTTATGTCAATGGTCACTGAATTTTGCCCCATCGAAAAAGAAGAGGATCACGTCCGTCTTTTAGTGGATCAAAACCCACATATTCCCAGTCGACAAATCATGACGCCAGAAATATCAACAAAGATTGCATCTACTTTATCTCAGAGTGCAGTTAATCTTGAAAATATCGGAGCAAATTTCTTGGTAATGCCATGCAATACCGCACATAAATTTTATGATCTTATTTCTGATGCAATAGAAATTCCTTTTCTGCATATCGTCGATGAGACTGTAAGTGAAATATCTAATTATTTTTCGGATAAGAAAACAGTTGGAATTCTGGCAACGACTGCCTGCCTTAAATCAGAAATATATCAAGCTGGATTAAAGAAAAATGATAAGGATTTTATTTTACCTGACAAAGAAAATCAGGAAGAATGCATGAGGATTATATTCTCAATCAAAGATGAAGGAGATTTGACCGGTCTCTCTCAATCGATGAAAAAAGTTGCAGAGAGTCTTATCAAAAATGGAGCTGATATAATTATCGCTGGATGCACTGAAATCCCATTAGTTCTGAAACAAGAAGATTTAAGTGTTCCTGTAATTTCATCAACTAAGATTCTTGCGATAAGAACCATCGAACAAGCAAATATAATAAATATTGCTCGTGATTATAAATAAGGAATAATTCTATGCCATTATCAGATTACCCAAGAGTGTCTTTAGCTCACCTTCCAACTCCATTAGAGTTTTTACCTAGATTGACAAAGCATTTGGGTGGGCCAAACGTATACGTCAAGAGAGATGATTGTACTGGGCTTGGTACAGGGGGAAATAAAACAAGAAAATTAGAATTTTTGATGGCAGATGCAATAAAGAAAAAAGCCGATTTAATCATTACGCAAGGTGCTGTTCAATCCAATCATGCCCGTCAAACGGCAGCAGCAGCTGCAAAAATTGGTATGAAATGTGAGTTAGTGTTCGAGAAAAGGGTAGCGGATGCAACAACTGCCTATAAAGAATCAGGCAATGTTTTTCTTGATAAACTTTTCGGAGCGAATATCCATGAAGTTGCAAATGGCTCGGATATGACAAAAGAAATGGAAGACTTGAGTGATCAATTAAGAGAGAAAGGTTCTAATCCATACATAATTCCTGGCGGAGGATCCAATCCAATTGGTGCACTTGGCTATGTGGATTGTGTTATTGAGTTAATCGCTCAAGCTAAATCTAAAGATATCACTTTTGATTCAATTATCATGGCGACTGGAAGTGCTGGGACACAAGCCGGTTTGGTAGTAGGTTCTAAGATAACAAAAAGTAATATTCCAGTACTTGGTGTTGGAGTGAATGCTCCAAAAGAAGCTCAAGAGGAGAAGGTATTCAAACTCGCAAGTGATTTGAGTGATTTTATGGGATTACCAAGCCTTGTTTCAAGAGATGATATTGTCGCAAATTGTGACTATGTTGGAGATGGATACGGGATTCCCACACTTGGAATGAATAAGGCTTTGCTTCAACTTGCTCGTTTAGAAGGATTGTTATTTGATCCAGTATATAGTGGAAAAGGCTTAGCAGGTATGATTGATCTTATAGGAAAAGGTTATTTTGAAAATCAAAAAAATATTGTATTCATCCATACAGGCGGTGCTGCGGGACTTTTCGCCTATCATGATATCTTGGAGACTTAATACTAGCTTGAGAAAAATATGGTTAAGTTTTGTTAAGTAATTAATATAGAGCTGGTATTAGTTTGTCTGGGCATTTAAAATCATACACCATTAAATTTCACCTTCATCTTGAAATTAATTTTGACCAATAAATTATTATGACAACGGAAAAGTTATGCGTATTAGTGGTTACACAATAATATTCGTTTTACTTATGCATTTATTTACTGGTGTATCTTTATATGCTCAGAATAATACCTCTCCAGAACAGCTGCCTAGACCAGTCACTGAAGCATTTGAATTAAAAAGTGCTCCTAAAATTGATGGAGACTTAGCGAATGATTCAGCTTGGAAAAATGTCATATCAACATCAGGATTCACCCAAGTTCAACCTAATCTTGGTGAGCCGGCGTCTCAAAAGACAGAAGTATATATGGGATACACAACTGATGCTCTTTACATAGGTTTAATTGCCTATGACGAGAATCCAGAAAATATTATTGTATCAAATAGCAGGCGTGATGCCGGTTTGGATGATACAGATAGCTTCAGAGTGGTTATTGATGGATTATTAGATCGCCAAAATGGTTTTGTTTTTGGAACAAATCCAGCTGGGCAAGAATATGACGGTCAGGTTATCAAAGAGGGAGGCGGTGGTTCGAGTCAGTTTGGTTCAGGGGCAGGTGCGTTTAATAAAGAATGGAATGGTAGCTGGGAAGTTACCACAAAATTAACAGATTTTGGATGGACGGCTGAATTTGAAATTCCTTTTTCTACTTTACGTTATGGAAAAGGAGAAGATCAACAATGGGGAATCAATTTCCAAAGAAATATTCGTTACAACAATGAAGTATCTTTTTGGGCACCCCTCGCACAGCAAAGGAAAATTCATCGTGTTTCTGCGGCGGGAACTGTCAAAGGAATAAAAGCGCCATCACAACGTAATTTGCAAATTACTCCTTACTTTCTTGGAACGAGCTCAAAAGGAGGATCTCTTGTAAGTAGCGATACAAATCAAGAGGTCGGTGTGGATTTAAAGTATTCAATCACACCGAGCTTAACTTTAGATGCGACTATTAATACTGATTTTGCACAAGTTGAGGTTGACGAGCAAGTTGTAAATCTTGATAGATTTAGTATAAAACTTCCAGAAAAAAGACCTTTCTTTTTGGAAAATGCCGGCCAATTCTCAGTGGGAAATGCATCTGAAGCTGAATTATTTTTTAGTCGAAAAATAGGTATAACAGATGGCAATCAAGTTCCTATTGATGGAGGCGTGCGTCTATCTGGAAAAGTAAATGATAAAACTAATATTGGTTTATTACATATGAGCGTGGATGGAATCACTGGTTCAGTTGCAAGTAATAAATATACTGTGGCTAGAGTAAATCAGGAATTTGGAACAAGATCGACAATAGGCGCTTTAATTGTTGATCGAAGTGGTGATGGAACGGTTACTGGGTCAAGCTCCACTGATCAAAATCAGACATATTCTGTAGATGGTCAATGGGGATACAATGATGATCTACTATTTTCGGGATGGGTGGCAAGAACAGAAACACCTGGAACAACAGATAAGGATGGCGGTTTTTCTGTAAAAATGAATTATGACTCCGGAGAATGGGCAGCGAGAGCAAACTACACTGAAATCGAGGAAAATTTTAATCCAGAAGTTGGTTTTATAAGCCGGAAAGATTATAAAAAAGAACAATATTACATCATGAGGCGCTACAGGCCGGCAGATCTCTATGGGCTTCTTGAGGTAAGACCGCATATTATGCTAATGAATTACAACGATTTTAGTGGTTTTAAAGAAACTGGATTTGATCATTATGATATTCATTGGGAGTTCAAAAATGGCTATCGGATTGATACGGGCATGAATGTAACAACTCAGGGGGTTAAGGAGGCATTCGATATTGTTGATGGTGTCACTATTCAACCTGGGACCTATGATCATAAAGAAGCTCAAATCGTTTTTCTTACTAATAGGGCGGCACCTTTGAGCTTTTCAATAAGAAATTACATTGGTGGTAGATTTGGAGGAGACAGGAAAAGTATACAGCCAACAGTAAGGTATCGTTTTGGGGAAAAATTTACCAGTGAATTCTCAGTCAAGCATAATAATTACGATTTACCAGTCGGAAATTTTGTTACTAACTTAACAGCGTTGAGATTATCGTATTCATTTAATCCCAAAATGTTGCTTCAAGCGCTTTTTCAACATAACAGTGGTAATGATACGCTATCAACAAATCTCAGATTTTCATGGTTGCAAACAGCAACTTCTGGGCTTTATGTTATTTATAATGAATTCGATGACAGTTCTATTGGAGCCCTCCCAAAAGGCAAAGAATTTTCTATCAAGTACAGTTATATGTTTGATGCGCTTAAATAATTGCATATAACCTATAAATAAATCATGATTAATGAATGCAATTTTTATATTCATTTTTACTTCTGATATTTCTGACTTTTTCAGCATTTTCTGACGAGAATAGACCAAGAGCTCGTGAAGCAGGGCTTATTATTGGGATCTTTGACACAGGTGAGTTCAATGCTATTACTGATGTTGATGGAGTAAAAGTTGGTCATCACACTAAAATAGAGGGTGGTGATATTCGCACTGGTGTGACCGCAATTATTCCAGCTCCCGGTAATCTATATACGCATCCTATACCTGCTTGGATTCATGTAGGTAATGGCTATGGGAAACTGATTGGGGAAACACAAGTTAGAGAATTCGGTGAGATAGAAACTCCAATTCTCCTCACGTGCACATTATGTGTATGGAGTGCAGCAAACTCATTAAAGGAATGGGTATATAACCAACCAGGAATGGGTGAACATACTATCAATCCAATAGTTGGTGAGACTAATGATGGAAGACTTAATAATATGTGGAAGGATCCTATTCAAAATAAAGAGGTATTTGATGCTCTTGATAATGCAAGTAATGGGCATGTTGAAGAGGGAAGTGTGGGTGCTGGAACGGGCACACAGGCCTTTGGTTGGAAAGGGGGTATTGGAACCAGCTCAAGAGTGCTTCCTGAATCCCTAGGTGGATACACCATAGGTGTTCTTGTCCAAACAAATTATGGAGGAATCCTAGAAATAAATGGTGCACCAGTAGGAAGAGAATTAGATCAATATCCATATAAAAAAGAATTGTCAGAAGATACTAATAATGAACTACATGATGGTTCTATTATGATTGTAGTAGCGACTGATGCTCCCTTAAATCCAAGAAATCTTGATAGAATGGCCATGCGATCAATGATGGGGCTAGCTAGAACTGGATCGTATGCAAGTAATGGCTCTGGAGATTATGTTATTGCTTTTTCAACTAATAAAAAATCAAGAAAACCAAGAAATAGTAATAAGCCTGTTGAATCACTGTCCTTGGTAAACTCATCGATGTCTCCTATTTTTGCCGCTACTGCTGAGGCTACTGAAGAGGCGATATATAATGCAATTTTCAAGGCAACATCCATAAAAAGCTCAAGAGGATCTCGTGAGGCCATACCCATTGATAAATTGATGCAAGTGCTCGAAAAATATAATGCTTTATACTGGGACTCCCTGAGCCCAGAGAAGTAAATTTTTCACGATATGGATAGTTACTTTTAAACATATTCTCATGCATCTAAACTTAATATGATGATTCTTTTGTAAAGGTATTTAATTGAAAAGCTATGACTCGATAATAATAGGCGGTGGCCACAACGCCCTTGTATGCGCCAACTACCTCGCTAAGTCGGGGCAGAAAGTACTGATAATTGAAGCTTTAAAGAAATTCGGCGGTCTGGCAGTAGACAGAGAATTCTTTCCTGGGTTTAGAGCTAATACAGCTTCGGCTCTTAATCAATTTTCTGAAAAAATTGCTTCTGATTTGAATTTATCTTCGCATGGATTTAACTCAAAAACTGATGCATTAAAAAATATAGCTTTAGATCTCAGTCAAAATCACGTTTATATCAATGAAGACAGTGTTATTGGTGTCTCCGAGACAGACGCACAAAATTTTAATCAATATAAGTCTCTTTTAAAGAAGTTTGCTGATGTACTGAAACCTTTCTGGTTAAAATCCATCCCACGATTAAAAAACGAAAACATTAAGGATTTACTCACTTTTGTAGAAATTGGGTTAAAGATTAGGCTCATGGGTAAAGAAGATATGAGAGAGTTTTTGAGAGTATTCTCTTTACCCACAAGAGATTTAATGGATGAGTTTTTCGATTCCGATCTTCTGAAAGCAGCGTTGAGCTGGGATGCATTAATAGGATCATCACAGGCACCAAGATCGCCAAACAATAGTATCTTAACTTTACTTTATAGGATGTCTGGAAAGCATCAAGGTCATTATTACATCCCAAATGGTGGTATCGATTCCTTGATTGATGCTTTAGTCAGTTCAGCAGAAGAAGCTGGTGTTGAGTTTATGAGTGAAACATTAGTGAAAGAAATAATCATAGAGAACAGTCAAAATGGATTAAAAGCTATCGGTGTTAAAACTCATAATTCAGAAGAAATTAAAGCAGATCGAATTATCTCTGGCGTTGACCCAAAACAAACTTTTATAAATCTAGTTGGTGCTCATAATACAGAAATTGAATTTTCAAACAGAATAAATAGACTCCGCTCTAATGGTTATGTCGCTAAATTTAACCTTGCCCTGTCAAGTTTACCTTCGTTTATGGGCCTGGATTCTCTGAGAGGAAGAATGTTGATAGCGCCAACTATGGATAGTATAGAATTTGCGTGGGATGACACTAAATATGGAGATTACAGTCAAAATCCTGTTTTGGATATGATTGTCCCCACACTTTTTAATCCTTCTATGGCGCCTGAGGGAAAACATATCCTATCAGCGAACATAATGTATATTCCTTATCAAAAGAAGGGCGGGTGGTCCGAGGAAGATAAAAATGAATTAACAGAAAAAATTATCGATACTATTTCTCAGTACTCTACAAACATTAGGGATAATATTCTTCATTCCGAGCTACTGACACCATTAGACCTTGAGACAGAATTCAATCTGACGGGTGGGCATTGGCATCATGGTGAGCTTGCTCTTGATCAAATGCTGATGATGAGACCGACATACGAAGCAGCTCAATATCGTACCCCTATTGATAAACTCTATCTGTGCAGTGCAGGGTGCCATCCTGGAGGCGGAATAATGGGAGCTGCAGGATACAACGCAGCGAAAGAGATTATAAAATGAAGAAATATGACGCAATTATAATCGGTGCTGGGCACAATGGCTTAACGAATGCCGCTTATCTTGCGAAGGCAGGGTTAAATACACTGGTAGTTGAAAAAAACGATTATATTGGAGGAGCTGCTGTAACTAGAGAGTTACATAAAGGATGGTTTTACTCTAACTGTTCTTATGTTTGTTCAATGATGCGTCAGTCGATACATCGAGATCTTAATCTTACTAAACATGGGTTGATTTTAGTGCCTTATCTTGGAACGGTAAATTTTTCAGATGACGGGGATACACTTTCTGCTTATCACTCTGAAGGACCCTATTATAATGAACTCAGAGCGAGATCACCGCACGATGCTGACGCAATGTTTCGACTTCAGGCTGATCTCAATCGATATGCTCAGTTGATTAGAAAAACCTTATTAAGGACACCGCCAGACCCAACATCTTTTCGCCCAAGAGACATCAAAGAGATGCTATTTTTAGCTAAAGAGTTCGGCGCGCTTGGTGAGCAAGAAATATACGAATATATTAGGTTTTTTACGATGAGTGCAGCTGAGTATTTGGATGACTATTTTGAGGATGACCTGATCAAAGCCGCCATGGCAAGTCCCGGTATTATTGGTACCGCTTTAGGTGTTTATTCTCCGGGATCAGCTTATATTTTATTGCATCATGTGATGGGAGATGTTGATGGAAGTATAGGTGCGTGGGGTTTAGCTAGAGGAGGTATGGGGGCTATATCAAAAGCGATTGCTGGGGCATTAAAAGAGCATCATGGTGAAATTCGAACAAACTCTCCAGTTCAGAAAATCATTGTTAAAAATGGAAAAGCAATTGGAGTTGCTCTAGAAAGTGGAGAAGAAGTATACGCCTCCATTATTGTTTCCAATCTTGATGCAAAAAGAACTTTTACAAAGATAATCGATAAGAAAGACTTACCTCAAGGAATATATGAAAAAGCAAAAAATTTCAAAATCAGAGGGTCCTCAGGAAAAGTAAATATTGCCCTCTCAGCATTACCAAAGTTCAATAATTTGCCCGACAACAAATATATTAATCGCGGTGGCCAAGGATTTACCGGCTCACTTAAAACCATGGAAAAAGCCTATGATTGCTGGAAAAGAGGGCGTTGGTCAGAAGATCCTTTTATTGAATCTGTAATTCCATCAGCATGGGATCCAACAGTAGCTCCACCAGGAAAACATTGGATGTCAAATTTCATTCAATATTGTCCAGCAGAATTAGCAGACGGTCCTTGGACACCAGAAAAAAGAGATCAATTTGGTCAGACAGTAATAGATAAAATTGAAAGATACTCTCCTGGCTTTAAAGACTTAATAGTGCATATGGAAGTTAGAACACCTTATGAAATCGAAAAAGAAATAGGATTAACTGAAGGAAATATTTTCCAGGGTGAACTTACAATAGATCAACTTTTATTTAATAGACCATTTCCAGGCTACTCTCAATATCGAATGCCTCTAAAAAATATGTACATGTGCGGATCATCTACTCATCCAGGAGGAGGAGTTTCTTCGGCTTGTGGAGCGAATGCAGCGAGAGAAATTTTGATTGATTTAAAAAAACCAAATACAGTACCTGAGGATGATTGCTTCGATGAATAATCATAATAAATTTTCTGATGAACGCCTAAAACTCTCTCCTTTTCATGAGAGGCAAGCAGCATTGAATGTCAGAGATGCATGGTCTGTATGGAACGGCTACAAGTTTGCAGATTATTACTACGATGCTGAGTATGAGTATTTTTGCATTAGAAATACTTGCGGTACATATGATATTTCTCCTATGCAGAAGTATTTAATTAAAGGCAAAGATGCAGAATCGATGTTAAATCGGATGGTTACTCGAGATATCTCTAATCTCGCACCCAATCGGATAACATATGTATGTTGGTGTACCAATGAAGGAAGAATGATCGATGATGGCACCATTTTTAAAATCGGTGCAAATGAATATATGCTAACTTGCGGCAGTCCAAACTTGGCATGGCTTAAAAAAGCAAGTTTTGGATATAGCAGCATTGAAATAGAGGATTTAACAGATACAGTTGCAGCTATATCACTTCAAGGGCCCACCTCTTTTTCAGTTCTGGATGATATGGGTATCGCTGGTATAGAGAACTTACGCCCTTTTGATTTTATCACTATTGAATTTAACAATTCCGAACTTACGATTTCCCGAACCGGTTTTACTGGTGATTTAGGATATGAGTTGTGGATAGAAAAAAATTCAGCAATTGCCCTTTGGGATGCACTTTACTCAGCAGGGGAGAATTATGGCATTCAACCCTATGGTGAAACTGCAACCAATATGGCGCGCTTAGAAGCGGGTTTTATTATGCCTTACATGGAATTTAATGAGGCCTTGAAAACCGTTCACTTTCAACACGATCAAACACCTTTTGAATTAAATTTAGGATGGCTTGTTGATTTCAAGAAACCAATTTTTAATGGAAGAGGTGCGCTATTAACTGATAAGAAAAATGGCCCCACTTATACATTGACTAAGCTAGATATTGAAGGAAATAAACCCGCTGAAGCGTCTTATATTTATGCAGATGAAAAATGCACAAAAGAAATTGGATATGTCACCTCTGCGATGTGGTCGCCAGCCGTAAAAGCAAATATTGCAATGGCAATGATAAAAACACAACATCTCGATGATGAGTTATGGGTTGAGATATATTACGAGAAGGAATTAAGGCAATACGACAAAGTTGTAAGGTGCACCAAACAAAAAAAACCTTTTTGGATGCCAGAGAGAGCTAAGCTTACCCCTCCGAGAAAATACTAATATTAGTTGGGTTTATGTTATCCAATATCAAATCTCGACAGACTCTAAAATTAGTGATTTACGTTTTATTGTTGATCAATTTTGTTCTTTATATCATCGATGACATTAGGATTGCTTCTTACACACTACAAGAAGATGCATCATTTCTTGATTGGACACAATCGTTTGCTACAACAATCGATGAATCAGCTTGGCTTATACTGCTTTTTCTATTTGAGCTGGAAACTTATATGCTCTCTGATGAAGCATGGAGTAAATCCTTAT
Source organism: Gammaproteobacteria bacterium (assembly GCA_003331585.1). Lineage (GTDB taxonomy): Bacteria > Pseudomonadota > Gammaproteobacteria > Steroidobacterales > Woeseiaceae > SP4260. The sequence goes on along the minus strand of QOPG01000008.1, from coordinate 27,642 downwards.
TTACCCGATTTATGTATTTTGTCAGAGCTCTTTGTTACCTTTTTTTGATGCATTCGGTGTATGCATTTAGTGTGATTTACTACGATCTTATGAATGTTCAGCAGTTACAAAATATAACCAATCTTTGTGAATTAGTCCCATTGGATATGACATTTGTCAGAAATTTATCATACACCACCATTGATTCACTAAATTGTCATGAACTCTCAAATCAAAGTGTTTTTTATTTCACTGAACCAAATCTAGTTGTCTCAGATGTGAGCGGGTTACAATTAGAGAGAAATCTTGCTTTAGTGGATTTATTAGAAATTTTAGTATGGCTTTTAATATTATTTACAATCGAAGCCATGGTTTGGCTTCAGGATCGAGCTATCACTCAGGGAAAATTAATTTCGCTTATTAAAGTGTCAAAATATTTTCTATACGGGATGTTATGGTCAATGGCGGCATATTGGGCTTATCTTGGTCACTATTATTTTGCCTGGGACGAAGCCGTCTGGATTATTGGTTTCATATCCATTGAAATGAACGTATCGCAATGGAAGGAAGAGATTGAGCGTGAAAAAGAACCGAAGATTTCCTCTAACCTTTAAAAAAATAACGAGGGCCTCGGACCACATTGACAAATAACATTATCCGAAGTTTTATTTCTCCCATTTCTACCATCACTAATTCGTCTCTCACTCTGACAAAATAGCATCTGATCTTTTTCACATTCGATTTCACCTGATTTTTTTTCAGGATTAGAGAGATTTTGAAGAAATTGCACTAATTGCATTTGATTTTCTTTGGTAAAAATAACATCTGGGTCAGAGATATCCAATTCAGCTGCAACCAATAAATTTTGAAAATCGTCATATTTCATCTCTAATAAATCAGAGTATTCTCTAGCAGTTATTTCGGTATTTTGTGTATTTTTATTTTCATTCTCTGTATCACTAGCCAAGATTTCTCCGTTGAAAATAAAAGTGAGCAGTATTGTAAATAGGTATTTATTATTCATTTTTTTTCCTATAGTTTTCAGTATTTTAAGTAATCACAGCAGTTCATTTTTATAGATAAGGCCAGCTTTCATTACAAAATTAATGTTTTCTAGCGACGAAATATCTCTTAATGGGTCTTTTGCCACAGAAATGAGATCTGCTTGTTTTCCAATTTCAATACTTCCATGTGTATTTTCAATACCAAGAAATTTTGCCGCTACGGAAGTTGCTGATTGAATAGCTTCCATTTCGGGCATGCCGCCTTGAACCATCAATGCAAATTCTTGAGCATTATCTCCATGCGCAGACACGCCTGTATCGGTACCGAAAACGATTGGCACTCCATAATTATAAGCGTCAGTGAATGTGCCCAATGCAACCGGTCCTATTTCAGCAGCTTTTGGTCGGACAAGTTCTGGAAAGAAGCCATCAATCTCGGCTTTTTCTGCAACCCAATCACTTGCTAGAAGTGTCGGAACGTAATAGGTCCCTCTATCAATCATGAGGTCCATTATTTCTCTATTCATATACGTGCCATGCTCAACAGAAGCTACCCCTGCTAGAACAGCTCTTTTCATTCCCTCACTGCCATGAGCATGAGCTGCGACCCTCATTCCATAATCTTTAGCAGTCTCGACAATTGCAGTTAACTCATCATCAGTAAATTGAGGATTTTCTCCACTTTTAGCTACACTCAATACACCTCCAGTAGCCGTAATTTTTATCCAATCAGCACCGTCTTTATACCTCTGCCTGACTGCTTTTCTGGCATCTTCGATACCATTGACAATTCCCTCATTAGGGCCAGGGTCACCCATAATAATTTTTGCCCATCCATTTGTTGGGTCACCATGCCCACCAGTGGAGCTTAATGTTTTTCCAGCCGTAAATATCATTGGCCCTGGCACTTTATTTGACTTGATTGCTTTATTTAGAGCAATAGTTACATTATATGTATCACCTAAATTTCTAACGACGGTAAATCCCGCCTCTAATGTCTTTTTTGCATACAACGCAGAATCAAGAGCGTAGTCGGCCTCATTTGAAATAAATCTCTTTAAACGACTATTTTCATTATATTCACCCGTCAAATGAACGTGTGTATCAATCAATCCAGGTAGGACAGTTTGATCTCTAAGATCAATTAATGTGTCGTTTGGGTCAGGATCAATGAATCCAGCTTCAATTTTTTGAATTTTAGATTCTTTTATTCGAAGTGTTACATTCTCTATGACAGCAACTGAGATACCATCAATCATCTTTCCAGCATGAATTAATGTATCTCCGTAAGCGATATTACTCATTAAAAATAGAGCAAATAAATAGGTATTAATTTTTTTCATTTCATATATTCCATATCTATAGTTATGATAGAAAATTATTGTGTATCATTAAGCATACATGCATTAAAGCAATAATCATAAAAAAGGATATATATGTCTCCAGCATTATCGAAAAATCAAGAACAGTGGTCTTCGAGTTATGGATTTCTGCTTGCTTCTGTTGGATTTGCGGTGGGCATGGGAAATATTTGGCGCTTTCCTTTTGTCACAGGTCAAAATGGAGGGAGTGCATTTCTTATCATTTATTTGGCTTGTGCACTTTTGATTGGTTTACCCTTATTAATCACTGAGTTAACAATAGGAAGACGAGGAAGAAGTAGCGCTCCAGGGAGTATTATCAAGGTTGCTGAAGAAAGTCATGCATCAAAATCATGGGGAAAAGTCGGAAGTCTTGGTGTTTTTTGCGCGTTTATAATTCTCTCATATTACAGTGTAATTTCTGGATGGACGCTCGATTACTTCTTTCGAGCAGCATCAGGATCCTTAGAGGGAATTGATGCTAAGCGATCGATCGAAATGTTTAGCTCATTAAATAATAATCCATGGCGTTTATTGTTTTGGAATACTGTAATCTATTTATTGGTTTTTTTGGTAGTAAGAAAGGGAGTTCAAGCTGGAATTGAGAGGGCGGTAAAAATTCTTATGCCCGCACTGTTTGTTATTCTAGTGATAATGATGCTATACAGCTCATTAACAGGTGACTTAAAATCGACCATCCGATTCTTACTAGAACCCGATTTTAGTAAGGTTACGTATACCACTGTAATGCAAGCGATGGGACAAGCTTTTTTTTCAATTGGAATTGGCTGGGGAACGCTGATTGTTTTTGGATCTTATTTGCCCAATGAATTTTCAATACCCAGATCCTCAGTGACTCTGATATTTGCAGATACGCTAGTTGCCATCCTTGCTGGTTTTGCAATTTTTCCACTTGTTTTTGGCTATGGTTTAGAAATAAATAGTGGTGCCGGATTAGCATTTGAAACCTTACCTCTGGCATTTGGTCAAATGCCAGCAGGAAATATTTTTGGTGCTTTATTTTTCTTGTTATTAATAACAGCATCACTTTCTTCTTGTATAGGCATTGCAGAAAGTGTTGTTTCTTGGGTAAAAGAGAAAATGGGGTTAGAGAGAACAAAAGGTATTCTTCTAACGGCATTTGCAGCATGGTCACTGGGCTTTCTTTCCATCATGTCACTTGGGTCTTGGTCAGATTTCTATCCTCTTGACTTTATTTCTCTATTTGAAGGGAAGACAATATTCGATACCTTGGATTTTATGGCTGCGAATGTACTATTATTAATTGGAAGTATGCTTCTTTCAGTTTTCCTCGGTTGGTTTGCTTCAGAGCAATTAATTTACGACGAAACTGGCATAAAAAAGGCAAGTCATTTTAAATTATTTCAGACTATGGTTCGGTTTGTTGCACCAATTGTTTTGTTTGTAATTTTGATCATGGCTTTCGCTGAATAAATAAATTAAGAATGAATAAAAAGAAAACTTTGGTTATAGGTGCCGGATTGATGGGCATCACCTCTGCTTATGAACTAATGTTACGCGGACATGAGGTGACGCTGGTCGATGAACTTGATTCTCCAGCTTCATCAGCAAGCTATGCCAATGCTGGAATGTTGACACCATCCATGCCAGAGCCTTGGAATGGACCGGGTGTTTACAAAAATTTAATAAAATCTCTCTTTAATGCTGACGCATCAATGCGATTAAGATGGCATGCAATACCTGGTCTGATGGATTGGGGGATAAAGTTTCTAAAATATTCATCGAAACCCTATTTTGAAAAAGCATGTCGAGATAATTTCTATTTAACAAGTTTTTCTCTGAAAAAAACTCAAGAAACTGCAGAGAGACTTAGTCTTGATTATTGTCGAGGTAAATTAGGAACACTGAGTATCTTTCGTCAAGCAGAGGATTTTTTAGTGAAGCAGAGTCTATATCAATCCCTCAATGAGATGGGAATGAATTGCGATATTCTAGAGACTGACGAGATTATTCATCTTGTGCCGGCATTATCAGAAATGAAATCAGAGATATATAAGGGCATTCACTTTCATGAAGATGAGTTTGGCGATGCCCATTTGTTTTGTTGTGAATTATTAGAAAATTTCATTGATGGCGGCGGTGAAGTCAAATACGGTGAAGTAGTTTCGAAAATAAACATCAAAAATGAAAAACTTATTGGAATAACCACGAGTAATGGCTTGATAGAATCGGATAATATTCTTGTTTGTGCTGGTGCAAAAAGTCCGATAATACTTGGAACAGCGAATATTAATTTAGACGTCAAGCCAGCAAAAGGGTATTCAGCTACTACAGAAATTCAAAACCTAAAAGAGTTACTCCCGCTTCCGGTCCTTGATGACTCGATGAATATTGTTTTTACTCCTCTGGGTAATCGCTTGAGGATGGTTAGTACAGCAGAATTTGCAGGTTATGATAACTCTATCGATAAAAAAAGAATTGAAATGATGCTCGAATCGCTAAATAAAATTCTTCCTCGAGTATTTTCTAGAGTCAATAAGGATAATATTTTACCTTGGACAGGTCACAGACCCATGAGTTGTGATGGCAAGCCATTCATTGGCGAATCCAAGATAAAGGGACTTTATGTCAATTGCGGACAAGGACCGTTGGGTTGGACTTTGGCGATGGGTTCAGCAAATCTTATCGCAGATATTATCACAAGAAAAAAACCAGCTATTGATCCAATGCTGTTTTCGATGAATAGACTTGCAAAATAATTATTTGGATTTCTTTAGGTATTAACCTTTGTTTTCCACAATGACGCAGCCAATATTAAAGACATCACTGAAGATCCGATCCAAAATATTATTGCGGATTCAAAATCATAAATTCTTTGATCATTTATTATTTGTGAATTATTACTAATCAAAGTTGCACTGACACTCTCTTGCATAGCGGCACCAAGATAACTAAATACACCAACAAAACCCATCGCAGCACCGGTTGCACCTTTTGGAGCGATATCAACTGCAAATAAACCTCCTAGTGATGCCATCAAACCACTGAGGGTAGCTCCATACATCGCGAATGCAATGATCTGGACTATCTCATTACTTGGCCCAAAGAAAATCATGATTAGAGCGGCGATCTCAATAACAGCGAATATTAAATTAGCCGGTGGCCGTCTCGCATCAAAAAATTTATCTGAGACAAAGCCGTACGCTATTGAGCCAAAGATTCCAGCTAAAGTATTAATGCTCATGAAAAATGCTGCTTCAGTTAATGAATAATTCCTTGCTTCCTGTAAATAAAGAATTCCCCAGCTATTTATTGCGTATCGTGTTATGTACATAAGAGCGCTGGAGAGAGCTACTATCCAGATAGCTTTGATACCAAACATTATTTTTTGAGTGGCCCAAGTGGATTTTTCAGTTAAATTTTCAGATTTTTCGTTTTTCCATGTATCTATATCGGGAAGTCCGATTGTAGTTGGTGCATTTTTCAAAAAACTATAAGCCCAAGCGGAAACTCCAATACACAGAATTCCAGGTGTTATATACCCCCATTGCCATCCATAAGCCACCACAATTGCAGCAATTACATAGAAAGTAATGCCTTCACCAATAGAATGCGATGCGTTCCATATTCCATAACATCTTCCTCTTTCACTGTAACTAAACCAATTTGTGATTGTTACAACAGATGCAGGAGCTGCCATACCTTGAAAGAATCCATTAAAAGCCCATAGGGTTACCGCAAGCCAAAGATAGGTTGAAATTCCCATGAAAATATTAATAATTGCAGCAAGAAAGATGCTTAACGAAAAGAATATCCTTGGTGGGAAATAATCAGATAAAAACCCATTGATGAATTTTCCACTCGCGTACCCATAAAATAAAGCGGCTCCAATCATCCCAAGCTCTTCGATGGAAAAAATACCCGCATCAATCAATGGTTTTTTTACAATCGATAAACCAAGTCTACATGTATAAATGAAACCATACCCGAGTGTAATAGCAAGCATGACTCTGATGCGATGTTTTTTGTATAGTTGGTCGATATGAATCATTCTGTTATCAAGTATAAGTCTATTGATAAAATTAAGTTATAATTTTTTAATCATCTTAGATAAATTCAATTTTTTAAGATAAATCACTTAATTTTCGTTAAAATACCACTTCACCCCAATTAGGTTAATTAAAAAAAAGGGGACAATAAAATTAATCCATCAGATATTTGGGATGGGAAGAGAATTTAGATGGAACTACCAAGCGACAGAAAAAATTCATACGATTATGATGAGCTTCTGAGTTGTGCGAATGGGACATTATTTAGCCCTGAGAGTGGGAGGCTCCCTTTACCTGGGATGCTCATGACCGATCGAATAAATTTGATCAATAATGAGGGAGGGTCTTATGGAAAAGGAGAAATAAAAGCAGAATTGGATATCGATCCCGATATGTGGTTCTTTAAATGCCATTTCTCTGAAGATCCAGTAATGCCAGGATGCCTGGGCTTGGACGCATTATGGCAATTGGTCGGATTTCATCTTGTTTGGTTGGGTTATAAAGGAAGAGGGCGTGCCTTAGGTGTTAATAAGGTGAGATTTACAGGTCAAATACTTCCAACATCTAAACTCGTTACATTTAAATTAGATTTTAAAAGATTTATTACACGAAAATTGATATTAGCGATCGCCGACGGCTCTGTTTCAGTCGATGGGCGGAAAATATATGAAGCCGAAGATTTGCGTGTTGGGCTATTCACATCAACTGATGATTTTTAGGATATTTTTATGAGAAGAGTAGTAATAACTGGTATGGGTGTCGTTTCTTGTCTTGGTAATTCAAAATCCGAGGTATTGGACTCAATAAAAACTGGAAAATCAGGGATAGTTTTCAATGAGTCATTCAAAGAAAGCGGAATGAGAAGTCAAATCTCAGGAAGTATTGATCTCAATATTGAAGAACTGATTGACAGAAAAGTACGCAGATTCATGGGAGGGGCCGCAGCTTATGCGTATATTGCTATGCAACAAGCAATTGAAGATGCAGGATTAGAGGAAAACGAAGTTTCCAATCCAATGACCGGTTTAATTGCCTCATCGGGCGGCGCATCGAGCGCTAATATTGTTTCGAGTTCAGATACACTGAGAAATAAGGGTGTCCGAAGAATAGGCCCTTACATGGTTCCCAGAACAATGGGCAGCACTGTGTCAGCATGTCTTGCGACTCCCTTCAAGATCAAAGGATTGAACTACTCGATTACCTCAGCATGTGCAACTAGTGCCCATTGTATTGGCGCTGGTATGGAGCAGATACAGATGGGGAAACAGGACGTCATTTTCGCAGGTGGAGGAGAAGAAGAAGATTGGAGTTTGGCTTGTCTGTTTGATGCAATGGGTGCTCTATCTACAAAATATAACGAAACACCTCAACTTGCCTCACGTGCTTATGATGTTAATCGAGATGGATTTGTGATTGCTGCAGGTGCTGGGATGCTCGTGCTCGAGGAACTAGAACACGCAAAAGCAAGAGGCGCCAAGATTTATGGAGAGTTAGTTGGGTATGGAGCCACATCAGATGGACACGATATGGTTGCCCCTTCTGGTGAAGGAGCAGTTCGTTGTATGCAAATGGCAAAAAGCACTGTTAATAATCCCATTGATTATATAAATACTCACGGAACGAGTACTCCGGTGGGTGATACCACAGAATTGAAAGCAATTCGTGAGGTATTTCCTAGTGATGTGCCTCAATTTTCTACCAGTAAATCTTTATGCGGTCACTCATTGGGAGCAACTGGAGTTCAAGAAGCGATTCATTGTTTAATGATGATGGAAAATAACTTTATTATGCCTTCAATCAATGTCATGGATATTGATCCTGGTGTGGATGGAATGCCTCTGGTCACTGAATGCCAACAAAATACTCAAATTAACACAACAATGAGTAATAGTTTCGGTTTTGGAGGCACAAACGCCACACTAATAATGCAAAAATTATCTTAAGAATAGAATATGAGTATCGAACTTTTAAAAGAAGAAAAAGCCTTTGGTGGTCTGATCAAGACTTGCAGTCACGAATCATCCGTAAATAATTGTGTAATGCAATTTTCAATCTATCTTCCACCAAAGATAGGGTCAGACAAAATGCCTCTTTTGACATGGTTGTCAGGTTTAACCTGCAATGAGGAGACATTTATGATTAAGGCAGGAGCACAGAGAGTCGCTTCAGAACTCGGCATAATTCTTGTTGCTCCGGATACCAGCCCCCGTGGCGATGATGTCCCAGATGATGAAGAAAAAGCTTATGATTTTGGACTTGGAGCTGGCTTCTATCTTGACGCAAATAAAGAGCCATGGAAGCAAAATTACAATATGTACAGTTACATCACTCAGGAATTACCAGAGATAATATATAATAATTTCCCTGCCGATAGTAATCGCCATGGAATATTTGGTCATTCAATGGGCGGTCATGGCGCCTTAACAATCGGTTTAAAAAATCCAGAAATCTATAAATCAATTTCAGCATTTGCCCCAATCTGTAATCCAAAAAATTGTCCATGGGGATTGAAGGCATTAAGCAGTTACTTGGGAGATGATCAATCCTTATGGAACGCATATGACGCGAACGAACTTATATTGGATGATTCCATTAAATTACCAGAAAATGAAATATTGATCGATCAAGGACTGAGTGATGAATTTTTAGAACGCGAACTTAATATTGATCGATTTGAGGAAACTTGCAAATCAAATAATGCAAAAGTGAATATTCGTCGACATGCAGGGTATGGGCATGGGTATTACTTTATTTCGACATTCATGGAAGATCATCTTAATCATCATGCTAAATATTTATGCAAGTAAGAGCTGTTTTATTTCCTAATTTATAAAATATGCTATTGACCATTATTTTATCGGTATTCTTACTAAGCATTTCATGGATACTACTAACTTACTTGATCAGTATTGATTGGAAAAGAAGCCATAAAATCAAAAGTGGTAATTTTCCAAATTATGAAAATAGCAAAATTCAAGAGTACCCGATCACAAATATAGTGATAAATGACCTTGAATTTCGAGCAAGAATACTCAATCCAAAAGCGAATGGTGAGGCAATTTTTTTATTGCATGGCTTTCCTCAAACTTCAATATCATGGGAACCCGTTTTTGAGGCTTTAAAAAACACTAACTTTCGTGTGATTGCTTATGATCAGAGAGGGTATAGTCCAAACGCCAGACCGAAGAATGTTTCAGATTACGATACCAAAAATCTCATTGATGACTTGTTCTCGATTGCAACTAAACTTGGAATCGAAAAATTCCATCTGGTAGGACACGACTGGGGTGCAGCTATTGGCTGGGCGGCAACAATGTCAAAGCCAGAAAGAATATTGACGTATTCGGCTTTATCTATTCCACATCCTCTGGCATTTTTTAGTGCGTTAAAAAATAATAAATCTCAACGAAAAAAAAGTCGTTACATTCTTTTCTTTCAAATTCCATGGATTCCAGAAATGATTCTAATTTCAATGAATTTATTTTTTTTAAAACGATGGATAATCCATCTCATGCCTCATGAGCATCAAAAAGAATATTTTTCTGTTTTTTCTGAGTTTGGGGCGATGAATTCAGTACTAAAATATTACAGAGCTATGGGAAAATCGAAGAAATTCGACTATCAGCCAGAAATTATGTTACCGGTTCTTTTTATATGGGGTAACAGAGATCCAGCAGTTTCAATGGATGCAGTCAATCTTCAGGATCAATTTATTCAGGGGTATTATAAAAAAATAGAATTAAATACCGGGCATTGGTTATTGGAGACAGCAACTAAAGAAGTGGTAAATCACATTACAAAACATCTGGATAATAAAAAAAATATCTAAATTCTTAAGTTATCAAATATTTTTTTATTGTCCTCAATAATTCTCTCAGTCACTTCTTTTTCAGGATTTCTTGACCAGTCGTCTATTTGGTGTGATCCACCTAATAAAATTTCACCCGATCTTGGAAACATATAAGTGACATTACTTCCACCACCCACAGTTAAATAATCAATAGACGGATCAGGTGGAAGTAAGACCAATTGACCTTTAGCCGGCCTCAAATCATCATCCTCAAATAAGGCTTTTGAACCTAAACCAGTACAGTTAAATATTGTACTTTCCTTTAATGACAGTATTTCATCGAGTTGTGTAAAGTTTTTAATTTGAAATTTTCCCCCTGTAACAAGAAAGTCATCTCTAATTTTTCTAAGAAAGGTGGCTGGCTCGACCATCATTGTTACGGTTTGTTTCACGTATGGAACAGGAAACGGGTGTTGATGCGGTTCTAAGTCTTTTATTGATGAGAATAATTCTGGTAATTCTCTTAAATAATAGGATGGTGGTGATATTTCATTTCTTAAATAATAATTCTCTACAAATCGAATCCCATAATTTGCGCCACTGAGATTTTGATAAGCGTGATGTGATATTCGTGCAGCATATTTGTATTGTTCTTCGAAGGCTTTTGTTGCTTTTCCTTCCTCAAAAACGCCAGTGGGTGCCCACTGACCCGCGCCAACATTTGAAACCGAATGACGAGATAAATCCCGCGTATAGATTGTCACATTCCAGCCTTTGTCTTGAAGAAGTCTTGCTGTGGTAAGACCCATAATTCCACTGCCTATTACTGCGGCGTTATTAACTGGCAATGATACTGCCTCTTGGACAGCTAAAGCAGATGATCCCCATGACAAAGAAATTCCACCTCCACCATGACCGTAGTTATGAATAATATTTTTATTATCATATTCCTCTAACTTAACAACAAACCCAGATGGTCGATATGGCCTTAAACCTACTATGACACGAACAATCTTGTCTTTAGAGATACGAGGTGCAATAAAAGGACCTCGTGAGTGGGGACGATTGTAATTCTTGCTCCCAAGTGATTTTGTAATTCCTGAGCAACCATTAATGGATAGAAGCCCTGCAGAAAACCCCAGGGTTTTGAGTAATTTTCTTCGTTGAGGACTTAATTTTGGTTGTGAAGATATATCTTTCATTTTGATTGCGTGGGATAATATTTTTTAAATTTTAGCTTACACTTAAGTTATCACACATATAATTAAATGGTAGTGTTTCCTTATGTTTACCTACATTGATCCAAAAGTTCGTCAACGTCTACTCAACCAGGGTAAGCTCATCACAATTAATCCTGAAGGTCATTTGATTAATTTTGAATCTCAGGAACAATTAGAACTAAATTCGATTAGTATTTTAGGACCAATACCCCTTCCGTTAATTTTGGGAGACGAAGAATACAAAGTTGATTGGTATGCATGTGTGCGTCACACCGAACTCAAAGAAGTACAGAAACTTGCAGATGAGTTAAGACAAGGTCAGCAGCAAAATTCATTCGCTTCATTAGCATCATCGATGGCTGTAAATAGTGTGTTAGTCATGGGGGATAAATCTTCATGGACCAATCCTTTAATAAGGGTTCATTCAAGTTGCTTAACGGGAGATGTTCTTGGGTCAGGAAGATGTGACTGTGGACCGCAACTGGATAAATCTATTAAAGAGATTTTTTCTGACCAAGAGGGCGGTATGGTTATTTATATGGCTGGGCATGAAGGAAGAGGAATTGGGTTGTGGGCGAAGGCAGCCACTTATCTACTTCAGGATGAAGGAGAAAATACTTATCAGGCCAACCGATCACTCGGTCTTGATGAGGATTCAAGAGACTTTTCTGAAGCTGCGACATTAATTAAATATTTTTATGGAAACAAATCATTTCGTCTGCTTACAAATAACCCCAAAAAAATTAATGATTTAAATAAATTTGGATTGAATGATATATCCCAATTAAAGCATGTAATCGGTATTACAGATAACAATAGGGGCTACTTATATGCAAAGCGTGATTGGGGTCATAAGCTAGATGAAAAAGATATCTCTAAAGACTGAATTTCGATTCGGTTTTATATGAGACTTGAGCAGAATCGATCATTATCAATCGATAGTATTCGTCCATTAAAATCTTGATGAAGTTAATTCAACGTCTGCATTTTGCCAAATAATATCGAATTGTTTCTGAACCATAGAGCTATCTTTATTTTGTGTTTCAAGTGCTTGGATAAGACCGTATAACGCCCATCCATTTCTTGGATATCTTTTTAGATTCTCTTTAAATACAGCCTCAGCCTCATCAGCTTGATCTGATAACAAATAGGCTTTTCCAAGAGATAATCTTGTGGGGTAATACCAGAACGGCGGCTCTGTGTATGGCAGTGTATCTTGTACAGACACAGCATTGGCAAAATATTGTATAGCTGACTGGTAGTCGTTATTTGAAATCGCGATTTCACCAAGCGCTAAAGAATCTGCAATTTCCAATAACATACTTGCAGGATAATAAATTGAGTCTAGATGCAAGACATCATTGTTATCCTTTAATGATTCTATCATCTGCCGTTCTTTTTGAGCTGATTCAATATTTCCTTTATTAGAGTAGGCAACCGATCTCGCGTAATGCCATATCGCGTTCGCGTATTCCAATCTTTCGGCAGGAGGATCAAGTTCAAGGACTCTATCCCATAATCCAAATTGCACTAAGGAGAGCATGGGTACGGTTTTGAAAAACTCGACACCTGGAAATTGATCAATCATTTCCAATCTAACATTTTTTGCAACCTTTTCACCTGCCTCTATGGCTATTTCGCTTCGACCTTCCATGCTGGATGACGCCCATAAGAAATGAATGTTGTGCGGATAATAAGCGGCAGGATAAAAGCCTTGAGCATTACAAGCAGCGATATAGGCCTCATCAACTGCCGCAGCCATTATATTTGATTCGGATGCGTCCGCATATCTTCCTACACGCCAATAAATATGTGAAGGCATGTGAACCAGATGCCCTGCACCAGGCACTAAATCAAGAAGTATGTCAGCAGCCGCTTCTGCTCTCTCAGGTTGAGAGGAAGATTCAACTGCATGAATATACAAATGCAAAGCCATCGGATGACGGGGATTTCTTGCCATAACTTTTTCTAGTATTTCAATTGCCTCAACGGTGAGTGGTTTGGGGCTATCCGCGTCTATCCAATAATCCCAAGGCATGGTGTTCATTAGTGATTCAGCAAATAATGATGCGGCGTCATCATCTTCTGGATATTTATTAGAGAGCTCTCTCATTGCCTCGGCATAAGCCAAATCCAGTGGCCCTCTGGGAGACGCTGTGTCGCCATTGTAGCGAGTTGCCAAAGCATCAATAAAATCCCGTTCTTTTTCAGATACTTTGTTTTTTAATGATACTGCCTTTTGAATTGCCTCGTATGCTGCCAATCTTTCCTGATCAGCCATAATTACAGAGCCATTACTCGTTACATTAATATTTGGACCCAATGCCAATGCTTCCCCCCAGAAACACATTGCACAATTAGGATCTAATGTTTGTCCAGCTCGAAATGATCTTGCTGATTCAGCATGGTTAAATGCAAAATCAATCGTTAACCCTTGATCGAAGTACCTTTGAACGTATTTATTATTGGTCGTAATTGGATGAGTATGATCACCCATTCCATCAAAAAGAGGAGCACCCGCTTTAGTCACAATATCCTGAATGTTCTCTTCCTTATCGCAACTTACAACAGCAATAACAACTAAAGCATATAAAAACATATAAATCTTTTTCATAATTCTTCCTAAATTATTATTTTAATTTTTACTCTAAACTGAGTATTAGATCCCACTCAGACTTTTTGACTGGAATAACGGACAAGCGATTTCCTTTTTGATTTAACCTAAAATCTTCTAATTTTTTGTTTTCTTTTAATTCTTGAAGCGTGATTTCTCTTTTTAACTTTCTTTTGTATTTTACGTCAACTAAAAGCCATCGTGGACTTTCTTTATCGCTCTTAGCATCATAATATCTTGATTTCGGATCAAATTGTGTGTGATCAGGATAAGCCTCGCTAGCAATTGTCATGATTCCAACCACAGCGGGGGGTTTGCAATTTGAGTGATAAAAGAAAGCCAAGTCACCAACTTTCATTTGATCGCGAAACATATTTCTAACCTGGTAATTTCGAATACCATCCCAGGGCTCTACTTTGTCTCTCTTTAGATCATCAATACCATAGACATCGGGTTCTGATTTCATTAACCAGTAAGCCATAAATTGCTCCTTTTGATCATGATTGTTATATGATCATCACATTATTATAAAATTTTATAAATAAAAAGTTAGCTAAATTAATGTTACAAAAAATGTAATTTGTAATTATTTTGTAACATTAATCGATAAGAATCCTTGTTAAAGAAAGATTATTTTTAATGACAAAACTGAATATTACAATGAATAGTTACAAATATATTACAATCTATCCAATAAAAAAATAGTGCCTTATGGATTCACTCAAAATACTAGTAGTCGAAGATGAAAGAGCAATTAGAGAGATGGTAAGTTTCCATCTCCAAAGAGCCAACTTTAATGTAGTTGAAGCGGCAAATTGTCAAGAAGCAATGATTATGATTTCAGATGAACAACCTGATTTAGCTATCATTGATTGGATGCTTCCAGATATGAGCGGATTAGAATTAACTCGTAATCTAAGAAGAAATAAAGATAATGAAGATCTAGCAATTATAATGTTGACAGCAAAAAACGAAGAAAGAGATATGATTGCTGGTTTAAAGGGAGGGGCAGATGACTACATTACAAAACCATTTTCACCAAAAGAGTTAATAGCAAGAATCGGAACTGTTCTGAGAAGATCTCAACCATCAGCAATTGATGAGATTATCAAATCAGGCGAAATTGAAATAGATTCAGCCGCACATCGTGTAAAATTAAATGGTGAGCAAATTAAATTAGGACCTACCGAATATCGCCTCCTTAAATTTCTCATTACTCATGTTGATAGAGTTTTTTCAAGATCACAGTTACTGGATAAAGCATGGGGAGGTAATGTTTATGTTGAAGAAAGAACAGTAGATGTTCATATAAGAAGACTGCGTGCTATATTGGCTGTATCAGGAGCAGATAAATACATTCAAACAGTAAGAGGAGCAGGCTATCGTTATTCTCTATCAAACAAGGAGTAATAATCTTAGGTGATTCAGGATAAACGAAATTTTGTTTTTAAGATAATCATCACTGTTATTATTGGCACTCTGGTTGGGCTTATTTATAACCAAGCTCTCATTGGATTTTGTGTTTCTGTGCTGATAGTTTTGATTGTTCAGGTTAGAGCTATATTATTGTTTGATCTTTTGTTGGATAGAGAAAATACTGAAACAAAGTTATTTCTCTCTGGATATTGGGAGATACTTCAATCAAAAATTCAGGGAATAGTTAAATCAGAAGTCGCAATCACAAGTGAAATCAGAAACTTAAAAGAAGAGCACACTAAATCCATAAAGGCAATGCCTGATTCAGCTATTCTTTTGGATTATGATTTAAACATTTTATTATGCAATGAAGCATCAATTTCTATGTTAGGAATTGATCTCGAAAAAGATGTGAATCAAAGAATAATTAATCTCATAAGAGATCCTCTTTTCATTGAGTACATTAATAAACGTGATTTTAATAGATATGTTGATATTCAATCATCTACGAATAAAAATAATCTTCGATGCAGATTGGTGCCATATGGCGTCAAGCAATATTTGTTGATGATAAGAGACGTTAGTGAATCCTATCGACTCAATAAAATACGACGTGATTTTGTCGCCAATGCTTCCCATGAACTAAGAACTCCTCTCACGGTTGTCAGTGGGTATCTAGATACACTAAGTAATGATGAGTCACTAGATAATGAGTGGAAAAAACCAATAAAAGAAATGAAGCGACAATCACAAAGAATGTCCGAGATAGTCTCGACTTTGATGGAGCTATCCCAGTTAGAAGGAAAACCAAAAAATGAACACCAAATAATCGATATACATGAATTAATGATAGCAACAAAAAAAGCATTTACCGAGTCCATAAAAACACCAAAAATTACCATCAATTGTGATAAGGAAACTTATCTTATGGGAGAGCCTTTTGAGCTTGAGTCACTATTAACCAATTTACTGAGTAATGCTATTAGGCATACATCGGATGACGGAGAAGTTAGATTATTTTGGAAGAGCCAAAAATCTGGTTGCCATCTTTCTGTTGAGGATACAGGTGAAGGAATTATGCAATCTGATATACCCAGATTAACTGAGAGATTTTTTAGGGTTCATCGAGGAAGAAGTCGCAAAGAGGGTGGATTTGGCCTCGGGCTTGCAATAGTTAAGCATATATTAATGCGACATGATGGTGAGCTTGACATTCAAAGCACAATAGGTGTCGGCAGTAAATTTATATGTTCTTTCCCTAATTCAAGAATTTTCAATAATAAAAAAGGCGATAACCTGTCTATGTAATAAAACTGTAACAAAAATGTAACACAATGACTTCTTTAGTATTCGTTTCAATAAAAATATAACATTCCATGGAGAATTCATGTTTTATATTATTAAGAAGCGCCCTTTCTTTTATACATATTTTATTCTTATGTTTTCAATCTCATCTCCGATATCAGCTGACGAAAAAGCATGGTATGAAAATACTGAGATTAATGGTGATGTGAGGTTGAGATATGAAGGTATTTACAAAAAACCTGGCCAAGATACCGACCGAGAGAGATTCAGGTTAAGACTTGGTATGAAATCAAAAGTAAACGAATCTATTAATTTTGTTATGCGTTTAGAGAGTGGTGTTCAAGATCCAGTATCTTCAAATCAGACAATCGGAGATAATTTCTCGGGAAAAGATTTTGGAATAGGAAGAAGCTACATCGATTGGAAGATAAATAAGAACGCGAACATTTATGCTGGAAAAATGAAGTTACCATGGATTAGACCTGGTGGTGGTTCATTACTATGGGATGGCGATTTAAATCCTGAAGGAATAGTAATGTTTATTAGCAATGAAAGACTCTTCATGAATACTGGAGTCACTGTCATTGAGAGAAGTTCTGATAATTCCACCTCGTTATTTTCTTTTCAGAGTGGTGGAAATTTTACTTTGGAAAACAGTGCAAAGGTCAAATTGGGATACAGTGTATTTAAATACAATCATGCAAAAGGAAATCAACCATTCTATAAATCAAAAGGCAATACCTTAGATGATTTAGGTAACTATCTGAATGACTATACAATATTCGAATTATTTGCTGAATATAAACATGAACTATATGGAATGCCCTTAACTGCGCATTTGGATTGGCTTAAAAATAATGAAGCAAGTGATCAAAACACAGCGTATTCAGCAGGAATAAAACTGGGCACATCAAGTAAAAAACATGGAAGAGAATTCAGCTACACATATCATGATACTGAAAAAGATGCAGTGATTGGAGCATTTTCTGATTCTGATTTTGCGGGCGGAGCTACCGACTCAAAAGGTCATTTCATAAGAGCTAGATATGGATTGATGGAAAGTGTTCGGGTGGGTGGAACATTTATAATTTCAAAGTATGGTTTAGCATCGGGTTCAGCAATAGATTACAACCGAATGCAACTTGATCTTGAGATGAAATTTTAATTTGGATAAAAAATTAAGAGAATATTAATCAATAATTAATATTAATGAAATATATAGTATATTTAATAAAGTTAATTAATTTAGGTAAAAAATAATGACTAAAACCTCTGAATTTAGTGATCACATCTCAAATAGGTTTAACCAAGATCTTGAAGATCTTAGAAACAATGTTCTTAAGATGGGTGGACTTGTTGAAGACCAGCTGAATAAAGCAATCAAAGCTATAACAAACGGAGACAGTGAACTGGGACTAGAAGTAGTTGCAGGAGATGAAGCGGTTAACGCTATGGAGAATGATATTTATGAGGAATGTCTTAGGATATTAGCAACGAGAGCTCCAGCTGCGATTGACCTTCGATTGATTATAGCAATAATTAAGTCCATTACAGATCTTGAAAGAATAGGAGATGAATCAGACAAAATTGGATTTTTGGCGTCAAAACTTGCGGCCATGGATCGACCTAATGATTCTTATGCAGAACTCAGTAATTTGGGTCTACATGTTCTTGGAATGCTAAAGAAAGCGATGGATGCATTCGCAAGATTAGATACAGAAGCAGCCAAAGAAGTGATCATGGAGGATGAAAAAGTTGATCAAGAATACGAACACATTCTTAAAGAGGGAGTGTCAAACATGAAAGAAAATCCCGAGGAAGTAAAAAGACTGATGAGAGTGACTTGGACTGCTAGAGCACTTGAAAGAATAGGAGATCATGCTAAAAATATTTCTGAATACGTAGTTTATATGGTTGAAGCAAAAAACTACTCGAAATAAAAAGATCACAAAATATTAATATTCATCGACTAATGAAACAAAATTGTAATGTTAGATTGTTAGGGTTTTCCTTTTTAAATTTACTTATTTTCTGGAGAAAAATATGTTGAGAAAATCATTGTTATATATGTCATTATTTCTTTATTGTCTTTTTTACGGTGGTTTTGCAAATTCCCAAGCTAGTCGTGATTATATCTCAATAGTTGGTTCATCAACTGTCTATCCTTTTACTACCGTTGCAGCTGAAAGGTACGGTAGGTCGACTAATTTTAAAACACCAAAGGTTGAATCAACGGGATCAGGTGGCGGCTTAAAATTATTTTGCGGAGGAATTGGAGCTCAACATCCCGATATCACAAATTCATCCAGAGCAATCAAAGATTCTGAAATAAGGTTATGTGCAGAGAATGGTATCAGCGAGATTATCGAAGTAAAAATTGGTTATGATGGAATTGTACTGTCAAATTCTCTCGAGGCTAAATCTTTCAATTTGACTCTCAAAGAAATTTTCCTAGCGCTCGCTAAAAATATTCCAGATGCAAGTGGGAAAATTATTTCTAATCCTTATCAAAAATGGAATGAAATTAATCCGAAGCTTCCAGATCAAGCAATCGAGATTATGGGACCACCTCCCACTTCAGGTACTCGTGATGCATTTGTTGAATTGGCTATGGAAGGTGGATGTAAAGCTTTTTCTTCAATTCGCGATCTAAAAAATTCAAATGGTGATCGCTATAAGTCAATTTGTCATGGGATTAGAGAAGATGGAGCATTTATAGAGGCGGGCGAAAATGACAATCTTATTATCCAAAAATTAGAAACAAATCCAAATGCTCTAGGTATCTTTGGGTATAGTTTTCTGGATCAAAACAATGATAAGGTAAAAGGCACCTTGGTAGACAGTGTGGAACCAACGTTTGAGAATATTGCAGAGGGATCCTACCCTATATCCAGACCACTTTATTTTTATGTAAAGAAAGCACATGTAGGCGTGATTCCAGGATTAAAGGAATTCCTCAGGGAATTCACTAGTGAGCGAGCTTGGGGAGAAGATGGATATTTATCTGATAGAGGCTTAATCCCAATGCCAGATGAAGAGCGTTTTATGGTTGGAGAAGCAGTTAATTCACTCACTGCAATGTAATGTTTTTCGGTTTAAAAAATTAATCTTATGAAATTAGAAACTTTATTTTTATTTCTTATCGCCCTGTCAATAATTTCATATTATATTGCAATGCGTCGTGCAATTATGTCTGTTGATTCGCAACAAAGTATTTCTAAATTGCATTCAATGCCAACATATCATGGTTACTATGCAGTGATTTGTTCGTTTGTTCCACCCATGATAATCATTTTTTTATGGTTAGTTTTTGAGCAGAGAGTGATATCAACTCTATTGATATCCAATTTTTCAAATATAAAAGTTTTGTCTCAAGGGGAAATAAATCTCTTTTTGACGAATGTTCAAAATACACTTTACAGTAATCTTTTCAGTCAAGATGGAACGCGTTTTCAGTCTGAGATACAACAAGCGACTATTATTCTCAAGAGCTATCAAAGCATCAGTAGAATCATTCTGAGTGTCTTTGCCATTGCTGTTAGCATAATTGGCATAATAACAGTTCATAGAAAAATAAATCAGAACTATCGAGCTAGAAATAAATTTGAAAATGCTGTTTCTAAGTTATTAATGACATCTTCTTTGGTGGCAATTTTTACAACTATAGGAATTGTCTTGTCGGTTTTATTTGAGTCATTTCGTTTTTTCAATGAAGTATCTTTTTGGGATTTTATTTTTGGAACAGAGTGGAGCCCTCAAACAGCTCTTAGAGACGACCAGGTAGGGTCCTCAGGTAGCTTTGGTATACTGCCACTTTTTGTTGGGACAATTCTAATCACAATCATAGCCATGCTTGTTGCGGGTCCGATTGGACTGATGACAGCAATTTATCTCGGTCAATATGCTTCCCCAAGGTTCAGAAATATTGCAAAACCACTTCTGGAAGTTCTCGCAGGAATACCAACTGTCGTATATGGATTTTTTGCCGCACTGACACTTGCTCCTTTTCTCAGGACTTGGGGTGAATCAGTTGGTCTTAATGTTGCATCTGAAAGTGCATTGGCCGCGGGAATGGTAATGGGAATAATGATTATTCCATTGATATCATCATTATCTGATGATGCCATCAATGCTGTTCCAATAGCGATGAGTGAAGGTGCTCTTGGGCTTGGTTCCACTGAGTCAGAGGTGATCAAGAAAGTTGTTTTGCCTGCTGCATTACCAGGTATCGTTGGTGGTTTTTTACTCGCAATATCTAGAGCAATAGGCGAAACAATGATTGTTGTTATGGCCGCTGGATTATCCGCTAACCTTACTGTAAATCCATTGGAAGCAGTAACTACCGTTACTGTTCAAATTGTTACATTGCTTGTAGGCGACCAAGAATTTGATAGTGCGAAAACTTTAGCGGCTTTCGCTCTAGGCCTCGTGTTATTTATAGTGACACTGGGTCTAAATGTTTTTGGGTTATATATTGTTAGAAAATACAGAGAACAATATGAGTAAAAAAAATCTATCTCTATCAACTCAACAAAAAGTAAGGAAATCTTTAAGTTCTAGATACAAAAAAGAGACTTTATTTCAATACTTTGGATTAAGCTCTTTATCAGTCGGAATTATATTTCTAGTTATATTTTTCTATAGTGTCCTCTCACAGGGATTTTCTGCATTTACACAAACATACATCTCATTGAAGGTGGATTTTTCAGATAATTTGGTTGTGAAGAATAATAAAATAGATTCGATTGATTCTAACTTTGATGCAATTATTCGTTCAGCCTTAAGAGAGAGGTTTCCTGAAGTCAATAATAGGCGCGATCGACGTGAATTATATAAATTAATAAGCATCGGTGCTGTATACCAATTAATTGATCATTTAGACATGTCACCAGGTGATGTTGGATCAAGAGAAATATTATCCTTCCCAACATCTTCAGATGTGGATATGTATGTTAAAGGTAATATTGATCGTAAATTGGATGAATCAAAAAGAACAATATCTAATAATCAAATGATGTGGATTGATGAATTAGTAGAAAAAGGTGAGATTAAAATGAAATTTAATTCAGCACTTTTTTCTAATGGTGACTCAAGAGAACCTGAGCTTGCTGGTATATATAGTGCATTAAAAGGCTCTTTTCTTATGCTATTTATCACACTTATTGTTTCTTTTCCGGTCGGAATTGCTGCTGCAATTTATCTTGAGGAATTCGCACCAAAAAATAAAATTTCTGATTTGATTGAGGTTAATATAAATAACCTCGCGGCGGTACCATCCATTGTATTCGGTCTATTGGGTTTAGCAGTTTTTATAAATTGGTTCGGAATCCCAAGATCATCTCCACTTGTCGGGGGGTTAGTATTATCGCTTTTGACCTTGCCAGTAATTATCATTTCTTCCAGAGCCGCTATAACTGCCATTCCACCTTCTATAAAAGAGGCTGCACTGGGAGTTGGTGCTTCTCATATGCAAGTTGTCGCCCACCACATTCTTCCATTAGCTTTTCCAGGTATGTTGACTGGAGCGATAATTGGTATGAGCCGGGCATTAGGAGAATCTGCACCTCTTCTTATGATAGGCATGGTAGCATTTATAGTTGACATTCCGTCAGTAATAACTGATCCTTCAAGCGCTCTTCCAGTACAAATATATCTCTGGGCAGATAGTCCTGAGAGAGCTTTTGCAGAAAGAACATCTGCGGCAATTATTATTCTTTTGGGTTTTTTGCTTACGATGAATTTACTTGCTATTTACTTACGTAAAAAATTCGAGAGAAAATGGTAATGAAAAAATACATTATTCTTATTCTAAATAAAGGATTTTATAATGACCGCTAGAGACAACATAGAGGATATTGAAACCATTGGAAATCCTAATGTTGAAAATCCCTTCATTTCAGCAAAAAATGTAAATGTTCACTATGGTGATAATCATGCTATCAAGGATGTTAGCCTTCAAATTGCTAAGAATCAGGTAATTGCATTAATTGGGCCTTCCGGTTGTGGAAAGTCAACCTTTATTAGGTGCATTAACCGAATGAATGACACCATTGATATAGCAAAAATTACTGGAAAGATATCTCTTGATGGTGAGGATATCTATAGTAAGGAACTTGACCCCGTTATTCTTAGGGCTAGAGTTGGTATGGTTTTTCAAAAACCTAATCCTTTCCCAAAAAGCATTTACGACAATGTGGCCTATGGGCCAAAAATCCATGGTCTTGCAAAAGATCGAAATGAATTAGACGAAATAGTTGCCAATAGTCTACAAAAAGCAGGGCTCTATGAGGAAGTCAGCGATCGATTGGATGAGTCGGGTCTGAGCCTATCAGGGGGACAACAACAGCGACTGTGTATAGCCAGAACAATCGCAGTTAACCCCGAAGTTATACTAATGGATGAACCTTGCTCAGCACTCGATCCAATTGCTACAGCAAGAATTGAAAATTTAATAGATGAGCTATCAGAAAAATTTTCAATTGTCATTGTGACGCATTCCATGCAGCAAGCTGCGAGGGTTTCGCAGAGAGTTGCATACTTTCATTTAGGGAGATTGGTTGAAGTCGATGATACAGAGAAAGTATTTACTAACCCATCACACATTCTTACTCAGGATTATATCACTGGTCGAATTGGCTAACATTTTAAGCTCAAGAGCGTAATTTGTAATATATCTTTAATATTTAATTCACATTTCTTTCATATTCAGTTCTTAACATCCTCAGTGAAACAATACATTTGTTTCTTTATTGATTGTTTAAAAACAATCGGATCAATTTATCAAATCGAGGCTTGGAGCTTAAGAATATGAAAATAAAAAATTTATTGTCAATACTGTTCATTTTTACTCTTGCGGCATGTGACAGTGGTGATGTCAATATTAACCCAGAAACATCCACATCCAATAGCAATAATACAACAACTACAGCGGCACCTGTGACCACAGAATATTGTGCAGCCTACAATAATTCAGGTGGTGACACTGTAAAAGGGTCTTATAATGCCACAACCAATCATTGTACATACTCTTCTGCTTTCTCATCAGCAAGCAATAACATTACAGTTGATCTTCTCTTTAAAGATCTCCCAGGAAATGGTGCTCATATTTTTGAAGCTAGTTTATTTATGGGGAATACGTATAAGACAGATGCTGCAATGACCGCTGCAGGAATTACAAAAGGCGGAGACGGTCCTAAGTTGACTGTTGAGGCCGGAGCAACTTTGGCTTGGACTGATAAGTCAAACTTTCTCGTAATAAATCGTGGTTCACAAATCTTTGCTGATGGATCTGCGACAAAACCAATAACATTTACTTCCAAAACTGATGTTGATGGAACTGTTGGTGCTGAGGACGTGCAACAATGGGGTGGAATCGTTATCAACGGATTTGGAGTAACAAACAAATGCAGTTACACAAACACACGTGGTGAATCAAATTTTGCGCTTGCTTCTGAATGCCATATTGATTCCGAAGGTTCTGCTGGTGTCGATGAAAATCAATACGGTGGCATCAATGATGCAGATAACTCTGGCAGTCTTCAGTATGTTGTCGTGAAACACACAGGAGCTACTGTTGGAAATGGTGATGAATTAAATGGAATTACATTTGGTGCAGTCGGTTCAAATACGACAGTAAAAAATCTTCAGGTTTACTCTGTATATGATGATGGCATTGAGATGTTTGGTGGTGCTGTAAACGTGGAAAATTATGTAGGTCTTTACGTAAGGGATGACTCAATTGACCTAGACGAAGGCTGGCATGGAACAATTAAAAATGCACTAGTTATTCAATCAGCAACTGATGGTAACCATTGCATTGAATCAGATGGAATTGGTTCTTATTCAGGCAAAACCACTACTGTAAGAGAAGACTTCGTTACACGAAAACTCAATACCCGAGCAACAATAAGCAACCTTACGTGTATCATTTCACCAAACGGCGCAGCAACTGCTACTCACGATCCAGGTGCAGGATGGAGGATCAGAGAGGGCATTTGGATGAATATAAACGATTCAATGCTGATCAGTTCATTTGGTGCCAATGATACTGGTAGCACCTCAGATAACTATTTACTGCGGATAGAAAGTGCTGAAACACACGCTTCGTTTGTTGGCGGTGATTCTAATTTAAATTCAGTAATATATTCCGGACAAGAAAATGAAAAAGGTACTACCATCACAGGTAGCAACCCATCGGTTACTGAAAAAGGATTTGCTGAATCAGAAGGGAATGTTTTCGCAACGGTCGCGAGTGGTTCTACAAAAAGCGCAACGGCTACTAATGACACAGATCTTCAACTTCTAGAGGGAACGCAACCATTCTATTCAATATTATGGGCAACTTCACAAGTTAATGGAGCTGCTCCTGCTAACTCAAGCAAGCCGACTGGCACGGGAACATATCTTGGAGCTTTGAGTACTGGAGTTGCAGATTGGACCTTTGGTTGGACTTATGGATTGCATCCATCAAACAGAGGCCAAGCGCTTTGGTTTGAATCTCTGTAGAAGAAAAGCAGAAAATTTAACCCCCGAGTATATCCACCTCTTTATTGTTAGCCTTAGCAATAGGGGGGTGGAAACTCAATAAGAAGAAGTTTTTAAATATTATAAATTGTAAAAAAACTGAAACATTGAGTCCTTAGAATCATCTTGAAATAAAACCATCAATATAGGTGCATCAAATCGTGAATAAAAAGAGATCATTTCTTAATATAACCATTACCATCATGTTTATTGTTTTCTCACATTCATCATATTCGCAAGAGAGTACAGAGGAACCATCAGACCAAAACTCTCAAACGTATAGATCTGAGTTAGGTTTAATTAATACCGAGGAAGCGCAGGAAATAGAAGAAATTGTCGTTCAAGGTCGTTATATCAATGCAGCTCAAGAACTAATCAACGAACGAATGACTGATGATAATGTCATCGATGTTTTAGATGCTGCAACAATCTCAAGATTGGGTGATTCAAATGCTGCAGCAGCATTAAGGCGACTCCCAGGCGTCACTTTAATGTCTGATAAGTATGTCTACATAAGAGGATTAGGTGAGAGGTATTCAGCAAGCCTATTGAATGGCGCACAAATCCCTTCGCCTGATCTTACGAGAAATGTTGTACCGCTTAATGTGTTCCCTACATCTGTTATTAGTTCTCTTAAAATTTATAAATCATGGTCTCCTGAATTACCAGCTAATTTTGGAGGAGGGAGTATAGACATTGAATCACTGAGCCTGCCGAATGATTTAATTGTGCAGTTTGAGATTGGCACAGGTGTTAATCAGATCTCTACTGGTAAGAATGGTCTTACTTATAACGGAGGCAGTGATGATAACTGGGGCAATGACGATGGCACAAGAGCAATGCCAGCTAACCTTCAATCTGCATTAGTAAGCTACCAGGGTAACCTAGAGACACAACAAATACTTTCATCATTAAAAAGCGCAGATGCCTCAGCCACATTAGCAAGCGCTCAAAAGATCAATCGAGAGCTTGCATCATCTTTAAATAGAAACATCGCGATCACGCAAAAAGAGATGCCAAATGATCTGTCCCTTAAAACAAGTATTGGAAATACATTTGATGTTAATGATAATTTATCATTATCTTTCCTTACAGGTGCTTCATATGATCGCGGCTGGAGGATGCCAACACGGGTAGCAAGAAATTTTAACTTTCCTATAGAAAGAACGGATACAGATATAGAAACAACGTATTCTGTTAATTTGTCTAATTTTTTAACTACAGGTATCAAAACAGAAAATCATCAGGTATCAGCTACAAGGCTTTGGCTCAGAAATACAGATGACGAGACTGCAACTCAAGACTTCTTTAATGAGAATAGGCAAAAATCAGATGGACGTGGATTTAGAAATTATCGACTAAAATTTGAAGAAAGAAACATGATGGTCAACCAATTCCAAGGTGAGCATTATTTTGCTGATCTTATTGCGAATTCACCTCTACGATTTATAGTTCCTGATTTAGGCGATAGCAACGGTTACATTCTTAATTCTAATCAAGACTTTTCAGAACCAAAATTCTCATGGTTCTATTCTGATGCAGATGCAAAAACAGATATACCTAATCAGGTCGGGGTAGAAACACAAACAATAACCGATGTGAATACTGGTGCAATAATAACCCAACAGATTGCGAGGGATGCAACTGCATCGGATTTCCGGTTTACAGATTTAGATGATGATCTCCTTAACTACGGGTTTAAGTTTGATTTACCTATAATATCTGAAAGAAATGAAATCACCTTAAGCAGTGGATATTCTCATGCCAGAAAAGTAAGAACATACAAACAGACTCAATTTGGCCTTGGTCCTCTTGATGTTGCTGATATTGCAACACTGCAAGGTGATCTTTCAACGGCCTTCTCAACAGCTGCCATAACAAACACTGCCAATAATTATGTATTTGATAGGCAAGGTACTAACACAGAAAGCTACATTGCAGCCACTATGACAGATGGTGTATTTGGTAATGTTGATTGGATACATGACAACACCTGGAGAGCATCAGTGGGTGCTCGTTGGGAAAATTACAGACAAGTAGGGTTGTCATGGAATCCTTATGGCTATACTGCGGATAAGCCCCAGATTTCCATGGACACAACAGAATTGCAAAAAAGTGTCTTCACAGATGACAGGCTTTACCCTGCAATCTCATTAACATACATGTCAGATTTTCTGGCTGAGACATTTCAACTGAGATTTAATTGGAGTGAGACGACGGTTAGACCAGATTTAAGAGAAATTACTGATGCCAGTTATATCGACCCAATTACTGGTGACTTGACCAGAGGGAATTCAGGTGTGAAGCCAGCTGAAATGAGTAATTTTGATATCAGAGCTGAATGGTTTTCAGGGGATGGCGATAACTTTACATTTACAGTTTTTAATAAAGATATTGAT
>QOPG01000007.1 GCA_003331585.1 Gammaproteobacteria bacterium | reverse complement strand
ACCCTATGAAATGAAATAATTTCGTTGTTTTATTTTTATGCTCTTCAAGATAGTAAGGGTAAAATTCTGAGAAATTTGAAAACTTCTTATTCATTTTATAATTATCGTTGCGTTATTTGGTTAGTTTGTCAAAAAACATCAGCAAGATAAAAAACAAACAAAACATAAGAAACTAAAAAAACTAGATATAGTTTATTCCAGCTGATTTCACTTTTTTTGTCACTTTGTAAGATGTGGTTTTTATGTGATGCAATAATCAGGAATGGCAATATTATGATTATTATTATAATTAACGGCCTAATCATCTCTTGTTACTCATTAAAATACATAAGAATACTCTAAGACAATTAATGCAGTATTTCAAAGATCATTTTTAATTTTGATACAATAAAGTCATGTATATTGATAAGTACATCTCAGTTGCTCCGATGATGGATTGGACAGATCGCCACTGTCGCTATTTCATGCGATTACTCAATCCTGATATTCGTCTCTTCACTGAAATGATTGTAGTTGAGGCGCTTTTGCATGGCGATCATAGAAAGCTTTTAAATTATGATCAGTCTGAACATCCAGTTGCATTGCAACTTGGTGGAAATGATCCAGAGAAAATGAAAAAAGCAGCAACTATTGGGGTAAAAGCCGGCTTTGATGAAATTAATATTAATGTTGGCTGTCCAAGTGATCGAGTTAAAAGCGGTTCATTTGGCGCTTGTTTAATGGCAAAACCTAAACTTATTGGAAATTGCATCCAATCAATAAAGAGCGCGATTGATTCCCCGGTGTCAGTTAAAACAAGAATTGGAATAGATGATTTAGATAATTATGAATTTCTTCAAAATTTTGTTTCTATTGTGAGTGAGTCTGGATGCACTACATTCATAATTCATGCAAGAAAAGCGATTTTATCGGGGTTAAGCCCAAAAAAGAATTTGAGTGTACCGCCTCTTAATTATGATCGTGTGTATCAACTAAAATCAGAATTCGACCATCTAAATATCATTTTAAATGGCGGTTTAAACAGTATTGAAGATTGTTTAAAGCATCTTAAATCTCTTGATGGAATTATGATTGGAAGACATGCTTATCGAAATCCTTGGTTTCTTAAAGAAATTTATAACATGATGCTAAATAATCAAAATCTTGAAATGTCTAGACAGGATGTTGTTGAAAGAATGTATCCATACATTGAATCTCAACTTAGCAAGGGAGTTAAGCTCAATCATATTACACGTCATATGCTGGGATTGTTCTCGTCACAGCCTAGAGCAAAGTTATGGAGAAGTTACATAAGTGAGCACTCAAAGAGAGAAAAAGCAGGTATTGAGGTACTAGAAAATGCGTTCAAAAAAATGGTTGTATCACTCTAGATGCATAATCAGAAAATAATAACTTATGAATAAAAAATTGCCATCTTCTAATGATAAAAAACCTATGGCAGATAGTGTTGATGTTCATTTTTTATATGAAAAATCTGTACAAAATGTTGTTCATGAAATTGATTTTATGAGGCAAATTTACTTAGAAAAAAGAGGAAAAAACGCAAAAATTTATCGTGAAGATTTTTGTGGAACTGCAAATTCTTCTTGTGAATGGGTAAAGCAAGGTAATGATTATTTTGCAATAGCTGTTGATAATGATAAATCTGTCCTTGAGTGGGCTTTGATTAATCGTCTAAATGAATTGAGCGACCATCAAAAAAAAAGGATTAACTTAGTTGAAGCAGATGTTAATAATGCCGATACAGAAAAATCAGATATTTTAGCTGCATATAATTTCAGTTATTTTGTATTCAAGGAACGAAAAGAATTAATCAATTACTTTGAAAAATCATTTCATGCATTAAAGAAAGATGGGATTTTTTTTCTTGATCTTTTTGGAGGTCCGGAAGCTCACCAAGAACTTGAAGAAGAAACAGAGCATGACGATTTTACTTATATTTGGAGCCAGTCTAGTTTTCATCCATTGACAAACCATATCAACTGTCACATTAGTTTTGATTTTCCCGATGGCTCTTCTCGAAAAAATGTTTTTTCATATGATTGGAGGTTGTGGACAGCTCCTGAGATAAAAGAAATATTATTGGAGATTGGTTTTAAGCAAGTAACATTTTATTGGGAGCAAGAGGATGATGAGGGAAATGGCAATGGAGAATTTCTTCCAAATGAAAAAGGGGAAGCTGATTTAGCTTGGTTGGCATATATAGTGGCAGAAAAGTAGTTTTAGGTGCTGGATTTAGAAAGTTCAATTTCAAGTTTTTTAAATTGATCCAATAATCCTTTGGGAACACGCTGACCAAAATTTTGAATATATTCTCCGATTGATTGAATTTCATTTAGCCATTCTTTTTCATCGACAGATAGTAGTTCATCAATATTTTTATTAGGAATATCCAGACCATTCATGTCAATGTCATCTCGGTGAGGAAGAAATCCAATTGGTGTCTCTTGAGCATCTATCTTTTCCTCACATCTATCGATTATCCATCTCAGAACTCTCAGATTTTCATTAAATCCAGGCCATAGAAACATCCCTTTGTCATTTTGACGGAACCAGTTGACATGAAAGATTTTTGGAAGTTTTTCTGTTTTCCTTTCAAAAGAGAGCCAATGAGACCAATAATCAGCAAAGTTATAACCACAAAAAGGTAACATTGCCATTGGATCTCTTCTTAAAATACCTTTTTTACCAGTAGCAGCAGCGGTTGTTTCTGATGCGATACCAGCTCCTATAAAGACACCATGCTTCCAATTTTTAGCCTCATAGACAAGTGGAGCTAGCTTTTTTCTTCTTCCGCCAAATACTATTGCAGATATTGGAACACCCTCAGGCGCTTCAGCTAATGATGAGTATGATGGATTGTTTTTAGCGGATACGGTAAATCTTGAATTTGGGTGAGCGGCAACTCCATTCTCTGCTTTATAAATATTTCCTTGCCAGTCTTTAGTTGGTATTCCTGTATTCTTGTTTTCCCACCAAGGTTCATTATCTTCTGTTAAGCCAACATTCGTATATATTGTATCTTTATGTATCATATCGAATGCATTTTTATTGGTTCTTTCATTTGTTCCAGGCACCACACCGAAATATCCTGCCTCTGGATTAATTGCTCTCATTTCTCCAGAGTCATCAAGATGTAACCATGCGATGTCATCACCAAGTGTCCATATTTTCCATCCAGGCTGTGATTTTGGTGGAATTAGCATGGCTAAGTTAGTTTTTCCACATGCTGAAGGGAAAGCACAGGCTATATATTTTATATTGCCTTTAGGGTCTTCAATGCCAACAATTAACATATGTTCAGCAAGCCATCCTTCATTTTTAGCCTGCCAGCTAGCGATTCTTAGGGCATGACATTTTTTACCCAGTAAAGCATTTCCACCATAGCCAGACCCAAAACTCTTAATAGATAACTCGTCAGGAAAATGCATTATGAATCTTTCATTTGGATCTAATTTTCCAATTGAGTGTAAACCCTTAACGTATTCCTTTTCTTTGAGTATTCTATTTAATGCGCTTTGTCCGATACGCGTCATTAATTTCATGTTAATAACAACATATGGACTGTCAGTTATTTCAATTCCACATCTAGAGTATGGTGAATCAATTGGACCCATGCAATACGGAATAATATACATAGTTCTATTTTTCATGGAGTTTTTAAATAACAAATCCATTTTCGAATGAGCTTCTTTTGGGTCCATCCAGTTATTATTGGGACCTGCATCATCTTTATTATTCGAGCAAATGTATGTCAGATGCTCCACTCTAGCAACATCAGAAGGATCTGATCTATGAAGGTAACAATTTGGATATTTATCACTATTAAGTTTTATTAGATCTTCAGTCTCTTGCATCTCATTGATAAGATTTTGGTATTCAGCTTCAGACCCGTCACATAAATATATTTTATTGGGTTGGGTAAGCTTTGTAACATTCTCAATCCAGTTCTGAAGATCTGGTAAACTTAGTTTTTGATGAAGGTTCAAACTTAATTTCCGGAATAGTGATTTTTATTGATAACTTTTAGAATTAGTTTTGATTGTAACTTAAACTAACATGAGAATGAATTAACTATTCAATTTAAATTTAGAGATAAATTTATATTTCCAATTTTAATTTTTTAAATATTGTTATGACAAATTTTAGTAATTTTTTTGGCGAAAATAGTCCGCTTAAAACAGTCCTTCCTGGATTCAGACCAAGGGAGGGGCAAGGAGAAATGGCCATTGATATCTGTGATGCAATTAATAGAAAAGAGAATCTAATAATTGAGGCAGGAACTGGTATAGGAAAAACATTCGCTTATTTAGCACCAGCTTTGATGAGTGGTAAAAAAATTATTATTTCAACAGGGACTAAAACGCTCCAAGATCAGCTATACAAGAGAGATTTACCTCTTATTGCAAAAGTTTTAGGTAGACCAGTATCAACCTCATTACTAAAAGGTAGATCAAATTATTTATGTTTACATAGATTAGATAACGCTACTTCGAATGATAAAGCTATCTCTCAAGATTTAAAGATAATTCATGAATGGAAATTTCAAACTGATACAGGAGATCTTTCAGAGATTAGCGGTATTTCTGAAACATCAAATGTATGGCCAATGGTAACCTGCACAAACGATAATTGTCCTAGCCCAAGTTACGATCAATGTTATTTTTTCAAGGCAAGGAAACTGGCGCAAAAAACAGATCTTTCTGTAATAAATCATCACTTACTATTTGCAGATATAGCAATGAAAGAGGAGGGATTTTCTGACTTTCTTCCTGAAGCGGAAGTGATCATAATAGATGAGGCGCACCAGATTCCTGATATTGCGACTCAGTTTTTTGGAAAAAGTATAGGTACTATCGAAATTGAGAGATTTATTAAAGAGCTACTCCTTAAAGCTATAGTGCTAAATGAGGCAAAAACTATAAAATCGATAGATAATTTATCAAAAAATTTAAAGAAATTTGTTATTAGTTCACCAAAAAAAGAGGGGCGTTATGAATTTCATGAAATTGAATCACAATTAAATAAACCAATCAGTGATCTTTGTCTTGCAATGAGAGAAGTTGCCAAATCTTTGGCCAGCATTGTAGGTAAAGATGAATCACTTGGGGTCATGTCAGAAACTTTAGAGAAGTATTATTTTCGGTTGAATTCTATTATTGACCCATTTCTTGAGGATGGCTTGAGATGGATTGAAGTGACATCAAGATCAATCAGATTAAATATTACACCACTCGATATAGGTAACAGGCTTTGCCATCAATTTGATATGTCGCATCAGGCTTGGATATTTACTTCAGCAACCATTGCAATTGATAATGATTTTACCCATTTTAAAGATCGAATCGGCCTGAAAAATACTCTTGAATCGAATTATCCAAGCCCCTATACCACAGATAAAAATGCTCTTATTTATTTACCGAAAGATCTACCTGATACATCTAATCGTGAATTTACCAAAGAGATGCTAAAAAATACAAGCAAGTTACTTAATCTAATAGAAGGAGGAGTTTTTTTTCTTTTCACAAGTAATAAGTCATTATACGAAGCAAAAAGATGGTTCAGTAAAAATAAGAAAATTATAAAAAAAAGAGTGCTTCTCTCGCAGGGCGATTCCTCGAGAGAAGAGTTACTTATGAAATTCAGAGAGGATGGAAAAGGAATACTGCTTGGAACAAAGAGTTTCTGGGAAGGTGTCGATGTTAGAGGGGCGGCTTTAAAAATGGTTATAATTGATAAATTACCGTTTAAATCTCCTGCAGATCCCCTTATGATGGCGAGACTTGAGCATATAAAACAGCATGGTGGGAATGGTTTTATTGAGCATCAATTACCTACTGCGGTTTTGTCTCTTAAACAAGGAGTGGGAAGGTTACTGAGAGATCAAAATGATTATGGTTTGATTGTGATTTGCGATAACCGTATTCAGAATAAGAGTTATGGAACAGTTTTCAAAAAAAGCTTAGCTCCAATGAAATTTACCGATGATAGGGATAAAATAAATCAATTCCTTGAGTCTCATCAAACTAATAATCATGATTCCAAGCAATGAGTTTTTATTTATGAATTTATTAGCATTAGATACATCATCAGCTGCTTGTTCTGTCTGTCTTCAGATAGCGCATCAAGAGTATAGTTCTCATTTAATAGAACCAAAAAGCCATACAAATACACTTCTTCCGACGATTCAGAAACTTTTGGAAAATTCTGGCGCGGTTATAAATGATTTGGATGCAATAATATTGGGTGTTGGTCCAGGCTCTTTCGTTGGCACCAGAATTGCTGCAGCTGTGGCTCAGGGTATAGCTTTTGCTGGCGAAATAAATCTTATTCCGATCTCTTCAATGGAAGCTATCGCTTATGAAGCTATGCAGAAAAATAATTTAGAAAATATTATTGTCGTTCAAGATGCAAGGATGGATGAGATTTTTATTGGAAAATATCAATTAGACAATCAAAAAAACTTAAAAACTTCCACCCCAATTCAGCTTCAATCAAAATTCGATAAAATTATTGATAACGATCTAGAAATTGCAGTTACCGGCAATGCATCTAATTCTTATTTAGAGGCTCTAAATGGTCGATTTAAAATTCGACCCATAAAGGAAAATATTATTTACCCTAATGCTTCTTTTTTACTTAAGCTAGGAAAAAAATATTATTCAGATGATCTAAGCATCAAGCCTGAAGAATTGACCATAGATTACATAAGAAATAAGGTGGCATCAAAAGCTACAAAATAGCTAAGTATAAAATGATAAATGATCCCTCAAATATTCTTCTATCAAAACTCATAGAATGCAAATCAATTACACCAGACGATAATGGTTGTCAGGATATAATATTAAATCGACTTGAAGCGATAGGTTTTGAATGCGAAAAAATTAATTTTGGCGAAGTAAAAAACTTATGGGCATTATTGAAAAGCACAGATGGTCCAACTCTCTGCTTTCTGGGTCATACAGATGTTGTTCCTCCTGGCCCAATTGATGAATGGGGTTCAAATCCATTCTTATCGACCGAACGAAATGGTTTTATATATGGTCGAGGAGCGGCAGATATGAAATCTGGTTTAGCGGCGATGGTTACAGCGGTGGAGAAATTTCTGTCGAATAAAGAGTCATTTTGTGGTTCCATAGCTTTTTTAATAACGAGTGACGAAGAAGGACCAGCAATAAATGGAACAAAAAAAGTTATTAAAGAACTTATAAAAAGAGGTCAAAAAATAGATTGGTGTATTGTGGGTGAGCCATCTAGTGAGAAACTACTCGGAGATACAATAAAAATTGGAAGAAGGGGGTCTCTAACTGGATTCATTAAGATTATTGGTTGTCAAGGGCATGTTGCTTACCCGCATCTAGCAAAAAATCCATTTAAAATGATAAGTCCGATTATCAGTGATCTAAATGAAATTGAATGGGATCAAGGGAATGATTTTTTTCCTCCCACGAATTTTGAGATAGTTGATATCAATAGCAGTAATAGAGGGATTAATGTCATTCCTGGTGAAGTTGAGTTAGTTTTTAATGTTCGTTTCAACAATCTATGGGATTATGAGAGCATAAAAAACACTATTTTAAAGATTGTATCGAGCCATGATATCGACTGTGAGTTAAAATGGAAGGAATCGGGTATTCCATTTTTATCAAAGAAGGGACGCTTAATTGAGATTGCTCAGAATGTCATAAGAAAGGAGTGTTCTAAAAATCCCAAATTATCTACTGGTGGTGGCACATCTGACGGAAGATTTATCGCACCCTATGTACCCGAAATTATAGAGCTAGGCTCAATAAATGAAACAATTCATAAAGTTAATGAACGTGTACCTACTGAAGATACACCGAAATTGTCAAAAATTTATTATAAAATTATGAAAGATTTATTTGTTTGATGAATTTATTTGAGTAAATAAATTCAGAGCAAATAGCATCATGCAAGATAAAAATACCCATGAAGGCATAGATAAGTATACAAAACTCCAATCTATAGTAGCGCATTCACCGGATCCACTAAAAATTATTAGTAAAGCTTCTCCTAATGGAAAATTTCCAACAAGGTAATCAAATCCTGGGCCACAACTTGGGATTTGATCGATCGGTAGATTTTGTAAATAAACATGCCATCCAGCAATAGATGCTCCACCTAGAGAGGACAATCCAATTATAATCGTGTACAGAATTTTTGTATTTTTCCTTGGATTATGTATCGATGCAATTAAGAAGATAACACCTGTAAGAGAGACAGCAAGTCTCTGAAGGACACAAAGTGGGCACGGTATTAAATGAAGAATATATTCTGCATAAAGAGCGTAAGACATCATACCTGTGCACGCCAAGAATCCAAGAAAATACAATGAACGAGAATTATAAATCATAATAACTGGATTATAATTCCAAATTGTTGGTTTGCGTAAATATTTTTTTTAATTCTTCTTCTTGAAAACCAATAAAAAAATTTTTCTCATGAATAATCACGGGACGTTTAATAAGCGTCGGAGTTTTGATTAATAATTCAATAATGTTAGTTGCGTTAATATTATCTCTTATATTTTTTGGTAAAAGCCTCCAGGAGGTACTTCTTTTATTTATAATTTTAACTAGATCACAAAAACTATTGAAATACATAAGTATTTCTTTATTTATTCCATCTAAACGATAATCATGAAAATTAATATTAATGCTTTCATTGAAGAACCATTTTTGTGTTTTTTTGCAAGAATCACAGTTTTGAATACCATAGATTTTTATCATTCAGTTTTCCTATTAGGTGCGGTATTATCTGTGATTTTTACCTAGAGTTAAAACTTCATATCCATCATCTGTTATCAGAACTGTATGCTCCCATTGTGCGGATAATCCATGATCTTTTGTAACAACTGTCCATCCATCGGGTAAAATTTTAATATCACTTTTTCCTGAATTAAT
The DNA here is from genome assembly GCA_003331585.1 of Gammaproteobacteria bacterium. Lineage (GTDB taxonomy): Bacteria > Pseudomonadota > Gammaproteobacteria > Steroidobacterales > Woeseiaceae > SP4260. The sequence continues at coordinate 59,715 of QOPG01000007.1, read as the reverse complement.
CATTGGCTCGATTGTAAGAGTCATTCCTGATTTAAGCTCGATACCAGTACCTGCTTTACCGTAATGAAGAACTTGTGGATCCTCATGAAAATATCTACCTATCCCATGACCGCAAAATTCTCTTACTACCGAAAACCTATTTTTTTCTGCATACGATTGAATTGCATGACCTACATCACCGAGATATTTTCCATGACATAACTGTTCAATACCTAACCACATACTCTCATAGGCAACATCAGATAATCTTTTTGCGATTACAGAGGGCTTGCCAGCGAAAAACATTCTGCTGGTGTCACCATGGAAACCATCTTTGATAACCGTTATATCAATGTTAAGAGAATCACCAGTTTTTAGAACTCTATCACCTGGAATTCCATGGCATACAACATGATTAATTGATGTACATATTGATTTTGGAAAACCACGATAATTTAGGGGTGCTGGAATTGCCCCTTGTTCATTAGTGATGAAATCATGGCAGATTCTATCTAATTCAGCAGTACTTATTCCCGGTTGAACGAATTCTTCAATCATATCAAGAGCATCTGCAGCAAGTCTTCCAGCAATTCTCATTTTATTTTGTTCATCAGGATTTTTTATCGGTATTGTCATTCCGGCGCTTCTTAGTAAAATAATTCATACAACATTTTAATGAAGATTGTAAAAATTACCTTAACTTTTTTCTTTATAGTTATTTGGCAGTGAAAATTCACCATTAAATGTTGTTCATAACGCAAGGTTATGATATAAAACACACGCTTTTTAAGTATGAAATTAAATAAAATCGCACGTTTATCGACACACCATAAAGGGTGCTTAATATAAATATTGAGTTTTATGTTGGGGTAAACGGAGGAATAACCCGGAGAAAAATATGAAAGAAATATCTATGCGCCAAATGCTTGAGGCGGGTGTTCATTTTGGACATCAAACAAGGTACTGGAACCCAAAAATGGCTCCTTATATCTTTGGATCACGCAACAAAATTCACATCATTAATTTAGAAAAAAGTCTCCCAATGGCAAAAGAAGCTTATGACTTTGTCAAAGCAATAATAGCTGATGGGGGAAAAATACTTTTTGTTGGAACCAAACGTGCAGCTAGAGAAACTATCAAAGCTGAAGCTGAAAGATGTGGTATGCCATATGTAAATCACCGTTGGCTTGGCGGAATGTTAACCAATTTCAAAACAATAAAGCAGTCCGTTAAAAGATTGAAAAATCTTGACCAAATGTCAGAAGAGGGTGGTTTTGATGGATTAACAAAAAAAGAAATACTAGGTTTAACGAGAGAATCTGAGAAGCTTGAAAAAAGTTTAGGTGGGATAAAGGAAATGAATTCTATTCCAGATGCCCTCTTTGTGATCGATGTAAACCATGAAGAAATTTCTATAAAGGAAGCAAAAAAATTAGGTATTCCTGTTGTAGCAATTGTAGATTCGAATTGTTCACCAGACTTAGTTGATTATATCATTCCCGGAAATGACGATGCGATGAAAGCAATTAAGCTCTATTCTAGTTTTGTTTCTGAAGCTGTCATTGAAGGAAAAGAGTCTATTCCTGCTGTAGAGATCGGTGATGATGAGTTCATTGAACTTGATGAGCACGGTAAACCGACAAAAAAAACAAAAGCTCAAAAAGAGTTAGCGAAAAAAGTCACAACAAAAAAGAAAAAAATCACATCCATAAACAAGAAGCTTGCAGATGAAGATATAAAGTTATCCAAAGATAATAAAATTAAAGATATGGATAATAATGATTCTAATAATGAGCCGATTATTTCTAATCAAGAGCTAAATGAAGATGAATCAAAAAAAGATGCCTCTAAAACAGAAGAATTACAAGTAGCTAAGAAGAAAGTAGCTAAGAAGAAAGTAGCTAAGAAGAAAGTAGCTAAGAAGAAAGTAGCTAAGAAGAAAGTAGCTAAGAAGAAAGTAACAAAGAAAAAGTAATCGTATAATTTAAAAATTTTTTAAGTTAAATAGGTAAGAGATATGTCAATTTCAGCATCAATGGTAAAAGAGCTTCGCGAGAGAACAGGGGCAGGAATGATGGAATGCAAAAAAGCACTTCAAGAATCAAATGGTAATATCGATTCAGCAATAGAGCTCTTAAGAACTTCTGGGCAAGCAAAGGCAGAAAAGAAAGCTAAACGCGTTGCTGCCGAAGGAAAAATTGTAATTAAAAATAATTTGGAAAATGCAGTCATTGTGGAGATCAACTCTGAAACAGATTTCGCTGCAAACGACTCAAACTTCACAGATTTTGCAAATTCTATTGCAGATGTTCTTCTCCAGAACGAAATATCTGACATAAATTCTTTGAATGATTTAAAGCTCTCTGATGACGTCAGTGTAGAAGAGGCAAGGACTAACTTGATATCGAAGATTGGGGAAAATATTTCAATACGTCGTTTTGATAAAATTCACCAAGCCATCAATATTGGTGAATATTCACATGGATCAAGAATTGGTGTAATTGTTTCTTTGGATAAATCAGAACCTGATCTTGCAAAAGACATAGCCATGCATATTGCCGCGTCTAATCCTGTTTGTCTGGATGAGGAAGATGTTCCTGAGGATCTCGTCTCTAGAGAGAAAAGAATTTTTCTTGAACAGGCATCTTCTTCGGGTAAACCTCCTGAAATTATTGAAAAAATGGTCGAAGGAAGAATGAAAAAGTTTTTCAAAGAAATTACTCTTCTAGGGCAATCTTTTATAAAAGATCCGGATATATCAATTAGAGACCTTTTGGATCAATCAGAAGCAAAAGTTCAAAGCTTTATAAGATACGAAGTAGGTGAAGGAATAGAGAAAAAAGAAGAAAATTTTGCTGATGAAGTTATGAAACAAATAAAAGGTGATTCGTAATTAATATCCCAGGAAGGATTTAATAATTAATTTCAACCTAATACCATTAATAAGTTACTATCTTAGTCATATTTACTGATAAATAGATAAGTGAGGCTTATATAATGGAAAAATCACAAACACTATATAAAAGAATACTCGTCAAACTAAGCGGTGAAGCCCTTATGGGTAACCTTGAATATGGTATAGAACCTTCAGTAATCAAGCGTATCGCAGATGAATTAATCCAAGTAAAAAATCTAGGAATTGAGGTTGCGGTTGTAATTGGAGGTGGGAATATATTCCGTGGAGCAGGTTTGGCTGGTGCAGGAATGGATCGTGTTACTGGGGATTATATGGGTATGCTCGCAACAGTTATGAATGCCCTTGCAATTCAAGATGCTCTTGAATCAATGAACGCGGAAGCGCGGGTAATGTCAGCAATAAAAATACACGAAGTCTGCGAGGATTATATTAGAAGAAGAGCTGTAAGACATCTTGAAAAAGGTAGAATTATAATTTTAGCTGCTGGAACAGGAAATCCATTTTTTACAACTGATTCTGCTGCAAGCCTTAGAGCTATTGAAATTGGGGCAGAAGTTCTTCTCAAAGCGACGATGGTTGATGGTATTTATGATTCTGATCCAAAAAGTAATAATGAAGCAAATTTATTTAAAGAAATATCATTTGACAGGGTTCTTACAGATAAATTAAAAGTGATGGATGCAACAGCCATTGTTATGTGCAGAGATAATAACTTACCATTACGCGTCTTTAATTTATTGAAATCAAATACTTTAGTAAATGCTATGACAGATAAATCTGTCGGGACTTCTGTGAAATAAAACTTATCGGAGAATTTAAATGATTAATGACATTCAAATAGAAGCAGAGAATAGAATGAAAAAAAGTGTCAGTTCATTACAAAAGAATTTAACTAAAATAAGAACTGGACGTGCAAACACATCACTTCTCGATCAAATTTCTATTGATTATTATGGTTCTAACGTTCCACTGAATCAGGTTGCTAATATTGGAATTGAAGATTCAAGAACTTTAAAAATAACTCCATGGGAAAAAGATATGGTTCAAATAGTTGAGAAAGCAATAATGAGTTCCGATCTTGGGCTAAATCCAACTACTGCCGGAATGATAATAAGGATACCTTTACCTCCACTTACAGAAGAAAGAAGAAAGGATTTGATTCGTGTAGTAAAACAAGATGGAGAGCAATCTAAAATATCAATAAGAAATATCAGGAGAGACTCTTTAGGAGATATTAAAGAGTTGTTGTCAGAAAAAATGATTGGGGAAGATGAAGAAAGAAAAGGGCAAGAGTTAATCCAATCGCTTACTGATAAGTACGTGAATGAGGTTGATAAGATTGTTTCCACTAAAGAAGATGATTTGATGGTAATTTAATTTTTTTATTAAAAATTATGAAAATAAAACCAGAACACATAGCCATAATTATGGATGGAAATGGAAGGTGGGCAAAAAATCTCAATAAAAGCCGAAGATACGGTCACCAGCAGGGTGCAAGTTCTGCCAAGAACATCGTCAAAGAAGCAAGTTCAATTGGTGTAAAATATCTGACACTCTATGCTTTCAGCACTGAAAATTGGGGAAGACCTTCTAAGGAAGTAGAATTACTAATGCGTTTATTTTTAGAAACTCTAGAAAAAGAAATAGATGAACTGAACGAAAATAATGTAAGGATTAGGTTTATTGGAGATCGAAAGAATCTAAAAGACAAGCTAATTACAAAAATAAATAATGCAGAGTCAATCACAAAAAATAACAATGGATTGAAGCTCTATGTTGCGCTGGCTTATGGTGCGAAATGGGATATTGTTAATGCAGTTACAAATATTTTTCATGAACTTGAAAAAGGTATGTTAACCAAAGAAGATATAGATGAGATCACTTTCTCAAAGTTTCTTCAATTAAAAGATGCTCCAGATCCAGACTTACTCATAAGAACAGGCGGTGAAAAGAGAATATCGAATTTCTTGTTATGGAATATTGCATACTCAGAACTATATTTCTGTGATTGTTTATGGCCAGACTTTGATAAAAATGAATTTGAGCGCGCACTTGAATTCTTCGCCAGTCGCAAAAGACGCTTCGGTGTGTCTACAAAATCATGTTAAAAGAAAGAATCAAAACTGGTGTTATTGGATTGGCATTTCTTTTGATAACAATGTCGTTATTTGAGGAATATGTATTCAGATTAATTATTGCTACAGTCTTCATGATTGCTGCCTGGGAATGGTTTAATTTAATCAAAGAAACTAATCGATTTTTATGTTTAGCAAATACAGTTATTTTTTTCTTACTGGGTTGTTATTATCAAGCAAATAATTTCACAATCGAGCATATGTTTATATTCTTTAACTTGTCGCTACTGTTTTGGTTGTTTTGCCTGATTTTGTTATTTTTTTACCCAATTCGATATAAAAACTTTATACCTATTGGCTTCGGTTATGCATCTTTAATCACAGGCTATATTGCTCTCGATTGGATATACCTCTTTTCCAGTCAATATTTATTTGCATTTTTATGTCTGATCTGGGCGATGGATATAGGAGCGTACTTTACTGGAAAAAAATTCGGTAAAATCAAATTAGCTAAATCCATAAGCCCAAACAAGACATGGGAAGGGTTAATTGGTGGTTTAGTATCTACAATAATGCTGTCATTCTTAATATCCAAAATAATTTATTTTGATGCAATTATGTTTGCTTTCTTCTCAATTTCTCTCGGCTTGATATCTGTTGTCGGTGATTTAACCGTGAGTATGTTTAAAAGAAACTCAAATCAAAAAGATACTGGAAAAATTTTACCCGGACATGGCGGTTTTTTGGATAGAATAGACAGTATTATTTCTTCTGCACCACTCTTTGCTTTAGGTTGCATTTATTTTCTGTTTTAAATTGATAAAGAAAAAAAATAATTATGACTTCTATTAATACAATATTAACAAATTTAGCAGCTTTTATTATCGCGATTGGGGTATTGGTTACAGTTCATGAATATGGTCATTTTATTGTTGGAAAATTATTTAATGTCAAAGTATTGAAGTTTTCAATTGGTTTTGGGAGATCAATTTATTCTTATCAATCAAAAATAGGGGATAAAACAGAATTTCGTTTATCTCTAATTCCTCTTGGAGGGTATGTACAGTTTCTAGATGGGCGCAATGGAGAGATTGAACCTAAGGAAGATGGTAGGGCTTTCAATCAACAATCTTTACTTGTAAAAATAGCAATATTATTTGCTGGCCCGATGTTCAACTTCATATTTGCAATTTTGGCTTATTTTATTGTTTTTTCTAACGGCATTCCTACTATGAAGCCAATAATTGGGGAAGTTGTAGAAAATTCATATGCTTATAGTGCGGGTATAAAATATGGTGATGAGATTATTTCAATTGATGATAAGAAGATTGAAGACTGGGAAACAGCAGTAACTTCTTTACTTAAAACACTTGTTGATAAGAAAGATTTTGATCTAGGCATCAAAAGAGACGATTCTTATGAGAAAGTACTTACTTTTTCGATCAAAGAAGAAACCGCATACCTAACAGAGCCAGGAAGTTTGTTTTCTGGACTGGGGTTTTATCCTTGGCAACCACCTCCTGTTATTAGTGAAATTGTATATGATAGTCCAGCTGATAAATCCAATCTAATGAAAGGAGATCGCATAGTCTCTGTTAACAGCATCAATACCAGATCTATTCAAGAAATTATAAATATTATCTCTGAGCGACCTAGTCAAAAAATCTCTCTTGAATACATTAGAAATGGAGTTCTGATGAGTGAAGATATTACTCTTGATCAGGGCAATGAAAACAGTAATAGAGGATTTCTTGGAGTTGCTTTCCTGAGAGATTATGAAAATTATTGGTATATTAACAGATTGGACTTATCTGATTCACTTAATAAATCAATTTCACAGACATGGTCCACTGCAGGATTTACAGTCACTATGCTTTTCAAAATGATAAGTGGAGATGTTTCTACTAAAAATATTAGCGGACCATTCAGTATTGCAAAATATGCAGGCATTTCGGTAAATGCAGGATTTAATCAATTTTTAAAATTTTTGGCTCTAATTAGTATCAGTTTGGGCGTTATAAATTTATTTCCAATCCCTATGCTTGATGGCGGTCAAATCATTCAATTCGTTTTTGAATCATTAAAAGGATCACCGCTTTCGCCAAGAATTGAACAGCTATCACAACAATTCGGTATAATGGCAATCATGCTCTTAATGAGTATCGCTTTTTATAATGACTTATTTAGTTGAACTGAATTAAAATAGACCCAAATGAAATTAAAATCTCTCATATCAAAACCAAGTTTACTGAAATTCTTTCTAATTTCATTGTGCTTTCATTCTGCGCTAGCAGAGGAATTTGTGGTGAAAGATATGAGAGTTGAGGGGTTACGTCGGATCTCTGAGGGTACTGTTTTTAATTATCTTCCTATAAACGTTGGCGATTCTATTGATGAAATAAGGATTCAAGAATCAATTAGATCATTATATCGCGAAGGTTTATTCGATGATATCGAGATGAAAAGAGAAGATAATACACTGGTAATTGTGATAAAAGAAAGACCATCAATTGAGTCATTTTCTATTGATGGTAACAAAGATATAAAAACAGAAGATCTTATGGTGTCTCTAAGAAATATTGGCATGACTAGAGGAAGAACATTCGATAGATCTGTTTTGGATAGATTAACCTCCTTTCTTCGAGAACAATATTATGATCGAGGAAAATACGGCGTTAGAATCGATACTGACGTGAAAGAGACTCCAAATAATACTGTAAGGTTAAGTATAGAGGTCAAAGAGGGTGATAGAGCTAAAATTCGACAGGTGAATATCATTGGAAATTATAGTTTTCCTGAGAATGAAATTCGAGAAGGTTTTGAGCTGGATACAGCGAATTGGCTATCATGGATAAGAAATGATGATAGATATTCAAAGGAGGCTATGACGGGAGACTTAGAAAAACTGAGATCTTTTTACATGGATAGGGGTTATGCTGATTTCAGGGTTGAGTCTAGTCAAATTGCAATCTCTCCAAACAAAAAAGATATGTTTGTCACAATTAATATCCATGAAGGGACGAGATATAATATTTCTGATATAAAATTAGTGGGTAATGATGTTGTTCCTGATGAGGAGTTGGACCAACTGGTATTTGCTAAATCTGGAGATATGTTTAACCTTCAATCATTAACTTCATCCGCTGAATTGATGTCTTTTAGATTAGGTGAGGACGGTTACGCTAATGCGAATATTGAACCGGTCCCACAAATTGATTATGAAAACAAAGAAGTGGCCGTAACGTTTTATATTGACCCTGGAAATCGTGTTTATGTAAGACGAATAAATTTCAATGGAATTACTGAGGTGGATGACGAAGTATTCAGGAGAGAGGTTCGTCAATCGGAAGGAACGGTTGTTTCAAATCTTCTGATTGATAGATCAAAGATCAGATTGCAAAGATTGCCATTTATCGAGGAAGTTGAAGTAGAGAATAATCCTGTCGAAGGAAGCCCTGACCAAGTAGATGTTGATTTCGACCTAAAATATCGAATGCCAGGTCAATTTAGTGGCGGAATTGGATATTCAGATTTCTTTAAACTTAATGTAAATGCAAGTATCACGCACACAAACTTTCTTGGGACAGGAGAGCGTGTAGCAATAAATTTAAATTCAAGTAAGTATATGAAACAAGCAACGATGTCTCATACGGATTATTATACTACTATGAATGGAGTTAGAAGGACTTCATCTATTAATTACCGTGATTATAAACAATTCACATCGGCAGCATCCGCTCTATCTACAACAAGTGGCGGCGCTACAATTGATTATGGATATCCATTGGGCGAATACCAATCTGTTAGTTTAGGTATGAATATGAGTAGTGTTGAAATGTTATCTTCTATATATAGCACTTCTCAAGCAATAGATTGGGTTCAAAACAATGGGGATCCCTTTGAAGCTGGAAACGGATTCTTTGGTACTAAATTTGCAAACTTTGAAATTCTCGCTGGATGGATATTTGATAGTAGAAACAGGACAATTTTCCCTGATAGAGGCACTAGGCATCAATTATTTGCAACATATACTTTCCCAGGAAGTGAGGTAGAATACTGGACGACAAGATATAATTTAACAAGATATCAACCTTTGTTCGGAAGGTGGGTTGGGTTATGGAACGCGCAATTGGGGTATGGAGAGGCTCTTGGAGTCACATCAGCATTACCTCCATTTAAGCAATTTCATAGCGGTGGACCAAAATCTACAAGAGGTTTTAAAGAGTCTTGGCTCGGCCCAAGAGACTCAAGAGGCAGGCCTTATGGAGGAAATGTTTTGGTTGCTAGTCAACTTGAGCTTATAATTCCAATGCCAGAAAAATTTACAAGAAGTGCAAGAGCTAGTATTTTTTATGATATTGGTAATGTTTTTAATACCGGTGAAGTCGTTTTCTTTGATAAACTTGGAGATCCTGTAGAATATGAAACCTCTTTTGGGGATCTAAAAAGATCAATTGGGGTGGCAGTACAATGGATGGCTCCAATGGGGCTATTTAGATTTAGTTACGCATACCCGCTGAATCATTATGAGGGGAGTGAAAGGTTCTATAAGGATGAAATTGAAAGATTTCAATTTTCTATCGGACAGTCATTTTAAACAGAGTGGAAAGTATTATGAAATTTTTATTTAAGCAGTCATTTGGTTTTTTATTATTATTATTATTCTCGTCTATAATTTTTGCCCAAGAGCAAAAAATAGGAGTAGTAAACTTTCAAGCTTTAATGGAAAGTTCTCCACAATTTAGGCAAGTTATGGAATCACTTCAAGATGAATTTCAGCCTAGGCAAAGAGAAGCACTTGCAAAGCAAAAAGAATTCGAAGAGTTAGCTGAAAAAATTCAAAAAGATGCTGCCGTAATGGGAGCTACAGAAAGATCCAATGCGGAAAAAGATTTTCGCGAATTACAGCGTGATGTGAATAGATTAGGCACTGAACTCCAAGAAGATTTCAACCTAAGAAGAAACGAAGAAATAGGTAAACTTCAAAGAACATTGTTGGAAGTAGTTAACGTGTATGCGCAGAACAACGATTTTGATATGGTTTTAGCGGACGGTGTCATTTATGCAAGCACTTCAGTTAATATTACATCTCAAATCTTAGAATCTTTGCAAAGTGAATTTGAAGATAGCGAGTAAAATTTAAAAATTCCTAATTTCTCTGAAAATAAGGAGGACCAATTGACCTATACTCTGGGGGATTTGGCAGCTAAATATGGATGTGATTTAGTAGGCGATCCAGATATAGAGATTCTGGGTGTTGCTTCATTAATTTCAGCTTCAAAAGGTTCAATATCTTTTCTAACAAATGAATCGTATTTGAATCAACTCAAAGAAACGAAAGCTTCAGCAGTAATAATTAATAAGAAATTCATTGATTCTTGCCCAACAAATGCACTAATAAGTGCAGATCCATATTATTTATACTCCATTATTGTGGAGTTATTGCATCCCATTCCAAAATTTAAACCTGAGATTTCAAAATATGCTTTTATAGGAAAGGATATATCAATACCAAGTTCAACGTATGTTGGCCCAATGTCATCAATTAAGGGTAATGTATCGATAGGTGAATCTGTATATATTGGCCCAGGTTGTATTATTGATGGCAATATTTCTATTGATCGAGATACAAGGCTTATTGCCAGTAGCACAATAGTTAATTCAGTAAAAATAGGGAAAAGAACTACAATACATCCAGGTGCAGTGATTGGCGCAGATGGTTTCGGTAATGTTAAAACTAAAAAAGGCTGGAAAAAGATTAATCAGATTGGGGATGTTGTAATAGGTAATGATGTTGAGATTGGCTCAAATACAACTATTGATCGAGGGTCATTGGATAGCACAACAATTAGTGATGGAGTAAAGCTAGATAACTTGATACAAATTGGTCACAATACAAAAATAGGGGCACATACTGCAATTGCATCATCCACCGCAATTGCAGGGAGTTCATCTATAGGAGAGAGGTGCATGATCGCTGGTCAAGTTGGTATAGTTGGTCATATAGAGATTTGTGATGATGTTAGGATAAATGGCGCGGCTGTGGTAACAAAAAATATAAAAAAACCAGGTATTTATTCAGGATCTATTCCTTTTGAGGAAGATCAAATCTGGAAAAAATTTGTGGCAAAATTTAAATTATCAGCCAAGAAATAAATTAAAATTATTGCTATATAATAATGACTAAAAAAACCTTAAATAGAGATGAGATAATGGAGCTTCTTCCTCATCGAGATCCTTTTTTGCATATAGATAGAATAGTTGATTACGATTTAGGGGTATCAATTATTGCAGAAAAAGATATTAATTTAGATGAACCATATTTTAAAGGACACTTTCCTGGCCAGCCAATTGTTCCAGGTGTCATAATAATAGAAGCAATGGCTCAAGCTGGAGGGGTGCTGGGTCATTTAACAGTAGGGGATATAAAACCAAAACCAATTTATTATTTAGTTGGCGTTGAAAAAGCTCGTTTTCGATTTCCTATTCATCCTGGGGACAATATTAAATTTACTGTAAATGTCCATAGAATTATTAAAGGGATGTGGAGATATGGGTGTATCGCTGAAGTAAGAGGTAAAACTTCTGTAAGCGCAACAATAATGTGTGCTCCTAGTGATATAAGGTTATGATTCACAAAACTGCAATAATATCCAAGAAAGCAATAATTGGATCAAATGTCTCTATCGGAGCTTATTCAATTATTGGTGATAACGTTGAAATCGGTGATGGAACAATTATAGCAAATCATGTATTAATTGAGGGGCCGACAAAAGTTGGTCGAGATAATAAAATATTTTCTTTTAATGCAATTGGGGGCGATCCACAGGATAAAAAATATAATAATGAATTAACATCTTTAGAAATTGGAGATAAAAATACAATAAGAGAGTACTGCACAATAAATCGTGGAACTTCCCAAGATAAATACAAGACATCCATTGGTAATAATAATTGGATTATGGCGTACGTTCACATAGCTCATGATTGTGTAATTGGGAATAATGCAATATTTGCGAATAATGCAACCCTAGCTGGACATGTTGAAGTCGGTGACTGGGCTATATTTGGAGGTTTTACTGGAGCTCATCAATTCACAAAAATAGGTGCTCACAGCTTCATTGGAATGAATACACTCACAACAAAAGACATTCCAGCTTATATTATGGCAGAAGGTCAACCGATAAGACCAAGAGGTGTCAATATTGAAGGTTTAAAGAGAAGAGATTTTACCTCTGGTCAAATAAAGAATATAAAAAACGCTTATCGAATTCTCTATCGAAAAGATTTAAAGTTAAGTAGCTCAATTACTGAGATAGAAGTTCTTTCTAAGGATCAACCTGAGTTAAAAATTCTTCTTGACTCACTTCAATTATCCTCTGAAAGAGGGATCATAAGATAATTCATGCGCATTGGTATCGTTGTTGGAGAAAAATCTGGAGATGAATTAGGCGCTGGTTTAATTCAAGAGTTAAAAAAAACTTATCCTCAGATAAAGTTTGAAGGAATATTAGGGCCAAAATTGATCAAACTCGGGGGCGAAGAATGGGCTTCTTCTGAAGAACTTTCTATGATGGGGATATTCGAACCATTAAAAGCATTACCGAGATTATTATTATTAAGAAGAGATATAATCAAGAGATGGGTAGACAGTCCTCCAGACGTTTTTATCGGTGTGGATGCCCCTGAATTCAATATTGATCTTGAGATACAGCTAAAAAAAATAGGCATAAAAACATTGCACTATGTTTCACCTTCTATTTGGGCTTGGCGAAAAAATAGAATTAAAAAAATAAAAAAAGCTGTAGATAAAATTTTATGCATACTTCCATTCGAAGAAAGTATTTACAGAGAACATAATATTTCTGCAAAATACGTTGGGCACCCACTCGCAGAGAGTATGCCACACCAAATTAAAAAAATTGATATGAGAAAAAAATTTAATATCAGTGCAAATAATCTAATTGCTGTATTACCTGGAAGTAGAAAGAATGAGGTATTAAGATTGGGTTCATTTTTTGTAAAGACAGCAAAATTATTTACAAAAAACCAAGATGATATTTTTTTTATAGCTCCAATGGCCTCGGGAGATTTAAGTATCGAATTCAAAAAAATAATAGATAAAGAGTGTATGAATGAGCACTTTCTGGTAATTGAGGGAAACTCGCATGAATGCATGATTGCATCTGATGTGGTTTTGGCTTCGTCGGGTACGTCAGTATTAGAGGCTGCCTTATTAAGCCGACCGGCAGTTGCTGCATATAAAGTATCATCCTTATCTTACTTTTTTTTAAATATTTTAGTTAAAACAAAATATTTTACGTTGCCAAATATTCTACTTGATGATCAAATAATTCCAGAATACATCCAAAATAACTTGGATGAGCATAAATTATACAAAGCAATTTTTAATATTCTTAATAATCAGGAATATAGCGATTACATCACGCCAAAGTACACTAGAATTAGAGAGATGTTATCTCGGAATGCAAATCGTCTTGCGGCTGCCGAGGTGTTAAAACTCTATGGTAAATAAATTAATAGCAGGTATCGATGAGGTTGGAAGAGGAACTATTGCTGGTCCTGTGGTAGCCGCTGCGGTTATTCTGGACAATAATTGCATTCCTTCAGATCTCGATGATTCAAAAAAAATCACTAATACCAAAAGAAAAATAATTTCTGATGAGATTTTTTGTAAGGCAATAACGTGGGCAATTTCTTATTCAGATGCATCGGAGATTGATTCTATAAATATTCTTCAGGCAACAATGCTTGCAATGCGAAGAAGTATATTAAATCTAGGAGTATATCCATCATCAGTTTCAGTGGATGGTAATAAGATTCCAGATTTGGATTTTTTTGGCATGAGTATAAAAGGTCGATCTGTAATAGGGGGAGATGGCACGGTAGCTGAAATTAGTGCAGCCTCAATTATTGCAAAAGTCTATAGAGATAACTTAATGATCAATCTTGACAAAGTTTATCCTGGTTATTTCTTCTCTAGTCACAAAGGTTATGGCACAAAACAACATTTACAAGCTATCCACATCTTGGGACCTTGCCCTATTCATAGGCTGACATTTAAACCTTTCGTATAAGATTAAATGTTACTTGATGAATAAATATTATTTGGTAATGTAACTTAATAATTATAGTTAATATATTCAACCTATTTTTGGATAACAAAATACTCATGAATCATAGTTTTGTACATCTTAATATACATACACAATACTCAATTATGGATAGTACAATACGTATTCCCAATTTGATGCAAGAGTGTGCTACTAATAATTTTCCTGCTGTAACTCTCACAGATCAAAATAACGTATTCGGTATGGTAAAATTTTATCGTCAAGCTATTAATTATGGGATTAAACCAATTATCGGTTGTGATTTATTTATTGCTGATCCTGACGATGAGTCAAGACACAATAATATTATTCTTTTGTGCGCAAATAATGATGGTTATAAAAATCTCACACAACTGATTACAAAAAGTTGGCTGGAAGGACAAACACGTCATGGGCCAAGAATACATAAAGAATGGCTCAATAAAGCTAATTGCAGTGGGTTAATTGCTTTGTCTGCTGGAATAAATGGTGATATAGGAAGAGCGCTTATCAATGATCATCACGATTTGGCAGCAAATTTGCTTGATACATGGATGCAGTTATTTGATGATCGTTTTTACATAGAACTAACAAGAACAAATAGAGCATTTGAGGAGGACTACATTCAGCAGGCACTATTTCTAGCAAATGATTTTTCTACCCCTGTCGTTGCATCAAATGATGTCAGATTTATATCAGAAAATGATTTTGATTCTCATGAGGCTAGAGTGTGTATTCACGATGGAACAATCCTATCAGATCTCAAAAGGCCTAGGATATATAATAAGCAACAATATCTAAAAACGAGTTCGGAAATCGCTTCACTTTTTTCTGATATCCCGGAAGCATTATCAAATTCTATAGAGATAGCAAAGAGGTGTAATTTAAAGCTGAATTTGGGCAAATCATACTTGCCAATCTTTCCTATACCTAACAAAGGATCAGCTGAGGATTTTTTAGAAAAAAAATCTAATGATGGTTTAAATTTAATACTTAAAAGAAAAATTGATCAACAAAAAAATAACCAAACATTAGTTTATGAAAACCGGTTAAAAAAAGAACTAAATGTTATAAATAAAATGGGTTTTGCTAGCTATTTCCTTATTGTCTCTGATTTCATTGAATGGGCTAAAGCCAACAAGATACCAGTTGGACCAGGAAGGGGTTCTGGTGCTGGATCACTTGTGGCTTATTCGCTTGGGATTACTGATATTGATCCCCTGGAATATGGGCTCTTATTTGAGAGATTTTTAAATCAAGAGAGAGTATCAATGCCGGATTTTGATATTGATTTCTGTATGGATGGAAGAGATAGAGTTATTGATTATGTATCTCAAAAGTATGGGAGTGAGAAAGTTTCTCAGATTATTACATACGGAACTATGGCAGCAAGAGCCGTTATCAGGGATGTTGGAAGAGTTTTAGATCAGCCTTATGGCTTTGTGGATAAAATTGCCAAACAAATACCTTTTGAGGTGGGTATGACTCTCGATAAAGCAATTGCGCAGGATGAAGAGCTAAGAAGAATGTATTCTCAGGATGAAGAAATTGAAGCGATTATCAATCTTGCAAAATCACTTGAAGGTCTTGTTAGAAATGCAGGTAAACATGCAGGTGGAGTTGTAATTGCCCCAGAAAATCTTACTGATTTTACGCCGCTTTATTGTGAAGAAGATCAATTAAATGTGGTAACTCAGTTTGACAAAGACGATGTAGAGGCAGCTGGCCTAGTAAAATTTGATTTTTTGGGTTTAAGGACACTGACCATTATTGATCTAACAATAGAGTTAGTTAACAAAGCTGCTCAAGATGAAAATCTCACAATACATGAAATTCCTTTGACTGATAAGAAAACATTTGACCTATTAAGGTCTTGCAAGACAACAGCCGTTTTTCAGCTTGAATCAACGGGTATGAGGGATCTAATAAAAAGAATGCAACCTGATCAATTTGAAGATCTTATTGCCCTTGTCGCTTTATTCAGGCCAGGACCACTCCAGTCAGGCATGGTGGATGATTTTATTAACAGGAAGCATCAAAATAATATAAATATTGATTATTTTCACCCGAAACTAAAATCTATCCTCGAGGAAACATATGGAGTTATCTTGTATCAAGAGCAAGTTATGCAAATAGCTCAAGTCCTTGCTGGATACTCTCTTGGAAGTGCTGATATCCTGAGAAGAGCCATGGGAAAAAAGAAGATTGATGAAATGGCAAAACAGCGCCAAATTTTTATAGAAGGATCTAAGAACAGAGAGGTTTCTGAGAGAACAGCATCATATATTTTTGACTTAATGGAAAAATTTGCAGGTTATGGGTTTAACAAATCTCATTCGGCGGCGTATGCATTAATTTCTTATCAAACCGCATATTTAAAGGCACATCATACCTCCTATTTTTTGGCAGCAGTTATGACTGCTGAAATTGATAATACCGATAGGTTAATAATGATTAAAGATGATTGTTCGAATCATGAGATAGAAATTTCAAAGCCCTCAATTAATAATTCTCTTTATGAGTTTATGGTACTGAATGATAAAGAGATACTTTACGGTCTAGGGGCAATAAAGGGTGTTGGCAAGTCTACTGTTGAATCAATTATTACTGAGAGAGAATCTAACGGACCCTTCGATAACTTGAATAATTTTTGCAAAAGAATGGGCGCAGAAAAGATTAATCGTAGAGTACTAGAGGCTCTGATAAAGAGTGGCTCCATGGATGAGTTTAAGATGACTAGAAAATTACTCACTATAAAATTGGCGGATGCAATTAAAGGTGCAGATCAATCAGCAAGAGATTCAGCAGCAGGCCAAGGAGATATGTTTGGGATAGTTGATAGTTCTGTCGAAGAGGTATTATTAGAAGAAAATATGCAAGAATGGGAAGAAAGCATTTTTCTTAAAAAGGAAAAAGAATCGCTTGGCCTTTATTTAACAGGACATCCATTTCATTCTATTAAGAGCGACTCCTACTTCCTAACAGGTAGTTCATTGAAAGAAGTCTGCAGTCAAGAACCTCCAAATAGGACAGAAAAAAAGTTTCAATATAAACAGAAAGAAATAAAAGTTGCTGGATTGATAGCGGATATAAAAAAACGAGGAAATAGGATCACTGTTATTCTCGATGATGATACTGCCAGGATTGATACGGTATTTTTTAGTGACAGTTTTTTTCAAAATAAAGAGTTTTTAAAGAAAGATAAAATTATAATAGTTGAAGGAAAGTTGAGATTTGATGAATTTTCATCTTCATGGCAAATTAACGCCGACAAAGTTAGATTTATTGATGATGTCATAACTGAAAAAGCAAAATTACTTACTATACAATTGAATGGTAAGTATAGTGATTCTGATATTCTTGATAGAATTAGACATATTTTAAAAATGACTGACAATGGAAATTGCCAAGTAGCAATAAATTATGAGAATGAATCTGCTAAAGGAAGAGTCAATCTCGGGGATGATTGGAATGTGAATCCAACCAGCGAACTCCGTAAAAACTTATCGTCAATAATCGGAAGAGATTCATTTAATTTTAGCTATTAAAATTAACATCTTATGAAATTAAAAATACTTAAATAATAAAATTATGATTGATTCTAAATTTCTTGAATTTGAAAAACCAATTGCTGAAATAGAGGCAAGATTAGAAGAGCTCAAATATATTGATGATTCAAAGGAAAATATCAAACGAGAAAGAATGCGTTTGTTAAAAGAAAATAAAGCAATTACAGAAAATATATATAAAAAACTTTCTGATTGGCAGGTAGCACAGATCTCTCGTCACCCAATGAGACCATATTCCCTAGATTATGTTTCGCATATTTTTAAAGATTTTGTTGAGCTTCACGGCGATAGAATGTTTTCCGATGATACTGCTATCATTGGAGGGATTGGTAGATTAGATGATATTCCTGTTTTAATGATAGGCCATCAAAAAGGTCGCGATACAAAAGAGAGAGTTAGGCGAAATTATGGCATGCCTAAACCTGAAGGCTACAGAAAATCTTTAAGATTAATGAAATTAGCAGAAAAATTTAATCTGCCAATAATTTCTTTTATTGATACTCCTGGAGCATATCCAGGACTTGGAGCTGAAGAGCGAGGACAAAGTGAGGCAATCGCAAAAAATTTACTTGAAATGTCAAAAATATCTACTCCTATTATTTCTGTCATTATCGGCGAAGGCGGTTCAGGAGGGGCGCTCGCAATAGGTGTTTCTGATAAATTATTGATGCTTGAATATAGTATATATTCTGTTATCTCCCCTGAAGGATGCGCATCAATATTATGGAAAGATTCAAATATGGCTGAAAAGGCTGCAGGTGCGATGCACATTACTGCAGAAAAATTGAAAAAATTTTCGCTGATTGATGAGGTTATAGGAGAGCCATTAGGTGGAGCTCATAGAGATTTTGAAGGTATGGCTGATAAATTGAAACTCAGGCTGCTTAAAAATCTTAATAATTTGAATGAATTTGACGAAAAATCATTAGTTTCTATGCGTCAAAAAAAGATTGCAGCTTATGGGGAATACACACAAGTTTAGTTTGTGACTATATTGTATGTTTAATACAGATGACTTAAATGATTTTTTTAATCATTACCTAGATCAGGCCAATCATCCGAAAAAAATTATCGTAGCTTATAGTGGCGGGTTGGACTCAACAGTTCTGCTTTACTCACTTACTAGAATTAATTTAAACATTCCTATTGTAGCTATTCATATCAATCACCAACAACACCATCTATCGAGTGAATGGGAAAAATTTTGTATTGATACAGCGAAAGTATATGGAGTAAAACTCATCTCTGAAAAGATTCAAATTGAAAAAAAATCAGGCAAAGGAACTGAATGTGAGATGAGAGATCAAAGATATAAGGTACTAAGCAAATATATAGAGTCAAATGACTGGCTTTTGACTGCTCATCATAAAGACGACCAGGCAGAAACATTACTTCTCAGTGTATTAAGAGGAAGCGGAGTTGATGGATTATCAGGAATTAAGCCTATAAGAATATTTGCTGGTGGCATGCTTCTTAGACCTTTTCTTGGGTATTCGAAGGCTGAACTTATTAATTATGCAAAAATAAAAAATCTTGAATGGATAGAAGATTTTTCAAATAAGGACAATACATTCGATAGAAATTTTCTTAGAAATAAAATTATCCCTCAGTTAGAAAAAAGATGGCCATCAATAAATAAAAGATTTTCCAAAGTAACGTCGCTCGCACTTGAAGCAAGTGAGAGATCAGAGGATATTGCCAAAATAGACCTCTTCAATATAGGTAATGAAAAATATATTGATTCAGAACAATTTATTAAATTATCTGGTAATAGGCAAAGAAATCTAATCAGATTCATATTGAGAATGAAGAATTTAAAAAATCCCTCATACAAACAACTGATGGATGGAATAAAAGCATTAAGATTTATAATAAAGAGAGAAGAAAATAAATTTATAAAATTCCCGGATGCTGATATTTATCACTACAGAAAAAAAATATATATCATTCCCCAGCTACCTAGACAAAATAATGAATTATTGAATTTATTTCCAAATAAAACTATTGATTTGGATTATGGAATGGGTTCTATTTCACTAAATAAATCAAAAGATACGGGAATAGATCCAAGAATAGCCAAGAACGGTTTAAAGCTATCTTTCAGAGTTGGAGGCGAGATAATTAAACCTGCTGGAAAGAAGCATCATTATAAACTCAAAAAACTATTCCAAGAGAATAAAATCTATCCTTGGATGAGAAACAGGATCCCGTTATTTTTTTATGAGAATGAAGTTGTCAGTGTGGGTAATTTTTGGATTGCGGAAAAGTTTTCAAAATCTAATGGTTATAAAATAAACTGGCATAAAAAACCTGAGTTAAATGACTAATTAGAATATTATTTTTTAATTTACATTGTTTTGGTACTTATGATCTGGTAAGTTTTAAAGCCGTCTACATTTAAAAGGCGGGTTGATAAAAACAGTGTTCTTCCTCCAAAAAAATCAAAATATTATTTCTTATTTATTCTCGATATTGAAATGTAATATAAGGCTTTTGCATAATCTATTTTCAAACAAAAAGGTTTGGAGTAGATAATGTCATCTTACGTATTCATAACAGGTGGTGTTGTTTCCTCTCTTGGTAAAGGGATAACATCTGCCTGTCTCGGAGCAATTTTAGAATCCAAAGGATTATCAATAAGTATGATTAAATTGGATCCTTATATTAATGTTGATCCAGGAACAATGAGCCCCTTTCAGCATGGAGAGGTTTTTGTGACATCTGATGGAACAGAGACCGATCTAGATCTTGGTCATTACGAAAGATTTGTGAGAACAGAAACTGGAAGAGATAGTAATTATACTGCTGGAAGAATTTATGAATCAGTTATAGCTAAAGAAAGGAGAGGCGAATACCTCGGTGCGACTGTGCAGGTAATTCCTCATATTACTGATGCAATAAAAGATGGAATTAGAAGAGGATCTAATGAGGCTGACATATGTTTAGTCGAAGTTGGAGGAACGGTTGGCGATATTGAATCTCTTCCATTCATGGAAGCAATTCGTCAAATGGGAATTGAATTAGGCTCTGAAAAGGTAGTTTATGTGCACCTTACTCTTGTTCCTTATATTGCAACATCATCAGAAATAAAAACTAAACCCACACAACATTCTGTAAAAGAATTAAGATCGATAGGCATTCAGCCTGATATATTGGTTTGTAGATCAGAGCAGATTCTTCCTGATGAGCAAAGAAAAAAAATAGCCCTCTTTACAAATGTTCAAGAGGAGGCTGTGATATCTGCCTATGATGTGGATGATCTCTATAAGATACCTGAAATGATGCATCAACAGGCTCTAGATACTATAGTCATGAGCCAATTAAAACTTAAGTCCTCTAGGACTGATTTGAGTGAGTGGTCATCCATAGTGACAGCTAAGAAATCAGCTAAAACTGAAGTCAATATCGCTATGGTAGGAAAATATGTTGATTTACGCGATGCATATATCTCTCTAACTGAGGCTTTGCTTCACGGAGGTATAAAAACACTAACAAATGTAAAAATTCATTATATTGAGTCACAGGATATTGAAAAAAATGGGCTAGAAGTACTATCAGATATGGATGGGATAGTTGTGCCAGGTGGATTTGGTGATAGAGGCATAGAAGGTAAAATTGCGACAGTAAAATATGCAAGAGAAAATGGTATTCCTTATCTTGGCATTTGTTTGGGAATGCAAGTAGCAATTATTGAGGCTGCAAGAAATCTTGCAGAACTTGATGGCGCTCAAAGCACAGAATTCGATAAAAAAACAAAACATCCTGTTATTGCATTAATAACTGAATGGCAGGAAGAAAGTGGTGATATTGAAGAAAGGGATGAAAACTCTGATCTTGGCGGAACCATGAGACTTGGTGCTCAAGAAATATATTTGTCTGAAGGTTCTTTGATGCACTCTATCTATAATAATGAAGTTATAAAGGAGCGTCATAGGCACAGATATGAATTTAATAATAACTACAGGGAAGATCTTAAAAAAAATGGAATTAAATTTTCAGGTCTATCAGTTGATGATTTAGTGGAGGCGATTGAAATTCCAGATCACCCTTGGTTTATTGCTACTCAGTTTCATCCTGAATTTACTTCCAACCCAAGAGATGGGCATCCATTATTCACGAGCTTTATAGGTGCAACGATTAAGTTCAAAAATCAGGTGAGAAATTAAATGAATTTAATCAATTTTAAAGTATCAAATAATAATCCCTTTTTTTTAATGTCTGGTAATTGTGTGGTTGAGAGCGAACAATCAGCCATCGATACTGCAGGAGAGCTTAAAAACATAACTAATAAACTCAATATACCATTTATCTATAAATCGTCTTTCGATAAAGCGAACAGAAGCTCCATATCAAGTTATAGAGGACCAGGTATTGAAGAAGGCTTAAGAATATTGTCTGAGGTAAAATCTCAATTAGATATACCAGTTATTACTGATGTTCACGAAGACTCACCCATAAATGAAGTAGCTGATGTTGTAGATGTCCTGCAAACTCCATCATTTTTGTGCAGACAAACAAATTTTATTTTAAATGTTGCAAAACAAGGAAAGCCAGTCAGTATTAAAAAAGGACAATTTTTGTCACCTGAAGAGATGCAAAATGTAGTTGATAAGGCAAAATCAACGGGTAATAAGAAAATCCTGGTATGCGAGAGAGGATTTACATTTGGTTATAACAATCTTGTATCGGATATGAGGAGCTTGGCTATTTTGAGGAAAACAGGTTGTCCGGTTGTTTTTGATGCTACTCACTCTGTTCAATTACCTGGGAGTAAAGGGATAAAATCAGGCGGTGCTCGAGAATTCATACCTGTTCTTGCCAGAGCTGCGATAGCTTCAGGAGTTTCTGGTTTATTTATGGAGACACACAGTAATCCCAATAAAGCTCTAAGTGATGGTCCTAATTCCTGGCCATTAAAGCAGATGCATGATCTACTCGAAACTCTTCTTCAAATTGATAGTGCTGTAAAAACAAAAGATTTCATAGAAGATCAGTATTATTAAATACAAAAAATTTAAATTTTCATTAAAAAATAAATCTTAATGTTTACAATAACAAAAATTCAAGGGCGAGAAATCATTGACTCAAGAGGTAACCCAACAATTGAGGCAGAAATATTTCTAAGTGATGGGAGTTTCGGCCGAGCTGCTGTTCCGTCTGGAGCATCGACTGGAAGTCGAGAGGCTGTAGAACTCAGAGATGGCAATATAGAGAGATATCTTGGTCAAGGGGTTTTAAATGCCGTTGACAACGTAAATAAAATAATTAGTAAAGAGTTACTAAATTCAAATTTTAATAATCAAAAAGAACTAGATCAAATTTTAATCAAATTAGATGGAACACCAAATAAGAGTAATCTGGGTGCTAATTCAATACTTGCTGTCTCGATGGCCTTTTCTAAAGCTTGCTCTAGATCGAAAAATATTCCTTTATTTAGATATTTTGGTGACGGCAGCAATATGCCAATCCCAATGATGAATATCATCAATGGAGGTGCGCACGCTGATAATAGTATTGATATTCAAGAATTTATGATTATCCCAGTTGGCGCATCATCATTCAGAGAATCGCTTAGATATGGAGTAGAAGTTTTTCATGCATTGAAGAGCGTTCTAAAAAAACAATCACTTAATACAGCTGTTGGAGATGAAGGTGGATTTGCACCAAATTTAAAATCAAACAGAGAAGCTCTCGATACAATTTCTGAAGCAATAAGAATATCAGGTTTAAAAGAGAAAAAAGATATTCTTCTAGCTTTGGACGTCGCAAGCAGTGAGTTTTACAGAGAGGGTCATTATTACCTCGATTCCGAGGGATTAAGATTTGATGCTTCGGGATTCAGTGACTTTCTGAAAGATTTAGTTGATTCATATCCGATCATATCCATAGAGGATGGAATGGATGAATCTGACTGGGAAGGATGGTCTATTCTGTCAGGTGCGTTAGGGGAGCGGATCCAACTAGTCGGTGATGATCTTTTTGTTACGAACACCAAAATTCTTCAAAAAGGAATTAAAGATGAAATTGCTAACTCAATTCTTATTAAGCCTAATCAAATAGGGACCATATCAGAAACAATTAACGCAATTGATTTAGCTATTGCTTCTGAATATTCAGCCATTATCTCTCACAGATCTGGAGAAACATCTGATTCAACAATCTCCGATATTGCTGTAGGAACTAGGGCAACTCAAATTAAAACTGGATCATTATCAAGGTCAGATCGAATATCAAAATACAATCAATTACTTCGGATTGAAGAATATCTTGGAGATAATGCATTTTATAAACCTGATGAGGCTTTTTCAGTTCCATTAATTTAATATAGGAAATAATTTCATGGAGAATATTAGATGGATGATTTTATTCGTATTTGTCTTAACATTATTTCTTAATTATCAGATATGGCTCTCTGAGGATGGGTATCAAAAAAATCGTTTTCTTTCATCTCAGATTATTAAGCAAGTCGGTCAGAACAGAAATCTTGAAGTAAGGAATGAAAACTTAATCGCAGAAATCACAAATCTAAGGGAGCGAAAAGAATCAATTGAGGAAAGAGCAAGGAATGATCTTGGGTATATCGGAAAAAATGAGGTTTTTTATTTTATTGTTGATTAAATATTTATTTGCTATTTCTCAGAAGAACATAAAGTGCACCTGTCCCTCCATCAGCCTGCCTTGCAGAGACAAAAGCTAAAACTTGTTTCCATTTTTTTAATAATCTAGTGACTTCGTATTTCAGGACAGGCCCTCTGTCTCCAGAGCCTAATCCTTTACCATGTATGACTCTGACACATGTATAATTGTGTAATACGCAACTATTAACAAATGATTTAAGCTCTTCATTTGCATTATTAACGGTCATTCCATGGAGATCTATTTCGGCTTGAATGCTATACGATCCCTTTTGAAGTTTCCTAATAACTTTTTTACTTAAACCACTCCTATGAAATTCCAAAAATTGAGAAGTTGATTTTTCTTGATTTTCGATACCCCCTTGAAGAGTCTCAATCAAGACTTCTTCTTCATCTTTCCTAGTTTGATTTGCTCTTGCTTTTGGTTTACTTTTAAAATTAACTCTCAAATTGCTTTTTTTTATTGGTATTGAGTTTTTAACCGCATTTCGAAATAATTCTCGATCTTCTGATGATATACTTGAACTATCTTTATCTTTTGTATTCATTGTCGTAATTGTGTTTTTATCTATGTGAATTCATTTTATTTACAAATAGCTTAATTTAGAAGTTTAATTTATCAAATGATTATTTTATTGAGTAATGATGATGGTTATAGAGCGGAAGGAATAAATATTCTTTTCAAGTCTCTAAAAAAAATAGCCAGAGTAATTATGTTTGCGCCAAAAGAAAATCACTCAGGGTCGAGTAGCTCTTTATCACTTCGAAAAAATTTAGAAGTTCTAAAGGTGTCTCATGATGTATTCGTTGTCGATGGAACACCAGCAGACACGGTTTATCTCGGTCTATCAGGTATATTAGATGTGACGCCCGACATTGTTATATCTGGTGTAAATCATGGCGCGAATCTCGGAGAAGATGTTCTTTACTCTGGAACTGTCGCTGCGGCAATTGAGGGAAGAGTTCTTGATATGCCATCAATAGCAGTATCTTCTTTAGGTAAAAATACAAGTGATTATAAAGTTGCTTCAAAAGTGACTGTCGATATCGTTAAAAGGATTAATCAGTCTAATTTACCTTCAGATACTATATTGAATGTAAATGTACCGGCCAAAAAATTCGAGGAACTCAATGGATACAAAGGAACAAGATTAGGTAACAGACAACGCTCAATACCCGTGAAAAAGCAAACTATTAATGACAATAGATCCATATATCAGATTGGATTACCAGGTATCGCGAATGATGCAGGTCCAGGAACTGACTTTCATGCAGTATCAAATCACTCTATATCTGTAACTCCAATTCATATTGATATGACTTTTAGTTCAGTTTTAAATGATACAAAGACTTGGTTGTCAAAATGACAAATAATTACGATGATAAACGGGGAATTGGTATGACGTCAGATCGAACTCGTAATCGTCTTGCAAAGAGATTAGAAGATCAGGGTATAAAATCATTAGATGTTTTAGATAAGATTAGAGTAATACCTCGACATATCTTCGTAGATGAAGCGCTCGCAAGTCGAGCTTATGAGGATACAGCACTACCAATAGGATATGGTCAAACTATCAGTCAGCCGTTCATTGTAGCAAGAATGACGGAAGAGTTATTAAAGCATGTTCAGGGAGGAAAAATTTTAGAAATAGGGACAGGATGCGGTTATCAAACTGCAATTTTATCCCTTTTATTTGATAAGATATTCAGCGTTGAGCGTATCAAAGATCTTTTAATTAAAAGTAAAAAAAGACTCAGATCAATAGGCATCTATAATGTTAGTTATCTCCATGATGATGGTTGGAATGGATGGAAGAAATATGGCCCTTATGATGGAATAATTGTAACAGCCGCAGCCGCTGAGGTCCCTGAAAAATTAATGCAACAATTAGCTATTAATGGAACTCTTGTTATGCCAATGGGACCGGAGGGAAAGCAGGAGTTAATTAATGTAAAAAGATGTAAGGAGAAATTTGAGTACAAGAAGCTTGGCGCAGTGAGTTTTGTGCCACTTATAAAAGGAAAAAAACTTAAAAAATAACTAGAAGGTGAATAAATATTTTTGATTTTCTTTATAAAAAAATAATGTTTTGGTCAAAAAAACCGTCCGCGCATCGTTATTTATGCGCTTTGAGTTTTGCGGAATCTTCATTTTTTCCAATTCCACCCGATGTTATGCTCATTCCTATATCTCTGGCAAGGCAAGATAAAATATGGTTTCTGGCCTTAATAACAACTATAAGCTCAGTTCTCGGTGGGATCCTTGGGTATCTGATAGGTTACTTTATATTCGATTCAGTTGAACCATGGTTAAAAGAGAGCGTCTATTGGAATTCGTATGAAAATTCCAAAATTTGGTTTTCCAAATGGGGTATGTGGGCAATTTTATTGGCTGGATTCTCACCAATACCATACAAAATATTTACCATTGCAGCAGGTATGACTGGGATCAACCTCTTTGGATTTATTTTATTTTCTGTTATCGGAAGAGGGGCAAGATTTTTCCTTATTGCTTTTTTGATATATTTTGGCGGAGAAAATATAAAGAATATGATTGAGAAATATATAAATAGAATCGGTTGGTCTATAATATTTATCATATTTATGATTTTTTTGTATTTTTGGAAATTCTCTTAAATAAATATGAATATATTTAAAAAATCTGTTTTTTTTGTAATATTATTAATCACTTTCATATCTGGTTGCATGCATCCTCGTTTGGAGCTTTCAGAAGAAAAAAGGCATTTTGTTAGATACGGTGAAACCCTATATTTCATCGCATGGAGATACGGAATAAATCCTCAAGATTTAATTGCATGGAATAAGATTTCAGACAAAGAGCTTATATATCCAGGTCAG
This sequence comes from Gammaproteobacteria bacterium, assembly GCA_003331585.1. Lineage (GTDB taxonomy): Bacteria > Pseudomonadota > Gammaproteobacteria > Steroidobacterales > Woeseiaceae > SP4260. Next base: position 32,568 of record QOPG01000007.1, on the reverse strand, counting down.
ATACTAAAACTCTCATCACCCAAAAATATAAGATCAACTGAATCACTGAGTCCACCAACCCAGAAAAAAACAAAGATTGCCAAGAAAAGAGTAATACAAAGTGATGCGAAGTGGAGACCACCTACGAATGGAAATGTTATAAAAAAGTTTAAAAAGAAATCATCGACTTCAAGCGGAATTCTTTTTGATGGTATTCTTGGTCAAGCAGTCACTGCCTCATCAGATGGAGAGGTAGTATATGCAGGGAATGGCCTTTCTGGTTTTGGTCAGCTGGTTATCGTTAAACATAATGACGTCTTTCTCAGTGCTTATGGCTACAATGAGGCAATTCAGGTTAATTCTGGTGATTTTGTTAAGCAAGGTCAACAAATTGCAACGATGGGCCTTGGACCCACTAAATCTCCTCAATTATACTTTGAGATCAGACAGTCCGGCGACCCTATAGATCCAATGAAAGTAATTCCATCAATCTAGTAAATCAGTCAATTATTATTATTGCTACTGGATTTCTACCTTCAGAGATAAGGATATTGAATGTTTTAGCAGCAGCGGTAGAGGTCATTACTTCAATGCCAATATTTTTCTTAGCTAGATCAAACACAAGGTTTCTCTGAGGTATAACAGATTTATCTCCTGTGCCAAAAATAATTACATCCGGTTCTTTTTCTAAAATATATTTGATTTGATCGAACGAGGTATGGTCTGCATTAGGGCCCATCCATCTACCAATAATTTCATCAGCATTGAGTACGAGGGAATGAGAAATATATTCTTCACCGACTAAAATCCTTCCGCTTTCGACAGACCTGATTGATGTATCTAGATTTTTTTCTTTTGAGAATTGCATTTCTTTTGAAAATATAATTTAAAATAAATGTGATTAATGAAACCATAAACACTGTTAATATGTTTATTATCTACTGCTTGTTCTTTGTCATCAATATTTAATTATTTCATAGGAAAAATGAAAAATAATAATCTCATACAAAATAAAATAACAGAAAGAGAGTTTAATCTGCATCCTGATCTAGCAGACTTTGGTCCCGTTATTTCCAGGATATTGTCATCAAGGGGTATCACAAATAAAAAGCAAATCTCATATAAATTAAGCTCTTTAGCACCAATTAGTTCTTTGAATAACGTAGATGAAGCCATAGAAATTCTTCTAAAATATAAGAAAGATAAGATTGTGATTGTTGGGGACTATGATGTTGATGGCGCAACCAGTGTCAGTCTCTTGATAAGATGCTTAGGTGAGTTTGGTTTTGAGAATTTCAGCTACATTGTACCCAATAGAATGAAAGATGGGTATGGACTGACTCCTAGCGTAGTAGACGAAGCAAAAAAAAGGAACCCAAAATTAATAGTAACTGTTGATAATGGAATTTCGAGTTTTAAAGGAATAGATGAGGCGCGAAAACTTGGGATTGACGTTTTGGTGACAGATCATCATCTACCAGGACAGTCACTTCCAAATGCAAATGTAATTTTGAACCCCAACTTATTTGATAGTAAATTTAAAAGTCCTCATCTTGCTGGTATTGGAGTTGCGTTTTATCTAATGGCTGGATTAGCAAAAGAGCTTGAGAGGCAAGGGATGAGCAATGCCAGAAAAATTCCTCTTAAATTTTTGGATTTAGTTGCACTTGGAACAATTGCTGATGTTGTTAAACTTGATTTCAATAATAGAGTCTTAGTTGATAGAGGCCTTAAAATAATTAGAAACGGTGATTGCGTTAAAGGGATACAGTCGTTAATTGAAAAATCTGGTAAAAATTATAAAAAGCTAACAAGTCAGGATTTAGGTTTTTCCATTGCTCCAAAAATCAATGCCTCAGGTAGATTAGATGATATTTCTATCGGAATAGAATGCCTGTTAACAGATGATAAAGAAAAAGCTAACAAATTCAGCGACCTATTGATAAGCACAAATACAAAAAGAAAAGAAATACAAAAAAAGATGAGTGATGAAGCATCAAATTATGTTAAAAAATTTAAAAAAAATGAACTGTCCTCATGTATTTGTGTTTATGATAAAAATTGGCACCAAGGGTTAGTAGGTTTAATAGCATCTAAGCTCAAAGAGGAATATAACCGGCCGGTATTTGCCTTCGCATATGATGATAATGATACACTCAAAGGCTCTGGTCGATCCGTCAGCGGAATTCATATTAGAGACCTCTTGGAGTCCATTTCAAATGAAAACCCTAATCTAATAATAAAATTTGGTGGTCATGCTATGGCTGCAGGGCTTTCGATTAATGAAGTCGACTACAACTCTTTTAGAGCATCTGTTTCACAGCACATAGATTTAATATATCCTGATTATAATTATACAGGTGATATTCAAACAGATGGACTGTTACTGCCAGATCAGTTAAGTCTTAATCTTGCTAATAGAATACAAGAATTTGGACCTTGGGGGACCGGGTTTGAGGAACCAAAATTTCATGGTAAATTCCATATTCATGATCAGAGAGTAGTGGGTGGATATCATCTAAAAATGCAAGTTCAACCGGTTGATGGAAAAAAAATAATAGATGCAATAGCATTTAATCAACAAAATATAATAACAAGAGAAGCAATAGGTTTTATTTACAAATTAGATGTTAATGAATTTCGTGGAAAAATTACTGAACAATTAGTCGTTGATCATATATTACAATATTAGTTTATTAAAATGAATGAAATCAATAATTTAGAATTATATATTCAATTAATATCTGAGCGAGAAAAATCGCTTAGGGGGTATCTTTGACTATGAATCTAAGTCAGAGAGATTAAATGAGGTTATTCGAGAACTTGAGAATCCAGATGTTTGGGCCGATACAGTAAAAGCCAGACTATTAAGTAAGGAAAGAGCAAAACTGGAAGCAATTATTCAGTCTCTAGATGAAGCTAATAATTCATGTTCCGATCTTTTAGAGTTGTTATTACTTGCTAAGAATGAAAACGATAAAGAAACGCAAATTGAGATAGAGCTTGAGGCTAAGAAATTAAATCATAAAATAGAACAGCTTGAATTTACAAGGATGTTCAGTCATGAAATGGATCCATGTGATACTTATTTGGATATTCAGTCAGGTGCGGGAGGAACAGAAGCGCAAGATTGGGCGGAAATGCTATTGAGAATGTATTTAAAATGGGCAGAGTCTCATGAGTTCAAAGTTGAAATAATTGAGATTTCTTCCGGTGATGTGGCAGGCTTAAAAAGCGCAACTATTAGAGTTTCAGGCGATTATGCATACGGATGGTTAAGGACAGAAACAGGTGTGCACAGATTGGTTAGGAAATCGCCTTTTGATTCTGGAAATAAACGCCACACCTCATTTGCGTCAGTCTTTGTGATGCCAGAGGTAGACGACAGTATTGAAATTAATATCAACCCTTCTGATCTTAGAATAGATGTATACAGAGCAAGTGGCGCAGGAGGTCAGCACGTCAATCGAACTGAATCAGCTGTGAGGATTACTCATATTCCAACTAATGTTGTTGTTCAATGTCAAAATGATAGATCTCAGCATAAAAATAAAGCAACAGCAATGAAGCAATTGAAAGCAAAACTGTATGAGTTAGAATTACAAAAAAAGAAATCGGTTTCCTCTGATATTGAGGATGGCAAGGCTGATGTTGGATGGGGAAGTCAAATAAGGTCATATGTTCTTGATCAAAGTAGGATAAAAGATCTAAGAACAGGAATTGAAATTGGAAACACGCAGTCAGTTCTCGATGGCGATCTTGATAAATTTATAGAAGCAAGTTTAAAACAGGGGCTTTAAGTGTCAAACCAAAAAAATAATATAAATGAGAATGATCTAATAAAAGAGAGACGAAAAAAGCTTTCTCTTTTAAAAGACAGAGGGAATGCTTTTCCAAATCAATTCAGAAGAACAATTTACGCAGATGAGCTTCACAATAACTATGATGCTTCAACTAAGGAACAACTCGAGAAAAAACAAATCAAAGCATCGGTGGCTGGCAGGGTCATGGCAAAGAGAGTTATGGGCAAAGCAAGTTTCGTCAAATTACAAGACGTGAGCAATCAAATACAGATAAGATTTGAAAGAGATAGACTTCCAGATGGTTTGTATCAAGAATTTAAAAAATGGGATGTAGGAGACATTATTGGGGTTTCAGGTGTTCTGTTTAAAACCAATACAAATGAATTAACTGTGCTAGCTGATAATTCTCAGTTATTAACAAAATCTTTAAGACCTTTGCCAGAAAAATTTCATGGTCTCTCTGACCAAGAAACGAGATATCGTCAAAGATATGTTGATTTAATTATGAATGAAGAAAGTAGGCTCGTTTTTGAATCTCGATCAAAAATTATTTCAATTATAAGAAAATTTATGGATTCAAGAGCTTTTTTGGAAGTAGAAACGCCAATGATGCACTCGGTTCCTGGTGGTGCAGTAGCTCGGCCATTTGAGACTCATCATAATACACTTGATATGAAATTATATCTTAGGATTGCGCCAGAATTATTTCTCAAACGATTGGTTGTTGGAGGGTATGAAAAAGTTTATGAAATAAATAGAAATTTCAGGAATGAGGGCGTCTCAACACAACATAACCCAGAATTTACAATGCTAGAGTTATATGAGGCTTATGCTGATTATGAAGATTTTATGAAGTTAATTGAAGATTTAATGAGTGAAATATCAAGTGAAATATTTAATTCAGATACAATAATATATCAAGATCAGGAGATTAATTTAAAAGGACCTTACAGAAGATTAACAATGGAGCAATCTATAATAGAGCATAATCCAGATATAGATAAAAAAAATATTCGTGATTTTGAGTACTTAAAAAATTATTCAAAAAAACTAAATATTAAAATTGAAAATTCATACCAAGCCGGAAAGCTTCAAGCAGAAATTTTTGAGAAGACATGCGAATCTAAATTATTAGAACCTACATTTATTTATGCGTATCCTACAGAAGTCTCACCGTTATCAAGAAGAAATGATAATGATTCATTTATTACTGATCGTTTTGAGTTTTTCGCTCTTGGTCGTGAATTAGCTAATGGATTTTCAGAATTAAATGATCCAGAAGATCAATCTCAACGTTTTCTTGATCAGGTGGAAAAATCGAATGCTGGTGATGATGAAGCCATGTCATTTGACCATGATTATATTAGAGCACTAGAGTATGGTTTACCGCCAACCGCAGGACTAGGAATTGGAATTGATCGCTTAGTAATGTTGTTTACAAATTCAGTATCGATACGAGATGTCTTATTATTTCCATATATGAGGCAGGAGAAGTTCGAATAAATTTTATTTGAAGGGGTTTGTTAATGGTTTAGCAATTCCGTTTTTATATGATAATTCCTGATTTGAAAAATCTGTGTTGATAATCGCTGCTAATCTGTCTCCAGAAATTGATAATATATGAGCATTGGAATCCTTATCATTTAGATATAATTTTTCGTCGACTGTTATATTTTTGGAACTTAGTTTATATAAAATTAATCTTCTTTTTACCTTGCCAATGTGTTCTGTTCTTGCAACGATTTCTTGACCAACGTAACAACCTTTGTTGAAGCAGACACCATTATTAAGATCTAGATTAAGCATATGAGGTGTATATCTTTCAGTATTCTCTTGTGTAATATCAACAATATTTTCGATTATTCTTAATCTTTTCCACTCAATAGCTTCAATCGCTCTTTTTTGAATGTTTTTATTATTGAGGTTAGTATAAACTTCAGTGAAATTAGAATTACTAAGTTTCCTTGACGTAAAGAAGGATGAGCCTGAGACATCATGATAATTATCTTTGAAAACAGAAAGATCAGAATCTAATTCATTGGAATCTATACAGAGCGAGGTTGATGTATCTAATTTCTCGATTGTTACATCTGATCTTAGAATAAAACTACTTAATCTTGATATCAGAATATCAGTCATTGAAACTGGAATAACAATACCCACTCTATTTTTAAGCGGAAAGATATGACAGGTTAAGATAACTCGTCCTTTTGGATTACAAATTGCTGAGTAATGAAGTGTTCCTGCAGTTAATTTTTCAATATTTTGTGTGATCTGGCCTTGCAGAAAATCCAAGTGATCATTTCCTTTGACAGTTACTATATCAAATAATTTTTCACTCATAATTCTGTCCTAAAAATTCCAATTATTATATCCAAAATCAACCTTTATCTGGCATAATTATACTATGAAAAAAGATATCAAAAATATCAAAAAAATTAAAACAAAGTCTCTAGAAAATCAAAAAGAAGTAACTAAAAGAAAAAGAGATAATTCCAAGATCAAGAAAGAAATTGGAGGACGCGGAGGATTGGATCCATCGAGATATGGTGATTGGGAAAAAGACGGGAGATGTATTGATTTTTAAGTATTTGCCTAAACATATATAGCATAAAAACAATATAACTATTTACAATGTCAAATAGAACCAGACCACTATCTCCGCATCTGACTATTTACCGTTGGCCCCTCACAATGATTCTCTCGATCTTACATAGGGCAACTGGTGTGAGTTTGTCGGTAGGATTAATAATATTCTCTGTTTGGTTATTTGCAATTGCTTTTGGCGAACAATATTTCACTTTTTTTGTCTATATATTTTCTAATTGGATTGGTAGGTTTTTACTAGTAGTTTGGACATTTGCATTTTTTTTGCATTTTTGTAATGGGTTAAGGCATCTCTATTGGGATACAGGAAGAGGATTCGATAGAGAGAGAGTCGAAATATCAGCAAGAATTGTAGTGTTTTGTAGTTTGTTATTGACAAGTATTTTTTGGTTATATCTATGAAGATTTATTCATTTCTAAGTTTATTTAAAAGAAATAAGTTGGTCGATGGGGCCTCTGAGCATTGGTGGCACCAAAGACTGACAGCAGTGATGATGGTAGTTCTAAGCTTATGGGTATTTTTTAATATATCTGCGATTCAATCCTTTGAGTACTATCAGTTAAAAATCTGGGCCTCAGATTTATTGAATTTATTCATGTTGTTAATCTTAGGCCTATCGATGACTTACCACTCGTCACTTGGTTTGGAAGTTATAATTGAAGATTATATTCATCAAATGAGTGCGAGGAATAGGTTACTAAAAATAAATAAGGCGCTTCATATGTTTCTTTCTTTATTTATAGTTATATCATTAATTTGGATAAAAATAGGATCATTAAAATGAGTGATTATGAGTTTATTGATCATGATTATGATGTTGTTGTTCTCGGTGCTGGAGGTGCTGGACTAAGGGCTACCTTTGGATTATCAGAAGTTGGGCTCAAAACAGCCTGTATAACTAAAGTTTTTCCTACTAGAAGTCACACTGTTGCAGCACAGGGTGGCATTAGTGCTGCTCTTGGAAATATGGGTGAAGATGATTGGCGATGGCATATGTACGATACTGTTAAAGGTGGAGACTGGCTCGGAGATCAAGACGCAATAGAGTATATGTGCAAGGAAGCTCCAGATGCTGTCATTGAACTAGAGCATTATGGTGTTCCCTTTTCTAGAACTGAAGATGGTCTTATATATCAACGTCCATTTGGTGGGATGACAACACATTATGGGGAAGGAATCGCGCAAAGGACATGCGCTGCTGCTGACAGAACTGGTCATGCCATGCTTCATACTCTTTATCAACAATCACTTAAGCATTCTGCTGAATTTTTCATAGAATATTTTGCTATAGATTTGATAATGAAAGATGGTGTATGTCACGGGATAGTGGCTATTGAAATGGCAACAGGGAAATTACATCGCTTTAGATCGCATAAAGTTATTTTGGCGACAGGAGGATATGGAAGATCATATTTCTCTTGTACCTCTGCACATACCTGCACTGGAGATGGGAATGCAATGGTTATGAGAGCTGGGTTACCTATACAAGATATGGAGTTTGTTCAATTTCACCCAACTGGTATATATGGTGCAGGTATGTTGATCACAGAGGGTGCAAGAGGAGAGGGAGGCTATCTCACAAATTCAAATGGTGAGAGATTTATGGAAAGGTATGCTCCTAATGCAAAAGACTTAGCCTCTCGTGACGTGGTCAGTAGATCGATGACCATTGAAATCCAAGAAGGACGCGGTGTGGGCCCTGAAAAAGATCATATTTTTCTTCATCTTGAGCATTTGGGTCCTGAAGTGATAAATGAAAGATTACCTGGGATCGCAGAATCAGCTCAAGTTTTTGCTAATGTTGATGTAACAAAAGAGCCTATTCCGGTCTTACCTACCGTTCATTATAATATGGGTGGTATACCAACAAATTACAATGGCGAAGTAATCACAATGAACAATCAGAATTCAGAAGAAGTTGTTCCTGGCTTAATGGCGGTTGGTGAAGCTGGTTGTGTTTCAGTTCATGGAGCTAACAGACTAGGATCGAATTCTCTTCTTGATTTAGTTGTCTTTGGTCGTGCTGCGGCAAAGTTTTGTATTAAGGATTTAAAGAAGAAAAACTCACTTCCCAATTTACCTAAGGATGCCGGTCTAAATAGCATTTCTAGACTGGATAAATTGAGATATTCAAAAGGTTCTGTATCTACTTCTGTATTAAGATTAGAAATGCAAAAGATCATGCAAACATACGCTGCAGTATTTCGATCGGGAGAATCATTAAGTGAAGGTGTTTTATTAATGAGAAAATCATTCGAAAAATTTAATGATATTTCAGTTGCTGATAAATCCCTCATATGGAATACGGATTTAATCGAAACAATGGAGCTTGAGAATCTACTTCTAAATTCGATTGCGACCATAGAATCCGCCGAGAACAGAAAAGAGAGTCGAGGCGCGCATTCCAGGGACGATTTTACTGATAGAGATGATAAGAATTGGATGGTTCATACATTGTGTTGGATTGACGGTCCTGGTCAAGTTAATTTTACTTACAGACCGGTTCATCAAGAAACAATGACTAATGAAGTTGAATCTATTCCACCAAAAGCAAGAGTTTATTGAGAGCGATATGGCTGAATTCAGATTACCAATCAATTCGAGGATAAAAAAAGGAAAGCATTTTGATGCTCCAAATGATGCAACTAATGTTAGAAGATATGTCATTTATAGATATGATCCTGATTTAGATAAAAACCCAAGAATGGATACTTTCGATATCGATATGGATAATTGTGGTCCCATGGTATTGGATGTACTTATAAAAATTAAAAACGAAATTGATCCAACATTAACCTTCAGGAGGTCATGTAGGGAGGGTATTTGTGGGTCTTGTTCGATGAATATAAATGGAAGCAACACGCTTGCATGTACGATCTCAGCTTCCAGTATTATAGGAAACACAAAGATCTATCCATTACCTCATATGCCTGTTATAAAGGATTTAGTTCCAGATCTCACTCATTTTTATGAGCAATATGCTTCAATAAAACCATGGCTCCAAAATAAAAGTCTTCCGCCAGAAAATAGTGAGCGAATTCAATCGAAAGAAGACCAGGAAAAAATAGACGATCCGGCAGCATGCATCCTCTGTGCTTGTTGCTCAACGAGCTGTCCGAGTTATTGGTGGAACAGCGATCGATATCTTGGCCCTGCAGCACTTCTTGCATCATATAGGTGGTTGGTAGATAGTAGAGATGATGCTAAAAATGAAAGATTAGATGAAATTGAGGATTCGTTTCGACTATACAGGTGTCATACGATCATGAATTGCACCAATACCTGTCCAAAAGGATTAAATCCTGCTGAAGCTATAGCTAATACCAAGAAAATGTTGATTGAAAGACATACTTAGTTTAGGGGTATGAGTGATGACATCAATTTCTAAGATTCGTTGGCAATGCAGACGAGGAATGCGAGAGCTGGATGAACTATTATCCAGTTATCTTGAAAATAAATATCAAGAGACATCTGATAAAGAAAAAATTGCCTTTAATGAGCTTTTAGAATTAAGTGATCCCGAGCTCGTAAAACTTTTGTTAACCCCATATCAGTCCGACGTTCCTCTGATCAATGAAATGGTTGGTAAAATAAAAAAAACAAAATTATAGAGAATTTCAATGTACCCAAAATTTTATGTTTATTCCAAGCGTGGATGTCATTTATGTGAAGAATTGATTGAACAGCTAATCGAATTTCTTAATTCACGTGCAAAAATAGAAATAATTGACATTGAGTCTTCTAAAGATTTATTAAATAAGTATCATGCTGATATTCCTGTAGTAACATTTAATGACAAGGAGATATTCAAACATTTCTTTAATAAGGATATAACAGAGCAAGTATTAGAGAGTTTTAATCAATGAGATTCTTAAAACTTACAAATAACAGCGAGAGAACTTTTGAGATAAATCCTTGTGAATAATATTAGAAATTTTTCAATAATTGCCCATATAGACCATGGTAAATCAACTTTGGCGGATCGATTTATTCAAATATGCGGCGGTTTACAGGACAGAGAGATGTCTGATCAAGTCTTAGATTCAATGGATATTGAGAGAGAGCGAGGTATAACAATTAAAGCTCAAAGCGTATCTCTTAATTATAAGGCAAGAAATGGCAATGAATATCAGTTGAATTTTATTGATACACCAGGACATGTGGATTTTTCTTATGAGGTATCAAGGTCATTAGCGGCGTGTGAAGGTGCTTTATTAGTAGTTGACGCAGCTCAAGGTGTAGAGGCACAGAGTGTCGCGAACTGTATCACGGCAATAGACCAGGACCTCGAAGTACTGCCAGTGCTTAACAAGATTGATTTGCCAGCAGCTGATTCAAAAAATGTAATAAATGAAATCGAGGATGTTATTGGGATAGATGCAAAAAATGCCGCTCTTGTCAGTGCTAAAACCGGTGAAGGAGTTGATGTATTACTCGAAGAACTGGTGAATATAATACCTCCTCCCAAGGGTGATGCAAAACAACCTCTTCAAGCATTAATAATAGATTCATGGTTTGATAATTATGTCGGAGTTGTATCACTTGTAAGGATAGTCAATGGAGTTCTGAAAAAAAATAGCAAGATACATGTAATGTCAACTGGACGATCTCACGAAGTTGATAAAGTCGGATGTTTTACTCCAAAAATGTTTCATAAAGATGAGCTTAAGACTGGTGAGGTAGGTTTTGTTATAGCTGGAATAAAAGATATTGATGGAGCGCCAGTGGGAGATACATTAACGTCAAGCTCTAACCCATGCGAACATCCATTACCTGATTTTAAACAAGTACAACCAAGAGTGTTTGCAGGATTATTTCCAGTCAGTTCTGATGATTATGAAAATTTTAGAGAGGCATTAAAAAAACTTCGTCTAAATGATGCCGCACTAAATTTTGAGCCTGAAACATCCGCAGCTCTTGGATTTGGTTTTAGGTGCGGTTTTCTTGGAATGCTTCACTTGGAGATTGTGCAAGAACGATTGGAAAGAGAATATAATCTCGATTTAATTACAACTGCACCAACTGTAATTTTTGAAGTCACTAATAATAAAAATGAAATCTTATTTGTCGATAATCCTGCGAAACTTCCACCTTTGAATGAAATTTATGAATTAAGAGAACCAATAATTTTGGCCTCTATTCTCGTTCCTCAAGATCATGTGGGTTCTGTGATAAAGTTATGCATAGAAAAAAGAGGCGTGCAAAAAAATATTCGATATTTGGGTAATCAAGTCTCATTGGATTATGAGATGCCACTTGCAGAAGTTGTGATGGATTTCTTTGATAAATTAAAGTCAGTAAGTAGAGGGTTTGCCTCTTATGATTATCAGTTCTTGAGATTTCAAGCCGCTCCACTAGTAAGAGTGGATATACTTATAAATAGCGAGCGAGTTGATGCGCTCTCACTGATTATGCATAGAGATAGTTCTACTTATCGAGGTAGAGAGATAGTTGAGAAAATGAGAAAATTGATACCAAGACAAATGTTTGATGTAGCAATTCAAGCGGCAATTGGCGGCCAAATTATTGCAAGAAGTACAGTTAAGGCACTGAGAAAGAACGTTACTGCAAAATGTTATGGTGGCGATGTTTCTCGAAAAAGAAAATTGCTTGAAAAACAAAAAGCAGGAAAAAAAAGAATGAAGCAAATTGGCTCAGTAGAGATACCACAGGAAGCTTTTCTCACTATTTTGAGTGTTGATAACAATCCAGGAAAGAAAAAATGAATTTGGCATTAATATTGGTAACACTAACAACTATAAGTGGTATTTTTATACTCACAGACATCATCTACTGGAAAAAGAAAAAAAATAATAATGCTGAAGAATCAGGCCTTAAGAAAACTATATTGGAATACTCATATGGATTCTTTCCGGTACTTTTATTAGTGGTTGTAATTAGATCATTCGTTTTTGAGCCATTCAGGATACCTTCTGGCTCTATGAAGCCGACCCTCTTAGTCGGCGATTTTATTTTTGTAAAAAAATATTCATATGGTTTGAGGTTACCTGTTATTGAAAAAAAAATATTTGATGTCAGTGACCCAAAAAGAGGCGATGTTGCAGTATTTAGACTCCCTTCTGATCCAAGTATTAACTATATAAAACGAGTCATAGGTATTCCAGGAGATAGAATAATTTACCAGAATCATAGGTTAACCATAAATGGAGTTGACGTGGGTATGATCAGAGATGACTTGAATCCAATGCACGAATTAAAACCACAATTCATAGAAAATATTGATGGCAATAATCATACCATACTTACTTCTGATTCAGGGTTTAGTGTTGGTGAAGGGTATTACGAGGTTCCTGATGACAGTTATTTCATGATGGGTGACAATCGAGATAATAGTCGGGATAGCAGATTTATTGGTTCAATTAATAAAAAGTATTTAGTTGGAAAAGCAGCAAGAATATGGATGCATATGGATGGACTTGAGTGGCCAGATGTTAAGCGTATTGGACGTAAAATTCAGTAAATGTAAAATTCTTAAGGTTTTTATGTGAAAGAGACAATTAAGTGGATAAACAAGAGTTTAAATTATAAATTTAATGACGAAGCATTACTTGCACTGGCTCTTACGCATAGAAGTCTTTCGTCAAAAAATAATGAAAGACTTGAATTTCTTGGTGACGCAATTCTTAGTATTATAATTTCAGATCTAATATATAGAGAAAAATCACTCTTAAATGAAGGAGACTTGACTCGATTAAGAGCATATCTAGTAAAAGAGTCAACCCTATGTCAGATCGCGAAAAATATTAATCTTTCTAATCATATTCATGTTGGCGCTGGAGAAAACAAGAGTGGAACTAGACATAGGTGTTCAGTACTTTCAGATACATTGGAAGCGCTTTTAGGCGCAATTTATCTTGATTCCGGATTTGAAAATACTTTTAGTGTTATTCAAGAATTATATAAGGATGTTTTATCGAAATTGCCATCAATGGATCAATTAAAAGATTCGAAAACAAGACTACAAGAAATCATACAAAAAGAAAGTATGAATCTTCCTGAGTATTCAATCGCCAATATAACCGGTCAGGATCATCTGCAAAAATTCTATGTAAAATGCAGTGTAATGGATCGTAATTTAATAACTGAGGGTGAGGGGATATCCATAAGAAAAGCTGAACAGCATGCAGCAGCTTTAATGATTGAAAAGTATAATGACTCAGAACTCAAAAAATAAACTTTTTAAATGCGGTTTTGTGTCGATAGTTGGCAGACCTAATGTGGGTAAATCCACTTTGGTTAATAGTATTCTTAGAAACAATATCAGTATAGTCACAAGAAAACCCCAAACAACAAGAAATCGTATTTTGGGAATCTATACTATGCCAGAATATCAGGCAATTTTTATTGACACTCCAGGAATTCATATTAATGAAAAAAAAGCCATTAATAGAGTCATGAACAAGACAGCAATAAACGCCATCATGGATACAAATTTAAATTTATTTGTGTGTGACTCGTCATACTGGAGCGAGGAAGATGAGGTTGTTTTAAATCAATTAAAAAATGCCAGATCGCCGTCTATTTTATTATTAAATAAAATAGATTTAATTCATCCGAAAGATAAATTATTAGAATTAATTTCAACCTTATCAAACAAGTATGAGTTTTCTGAAGTAATACCAATTATGGCAAAAAATCGTGACTCGCTTAAATCTTTGCTCAGTATCATTCCAAAATATTTACCAAATTCACCCCAATTATATGAGTCAGAGATGATTACCGATCGAAGCAGAATCTTCATAGCCTCAGAAAAAATAAGAGAAAAATTGATTCTTCAAATGAATCAAGAAATCCCTTATGGACTTTCGGTTGAAATTGATAAATTTAGCGAGGAAACAAAACAAATAAGAATTGATGCCATGATTTGGGTAGAAAAAAATGGTCAGAAAGGAATTGTCGTTGGAAAAGATGGATCGACCTTAAAAAAAATAGGTACTAGCGCCAGACTCGATCTTAAAAATTACTTTAAGAAAAATATTCATCTTAATTTATGGGTAAAAGTTAAAAGTAATTGGGCTGATAGTAAAAAAGAGCTGATTAGTATGGGTTTTGAAATATAAACTCCAAATATGATTAACAAAAAAAGAATACAAAATCAGTCCTGCTGGATTCTTCATCATCGCCCGTATAGAGAAACCAGTAATATTATTGATGTTTTCACAAAAGAATTTGGAAGAATTTCTCTCATTGCAAAAGGGGCCCGGTCTGCTAAATCCAAATTTAGAGGATTACTTCGACCATTTTCGCCTCTATCTGTTTCTTGGATCTCAAACTCTAATTTGGGAACACTCATTGATATTGAAGTTGATGGGAACCCGATTTTATTATTTGGTGATTCATTACTGTCTGGCTATTATCTAAACGAATTGATTATTAAGCTGCTACATAAAGATGATTCACAAAATGAGATTTTTGATTTATATACATCAACAATCATTGAGCTAAGCAAAACAAATAATATTGCACCTATCCTACGTAATTTTGAGATTGATTTATTAAAACTCATTGGGTACGAGATTAATTTAGACTCAGAATATATTACCGGAGACCCCCTTGAAGCATCGAATTTATATGAATACAGCCCAGGGCTTGGTTTTGAAAAAACAAAAAAAAAGACTGGTTTAATGATTTTTCATGGAGATGAAATTCAATTGATAAAACTTAAGGGCTTTCAATCAAAAAATGTTTTAAAATCTGCAAATAGATTGTTACGAAATACGATAGCATTTCATCTTGATGGAAAAATACTAAAAACCAGAAAGGTACTTGAGGAATTAAGAAAATATGATAAATAAAAATAAACTTAACCTCGGTGTAAATGTTGATCATATAGCAACTTTAAGAGAAGCGAGAGGAGTAGGTTATCCATGTCCAGTTGAAGCTGCATTATTAGCTGAAGAATCAGGGGCAGATAGTATTACAATGCATTTAAGAGAAGATAGAAGACATATACAAAAAGAAGATATTTATAAATATTCTTCAACCATGAAAACACACCTTAATTTAGAGTTAGCAATCACCAGCGAAATGATAGAAATTGCCTGTGATCTTAAACCTCAAGATTGCTGTTTTGTACCGGAAAAAAGAGAGGAGCTGACGACTGAAGGTGGTTTAGATGTTATAGGCCAATTCGATTTTATTAAAGATGCCTATGAGCAGCTAGCAAATTCCAAAATTAGAGTTTCTTTATTTATTGATCCTGATTTTAATCAAATAGATGCGGCACTGGAGACTGGTGTACCTGTAATAGAGCTTCATACTGGCGCCTATGCTGATGCTCCGATGGAAAGAGAGGAACTTGAGTTAAAAAAAATTATTGATTCGGCGAAATATGCCAGTGAAAAAGGTTTGATTGTCCATGCTGGACATGGTTTAAATTATGAGAACGTAGTGCCAGTTGCAAAGATAAATGAAATAATTGAACTAAATATTGGTCATTCGATCATATCTTATGCTTCTATTGTTGGATTAAAGCGAGCAATTCAAGAGATGATCAAGTTGATTATAAATGCCAGAGGCTGAAGGGTTTATATAAATGATATTTGGGATTGGAACAGATCTTGTTGAGTTATCAAGAATAAAGAAAATATTTGATCGTTTTGGAGATCATTTTGCACAAAAGTTATTGATGGCAGAGGAACTAGAGTTATTTTATAAAAATAAAAATCCAATAAGATTTTTGGGGATGCGATTTGCCGCCAAGGAGGCAATCGTCAAGGCGATGGGTACAGGGTTTTCGAAAGGTATTTGGATTAAAGATGTTGGCATAAAAAATTTAAAATCTGGTAAACCTATAACTATTTTTTCTGACAGAGGTTTAAAAAAACTCGAAAAATTAAATATAAATGATATTCAAATAAGCTTATCAGATGAAGCGGGATTAGTTATGGCTTTCTGTATTGCAATAAAAAACTAGGGTTTATCTATGAATTGTTTTGCTTTTGACATTGAAACCATTCCTGATACAGAATTCGGGAAAGAGATGTATGATTTAAATGGTCTTTCGGATAAAGATATCGGTAATACCATGTTATTTAAACATAAACAAAAAACGGATTCTGATTTCCTTCCTCTTTGTCAGCATCGAATAGTTGCGATATCAGTTGCATTAAGGAGGGGAGAATCTTTTAAAGTATGGAGTCTTGGTGATCAATCTTCTGATGAACTGGAGATTATAAAACGCTTCTTTGATGGCGTAGAAAAATATATACCAACTTTATTAACATGGAATGGATCAGGTTTTGACTTACCTGTTCTACATTATAGAGCCCTTAAGCACGGTATTCAGGCACAAAAGTACTGGGATACAGGCGCGCTTGACAATAATTTTAAATTTAATAATTATTTAAGTCGTTTCCATAATAGGCATATTGATCTAATGGATGTTTTATCAGGATATCAGCCAAAGGGAAGGGCAGCACTTGATCAAATAGCTATCATGCTGGGTTTTCCTGGAAAATTAGGTATGAGCGGAGATAAAGTTTGGCCATATTGGCTAGAAGGAAAAATAAAAGAAATAAGAAACTATTGTGAAACAGATGTATTAAATACTTTTCTTGTGTATTTATCATTTGAGCATATGCGTGGAAATCTTGATAAATTGCAATTACAAAAGGAATTATCCATTGTAAAAGAAGCAATAAGATCAGAAAAAAAACCTCACCTAGACGAATTTTTATCTTCTTGGAAAGAATAATAAAACAATAAACTACTATTTATGATGCATGAAACCGAAACTGCAGAAATTTTATCATCTACACATGATGGAAAAGGAATAGCCAGTACAGAGGGAAAAAAGGTCTTTGTTCGAGGAGCGATCATTGGAGAAACAGTTAAATTTATAAGAAGAAAAAAGAGACGTAACTATGATGAAGCAGAATTAATCGAAGTTATTAGGAGAAGCAAAGATAGGGTTGATCCTCGCTGCCAGTTCTATAATCAATGTGGGGGTTGCTCCCTTCAGCATCTGAGTCCAAACTCACAGCGCGATCTCAAAGAAGGTGTATTAAGAGATAATCTTGCCCGAATAGGAAGTGTGACCCCTTCTATATGGCTTAAACCCATTTTTAATAATGATGATGGAGAATGGAACTACAGAAGACGCGCACGTATAGCGGTAAAGGATGTTGAAAAAAAAGGCCGAGTTTTAGTTGGTTTTAGAGAAAAATTTGCACCTTTTGTTGTTGATATGAATAATTGTGAAATTTTAAGTCCGCCTGTTAATAACTTAATTAAACCTTTGAGCAATCTCATTGAATCATTATCAATTAGAAGAGAAATACCTCAAATTGAAGTAGCTGTGGGAGAAAATGATACGGAATTGGTATTTCGAGTATTAATACCTCCGAGTGATGATGATAAGGTGAAGCTAGTCAGTTTTGCAAAACAGAATCAATTAAGATTATCGATACAAACAGGAGGAATGGATTCAGTTAAATTATTATTCGCGAAATCCCCTGATGAAGCTCTTAGATACTCTCATACAAAATTCGATATTATCAATGAATTCGATTCTACAGATTTCATTCAAGTTAATGGTGTGATTAATTCATTAATGGTGGCTCAAGTTATCGAGCTATTAGAATTAAGAGAAAATCATAAGGTAATTGATTTGTTTTGTGGTATTGGGAACTTTACATTACCCGTTGCGAAATATGTTAGTGAAGTTATTGGAATAGAGCTTCTTGATGCACTTATCAAGAGAGGTGAGCATAATGCGAATTTGAATAACATCAATAATGTGAAATTTTTATGTAAAGATCTAAATAAAATTGATAATACTTATAAGAATTTTCAATGCGATCGTTTGATTCTAGATCCATCAAGAAATGGTGCTTTGGATGTTGTTAATAATATAAAATATTTTAATCCTAAAAAAATTATATATGTTTCTTGTCATCCTGGTACTTTAGCAAGAGATGCTAATATTCTAGTTAATCAATATAAATATGATTTATCAGCTGCGGGAATAATCGATATGTTTCCACATACCTCGCATGTTGAATCTATTGCCGTTTTTAATAAATAGTATTTAAATCAATAATTTATAATATATTTAGGTAATTTTTCTTGCAAAATTACATCCCAACTTGATTCAATTTTTTTTCAAACATAATCTTATAACTATGGCTCGTGGGTTTTTAATGATTGATATAAAAGGCAAGGAACTTACTTCTGCCGATAAGAAAATTCTATGTGAACCGAACGTTGGAGGGATAATTCTTTTTAGTAGAAATTACGAATCTTTAAAACAAATCACTGAGCTAGTGGATGAGATTCGTGAATTAAAATCTCCATCACTTCTAATTGCGGTTGACCATGAAGGTGGGAGAGTTCAGAGATTTCATGATGCTTTTACTTTAATACCTCCAATGCGTCAAATCGGGAGAATATATGATATTAAAAAAGATGAAGCTTTAGATCTTTCTAGAAAAATAGGTTGGTTAATTGGATCGGAATTGAGATCAATTGGTATCGATCTAAGTTTTTCTCCATGCGTCGATTTAGATTGGGGTTTGAGTTCTGTTATCGGGGATAGATCTTTTCATCAAAATAAATTTGTGGTTGAAAGTTTATCGTATGAATATTCCAAGGGAATGCTAAGTTCAGGTATGAGTCCTGTTGCAAAGCATTTTCCTGGTCATGGGGCTGTAACAACAGATTCTCATCTTGATCTACCAATTGATCGAAGAGATTTTAGTGCTTTATTAGATGATATATATCCCTATGAATGTTTAGCGAGAAAAAGAGTTATGCCAGCAATAATGATGTCTCATGTTATATTTAGTGAAGCTGATAATTACCCTGCAAGTATCTCTAATTATTGGATAAAAGATCATCTAAGAAAGCAAATTAATTATAATGGTGTCGTTTTCTGTGATGATTTGACGATGAAGGCTTTGGATAAATATGGCGGATCGTCTAAGTGCGCAATGAAAGCATTAAAAGCTGGATGTGATATGTTGCTAGTATGTAATGATCGAGAGAATGCAAAAAAGATAATCCATTCGACTAAAAATTACAATAATTATACATCAATGGCACGTCTTGCCAGTATTGTAGGAAAAAAATCATATACTAATGATGAATTAGTTAGAAGTGAAAAATGGATTGAAGCTAGAAGCAGTTTAGAAAAACTGAATTTGAATCCGGAATTTGAATTAGAAATATAACCCTCTGATCAGTCAAAGATATATATAAAACTTTTATTTTTATTTTCTATAACTTCCTTTCCTGTATTATTTTGCTCATGTGTGAAGTTAAATTCATACTCATTGGTGCTATATTTCTCTCCATCATTTACCAAAAAGGAAAAAGATGACCTGTAATCTTTCATGTTGATTGGCATGTACCTTAAAAAATTAATTTCTTTTTTATTCAAGATCATACCCTCACGTAAAGACCAGGAAGCGAAAGAATAATCTTCATAAAGCTCCATATCCTCAGAGATTTTTGTTATTAATATATGATCAAGCTCTTTATTTTCTGCATCATAAAAGAAAAAATCTTCTTCAGAGAATGAATAAGGTAGATTGTCGTTATTCTCTATAATAATAAATTTATTTTCAGAAAGTGGCGGATCATTGATGCCTGTAATTTTAATACTAAGCTCTTTATTTAATTTTCTATTTCCATCATTAATGGTGTATTTAAAGCTATCAATACCTAATTCGTTTTTGCTTAATCTATCAATTTCTAATTGATCGCTTATATTTATTTTAAAATCGCCATTCCTGTTAAGTGTCAGTGAAATATATTTACCTGTTTTACTGAGTCCAACAATACCTCTTTCAATAGAGGAGACATAAACTCTGTCCGATGTTCTCGTGATATTTTCTAAGACATTACCCTCCATCGGCGTAATTTTTACAAAATTTGAGTCAGGCAGGATGTTTGATTCATCTTTTTTATTGACTTTAACCAGTAAGCCAAATTTTGGATGATCGAAATATCTTATTTCATCATATCTAATCTCTTTATCATCATATATAGAATAGATAACTGATGACTTGAGTGATTCATTACTAGGAGTACTGTTATAGTCTTCAGTATCAGTCAAATCATTTTTCTTATTCATATTGATATTAATAGCCAATCTAATTTTTCCACCTTGGCTTCTATACAATTGAAAAATACCAGAAAAGTTACCTAATGTGTTTTTAATCCTTCTGATTTTAATGTCTGGTGTTTTGTCTTTATTTAATAAAATTTGTTCCCATCCAGCCCAAATTATTGGGTTATAAACACTCAAACGTTCTAGACGGTTATAAATAGATCTTAATTTTAATGTATTATTTTTTTTTAATTTTAATAATATTTCTTTTTCGATTGGAATTTCATTTATTTCTAAATTATTTGTTATTGATAAAGTTGATTGCTCAGAAATATCCTCAGTGACAAAATAGTTTGAGTCAGTTGCCTCAGTAATTTTTTCATCTTGGGTTTTTGATGTAAATAATTCACTACCAACTGAGCTTTCATCAAGGTATTCAAAAAGAATGATTTCAATCTCATGGTCTGCTACCAGTAAATCAGTGATTTTCTCTGTTGCATTTAAGGTTAGACTGGGAATAAATATAAAAAAAAATTTTAAAAAATATATATATATCATATTGTAAGTTACATTTTTTTGCTGATCGAATCGTTTAATAATAAAAAAATATGAAAATAACAATATCAGTACTTAGATTAGTAGTCTATTAAGAACATTTTCAATTAAAGCAAATCTTTCTTCAGGTGAATTTGTTGGTTTTTTGATGATAAGGTTTACAGGGCCTTTCATTTGAAAAATATCATTGCTATTTATAAGGTTTATAAGTGTTGAATTTTCAATATTTACATTATCAGCGAAATGAATGCTACCTCCTTGATTATTTGCACTAATTTTTTTTAAACCAATTTTTTTTGCTAATCTTTTGAGTAGGGAAATTCTAAATAAAAATTCAGTTTCTTTCGGAATCAAACCAAAGCGATCTATCATCTCAATTTTTATATCATTTAGCCCATTTTCATCTGCAATCGATATTCGTTTATATAATATCAAACGTGTCTGTACGTCAGGCACATAGTTAGCTGGAAGAAGGCACGGTACTCTTAGATTAATATCAACTCCTACCTCAAAAGGCTCATCGAGATTCACATTGCCTTGTTGTTTCATCGCCTCAATTGTTTTTGATAATAGATCTGTATAAAGTGAGAATCCTATCTGTTGAATTTGACCACTTTGCTCATCACCCAAAAGTTCGCCAGCTCCTCTGATTTCTAAATCATGTGTTGCGAGAATAAATCCTGAACCAAGATCCTCTAAATTGCATATTGCTTCAAGCCTTTTATTTGCATCAGCTGTAATTAAATTTTTTGGAGGAGATATAAGATAAGCATAGGCTCTATGATGAGATCTTCCAACCCGACCTCTTAGTTGATGAAGTTGCGCTAATCCCAATCTATCTGCTCGATTTATAATAATTGTATTGGCATTTGGGATATCTAAACCACTTTCAATGATTGTGGTGCATAGCAAAATGTTAAAATCATTTTTATAAAATTGAAGCATTATTTCTTCTAGTTTGCTTTCACGCATTTTTCCATGACCAATCTTTATTTTGGCATCTGGAACAATTTTACTTAGTGCTAATTTTATGTTTTCTATATCTTCAACTCTATTGTGAACGAAATAAATTTGACCCCCACGTTTTATTTCTCTTTGACAGGCTTCTCTTATGATATTTTCATCCCATATACTCACAAATGTCTTAATTGATAATCGATTTAATGGTGGAGTGGTAATAAGGGAAAGCTCACGAATGCCACCCATGGCCATATTTAGTGTTCTTGGAATAGGTGTAGCAGTTAAAGTAAGAATATCGATATTATTTTTAAGATTTTTTATTTTCTCCTTATGCCTGACACCGAAACGGTGCTCTTCATCTACTATCACCAGTCCAAGGTTTTTGAAAACATCTAAGTGCGATAAAACCCTGTGTGTGCCGATAACTATATCAACAGTTCCAGATTTTATTTGATCATTGATGGCAGATACTTTTTTTTGACTCTGAAATCTAGAGATCAGTTCAATCTTTATCGGCCAATTTTTAAATCGATCTTTAAAAGATGCGGCATGCTGATTTGCTAATAATGTTGTAGGAGCTAATACTATTATTTGCTTACTGTTAAGAGCAGCAATAAATGTGGCCCTCATTGCAACTTCTGTTTTCCCAAAACCAACATCTCCACAGATTACTCTATCCATTGGTTTTTGAGATGAAAAGTCTCCTAAAATAGAATTAATTGCATTTTCTTGGTCATCAGTTGTTTGGAAGGGAAATTCGTTTTCAAATTTTTCATAATCACCCTGTGTCCAAATGTATTTATATCCTTTTTTAATTGATCTTTTTGCGTATATATCAAGTAATTCTGCTGCTACATCTCTTATTTTTTTTATTGCATTTAGCTTTACACGACTCCATTGATCACTTCCTAGTTTATGAATTGGCGCATTTTCAGGAGATGATCCTGTGTATCTAGAGATTAGATCAAGCGAGTGAACGGGGACATAAAGTTTATCTTTATCGGCATATTCAAGGTGAAGAAATTCTTCACTATCTTCACCAAATTTTAAATTTATCAAACCTTGAAATCTGCCGATACCATAAACTATATGAACAACAGGAGATCCAATCGAGAGATCTGTCAATTGTTTTATGATTAACTCTGGGTCTCTTTCTTTGAGAATTTTCTTTTGTTGACGAGGTTTCTTTTTAAATATTTGATCCGATGAGATGATCGCAATATTTTGAGTTATCAAAATTACACTTTCTCTAAAGGGTGCTACTGTTGATGTAATTCCAATATCTAATGACAGAAAATCATACCAAGAATTGACTGACCTGACATTAATATCAAGATTTTCAAGAAAATCCGTTAATGCTTCTCTTTTACCGATACTTTCAGCAGTGAAAAGAATTTTTCCTTTAAAGTTCGAAATAAATCTAAGAAGTTCCTTAGAAGGTTCTTTATGTAAAACATTAATCATTAGGCTTGGAACAGATTTCGTATCTAAATTTATATTTTTTTTATTTTGAGTAAGAGATTTTTGGGTGTAAGAGATATTGTTATAGCTTTTTAATTTTTTTAATAAATTTTTGTAATCGAAAAATGCTTTTTCGGGCGATAATAATTGCTGTTGGTTTGACGAGCATGAATACTCAAATCTATCAATAATCTCATTCCATAATTCCTCCATTAGATTAGAGAGGTTGTCAGGAAGAATAATTTTCGATTTATCAGAAAAATAATCTAAGAAGTTTATTGTTGATTCAAAAAATAATGGTAAAAAATATTCAGCACCTCCAGCCGATATTCCTGATGAGATGTCGCGGTATATTTTTGACTTAGAGGGCTGACCTTCGAATAATTCACGGAATTTTCCTCGAAAAACTTCAATTGAATTCGCATCCAAAGGATATTCTCTTGGAGCAATTATTTTAATTTCTTTGATATTTTTAAAAGATATCTGGGTGTTAGGATCAAAAATTTTTATGGATTCAATTTTATCATCATAAATCTCAATTCTGGCAGGAGATGGAAACCCCATTGGAAAAATATCAATTAATGAACCTCTACTTGAAAATTCAGTATATTCCTCAACCTGATTAACTTTTGAGTAACCTTTTTCTATTAGTATTTTTAAAAGTTGCTCATATTTAAGATTCTGACTAACTTTCAATGAAAGGGAATTATTAAGAAGATAATCTTTTGGCGGTAATCTGTTCAGAAGAGAGTATGGAGTTATAATTTTTATTTTTTTTGTGAGACTACTTTGATCTGATAATATTTTTATTCTCTCTGAAACTATATCTTTTTGGGGTGAGAAATTATCATAAGGTAATGTCTCCCATTCAGGAAATAAATCAACTTTTGTGTCTTTATTTTTAAAGAAATCTATCTCGCACTTAAGTTGATTTGCATGATTGGAGTTTTCTGCGATAACTATTAATGTTTCATCTGAATCATTTGATAGCTCATTTATTAATAATGAAAGAGATGGGCCTGACGCTCTTCCTATCGACTGTATATTCGAATAGTTATTATTTTTTAATAGATTCTGATTCATCAGCAAGGTGTTTATTAATTATTTAAAGTTCAGAATTATCGTAATTCCAGAAACAAGAGGTGAGAGTATATTAATTTTTTGTATTTTTAAGTTTGCTTATTTGTTTCTGTATTTCTTGAATTAATTGTTGTTTTTCTAATACACGGCTTTTTTCTTTTTCTACCACTTGAGCAGGGGCTTTATCCAAAAAGCCCTTATTTTTCAGTTTTGACTCTGATATTAATATTTCTTTACTTAAGTTGGCTTCTTGTTTATTGAGTCTTTTGATTTCATCGTTCACATTAACATGATTTTCTAGCGGGACTAATATCTTAATTTCGCCAAGCATTGCTGTTGATGAAAAAGGTTCCTCTTTTCCTTTCTCAAGATAATTGATTGAGCATATTTTTCCTGTCGTTTTTATCAAATTTATATATTTTTTAATTATTTCTTTTTCTTTTTTTGAGCTATTTTTAACAATAATGTCAAGATTTAATCCAGGTGATATATTCATTTCACCTCTTATTTGCCTTATTCCTAGGATAAACAGCTTTATCCATTCTATTTCTGAAGTCTCGTTTTTGTGAGTTTTCTTTTTGTCATAGAGGGGATAAGGTCTCAGCATTATAGTATCGCTCTCATGATCAAGTTTTTTTCTTATATCAAGCCATATTTCCTCGGTAATGAAAGGCATGATGGGGTGGACTAGCCTGAGTATTGTTTCAAGAGTTAATAAAAGACTATTTCTTGTCGCTTGTTTCTTTTTATCATCAAATGAATTGTCTTTAAGTACAGCTTTTGAGAACTCAATATACCAATCACAAAATTGATGCCAGATGAATTCGTAAAGATTTTGAGAAGCTAAATCAAGTCGATAGTCCTTAAGGTTTTGATGTACTTTTTTTATTGTTTGATTCAATTCTGTTTCTATCCACAGATCGATCGAGTTATAAGTAATTTTATCAGTTTTAGTGATAACTTTGTTTTCATCTGAATTAGCAATAACATAGTGCGCGGCATTCCATAATTTATTACAGAAATTTTTATAACCTTCAATTCTACCCATATCAAAACGTATATCTCTTCCCGTAGTTGCCAGTGAAGCAAAAGTGAATCTTAATGAATCTGCTCCAAACGCATCTATACCATTTGGAAACTCTTTTTTTGTATTTTTTTCAATTTCTGGTTTCAAGTGATCCTGCATTAATCCAGAAGTGCGCTTATCTAGAAGCTCGTTAATTGAGGTTCCATCAATAAGATCTATGGGATCTAAAACATTACCTTTTGATTTAGACATCTTTTGACCATTTTGATCTCTAATTAAGCCGTGAATATAAACTTCTTTAAATGGTACTTTTCCAGTAAATTTTATGCCCATCATGATCATTCTGGCAACCCAGAAAAATATGATATCAAAGCCTGTGACTAAAACTTGACCTGGATAGAAAGCCTTTAGTGACTCTGTTTTATCTGGCCAGCCTTGCGTACTAAAAGGCCATAAAGCAGATGAAAACCATGTATCAAGAACATCCTCATCTTGCTTGAGATTGACTTTATTATCGATTTTATATTTTTTTCGAATGATTTCTTCATTTTTTCCAACATAAATATTATTGTCATTGTCATACCATGCTGGAATTCTATGACCCCACCATAATTGTCTGCTAATACACCAATCTTGGATATTTTCCATCCAATCGAAATATGTTTTTGACCAATTTTCAGGGATAAATTTAATTTCTTTATTTTTTACCGCATCAATAGCTGGCTTAGCTAATGGTGCAATATCGACATACCATTGATTTGTTAAGAAAGGCTCTACTATCACTCCGCTTCTATCACCTCTTGGGATTTTGCTTATATGGTTTTCGGTTTTTTTAAGAAAACCGAGATCACTTAATGCTTTCAATAGACATTCACGTCCTTTTTCTCTTGTTAATCCTTGAAAATCTTTAGGTACATTCTCATTCAATTGAGCATTTTCATTAAAGATATTAATCATCACTAGCTTATGTTTTTTTCCAATTTCATAGTCATTGAAATCATGGGCAGGAGTGATTTTCACACAACCACTTCCAAAGTCAGAGTCAACATATTCATCAGCAATAATCGGAATTTCCCTATTTATTACTGGAACAATTACTTTTTTTCCGATAATGGCTTTATATCGATCATCATTCGGATTAACTGCTACAGCAGTGTCACCGAACATTGTTTCAGGTCTGGTTGTTGCAACGATTAAGAATTTTTTTTCATTCTTTATTGGATAAGACAGATGCCATAATTTTACTTCCTCTTCTGAGGTTAATACCTCTAGATCAGACAAAGCAGTATGAAGCTTTGGATCCCAGTTAACGAGTCTTTTTCCTCTGTATATTAATCCTTCTTCATAAAGACGAATAAAGACTTCTGAAACTGCATCACTTAGTTGTTCGTCCATGGTAAAACAATCTCTATCCCAGTCCAGAGATGCACCCATTCTTCTTAGTTGTTTTGCAATGATTCCACCGGACTCTTCTTTCCAGTTCCAAACTCTATCTACAAATTTTTCTCGCGATATATCGAGTCTTGATGTTCCCTCTGAGTTGAGAAGTCGCTCTACAACCATTTGAGTTGCTATTCCAGCATGATCCATACCTGGCTGCCATAAACTTTTGAAACCCATCATTCTGTGATAACGAGTCAGTGTATCCATGATTGTGTCTTGGAAGGCATGACCCATGTGAAGAGTACCGGTAACGTTAGGTGGTGGAATTACAATACAAAATGGATCCCCTTGACCACTGGGTTTAAAATATTTGTTTTTTTCCCAGCGCTCATAATGATGCTGCTCAAAACTATTGGGATCGTATTTCTTTTTCATGTTCTAGTTATATTATCGTGGTTAAATATTATGAGATCGTATCTGATAGTCGGATTTTTTGTACTTTATATATTTTTGTCTTGCTTTGCTTTTATCAATTTCATTATTTTGAACAATCTCCAATATTCTTGTTGCTTTATTTAACTCAGGAAGAGCTACATCTGAATAGTTTATTAAAACATCAGACATACTCAAAGAGCTCTCTTTATAGATAAGGGATATACAGTTTTTTGTATTTTTGCAATTAAAAGGTTCTATTTCATTTGGTAGAAAACACTCTTTTTTAAAACTCCATAGCATTTCACTTAGCTTGACTGATTTCTCTTTATTGGAGGTAAATATAATAACTGATTTACTCATGTTGTATGCTTTTTCGGATAGCTTGCATACAAAAAGATTTACATAATTCTTGTCGTTTTTTGACAGAATATAGAAATCGACTTCTTTCATATTAGATATCAATTGAGCTTTGATTGAGAATAAATTGACTTAATAATGGAACAGGCCTTCCAGTACTTCCTTTTTTTGCTCCAGATGTCCAAGCTGTTCCTGCAATATCCAAATGCGCCCATTTCATATTTCTAGTGAATTTACCAAGAAAACATGCCGCTGTGATTGAACCACCATAGCGGCCACCGATGTTCGCCATATCCGCAAAATTGCTATTAAGTTGCATTTCATACTCTCGACCCATTGGCATCTTCCAGCATAAATCATTGGATTTGTCGCCTGCATTCATTAACTCATCACTCAATTCATCACTATTGCTCATTATGGCTGTTCGGTGATGCCCAAGAGCGATTACACATGCTCCGGTGAGTGTTGCCACATCAACAATATATTTGGGTTTAAATCTTCTCGCATAAGTAAGTGCATCGCAAAGCACGAGCCTTCCTTCAGCATCTGTATTGAGAATCTCTATTGTTTGACCTGACATGCTTTTAACGATATCGCCCGGTAATGTTGCAGTACTGCTAGGTCGATTCTCACAAGCAGGAACTATAACAGATAAATTTACGGGAAGATTCATCTCGGCTATTGCTATGATTGTTCCAATAACTGTTGCTGCGCCACACATGTCATACTTCATTTCATCCATTGCAGCGCTTGGTTTGATCGATATTCCTCCTGTATCAAATGTTATTCCTTTTCCCACGAGAACATGAGATTTTTGATTTTTGGCCCCTTTGTAGTGCATCTCGATTAATTTCGCTGGTTCCTTGGAGCCAGCAGTAACAGATAGAAATGAATTCATTTTAAGTTTTTTGAGCATACTTTCATTAAGTATTTTTACAGAAAGTTTTTTGTAAATTTTAGCGAATTTTTTTGATTCTTTAGCAAGATAGCTTGGAGTACAAACATTAGCGGGAAGATTTCCAAGGTCTTTTGCAATTTTTGAACCTAATGAGATAGCTTGCCCGTGAGTGCAACCAAGTTTAACTTTTTCTGAGTTATTTTTGCTCGATATGCCAATGATTATTTTTTTGATTATTGGGTTTATTTTTTTAATCCCTGTCTTTAACTGATCGAATTGATAGATCGAAGAAAAGTATGACTCTATAAAGTGCCTTCCTTTGTAATAATCTTTGGTATTTGGCGCTTCATCAAGAAATAAATAATTTGCAAAATTAGACAATTTAATGTTTTTAATTGCATTCATTGCAGCTTGATTTACCCTTCTAAATTCGTCGCGCCCAAATGAATCTTTATCACCCAATCCAACAATTAGCAATCTATCAGCTTTTATATTTTTTGCAGAATGAATGATTTTTGTCGACCCAATAGCTGTATTGATATCACCGCTTTTGTAAAGTTTGGTTATAATGTTTTCAGATACATCATTTATATTTTTTGCAGCGATTCCTAAATTATTTTTATTGAATACACCGATAATTAGACAGTCTGTTTTAACCTCAGATGCGCTTTTAAGAGAAGTTACATAATTCATGAATTTTCGCCTTTTTTTTTCGAAAGAATTTTTTAATTTTTAAAGAGATGGGTCTTTGATAGAGATTGACACTCATTCAAAAAACGTTAGTCTTATTTTATTGTAAAGTATAATTTAACTTGACAGATAATATAATACAAAAGTAGCTATTTTATGTTTCGAATAATCGATAAATATATTTTTCGAGAAATATTTAACACTTGGTTAATAGTCATGCTTACGTTGCTTGCGGTGCTTCTGACTAATCAATTCGCTAGAATCCTTGGAGATGTTGCAAAAGATAAGCTTCCCAAGGATGCTGTTATGGATTTAATTCTTCTTTCCGGGTTACAGTATTTAACAATTTTAATTCCAATTGGATTGTTTTTATCTATTCTGATGGCATTGGGTCGTTTATATTCTAATAGTGAAATGTCAGCAATGATGGCTTGTAAAGTAAGCTCTTTTGGAATATTTCGCCCAATAATTTTGCTCACCATCCCTCTGGTAATTATTTCTTCATGGATCGCTATTGATGTCGGCCCAAAATCTATACTTAAAATAGATAAAATTAATAACGAAGCAAAGCGAAAACTTGATCTCAGTAGCATAGAACCTGGAAGATTTGTGGTAGACAAAAATCTTGGAACAGTTATCTATGCTGAAGAGATCAATGAATCTAATGAATTGAGGAACGTTTTTTTAAGATATATAACACCAGAAGGAGAAATAGAAGTTGTTACAGCTGAAAAAGGAAATCAAATTGATATTGAGGATGAAGATCAAAGATTTTTTGTTTTAAAAAATGGTAAGCGTTACATTGGTACCCCAGGAACAACAGATTATTTAATTATGGAATTTCAGGAGCATGGAATTCCTTATGTTTTACCAAAAACAAGAGATGTAAATACTGATGTAAAATCACTTCCTTTTGATATGCTCATCACTTCAGATGATTCTCAAAGAAATGCAGAATTTCATTGGCGTATTGGTATACCGATTTCAACATTAGTTTTAGTTTTAATAGCCATACCAATGAGTAGGAGCGAACCAAGGCAAGGTCAATTTAGTAAGATATTTTCTGGTATTCTGATATTCATCATCTACTATAACCTTCTTTCGGCAGGAAAGTCATGGTTAGAAAATAGTATTGTACCCAGGGGTATTGGCCTATGGTGGATTCATGCGCTTATGTTAGTTTTTTTGGTTGCGTTGCTTCTGAAAAAAAATGGATATTTTAGAAGGTTGAGCAGGGTAAATTTTCTTAAATGAACACCATTCTCTCGAAATATATCATTAAGTCCATTCTTGTTAGTGTTTTTCTGGTGATGGCAGTATTACTATCAATAACAATGTTGTATGAATTTATTAGTCAACTTGGAAACTTACAAGGAAATTTTGGCGTAACTGAGGCATTTGTATTTTCTTTACTCAGATTACCTCAACTCACTTTTGAGATGCTGCCAATTTCAATATTAATAGGTTCTCTCTTTTGTCTCGGCATGCTTACTAGTAATAGTGAGCTAGTGATTATTCATTCCGCTGGAATTTCAATTAAACAATTAGCTAAGATGCTTGCTATTAGCGGATTTTTTATTGCGTTATTTTCGATTTTATTAGGTGAGTTTGTTGGACCTTCATTGGATTACTATGCTAGAAATATGAGAGATGAAGCTAGATATATAGGAAATGAAGCTGATTTTGGAAATGCAGTTTGGGTAAAAGATGCGAACACTATAATTCACCTAGAAAGAGTCAATACAGATTATGATTTCGGAAGCATTTATATGTTCCATTTAAATGACGATAAATCACTAAAATCCATTGCTGTAGCTGAAAATTCTGGCATAGATGCTAATGAAAAATGGGTTTTAGAAAATTTCAGGGAAACAAAATTTGAAGACGATAAGGTTTCGAGATCATCAGTTGATTTAATTAATGAAACTTTTGAGTTGAACAGTGATTTGCTTGGAGTAACGTTAGTTAAGCCAATTAGCTTATCGGTAAGGGAGCTTATAGGTTATGTTGATTACCTGAATAAAAACGATCTTTCTTCAAATAGATATGAAGTTGAATTATGGTCGAGAGTCTCTTCTCTATTAACAATATTAACAATGCCAATACTGGCATTATCATTTGTGTACTCATCTCTTCGTTCAGTTGGAACTGGCACTCGCTTGACGATTGGTTTGATCATAGGGCTAGTGTATTTTTTATTGAGAGAGCTGGTGTTTAACTATGGTCAAGTATATGGGTTTAATTCAATTATTACTGCTTGGACACCTCCGTTGCTACTATTTTTATTTGCAATTTTAAGGTTAAAAAGAATTCGATACAGGTAGTTATTTTTTTTCTTCTAAATGTAATTTGGTCTTTGAGATTCTGTCGTGCCAAGTCAGATTTTCTTTATCAATTATTTGCCACCAAAAACCCATGCCAGCTGGGATCCATGAAATTATGGAGGATATAAATCTTATCGTACAGGACATAAAACTTGGCTTTGTGTTGTCATAATTAATCAACCTAAGGCTCCAAGACTGCATACCTAGTGTTCTTCCGGATAAAAACCAAAAACCAACAAAAAAGAAATAAGCTATCAAAACAAGAGTTACTTTGTAACTCATAGAGCTGCTTTCAACAGCCTCTCCAGCTCTCAATGCAATAAAGGGTATTGTTCCTAAAAATATAAGTGAAAGTAATAGTAATGCGTCATAAGTGATTGATATAAAACGTCTTTTTAAGCTTACATTTGACATTATTCGGATTAAAATTATTCAGTTGTACAAAACTTTTCAAAATTAATTTTTCTTTCCTCGTAAGCAACTTGCTCATTTCTTGATAACCTACAACTCAAGCTCCAACGACACTCTTGATCTTTTTTTATTTCTTCTTCGAGACTTGAACAGCTGGTAGTTATATTTTTAATGGGATCAATTATATTAATTTCTAAGTTTTGACTTATATTTTGAGGCAGAGACCTCATTATAAACTCTCCTGAAAACCATAAAAAAGCGACCATGAGAAGAATTATAGGTAAAACTCTCTTTGCATGATGTATCAGTCTATTTAGCATGCTACGATTTCCTATTAAGAGCCATATGTAGTTAGTATAACTTATAATTTGAAAAAAATATCTGATCTCTATATTAAAAACAATGCCTTATCTATATATTAAATGAATTGTTTTTAAGTTCAAATACACAAAATTCTGAGCCAATTATTATCAAAAACATGACACCTAACAAAATTAAAGTATCGTCGCTCAATATTAATGAA
>QOPG01000006.1 GCA_003331585.1 Gammaproteobacteria bacterium | reverse complement strand
CAGCTAATTCAATCAAGCGTGTTTGAAGTTGGAAATTTTCAATAATATACCCCAATTCACGATAACCGTATTGATCTGAAGAAAAATCAATTCTGGAGTCGCCTTCTATTGAATCATCCCCATCCCACACACACATATTTGAATACCTAAATATTCTCTCTTGGATTAATTTATCCCAGACATTAATTTTTTTTAATATCTGAATTGAACCTGCTGATATTGCTGAAACTCTGATGTCAATATCTTTACGAGCAATGAAACGCTTCTTTTCATTTTTTTCAACGATATAGATATCTGATTCACTGAATGCTCTTGATTTTCTGAGTAATATGGCAGATATAAGCCCAACAATACCTCCCCCTGCAATTGCAATGTCGTATTTTGATTTCATTGATAAGGCACTCCTCTAGAAAGTCTCGGTAGTCTGCCCGCAAGACCCATAGTATGCCTAACAAATAATCTTCTAAATCCTGGAATGAAGTCCAGACCAAGCATTCCAAGATTTCTTATAATACCAATCGATGAATGTTTACTTCCAAATATTTTTACTAATCCATCAGTAAAATAACCAAGTTTCTGATGATCTGACTTTCTCCAGATCGCATAATCATTCATAATTTTTCCAATATTTTCGTCAAAATTACCCTCTCTTATTTCACTGAAGATACAATCAGCTAATGTTGCAACGTCTCTAAGCCCAAGATTAAACCCTTGCGCTGCAATTGGATGTAGGCCATTAGCAGCATTACCCACTAAAACAGATCTTTTTGTTTTCAATCTATATGCTTGAGTCAAAGTTAGAGGATAAAAAACTCGACTACCTAAATTATTTAGATTTCCTAATCGCATACCAAATTTTTCCTGAAGTGACCCTATGAAATCCTCTTCAGAAGAATTCATCATGGCTCGTGACTGATTATCTGGTAACACCCAAATAAAAGCTGATCTATTATTTTCAATTGGAAGAAAAGCTATTGATCCTGATTCATAAAACCTCTCAAAAGCTCGATTATCTATGGGTATCTCTGTTTGAACATTTCCAATTATTGCGTCCTGACTGTATTTGATTTCATTTGCGCCAATTCCAAGCATTCGATGTAAACCTGATTTAGCACCACTAGCAACAATCAACATTTTTGATTTAATTTTACTCATTGAAGGATTTTTATCTTCTGATCTTAATTTTAATTCACAAAGCTTTTCTTTTTCGTCTATCGAAATTATCGTTTCTGGGCAAAAAACAGTAATATTATTCTTTGATTCTAGCTCTTCCAATAAAACACTTCCGAGAACTCTATTAATTACCACATACCCCAAAGCTTCAACTTTTTCTTCTTTTGCTGAGATATGAGAAAATCCAAATCGGCCCTTATCTGATACATGAATAGCCCTTATTGGTGTGGAGGCTTGTCTTATTTTCTCCCAGATACCCAAAGCTTCAAACATATTTTGACTGCTTCTCGATAATGCAGTCGATCTATCGTCAAAACTTGGCTGATTATTTTCATCTCGTTCAACTTTTTCTACAAGACCAATCTTTAAGCCAAATGATGATATAGCAAGAGCCATTGAGACCCCAATCATGCCTCCTCCCGCGATTATGACATCAAATCTATTTTGATTATTTTTTTTCATCAGTTTTTAATAATATCTTCAATATTATTCAGTTCTTTTTCAATATTTTTACTGAGAATATCCGGTGTATTATTTTTCACTAAAACCATATCCTCAATTCTTATCCCAATATTTCTGAAGTTCTTAGGAATATCTTCGTCATCATCAATATAAATTCCTGGTTCAATAGTAGTCACCATGCCGTTTTCAAAGAGTCTCCATTGATCCTCTACCATATAATCACCAACATCATGAACGTCCATCCCTATCCAGTGCCCAGTCCTATGCATAAAAAATCGATTATATGCTCTCTTTTCAATCAAACTTGAAAGTGACCCTCTCAACAAACCAATGTCTTTAAGTCCTTCAGTAATTATCTTTACTGCAATATCATGTGGTTCATTAAATTGATTTCCTTGTTTTACTTTGAGAATTGCTGCTTTTTGAGCACTGAGGACGATATTATAAATATCTCTCTGTTCGGGGGAAAATTTTCCATTGATAGGAAATGTTCGAGTAATATCAGAAGCATAATAACTGAGTTCACATCCAGCATCAATTAGAACAAGATCTCCATCATTTAGAATAGAATCATTCGATATATAATGAAGAATACACGCATTTTTTCCTCCGCCCACTATTGGATTGTACGAATGGTTAGCGTTATATTTTCTGAATTCATGAATAAATTCAGCTTCCAGCTCGAATTCATACATACCCGGCTTAACAATCGTCATTGCTCTTCTGTGAGCAATTGCTGCAATTTTTGCAGCTTTTCTCATAATGCTTATTTCTGATTGACTTTTAAAAAGGCGCATATCATGAAGTAAATGGGAAACAGTAATAATTTCAGGATTACAATTATTTTTTTTGTTGTTATTTTTGATCCAATTATTAATACTTTGGTCAAATTCTCTATTTATGTTTACTGGACAGTACAAAAACTCTTTTTCAGAGATTAGTTTTGGCAGAATTTCATCGATTTTTTCAATTGGATAGGCTTCATTAACATCATAATTCATAATGGCACCTTCAGGACCCGATATGGGTCCATCCCATTTTTCTTTTAGTTTATCTTTGTTTTTGCAAAATAGAATAAATTCACCCTCTGCTCTTTCAGGAATCAATACAATGAGAGAATTGGGTTCTTCAAATCCTGATAAATAATAGAAATCGCTGTCTTGTCTAAAAAGATAATCAACATCCCTGCTTCTTGTGCATGGCATCGCGCAAGGAATTATTATCGCAGCATTTGAACCAACCATCTTCATTATCTGCTTTCTTCTTTTTTCAAATTCTATCTTCATATTAATGATTTTATTTATCAGATCTCTGTATTTATCTGAACCTCTCAATGAATATCAATTTTTATAGTTTCTCGAAAATCTGTCAGCTCTTCGTAAATTAACTGTATGCTCACACGAATATATTCATAAATTTCAGTATAAAATTTCTCATTTTCTTCATCATCAAATGAATCATCTACGGACGCTCGAGTCATTTCGACCATATCCTTTATGACAATATTAATGGGTTCTTTGTTGAGAAGTTCTTTTAGTTTTTCTGTATTTTTACCGGTAACAATTCCATGCAAAAATCCATCACACCACTGGGATAATGAAGCTGTTCTATCTTTGATCAAATCATCATGATCTGGGAGAAAAATTTCAAAATCTGACTGCCTCCCATCTAATTGAGACCAGGTCATTTTAAAGAGATCATTTATATTTTCTTTGCAGATTTTTAATTTTGGGGTTTCCTCATCTGTATGCTCAAATATTTGCTCCAAACATAGACCCAAAGAGCTTGGCCCAAGAACAGAAAGTCGAGCACAGATTAGTCCGTGACACTGAGAGGCGAACCAGTCGGAACCACATTCTCTAAGATTAATTTCCAGATGATTATAATTAATATTCAAATTACTCATAAGCGCTCATTTTCATATGTTAATTTTCTCATTTTAATAACCTTCAAACCAGATAAAAATATCGAAACAAGATTGATTATATCGATCGTGATCTTTATATTAGTGATATGGAAAAAAATATTAATCTAAATTTTGAAAATGATTTAAAAAGACTTGAAGAAAGACTTGATGATCTTGTTGAGATTTGTAATCAATTGCAGACTGAAAATAAATCTCTAAAAGAAAAACAAGAAACTTTATCTCATGAACGAGCCTCAATGGTCCAAAAAAATGAGCAAGTTAGAGCTCGTGTAGAAGCAATGATTGTCAGGCTAAAATCAATGGAACAAGGTTGATTTCGAAATTCATAAGCATAGGAGCAGTGAATGAGTGAAATGTATGCACACGTCAGTGTAAAAATACTCGAAAAAGAATATCAAATCTCATGCCTGGCAAGTGAGCGAAACGCTCTCTTGGACTCAGCTGAAACCCTAAATAGAAAGATGAGAGAAATCAGAGATAGTGGAAAAGTGGTCGGGCTCGATAGAATTGCAGTGATGGCCGCGCTAAATATGGCTCATGATCTTATTAAAGCGGAGTCGAAAGACAAAGCAATTGAGAGCTCTCTGGGGAACCGTCTAAAAATAATGGCCGATAGGTTAGATTCGATCTTGGGTGGAAATAAGCAACTAGAATTGTAGTAACTTCTGGATTAAAATCTAAAATTGTCTCCTGTGGTGTTCGATGTGTAACTGGTACCTTCGATCCTAATTATATGTCTCGGGGTTATGTTCTTTGGGATCATTTGTGCAAAACTATCCATATAGATTGCCTATTGTGAACTCGAATTACCCCACTTGAATCTCTGGTTCGAGAGCGACGATATGCAACGGCATCAACGGGAGGCTTCTATTTTTATGTCACACAAAAAAGATAAAATCAGAAATATATCAAAATCCAATCGAGAGGCGCTGAAAAAGGATTTCATAAAACAAGCATCAAATGACATCTCACAAAAGATTATCACATCTAAGTATTTCAAGGATGCGAACAATATAGGTTGTTACCTATCAACTGAATATGAAGTATCTACCGATATAATAATAAGCTCTATACATAAAACAAATAAAAATCTTTACGTACCGAAAATCAAGCAAGAATATGCAATGGATTTCGTAAAAATGACTCTAAATTCAAACATGGTAAAAAATAAATTTGGAATTCATGAGCCTTTATCCGAGGATATTATAGATGCAAATAAACTCGATATTGTTGTAGTTCCGATTGTGGCATTTGATGAAAAAAAAAATAGAATTGGAATGGGAGGTGGTTTCTATGATAGAAAATTTAAATATAAAAAAAATACCAAAAACAAATACCCACTACTAATTGGCGTTGCTTTTGAATGTCAAAAAGTTGAAAAGATAAAACCTGAATGTTGGGATGTTAAATTATCTGCTATTGTCACTGAGTTAAATGAGTTCAACTAGACAGCTACTTTTAAAGGATATAGATTATAATCCATGGACCAAAATACAAAAAAATTCAACGTAGCTAAAGCAGTAATTGAATACATACATAATGATTGCATTCTTGGTATGGGAACAGGATCAACAGTTAACTTTCTAATTGAGATGCTTCCTGATGTTAGAAATAAGATATCAGGAATAGCGTCAAGTTCACTTGAAACAGAGCGACTTCTCAAATCCAAGGGTTTCGATGTTCAGCCGCTGAGTGATTTTGGAAATATGGATCTCTATATTGACGGTGCTGATGAGGCCACAAAAAATCTTCATTTAATCAAGGGTGGTGGTGGCGCATTAACAAGGGAAAAAATAATTGCATCCTCATCAAGAAAATTTATTTGCATAATTGATGATTCGAAGCTTGTGGATAAACTCGGTCAATTCCCACTGCCTATTGAAGTAATCCCGATGGCGAGGTCGTATGTCTCAAGAGAGATAATAGCGCGAAAAGGTCAGCCAATTTTTAGAGAAAATTTCATTACCGACAATGGGAATGAGATAATTGATGTACATAATTTAGATATCGTCAATCCATTAACTATGGAAGAAAATATAAATCAAATAACGGGTGTAGTAACAGTTGGTTTATTTGCAAAGAGAAAAGCTGATATTTTACTCTTATCAAATGATGACGGAGTCAGCGAAATCAGAACTGAAAAATAGACCATCTTCGAGAAAAAATTATATGGCTATTTAACTTCAAGAGAGTAATGATAGAACTCATTATCTTTGATATATCCAAGTGATTCGTATAATTTCTGCCCGATAACATTATCAAGAGCGGTTGATAATTCCAGCCTCTGATAATCATTAGATTTTGCGTATTCTGTTGCCTTATCCATAAGAGCTCTGCCATATCCCTGTCCTCTTTTTTCTTCTCTTACGAAAAGATCATAGAGAATTAAAATCGGCCCTGCACTAACGGAACAAAACGATGAATATAATTGCACAAAACCATCTAATTTTTGACCTTTCTCATAGCATACAAATATAGTTGATTCACCGTTATTTATTCTGCTTTCAATAAATTTACCTGCTTTTTCTATATCAGATGGCTGCTCATAAAAAACTCTATATGAATTAAATAGATAAGATAATTCAGTAATATGACTTCGATCTGCTCTAATAATTTCTGTCATATTGATGTTATATGAAATTAACGCTTGGAGAATTGAGTTGCTCGTCTAGCTTTTCTTAGTCCAACTTTTTTCCTCTCAACTTCACGGGCATCTCTGGTGACAAAACCGGCTTTTCTTAGACTCGGTCTAAGTGATTCATCATATTTCATAATGGCACGTGTAAGACCATGCCTTATCGCTCCTGCTTGCCCAGTTATTCCTCCGCCTTTGACAGTAACATTCACATCAAATTTTTCCTTTAATGAAGTTAACTCCAGTGGTTGACGGACTATCATTTGTGCTGTTTTTCTACCAAAGAAAATATCTAAAGGCTTTTTGTTAACCGTGATATCACCTTTTCCTGGCTTTATGAAAACTCGTGCAGTTGATGTCTTTCTTCGACCAGTCCCATAATGTTGTGTATCTGCCATCAATTTTTCCTTAAATATTTGTTTCTAGTGGAATCGGTTGCTGGGCAACATGATCATGATCAGGCCCAGAGAATACTTTTAATTTTGAGAACATTTTCCTACCCAGTGGATTACGCGGCAACATTCCTTTTACTGCTTTCTGGATCACTCTCTCTGGTTTTTCTTTGAGTAGTTTTTCCAAAGAGATAGATTTTAAATTCCCTATATAGCCTGTATAGCGATAATATTTTTTATCTTGTAATTTATTACCCGTAACTCTTATTTTTTCTGCGTTAATTACCACTATGTAGTCACCAGTGTCGACGTGAGGAGTATATTCAACTTTATGCTTCCCTCTTAATCTTGAGGCAATATCAGCGGCTAGCCTTCCTAGTGTTTTTCCAGTTGCATCAATGAGATACCATTTACGGTCAACTTCATCACTTTTTGCTGAAAATGTTTTCATTCCAATGTCCAATTTTTATAGTTTTTTTAAAAAAAGTAGTAAATATCTATGGTCACTCTAAACAAAAATCAGGAATAAACCAATAAGGCGCGAAATTTTACTGCAGGTGCCTAAGCATTGCAAACATACAGCTAATTTTAATTGTAGTTTTAATAAAATTTTTGGTTAATTCCAGAAGAATAATTTAAAATTTAACAACAAAATAATATACAATTTCATTATGAATAAAAAATCAAGAAGCCCTCTAGATAATCTAATTTCATCAATTGACGAAATTAGATTGCTGATTGAGTCAAATCAAAAAAAAGAATTTCGAGAGAATCCCGCTAAAGACACTCCGGAAAATGACCTTACTACCTCTGAAAAATCCCATGCAGCGGCACTGATGAGAATAAATCATGCTGGTGAGGTTGCTGCACAAGGTTTATATCAAGGGCATGCTGTATTCACTGATAATCTTTCGATTAAAAATCAAATGGAAGAAGCTGCTGATGAAGAACTTGATCATCTTAATTGGTGCAAAGAAAGAGTTGAAGAGCTTGGGGAAAAAACCAGCAGATTCAGTCCAGTATGGTATGCAGGATCATTCATAATTGGAGCTGCATCTGGATATTTTGGCGACAAATGGTCACTAGGTTTCATTGAGGAAACAGAAAAACAGGTTAGTGATCATTTAACAAAACATCTTAATTTGCTTCCTGAGAAAGATGAAAAAAGCAGAAGAATTGTTGAACAAATGCGCATAGAAGAGGAAGAGCATGGAGAAAATGCTAAAAAAGCAGGAGCCGCAAAACTTCCAGAATTCATTCGAAATACAATGAAAATTACCTCTAAAATTATGACAAAAACAGCTTATTATTTTTAAGGTATTGCTTATTATTTCAAACCAAGTTCTATCTGAGATCTCATTGCGGTAATTGTTTTAAAATAGTCATCACTACCAAAAATAGCTGATCCAGCAACAAAAGTATCTGCCCCGGCTTTAGCAATCTTGGAAATATTATCAATTTTTACACCACCATCAACCTCCAAACGGATATCTGATTTAGTGTTATCGATGAGAGCTCTTAATGATTTAATTTTTTGAATAGAAGATTCAATAAAAGACTGTCCTCCAAAACCAGGATTTACTGACATAATCAACACCATATCCAGCTCATCAATAAGATGCTCAAGATAACTTAGAGGAGTTCCAGGACTTAATACTAAGCCAGATTGGCAACCTAGTTCTTTTATGAGTGCTAGCGAACGATGAGGATGCTTGCTTGCTTCGGGATGGAAAGTTATGTAAGTTGCTCCGGCATTTGCAAAATCTTTAATCAAACTATCGACGGGCTCAGTCATTAGGTGCACGTCAATAGGAGCATTCACACCATAAGCTCTAAGGGACTCACAGACGAGTGGACCTATCGTCAGATTTGGAACAAAATGATTATCCATGACATCAAAATGAATAATATCAGCACCAGCCTCCAATACATTATTAACTTCTTCTCCAAGACAAGCAAAATTCGCTGAAAGTATTGAAGGTGCTATAAAAGGTTGCATTATTAGTAGCCAGAATAAATATGTTAGTTACATGTTAACCAAATAATTAGATATTTTCATTAATGATTTTTGTAGAATAGAATTTATGCGAATCTCTTGATCTTTTTTATTGTAGAATCTTAAAGCCTAGTGAAAATTCCATGGTGAAAACCATTCTTCTTGAGAGAATTTTATTTATTAGTGAAAACAATGTTTAAATCTAAAGTATCAAATCTTAGTCTTCTAGCAAGAGGTAAAGTCAGAGATATCTATGATATTGATGATAATTATCTCATGATCGTCGCAACTGATAGATTATCTGCTTATGACGTAGTAATGCCAAATCCCGTTCCTGGAAAGGGGATCATCCTTACTCAACTCTCTAATTTTTGGTTTCGAATGATGGAGGACATAATCCCCAATCACCTGACAAACTTAAAAATTGATTCTTTCGTTGAAAATAAAAAAGAAATAGAACAATTAAAAGAAAGGTCAATAATTGTTAAAAAACTTAAACCACTCCCAATCGAGTCTGTTGTTAGAGGATATATAATTGGCTCAGGATGGAGTGATTATAAAAAAAATAAAAAAATATGCGGAATAGAGTTACCTGATAATCTTCAAAAAGCCCAGAAACTACCTCAAATAATATTTACACCAGCGACTAAAGCTAATTCTGGTGATCATGATGAAAATATTAACTACCAAAAAACAGAATCAATTATAGGTGAGGATTTAGCATCA
Source organism: Gammaproteobacteria bacterium (assembly GCA_003331585.1). GTDB lineage: Bacteria > Pseudomonadota > Gammaproteobacteria > Steroidobacterales > Woeseiaceae > SP4260. Next base: position 67,392 of record QOPG01000006.1, on the reverse strand, counting down.
AAAGTAAAAGAAATATCAATAAAGATATATAAACGAGCCTCCATTTATGCTCGATCGAAAGGAATTATAATTGCAGATACTAAATTTGAATTCGGTCAGGATAGCAATGGAAAACTATATCTTATTGATGAAATTTTAACTCCCGACTCCTCAAGGTTTTGGCCTGAAAAAACGTATAAGCTAGGAGAAAGTCCAGCAAGTTATGATAAGCAATACTTGAGGGATTATTTAGAGACATTGTCCTGGAATAAGGTCGCGCCAGCCCCAGAATTACCCAAAGACATAATAGTTAACACTCTTAATAAATACAAAGAGGCAAGAGACAGCTTAACTAGCTAAAAAATTTATACATATATTCTTGTTTATGAAAAGTAAGTCTGAAAAAAAACGCCAACATCACAAGATTCAAGAATTAGGTCAAAAACTTATTTCAATTCCTGAGGAAATTATCAATGAGATGAATATTGGTAATGAACTCATTGATGCAATTTCACTCGCTAAAAAACTTAAAAAAAAAGGCGCGCTCGACAGACAAAAAAAACTTATTGGAAAGTTGATAAAACATGAAAATATATCTCACATTAGAGAAGTAATAAAAAAAACCAACACAAAATCAAATTTAGAAAAAAAGATTTTTAAAAACACAGAGTTTTGGAGAGATAGAATAATCCATAAGAAAACAATCGGTCTCAATGAATATCATTACTTTGTTGGCGAAGAAAATCCATCAATTAAAATTAAACTAAAAGCGATAGAGCAAAATACAAAAAAGGATAGAGATACCAAACTTAAAAGAGAGCTTTTCAAAATAATTTTTGAAGAATTATCAAATTTAAGTGACTAATTTTTCTCATTACTAGAAATTCATATCAAATACATTAGAATAAAAAATTAAATTTCTACAAATCAACCAAGAATAAAGAACTATGAAGAAACCAAAAATTAGCATCATTATGGGATCAAAATCAGATTGGCCGACTATGCAACATACAAGTGAAATGTTAAATGAACTTGATATTGAACATGATGTTAAAGTCGTGTCAGCTCATCGAACGCCAGACCTTCTTTATTCTTTCGCTGAATCAGCTAGAAAAAAAGGAATAGAAATAATTATTGCGGGTGCTGGCGGTTCAGCGCATTTAGCAGGGATGACTGCATCAAAAACCTCTATTCCTGTCTTGGGTGTTCCTATTGAATCAAAAACAATGAAAGGTTTGGATTCCCTGTTATCTGTAAATCAGATGCCAGCTGGTATACCAGTAGGCACTCTTGCAATTGGAAACGCTGGTGCAAAAAATGCAGCATTATTAGCAGCATCTATTCTCTCAATCAATGATCCTATCATCGCAAAAAAACTTGATGCGTTTAGAACAAATCAAACAAATATGGTTTTAAAAAATAGTGATCCAAGAAAATGAAAATAGGAATTATTGGTGCTGGGCAATTGGGATTAATGCTCGGGGAAGCAGCAAAAAAACTTAATTATGAATGCATATTCCTAGATCCGAATAAGAATTCTCCAGCTAAAAAAATAGGTAAAGTTATAAATCAAGAATTTAGTGATATAGAAGGAATTAGGAGGCTAGATTCTTTAACTGATGTAATAACTTATGAATTTGAAAATGTACCAGTAGAATCAATCAATACTTTAAATCCTAATACTGTATTTCCTTCATCAAAAGCTCTGGAAATTGCACAAGATCGATTAAAAGAAAAACAGTTATTTGACTCCCTCAATATCCCTGTCGCTAAGTACATGTCAGTTACCACAAAATCAGATTTATTGGATGCTAAAAGCTCACTGGGTTTTCCATTTATACTTAAAACCAGGAGGTTTGGTTATGACGGAAAAGGACAATCTTTTATAAATGACGAAAAAAGTTTGAATGAGATATTGATTAACTATGAAGAAATGGATTTGATAGCAGAGAAAAAGATTGATTTTAATTATGAAATATCTGCGATAGGGGCAAGAAACAAAAGAGGAGAAAGTATATTTTACCCTTTGACCCATAATACACATAAAAACGGTATTCTAAGAACATCTAGAACAATTAATGTTGATGAATCGATATCTAAGCAAGCATTCTCCTATCTCTCTGATCTATTATCAAAACTAGATTATGTTGGAGTTATAGCTCTCGAGTTATTTGTAAAAAATGATCATGTTATTGCCAATGAATATGCTCCGAGGGTCCATAACTCAGGTCACTGGACGATTGAGGGTGCAAAAACCAGTCAATTTGAAAATCATCTCCGTGCTATTTTGAATATGAAGCTTGGAGACACTTCTGAAAATGGATTTATTGGAATGGAGAATCTTATTGGCACTATTCCTTCTGATATACAACAACTAAAAGAAGATTTTTTCTTGCATGATTACGGTAAAACAGAAAGACCAGGTCGTAAGTTAGGTCACATATCAGTTATTGGTGAAGATAAAGAAGAGAGAGAAGAAAAACTTAGAGTTATCCAGAAAATAATTTCGAACTAATAGATAATGAAAAAAATGTTTGTAATTTTATTGAGAGCACTTAAATTCTTCACTCAACAAAGAGAAATATGACGCGGATGTGTTTTTGACATCTGGATCTTCAAATGATCCTTTTATATCATAATAAATCTGAGCCATTTCTTGTAACGGTTTCTTGAAAATTTGCGAAAATACAAGAAGTGCGGCTGCTGCAGGAGGGCCAGCGACAACAGCTCCTACCAATGGCAAAGTATTTCCAAAATTTGTACTGACAATCGCTGATTGATTATATTTCATCTGAGCTAAATCAACACTACCAATAATACCAACATCAGCCGCGGGACCCTTTAAACTTAGATTGCAAGTACTGGCTCTTCCTTTGGTAACCTCAAATGAACCAAGTATTTCATCAAAACCAAATCCTTTTTCAATTACATCCCTGAAATCCAGAGACAATCTTCTTGGTAATGCTACAATACTTAATAAACCAAAGACACGTCCAGCACCTGGTTCAACTTCCTCTAGTTGGCCTGAACCCAATTGAACATCGAATTTACCATCGAGTTCATTTAAAAAATCTCGATTGGGCCCTCCCTCCCATTTTACATCGATATTTAACTCCAAGTCATCACTATCAATAATAGGCTGATAATCCAGTTTTGATAGCGTGTCTGACACGTCATTACTTTTGAGTACTGCTTTAACATATGTCGTAGAACCAATTTCTGACTGATCATCAATAATCCAACCAAAATCTCCTTCAATTGAAAAACTTTGATCAACCGAAATTAAATCTCTTGCACGCAATCCATCTTCAGTTTTAAGAAAACTTGCTTTCAATGAACCCAATCGATAATTTGAATAAGAAAAATCATCAATCTCAATATTAATTGATGGGTAATCCAAAGGGTCGGCATTAGTTGACCCCCATTCTTTCTCAACATCGCCAATATAAAGTTTATTCATATCGATATTTAATGGATCATCATAATTGATTGTATATGGCAAACTTATATTACCATCTGCTTTTTCACCTTCAGTCTCAATTATCCAATCAGTGGACCCTTTGTTCACAATTATGCGTTGGTTTGGGAAAGAACGTCCAAAAATCATGAGATTTCCTACTCTAACATCAGCAGATCTAATTATATTTTTATAAAGGTTATCCTGTTTTTTGTTACTTGATTCTGATGGTTGCTCCCACTCTTCAAAGTCAAAATATTTTGTTTCACCTCTAATGTGTAAACCTCTTGAATTTGAATCAGAGTAATCTTTTGCCCCTAAAACTAGGCTTCCTCTTTCAAAATTCCAATCATTTATTTCATTCTTAAAATTCAAATTCCAGCTGATATCTGTATCAATCCCACCTCTATAAGAAATCAAATCCTTCTCTGGGAAAAAAATATTTAAATCCAATATTTTTTTTGAATTACTTAAATTTTTAAATGGTTCTGGAAGATTGATACTTATATGATCAAGATCAGCACTGACATTTATAAAGAAAGGTGAGGGATTATCAAGATCATATTTTGGTATATTAAGATTTACTTCAAAATTACTGGTTCCTGAAACTTTTTCGTCAAATGATAAATTGAATTGATCCTCAATCTTTTTAGTCGATGTTTTTCCTTTTATACTGACAATGCTATTTAGAAATAAATCATCTTCTGGGGCTCTCGAAGCACTTATCTTGACATCAGAATCAAGCCATCTGGCATTTAAATTATCTGTAAAGATATTTTTTCTTGATATGGAAATAAAGCCATTTAAATTGGAAATAACAGGATCTAGCTCCTCAACATCAATAGAAGAATCATAAAATTTAACTCCAGTTATAAAATTATATTTCTCTCTTTCTTTTAGTCTAAGTGGCATTTTAATATCAACATCATATTCTGCTGTACCTAAGAAGCTCATTTTTCTCAGCATTCCACCAAAATAATCATCGATCGGCGTTGAAACAAGAAAATTATTAATCGTTTCTAGATCTGATGATGCATTGGATACTATACTAAGCTCAGGTTCACTAAGATCTTTGATTTCCAGCATTGCATTTTCCATAATCATCCCAGCATGAATGGATTGATTTTTTAGAGAAAATATATGGTCGGAGTCTAACTCAAAATCCATTGAAATAATTTTAGCATCAGGCCAGTTTCTTGCATAATTAAGAACCATATCTTCAGCTTTTGCTCTGACTTGAAAAATTCCAGTTCGCTCCTTGAAGGGAAAATTCTCCAACATTCCAGCAATTTTCATTTTTCCATTTTTAACGCTTCCAGATAAGAAAGCTTCTTGTATCCAATCATATAAATTAGGGTTTATGTATTTTTTTGGAAGCAATCTTTTAAAAGGCACTACATCATCAATATTCCAAAAACTCTCTATATCAACATATGGTAATTTTTTATTTTTAGGCCATGTAATCTCTAAACTCGATGACATATCAAAATATGAGTTTTTCATAACAATTTGGTCAGAGAGAAAAACAATACCTTCAGAGTTTTCTCGCCAAATTATAGAACCTCCAATATTACTCAGACTTAAATCATCATCAATAAAATCGTCAGATTTTAATCTGAGATTCTGCGATTCTAGATTAATCCTACCTCCTGTCTGATTAAGGAAAAATTCGCCATTTAATCCCATTATATTTGTCACACTGTGTTTTTTTATTGGGATCTCTATATTTACATCGCTAAGTCGTGTTGAAAAATCAAATCTTGAACTTATATCATCAATATTTGAAATATTAAGACTTGCATCTCTTAGGATTCCGTTTGGATTATATTTTAATATATTCTCCAAAAAATCAACTCTCAACCAACCAGATAAAATCCTCAAATCTTCAAGAGCAATATATGAAATACTAGAATCTAAAGTGAGATTATCATTAGAATTGCTCTCGTAGGCTTGAATTTCTATTCGTGATTCTGGAGTATATCTACCCTCAGATTCAAATTGGAATTTATCAGCAACAGCTAGCCAACCAAAATCGTTTCTAGAAAACTCAAGACGAGAACTTATGCCAATTGGAGAATTTACATCGGCACTATTTTTTAAATCCACTATAGACACATCTGAAGTTACTTTTTGCAAACGACCATGATCAAATTCCATCCACGAATCCAAATTGATTAATCCGCTTAAATCACGATCATATTTAAAAGAAGTTAAATTCAACCATTGAGATAAGCTTAAGCCGTCTCCCTCAACATACAAACTCCATGCTGAAGAGTTATCTTCACTCAGCAGTCTTTTGGTCGCTGAAAATAACATTGTTTTACCAAAGCTCTCTGGTAAATCAAACCTTGTATCAAACAAAAGTTCATTTTCATTAATTTCTATAGTTGTGATAGGTAAAAATAAATCAAACTCTTTACTCAAGGAAGTTAATTTGATGCTCACATTTAATGCATCACCTTCAATTTTAAATTCCTCGATTTTTTTTTCACCTATACTAAAAAGAGCTAAAAGATCTTTATATTCTTTGCCCTGGACAGAAAGCCCATGAGTAGTGGAATATTCAAGGATAATATCAAGGTTGCTTAGTTTCAGATGATCAAAGGCAAGCGAACGTCCTAATAAAAAATCAATGATTCCAATTTCAGCTAATAGTTGATCGGCACTTAGGATAGTAATTTTTGAATTCTTTTCTACTAAACGCGGATAATCGAATATCAATTCTGGACCACTGAATGTCCATCTTGCATTTACAGCTGAAAAATCAATTTCATAGGAACTTCCACCATTTATCCAGCTTTTTAAGTCCTCGCTGTATTCATCGATCTTAGGAACAACTGTCCTTATGACAGCCGCTGATAATAGAAAAGAAATTACCAAAAAAATAATCAGTGCAGAGGAAAGATTTTTTAAATTAATTTTCATTTATTTTAATTGTTAGTATACAAGAGATTGCATTCGCTCGAATTAAAATTCTCTCTAGTACCTGTGGTAAGGGTGATGGGACTCCAATGTCCAAAGACGATAAATTTGCTCTATAAATACTATTTTTGCTAACCCGTGTGGTAATGTTAAATTTGTTAACGACCACTTCATTGAGCTTTTTTGCTTCAATTCCTCTGAAATACCATCAGGCCCTCCAATCACAAAACAAAGATTACTGTTTACAGTGCTTAACAATTGCAACCTCAGATACAACTCTTTTGTAGTAAAATTTTCACCTTCTTCATCTAGAACTATTATTGATTCATTTGATTTTATTTTGGTTAATATTTTTTTGCTTTCCTCTTTTACTACATTTGACGTTGATTCGTTTTTTTTTCGTCTAATTGTACTGATCTCATCTATTTGGAAGCGCCATTTCGAAGGAAGTCTTGCTTTATAATCATCAAACGCCAATTTTTCCCATTTTTTCTGCTTTGAACTTACGGTGATAAGGTGAATATGCATCAGCTATTTCTTCTTATTCAGATATTTTTTTATTTTCCATTGAATTAAATTGCCAGAGCTTTTCTATATTATAAAATTCTCTTATTCTTGGAATCATCAAATGAACCAAAAAATCCTGGAAATCAATTAAAATCCAATCGCTTCCATCCTCACCTTCTATACCAATTGATGTAATTTTAATTTTTTTTGATTCTCTTAAGACGATTTCTGATAGCGCCTTTATATGTCGAGTTGATGTCCCATTAGCAATAACCATAAAATCCACTGTAGATGTCAGATGCTGAACATCAATTTTCGTAATATCTGAGGCTTTATTCTCTTCTAGAATTTCAATTATTGTGTCTGTCTGTTTTGATGCATCCATAATTTCTAGTTCGTTAATTTATTTTTATAGCACTTACTATCATTTATTATTTTAGTAACTGAAGCAGGCGTCAAGAATCTAGGGTTTCTTCCTGATCTGACTAGTGTTCGAATATCCGTTGAGGATATTTCAAGTTGTGTTACTTCGTGAATATAAATATACCCAGATTTAGATTGATGCAAATCATCTACACGATGAGTCCCTCTTTCTTTCAATAATTCATCTAATGGCCCCATGTCTGGCATTCGCCATCCCGGTCTATGAGCAACAACTATATGAGATAACTCAAGAATTTCGCGCCACTGATACCACTCTGGTAACCCTAAGAATGCATCCATACCTACGATAAGTCCAAGTGATCTTAGCGGAAAATCGGTTCTAAGTGTTTTGAGTGTGTCTACAGAATATGAGGGTCCCTCTCTATTTATCTCTCTATCATCAACTATAAAACCTTTTTGACCCTGAATCGCAGCTGTGACCATTGATAGCCTTACCGTACTATCAGCTCTCGGCTCATTTCGGTGTGGAGGTTTTCCACAAGGCATAAATCTTACCTCATCGAACTTTAATGCCTGCAACATCTCATAAGCGGTCCTTAAGTGACCATAGTGAATAGGATCAAAAGTTCCTCCAAATACCCCAATTGGATTCATATATTTTTCTCGAATATGATTTTCATAAATTATGCTTCCAGATTGTGAGAAGCTAGATCAATTATGATATTAGTAATTAATTGCCAAACTTCTCCTTTTTTTTGACCTTTTGCTACATTATCAGCGTTCAAGCACAATTTGATCATTCGCAAAAAATCACTAGTATTATGTCGGGACAAACAAGAATTAACAATGCCTTTTCTTGAATCCCAAACGCCATTATTTCTGTATGCATAAGATCGACTTACTCCATTTTCAATAGAGTTCGCTATTCTTGACAGAGAACGTAACTCTCTAGTTATTGCTGCAATAATTAAGAATGCTTCTTTATCTTCATTTTTATTTTGAGAAAGGATTTTTAATCCAAGCTTAAGATTGCCTTTCATGGTTTCATCAATGAGCTGGAAAACGCTGTATCGACTGTTATCTGCAATTACTTTTTGTATATCATCCTCGTTAACATGATTATCTTCTAGTAAGAGTTTTAATTTCTCAATTGCTTGTGAAGCAGCCAATAAATTTCCTTCAACCCTATTGGCTAAAACTCCAATAGCATCTCTATCTGCAATCAATCCTTCTTTTTTCATCCGAATTCTTAACCAAGCTTTTAATCGATCGCCTTGAATTGGCCATATCTGAAGAGATCCTCCGTCACTTTGAAACAATTTAACCCATTTTGATGACTGAGCCGCTCTATCCAGCTTCGGTGATGAAACAATAATCATCAGTTCATCGCCGCATCCTTCAATCAAATTAATAATAGATTGAGAGCCTGATCTTCCGAGTCTCAGGGTACTCAATTTTATTTCAATAATTTTTTTCTCTGAGAATAATGAGAGATTAGAGGACGATGCGAGAATATCATTCCAATCAAAGGTATCATTTTGATAATAAATTTCTCTCGATAAAAAACCTTCTTTTTTGGCAGCAGATCTAATTAATTCTATTGATTCTTGAACTAATAAATACTCATCTCCTGATACCAGATAAAATTTGAACAATTCACGATTTAATTCTGAGGATAAATTATCTTGTGAGATCTTCATAAATCATAGTTAATATAAAAAGATGCTATTTAACCCTAGCTTGACTTATATTTATTGATAAGTTTGACATCAATACAGGTATACCATCTCTAATTAAATAAATTCTTTTCTTGTCTGTCGTAATTAATGCTTCTTGAATTTCATTTTTTTGGACCTCACCCTCTTCATTTTTTAACGCACCTTTGACAATTAATTCATTCAATCTCTCAAGGAGATCTTTATCTATAATTTGAAGTGGTTCCTTTGTGATCGGACAGCAAATTATTTTAAGTAATTCTTTCTTCATATTTATATCTCAAAAAATATTTCTCTCTTTAAATTTAATGTTACAATGTAACAATAAATTTACTGTTCCTCTAAAAATCTCGGATGAATAAACTCCATAATAGAACAAAACGTCTTGATAGGATATCAATTTGGATGTCTGTTGCCTGCTTGTTTCAGTGTCTGGTTTTTCCTATTTTAACCATATCGTTACCAGTATTTGGTAGTTATTATAATTATCATTTTCATGCCATTATGTTGTTCTTTGTAATACCTATAAGTGCGATCGCATTGTATTATGGCTTTAAGCATCATAGAAATAAAAATATACTAGTAGTGGGATTTTTTGGAGCATTTTTTTTAATTCTTGGTGCAACCTTAGTTCATAATTATTTAGATAATGTTTATGATGTGGTAATTACAATAACCGGTTCGTTTTTTCTCGCCGCAGCTCATTTTAATAACCATCAAATGACTCACGCACACTAAATATCCTAATTTACTCATCTGGAATGGGATCACAACCTTCTCCTCCCCAAGGATGACATTTGAAAATTCTTTTTACTGATAATTGTGACCCTCTTATAAGACCATACTTTAATAAAGCTTCTTCACAATAATTCGAACATGTCGGAAAAAATCTGCAATTATTACCTAACATTGGCGATATAAAGCTCTGATAGCCTTTTATTATTTTTATCAAAAAAAGAATAACTAATTTATGTATATTGTATCGCATAATTCTTTATGGCTTTCATCATAGATGCTAATCCATTACTTCGGGTCGGACTGAGATGCTGATCTAGACCAAGTGATTTTATAAAATTAACTGGTGCTTCTATAATATCTTTTGGTTTCTTATTACTGTATATTTTTATCAATATTGCTATTAAACCAGATACAATAGCTGCATCACTGATAGCTCGAAATATCAATCTTTCTCCATTAATTGCAGGGACAAACCAGACTTGAGATTGACAGCCCTTGATTTTATTTGATTCTATCTTTTCTTCGTCCGATAGGGGTTCCAATCTTCTACCAAGGTCAATTATATATTGATATCTATCCATCCAGTCATCCAGAAACATAAACTCCTCAATAATCTCGTCTTGACTTTTAATTACCTCATTCATAATTATTTCTCTTAAAACTAATTAACAATACTCCACCTTACGCCATTAGCAGTATCTTCCAAAATAATTCCCTTTTCTTCTAATTTCGCTCTTATTGAATCTGCCTCTTCAAAGTTTTTTTGTGATCTAGCTAACTCTCTGGCATTAATTAATTCCTCTATTTCATTCTCAGTAATGCTTTTATTTTTTATGTCAGAAAACCACATTTTGGGATCAAATTTTAATAATCCCATAAATTGTCCAGAAGCAAGAATTTGTGATGCAATTTCACTTTTTTTATTCTCATTTATCTCTTTATTCAATGCCTTAACAAGATCAAAAATTTCTGCAAATGCTTTCGGGGTATTCATATCATCAAACAATGCATTCATTACAGATATTGGTATATCTATTTTGTTTTTATGTGATTTTTTTATTTTAATGTCTCTAATAGAGCCATATATTCGATCGAGCATCTTTTTTGCTGATTTTAAGGTATCATCAGACCACTCAAGAGGTTGTCTATAGTGAGCACTCAATAAGGCAAGACGGATAACTTCCCCTGGATAATCTTTTAGCAAATCCCTCACTAGACTTATATTCCCGAGAGATTTTGACATCTTTTCATTATTGATACTCAAAAATCCATTATGCAGCCAATAACGAGCAAAGATTTCTCCACCGTTTGCGCATGTACTTTGAGCAATTTCGTTTTCATGATGAGGAAATACTAGATCCTGACCACCAGCATGGATATCAATGGTGACACCTAAATATTTTTTTATCATTGCTGAGCATTCAAGATGCCAGCCTGGTCTTCCTCTTCCCCAAGGAGAATCCCACCCTGGAAGTTCTTTTGATGATGGTTTCCAAAGGACAAAATCAAATGGAGATTTTTTGTAGGAAGCCACCTCAATTCTTGCTCCAGCCTCCATTTCTGTCAAATCTCTCCGAGATAACCGTCCATAATTTTTATAAGAAGATACATCAAATAAAACATGACCATCAGAGATATATGCGTAATCATTCTGAATAAGCTCTTCGATCATACTGATCATTTCATTGATATTTTTTGTAGCATGAGGCTCAATATCTGGCATATTAACGCCGAGTTCACTCATGTCTTCATTATATGCTTTGATAAATTTCGAAGTTATTTCTTCAATTGAAATATTTTTTTTAATCGCGGCAGCATTTATCTTGTCATCAACATCAGTAATGTTTCTTGCAAAAACAAGCTTGTTATTGACTCTTATTATCCGAGCTAATAAATCAAAAACTACTGCAGGTCGAGCATTTCCGATATGGGCATAGTTATATACAGTTGGGCCGCAAAGATACATTGTCACTCTCTCTGGATTCAATGGAATGAATCTAGTTTTTTTTCCAACCAAAGTATCGTGTAAAAATAAATTCATGTTATATTTAATTCTAATTAACCTACTTTGATGAAATTTGATTTAAAATCATTCTAACCAAATCAGAAGCCAAGGCTTCAATTAAAATTTCTTCTTCTTGAGATTTACCCAAGACATATTTCTCATTAAAGGTATAATTTCTTGTTAATACCAATTCCTGAGAATTAATTAACATCTGTTTTTGATCTTCATAGGAATATATTAATCGATAAAATACTTCATATTCGGTTGCAATATTCCTGGCTGACACTGATAAAACACGCCGGCCAGTTTCATCTGAAATGATATCAATTACTGATTTTGCTTCTGATTTTGATTCTGCTAATTGAACTTTATTTGATATTAATTCTTCTTTTAAAGATCTGTAAAATACACTTCTTGGATCATTTGTCTCAATAAATACATTTGAAATTTTTTCGAGCTGAAGAATTGACTGTCTTAGCTGAAATCCGCATGAAGTAAGAGAAAAAATAAGAGTTATTAAGATAGTTTTTCTAAATAACAACATTAATCAATTTGCCTTTTACATAAATAAACTTCTTAACTGATTTACCATCAAGAAATTTAATGATTTTATCATTAGACATAACCATACTTTCTAACTCTTTCTGCTTTGAATCAACATCAATATTCAATTTGCCTCTCAATTTTCCATTGATCTGTATAATAATTTCAATTTCTTTTCTTTTTAAGATATTCTCATCATAATTTGGCCATGATGCATAAATAAGCGGATCTTCTTTACCCAGTTTTTGCCAAAGTGCATGACAAATATGAGGTGTTATTGGAGAAAGAAGTTTAACAATAGCTTCAAATGCTTCTTGCTTTAAAATATCACATTCAGGTGATACCGGTTGATATTTATTTAAAGTATTCAATAGCTCCATAATTCCTGCTATTGCCGTGTTGTATTTATATCTTCTTCCTATATCATCTGTAACTTTTTTTATGGTCGAGTGAACCTTAAATCTTAAATTTTTTTGAGACTCAGATAATTCCCATGAAAAGTTTTTATTTTTAATGATCTCATGTGAATCGATGGCGTTCCATAAACGATTCAAGAAACGATACGCACCTTGGACTCCAGCATCCGACCATTCCAATGCAAGTTCTGGTGGAGCAGCTGACATCATAAAAAGACGAACGGTGTCTGCACCATACTTTTCAATCAATCCCTGAGGGTCAACTGTATTTCCTTTAGCTTTAGACATTTTTGCTCCATCTTTTAACACCATGCCTTGAGTTAGGAGATTGGTAAATGGCTCACTGACTGAAGATAAACCCTCATCCCTCATCAATCTTTGAAAAAAACGAGAATAAAGCAAGTGTAATATTGCATGCTCAATGCCACCTGTATACTGATCAACTGGCATCCAGTAACTTTCTCGTTCATCCGTCATCCCTGATGAGGCATCATGACATGCATAACGAGAAAAATACCATGATGATTCAAAAAAAGTATCAAAAGTATCTGTCTCCCGTTTTGCGCTCTTATTACATTTTGGGCACTCTGTATTATAAAACTCAGGCATATCTTTGAGTGGTGAGCCGATTCCTGAAAATTTTACATCTTCGGGTAAAATAACAGGTAATTGTTTTTCTGGAACAGGAACAGCGCCGCAATCATCGCAATAAATTATTGGTATAGGAGTACCCCAATATCGTTGACGAGACACGCCCCAATCTCGTAAACGAAAATTAGTTACTCTTTTTCCTTTGCCAGTAGACTCAAAATAATCAGCGATTCGATCAAAAGCTTGATCTGAAGTCATATCGCTGTAATTTAATGAATCTATCAATATCCCTTTTCCCACGTAGGGTGCATTATCAATGTTTACTTCAACATCATCATTCGGTCTTATTACCTGCTTTATATTCAGATCGTATTTCTTTGCAAACTCCCAATCACGTTGATCATGGCCCGGAACGGCCATAATAGCTCCACTTCCGTATGCCATTAGAACAAAATTTGCTACCCATACTGGTATTTTTTCGCCTGTTATAGGATGAATGGCATAAATATCTAATGAGAGACCTTTTTTTTCCATAGTTTCGATTGCTGCTTCAGACGCATGATTCTTTTTACAATCTTTGATGAATGCAGCAATTTCAGTATCATTTTTAGATGCTTCTAGTGCCAGAGGATGTTCTGGAGCAACTGCCATATAAGTTGCACCCATTAGAGTATCTGGTCTAGTTGTATATATTTCTAATTTTGAAGAGCTACCATAGATATCGAATGAAAGTTCAATGCCTTCAGATCTGCCAATCCAATTTCTCTGCATCGTTTTTACAGATGTTGGCCATCCTTCAAGATTATCAAGATCCTCAAGAAGCTCGTCAGCATAGGCTGTAATCTTCATAAACCACTGAGGTATTTCCTTTCTTTCAACAACAGCATCAGATCTCCAGCCTCTCCCATCAATTACTTGCTCATTGGCCAATACCGTTTGATCTACAGGATCCCAATTCACTATAGAATTTTTTCTATAGACCATTCCTTTTTCAAATAGACGTATAAACAGCCACTGCTCCCATTTATAATACTTTGGATCACAAGTGGTAATCTCACGATTCCAGTCATAGGCATAACCCAAACGTTTTAATTGCCCCCTCATATAGTCAATATTTTCATATGTCCATTTCGCTGGAGGGATATTTCTTTTAATTGCAGCATTTTCTGCGGGCATTCCAAATGCATCCCAACCCATTGGTTGAAGAACATGCTTGCCTCTCATTCTTTGGTATCTCGCAATTACATCACTTATTGTAAAAACACGAACGTGACCCATGTGCAATTGACCACTGGGATAAGGGAACATAGTAAGACAATAAAACTTTTCCTTTTTAGTTTCTTCTGATGACTCAAAGCATTTTTCTTTAGCCCAAAAATCTTGTGCAGCTTTCTCTATGTGATCTGATTTATACATACTAATCATTATTTATAATAATTTTATAACACCGCAATTCTTAAGATAGTCAATGATAATGCCCACCTCTTCTTTTAAACTCATTTTGTGACTGTTTAGATGAATTTCTGGGTTATTGGGCATTTCATAAGGGTCATCAATTCCTGTGAAGTTTTTTATTTCTCCTGCTCTTGCCTTTTTATAAAGCCCCTTAGGATCTCGACCTTCAGCAATTTCGAGAGGACAATCAACAAAAACTTCAATAAATTTTAGGTCCGCATCATCATGCAGTATTCTTACTTCATTTCTATCTTCACTATATGGGCTAATGAAGCTTGAGATGGCGATCATTCCAGCATCACCAAATAATTTACATACTTCACCAATTCTTCTGATATTTTCTTTTCTATCTTGCTCAGAAAATCCTAAGTTCTTATTGATACCCATTCTTACATTATCGCCATCCAATCTATATGACAGAATGCTGTCACTATGCAGCGCCTTCTCTAAAGCGACCGCAATTGTACTCTTACCACTTCCAGATAAGCCAGTGAACCAAACAGTTGCACCCGTCTGTGGAAGAATTTCATATCTATCAAGTCGAGAAATCTCGCCTTCATGCCATGAGACATTAGTTGCTTTTTGATTTATTTTTATTGTCATCTTAAAAGTCTTATCTGTAGATCGGATATTATATATATACCTTGTCTAAACATCTCATTTTCATATTTTTTTTCTATTTTTAACAGGTTCGATTCTGCTTAAGGAGATCAAAATAATCAAAAGTGAAGAGAGAATAATTAACCAATTCCCATAAATTACAAAGGGAGTTGAGCCTGTCCTTGGATGAATCTCATAATTCAGCATCTCATAATCGAATTGACCTGACCTTTTGACGATTTTACCTTCTGGATCTATAAATGCGCTTATACCGTCATTGGTTGATCTAATCAGATATCGCCCCGTTTCAAGTGCACGCATTCTTGTTATTTGAAGGTGATGATGTGGAGCTATAGAATCCCCAAACCATGCATCATTGCTTATATTGATGATTAAGTTTGCATCTGGAAAGAAGTTAAGCTGCTCAGAAGCAAAAGCAATTTCGTAACAAATCGCTGAGGCTATTTTTACATTATCATTGTATTGTATGAGAGATTGATCTGTTTCTCCTTTGAGTAAATCAATATTTGGTAAATTCTTCATTCTCATCCATTCTCGAATGAAATTAGGTACTGGAAAATACTCTCCAAATGGCACCAGATGTCTTTTTCTATAAAACTGCCTTTTTTCATCATCTAAAAACATCAAGCTGTTATAAGAGTTATTGGAATTTTTTTGTTGTTCCAACACCCCAAAAGCCAATTTTTTGTTGTTCTCACCAATATGAGTACTTATATCATTTATGAAAGGTTCAATAATATTCAAAGATGCTGGTATGGCGACTTCAGGCCAAACAATCAATGTATCTTTTTCTGCCTCAAATGTTGCTGTCCTATATAAATTCATTGTTTTCGATAACTGCTCTTTTTTCCATTTTAAGTCCTGCGATACACCTCCCTGGACAATTTTAACTGCAATGGGTTTGTCAAAATTTTCAGTCCAAAAATCTACTGATACAAAATATCCCACCAAATAAGGCGCCAATAATGTAGAAAAAGCTAAATAGAAGCGAGCCTTAACACAAAAAAATAAAAAAGAGCACGAAGAAAATAGTAAAAGCCAAGAAACACCATAAACACCAAAGATTGGTGCCCATCCAGCCAGATATGTATCAATTTGACTATAACCAATCGTTAGCCATGGAAAACCAGTAAATATCCATCCTTTTGCCCACTCAAGTAGAACCCACACAGAAGGACCCAAAAAAATTAGTGTAATTTTACGCTTACCGACGAGCCAAGAAATAAGTAATCCCGCAATAGCGATATACAAAGACATTAAAATCACTAAGGCGATCATCAAAATTATGGCCACCCAGATAGGTGCATTTCCAAATATATGGATAGAAATATAAATCCAATAAACACCAAAAAGATTGAACCCGATACCAAAGAAAAAAAGATAAATTGCTGTTTGTTTTGGCTTAAGCGAAATGCAAGCATAAAAAATTATCGCCATTATAATTGGAGCTAAAAAGAAATAATTATAAGGAGGAAAAATTAGAGTAAGCGAGGCACCCAAGAATAAGAATAAAAGAGATGTCTCATTAAAGAAGCCAGAAGAATGTTTCTTTAATATTATTTTATTCAACATTTTAGAATTAGAGCAATTAATTTAAAAATTAATTATAATTTTTTTACTTCAAGTATCTCGATACGTCTTCGATGAGTTCTGGTAACTGTAAATTCGAAATCAGAAAAAACAAGTTTTTCACCATTTCTAGGTAAACGACCAAACTCATTGACAACAAGCCCTCCGATTGTGTCGTATGAACTGTGATCAAGGTCGCATTTAAAGTAATCATTAAAATCTTCAACTCTCGTCAAAGCTTGTACAGTGTATAATTTACACCCATCGGTACTCTTTAAAATTTCTATAAATTCTTGCTCTTGAGGATCATGTTCATCATCAATTTCACCAACAATTTCTTCCAAAACATCTTCGATTGTTAATAACCCTGAAATACCTCCATATTCATCAACTACTATTGCCATATGATTTCTACTGACCCGAAATTCTTTTAAAAGTGTATTCAGTCTCTTTGATTCTGGTATCACAGATAATGGTCGAATATACTTTTTCAAATTGATATTTTGATCACGCTCATTCATATAATGTCTGAGCAAATCTTTGGCAAGCAAAACCCCAATACTTTCATCAGATTCTTTGTTCATAACAGGGAATCTTGAGTGGCCAGATTTGACGATCGTGCTTAAGATTTCATCTAAAGAATCACCTTCATTGATAACTTTCATTTGAGATCTCGGAATCATAACTTCACGAACTTGTGTCTCAGCTACATCCAATACTCCTGATAGCATTTCCTGTTCATCTGGATCGATAGCACCGTTATTCTCTTGGAATAAATCCTGAATTTCTTTACGACTATATGGTTTACGATTAATAGCTCTTGATATCCGATGGAAAAGCGCTACGAAACCTTTATTTTTTTGGTTTTTAGTATTTTCTGTCATTTCTTCTCTTAAGTATTAAATCTTGAATTAAAAAGATCAATGTTTATCTGATAGATTTTGTAAATATGGATCACTGAATCCCAAATAAATGCATATCTTTTTTTCTAAAAGCTCCATCTCTTTTGCGTTAGAATCAGAAACATGATCAAAACCAAATAGATGTAGAAACCCATGAATGACAATGTGGCACCAATGAAAATTGATTTCTTTTTTTTGTCTCTTTGCTTCCATCTCAATGATTTCAGGACAAATCACAATATCACCTAAATGGTATCTTGGGGATTCAGGCCAATATTTAGAATCTTTTGATTTTGATGGAAAAGATAATACATTTGTTGTTTTATCTTTCCCTCGATACTGCTTATTAAGTTTTTGGATTTCATTGGAGGAGACAGTTTTTAAGCTTAACTCCATCTTATTATTTTTTGGTTTATTCTCATTATTAATAAATTGAAAGGATTCGGATATCCATTTTTCTATATTTTCTTCACTAGGTATATTGTCAACCATAGAGCTATCCAAAATTTCAATTTTTAAATTGAATTTTTTCCCCACCGTGTTCTGTTTAGGATGACTCATATGCCTCTATGATAAGTTTTACTAGATCATGTCTTACTACATCTTCAGCCGTAAAATAAGTGAATGCTATTTTTTTAATTTTTCTAAGAATTTTTGCGCAATGCTTTAATCCTGATCGCTGACCTTTGGGTAAGTCGATTTGAGTTATATCACCAGTCACAACAGCACGGGACCCAAATCCAATTCTTGTCAAAAACATTTTCATTTGTTCAATAGTTGTATTTTGAGCCTCATCCAATATCAGAAAAGACTCATTTAATGAACGACCCCTCATAAATGCCAGAGGTGCTATTTCAATAAGATGTTGGTCAATTAATTTAGAAACTTGATCTGCACCCAACATATCATAAAGAGCGTCATACATTGGTCTCAAAAATGGATCTACTTTTTGAGACATATCTCCTGGAAGAAAACCCAATCTTTCACCAGCTTCTACTGCAGGTCTGACAAGGATAATTCTCCTGACATCATCATTTTCAAGCGCTTTTATTGCACTTGCAACGGCCAGATATGTTTTTCCTGTTCCGGCTGGGCCGATTCCAAATGTAAGATCATTGAGCATAATATTGGAAAGATAATCACTTTGATTGTCTCCTCTAGCACGGATTAGCTTTTTTGATGTTTGTATTTGGTTGAATTCATTTTTTATTTTATCTGAATCTTTGAAATCATCGTTTTTATTCATTTCATTTTCCCTAAGGAGAACATGAATTGCTTCAAAATTTATTTCCTCTGAAGCGGATATTTTATAAAGTTTATTAATTATAGTTCTTGTTTTTCCAACAGATTCATCACTCCCACGAATCTTGAGAATATCTCCTTTTGATAAAATATCAACTTTAAAATACTCTTCGATTTGTTTGATATTTTCATCAAAATTACCGCAAAGATTTGAAAATCTTCTGTTATCAAATGGCGCTAACAAAAATTCCGATGAGATGATATTTTTATCGGTCATTGTAGTTGTTTAAATGGATATTCAATTTGTTTCGAAAACACGACCACGCAATGAGTTCGCTAAGGCCTCAGTAATTTTTATATTTACAAATTCACCAATCAATGAAATAGGACCGTCAAAATTAACCCACCGATTATTTTCTGTCCTACCTGTTAACTGGTTCATATCTTTTTTAGAATGCTTTTCTACCAAAACTTCTTGAGTGGTATTGATCATAGTATCGCTAATTTTCTTAGCATTTTTATTTATTTTTGATTGAAGAAGTTGCAACCTTTCTAATTTAACCTCATATGGGACATTATCTTCCATCTCAGCGGCAGTAGTATTCGGTCTTGGGCTATATATGAAGCTAAATGATTGGTCAAAGCCAATATCATCGACTAATTTCAAGGTTTCTTCGAAATCCTTCTGAGTTTCTCCAGGGAAGCCAACAATAAAATCTGATGAAATGCTAATATCCGGTCTTACAATTCTTAATTTTTCAATTCTATCAATATAACGCTCTACTTTATATTTTCTCCTCATCAGCTTAAGGATTCTATTTGATCCACTTTGAACAGGTAAATGTAAATAATTTGCAAGCTTTGGATTTCTGTATACCTCAATCAAATCATCTGTAAATTGAAGTGGATGTGAGGTAGTAAATCTTATCCTATCAATCCCATTAATATTGGACACAAGATTGATTAGGTCAGCTAGCTTTAATTTTTCACCAATTTTATTCTTTGACCTATAAGCATTTACATTCTGCCCAAGGAGATTAATCTCTCTTACGCCTTTTTTTGCTAAATCTTTTATTTCGTTAATTATTTGATCAGGTTCTCTACTTACTTCATAACCTCTGGTTTTTGGAACGACACAAAAACTGCATATCTTACTGCAACCTTCCATAATTGAAACAAAAGCTGAAGGATCTGCATCCTGCACTTTAGGAAAAGTATCGAATTTCTCTACTTTTGGGAATGAAATGTCAATAGAAGATTCATTAGAATGAATTGCATCATCGTACATTTTTGGGAGACGATGAAGTGTTTGCGGGCCAAAAACCATGTCAACATATGGTGCACGATCCATAATCTTCGATCCTTCTTGACTTGCAACACATCCGCCCACACCTATCAAAAGTTCTGGGTTGCCATCCTTAAGTAATTTCCAACGGCCCAATTGAGAAAATACTTTTTCTTGTGCTTTTTCTCTGATCGAGCAGGTATTCACCAATAATAAATTTGCTTCCTCAGCATTTTTAGTTAGTTCAAATCCATGCGATTGTCTTAAAACATCAGCCATTTTGTCAGAATCATATACGTTCATCTGACAACCCATGGTTTTGATGTAGAGTTTATTAGTCATGATAAATTAATTTGAAAATAATTATGATTATGAATGGGGCAACTTCAAATATATCCAACTAAATTTAATTAGAATGGAATATCGTCGTCGAAGTCATCATTTTCTTGAGTATTTTTTGGGCTTGAAATTTCTTCTGAAGAATTACTATTCATTGATGAAGAACCGGTATTTCCAGCAGATCTTCCTCCTAGCATTTGCATTTCATTGGCAACAATTTCTGTAGTATACCGATCATTTCCGTCTTTATCTTCCCATTTACGTGTTTGAATTTTGCCCTCGATATAAACTTGAGAGCCTTTTCTAAGATACTCAGTTGCAATCTCAGCCAAACGGTTAAACATTACGACTCGATGCCATTCTGTCTTTTCTTTTTGTTCCCCAGTTTGTTTATCTTTCCAGGACTCATTTGTTGCTATACTCAAATTTGCTACCGCTGCATTACTTGGGGTATAGCGTGTATCTGGGTCTTGCCCTAGAGTTCCAACTAAAATTACTTTATTTACTCCACGTGCCATGTCTTTACCTAATATTGATTTAATGTTCTATCATACTAAAAAAATTATGATAATTCGTTATAAATATAATCTTTGTATTATTTATATTTTTTTACAGGTACTTTCTATTCCCGATCATAATTAAAAACCAAAAAACTATTAGAATTATCAAAAAATTATGCGCTTCTGCATACCCAAATGTTCCGATCAAAATCCCTCCTATTATACCTCCTGTAAATGCACCAAGAAATTGGAAGCTTGAAAATATAGCCAGTGAAAAACCTCTAATTTTCTTATCAGATAATATAGATACTCTCGAAGGAAGCGTTGCCTCCATATAATTAAATGCAACGAAAAATGTAGTCAAACTTATCAAAAGAAGTGATGAAGATGGTTCAAATAAAAACAATAAAAATTGACTCGAAAATAAAAGTAATATTGGAACAATTAAATTCATCTTCTTTTCTTTTTTATCATCATTGATAATTAATGGGGCTACCAATATCAATGAAATGGATAATGAAAGAATATAATATTTCCAATGGTCTACTGCAGATATATAGAAAGTTTCAATCATTATAAATGGAAAAATAACAAAAATTATTGTTAATACTTGATGCAAGAAAAAAATATTCAGATCGTGCAGAATAAGATTTTTTTTGAGTAAATTCATGATTTTTATTGGTTCATGATGGTTAATTATTTTTTTGCTAGGAATATTCATTAAAACAACGATAGACATTAAGGACATAAAGATAGAAATAATAAATATGGATCTAGCGCCATAATAAGATGATATTACTGGGCCAAGTATTAAAGATAAAAGAAAAGAAGCACCTATTCCAATACCGAATATAGCCATGGATTTTGTTCGAACCTCATCTCTTGTGACATCACTCAGAAGTGCACTAAGTGTTGCAGAAATCGCTCCCGCCCCCTGAAGTAACCGGCCGGCAATCAATCCATATATGGAGTTACTATAAGCAGCTATTGCACATCCAGAAATAAAAATTAATAATCCAAAAATTATTACTGGTTTTCTTCCAATTTTGTCAGATAAATAACCAAATGGTATTTGTAAAACTGCTTGGGTAAGCCCATAAGCGCCGACAGATATTCCAATTAACATTGGTGTTGAATTTTCAAGTTTACTAGCAAAAATCGACATTACTGGCAGTAACGCAAATAAACCGAACATTCTCAACATTGCAATGAGCGCAATCAATAAAACATTCTTTGTTTCTTGAGGGAGCATCGGTGTATTTTTATTATGATTTATATTCATAAGAATCAATATTTTCCATCCATAAGTCTCTGAAAAATATGGAAATAAAAAAAAGAATAAATTCTTTATTGTTTAAAAAAAACCTTCTAGGTAGATATAAGAAAATTATTTCAAAGTGTTTTTGATCTTCGATATTGTGTAAAGGTATATTAGCAGGTTGTCTAATATATTTAATACATAAATTATGAAATCAATCGACATTCGCGGAGCAAGAACACACAATCTAAAAAATATCGATGTCAACCTACCAAGAAACAAATTAATTGTTTTTACAGGGTTATCTGGTTCTGGAAAATCTTCTCTCGCATTTGACACGATATACGCTGAGGGAAGAAGGCGTTATGTTGAATCTCTATCTACCTATGCGAGACAATTTTTATCAGTAATGGATAAGCCCGATGTGGATCATATAAATGGACTCTCACCTGCAATATCCATTGAACAAAAATCTACTTCACATAACCCTCGGTCGACTGTAGGGACTGTAACTGAAATGTATGATTATCTGAGACTCCTGTATGCGCGTGTAGGCATTCCTTTTTGTCCGGAACACGGAACAAAACTTGAGGCACAATCTATCAGCGAAATGGTCGATAAAACCCTAGCACATAATGAAGGAACGGCAATGATGTTGCTGTCGCCAGTAGTTAAAGAAAGAAAAGGAGAGCATCTTGTTTTGATGCGAAACTATCTTACACAGGGATTCATTAGAGCTAGAATTAATGGTGAAATTTGCGATCTAAATGATCCCCCAAAACTTGAATTAAATAAAAAACATACTATCGAAATAGTTGTAGATAGATTTAAAGTTAAATCAGATATGAAACAAAGATTGGCCGAATCCTTTGAAGCCGCTTTAAAACTATCCAATGGGATAGCACAAATTGCAATCATTGATGACAATAAAACAGATGAGCTGATATTTTCCGATAAATTTGCTTGTAACATTTGCGGTTATAGTCTTACAGAATTAGAACCAAGACTATTTTCATTCAATAACCCTGTAGGGGCATGTACTTCTTGTGATGGATTGGGCGTAAAACAATTCTTTGATCCGGAAAAAGTCGTCGTAAATGAGAATTTATCTCTAGCAGGAGGTGCTATTAGGGGAAGAGATCGTAAAACTGGTTACTACTTCAGTATGATCGAAAGCCTGGCAAAGCATTACAAATTTGATGTTGAGATTCCTTACAAAAATCTCGAAAAAAAAATTAAAGATATTATTCTTTTTGGCAGCGGAGATGAAAAGATAGAATTTTCATATGCCAGTTATAGAGGCAAAAGAATGAAAATTCAAAAACAACATAGTTTTGAAGGAATTATTCCAAATCTTGATAGGAGATATCATGAAACTGATTCAAATTCAGTTAGAGATGAACTTGGTAAATATCTAAATACTCAAACTTGTCCATCGTGCCAAGGAACAAGACTAAATATATCTGCAAGGAATGTTTTTATTAATAAACTCTCTTTGCCAGAGATAAGTCAAATGTCTGTAGAAGAAGCAAAGCAGTATTTTGAAAAAATCAAAATTAAAGGTTGGCGAGCAGAAATCGCTAAAAAAATAACAAAGGAAATCAGTTCAAGGCTGAATTTTCTTAGTGATGTTGGGCTGGATTACTTAACAATAAGCCGAAGTGCAGATACGTTGTCTGGAGGGGAGGCTCAAAGAATAAGGTTGGCTAGTCAAATAGGTTCAGGTTTAGTGGGAGTCTTATATGTATTAGATGAACCTTCTATTGGTCTTCACCAAAGAGATAATCAAAAACTTCTTAAAACACTTACCTATCTTCGGGATCTGGGAAATACGGTTATTGTTGTAGAACACGACGAAGAAGCAATTATGACGTCCGATCATGTTGTCGATATTGGTCCTGGTGCTGGTGTACATGGAGGTAAAATTGTTGCAGCTGGCACTCCAGAGATCATAAAAAATAACCCTAATTCGCTTACTGGTGACTATCTCTCTGGCAAAAAGCTGATCTCTCTCCCAGAAAAACGCTTGCCATTCGATAATAAAAAATGCATTTCAATTATGGGTGCAAGAGGAAATAATTTAAAATCCATCGATGTATTCATTCCAGTTGGGTTAATGACATGTGTAACAGGCGTTTCTGGATCTGGAAAATCCACATTAATTAATGAAACTCTATATAAATCTGTAGCTAATATACTCAATAAATCCAATCGAAATGCTGCTCCGCACCAAAAGATTGAGGGGGTAAATCAGATTGAAAGGATTATAAATATTAGTCAAAGTCCTATTGGGAGAACTCCAAGATCAAATCCTGCAACTTATACCGGTCTTTTTACTCCAATTAGAGAACTTTTTGCTGGAACTCAAGAATCTAGATCACGAGGTTATTTGCCAGGCAGATTCAGTTTTAATGTGAAAGGTGGAAGATGTGAAAACTGTCAAGGAGATGGTGTAATAAAAGTTGCCATGCATTTCTTACCAGATGTTTACGTTGCTTGTGATACATGTAATGGCAAAAGATATAATAGAGAAACATTAGGGGTGCTTTATAAAGGTAGAAATATAACTGAAATACTGGAAATGACTGTGGAGGATGCATTAGAATTCTTTAAAAATATTCCCACAATCCACAGTAAACTCAAAACTCTTGTAGATGTAGGTCTTTCTTACATCAAGCTTGGTCAAAATGCCACAACACTTTCGGGAGGAGAGGCACAGAGAATTAAGCTTTCAAAAGAGTTGTCAAAAAGAAATCGCGGAAATACTCTTTATATACTGGATGAACCTACAACAGGTTTGCACTTCCACGATATAAATCTTCTTCTATCTGTGCTCCATAGGCTTCGTGATAAAGGAAATACAATTGTTGTTATCGAGCATAATCTTGATGTTGTGAAGACGGCTGACTGGATAATTGATATCGGTCCTGAAGGAGGTGATGGAGGTGGAACGATTGTTGCAACAGGTACACCAGAAGAGGTGTCAGAAGTTAAGAGCTCGCATACTGGTATGTATCTTAAAAACTTACTAAAAATTTCTTAGAGATTGAACTACAATCTTACAGCTTTTTCAATAATTATGGGGTTATTGATCATTTGACCTTTAACATACTCATTATCCGTTTTTTTATTTGATGGCATTCCATTAATATCCCTAACAATATCCATACCTTCAATCACTTTTCCGAACGCAGCAAAACCCTGGCCATCATTATTTCTCTCACCACCAAAGTCCAATCCTTGCTGAGAACCAATACAAATAAAAAAATCAGAGGTGGCAGAGTTAACCTCGCCTCTACTCATTGAAATTGTTCCATCTTCATGTTTCAGTTTAGTTATATTAGTCGATTCATGACTAATAGCGGGGAAAGGTTTGTCAATATCTCCTAACCCACCTTGAATGACCTCGATCTTTGGAGAACCATTATCATTTTGATGGGTTACAGTCCTATAAAAAGAGCTACCATCATAATGACCTCCATCCAAATGACGGAGAAAATTATCTACAGTTATTGGTGCAATCTGATTATACAGCTCAATGATGATGTCACCTTTGGATGTCTTAAAGGCGATATTGGTTGTAACAGTTTCTCTAGGAGCTGCATAGGATAGTGACACGGAAAGAGCAAAAAAAGTAAAGATAATTACTCTTAGAAACTTAAGATCTTTCATACACACTAACTCCCTAATGGAACGAAGAGTAGCTGCCTTTTAAATCGGATTCCTAACTTATCAAACCTAATTTTTAGGATATAAGTATAAAAAATAAGATATCTTATTCTTTATTGTGGATTTACATTTTCTGCTTGAGGTCCTTTCTCTCCATCAGAAACTGTCATGGTCACACTTTGACCCTCCTGAAGAGTTTTTCTTCCTTCAGCATTTATCGCACTGAAGTGAACGAAGACGTCCTTACCATCTTCTCTTTCAATAAAACCAAAACCCTTTGCATCGTTGAACCACTTAACGGTTCCTTGTATTTCTTCAGACATACTCTTATTTTTCACTTATATTTTATGCCAAATTTCTGGCGTTACTTAACGGAATTTTTCCGGTGCTAATTTAAACAATAATGTATTTTTTTCAGTTATCGTTTAGATGTTTGCATTCTACTCATGTTTCAGAATTGTGCAACGAATTAAGGGTGAATTAAGATGAATAATTAATATTAATATGTTCCAAATAGTCTATCTCCAGCATCGCCAAGACCCGGAACTATGTAATTTTTTTCATTTAAATGGCTATCAATTGAAGCTGTATAAATTTTAACATCAGGATGAATTTTCTCCACCGCCTCAATACCTTCAGGACATGTCACAATGCATACAACAATAATTTTTTTTATCTTCTTTTCTTTCAATAAATCTATTGCAGCAATAGTAGACCCACCAGTAGCCAACATAGGATCTACAATCAAATGCAAATCATCTTGAGATCCTCTAGGTATGTTTTCATAATAACTCTCAGGCAAAGAAGTTTCTTCATTGCGAAACATCCCTAAAAAACCTACTTTTGATGATGGCATAACAGATAAAAAACCATCCAGCATACCAAGGCCAGCCCTCAATATTGGTACTACTATAATTTCACCTTTAATTTTTTTACAAATTGTTTTAGCGATTGGTGTTTCAATCTCGACTTCTTTTTGCTCGAGATCTTCAAGCGCTCTGAATGACAAGAGCATTGTGATTTCAGAAATTAATTCACGGAATTTACTAATGGGCTGATCATTTGATCTTACCTCTGCTAGTTTATGTTCGATGCAAGGATGTTTTACTTCTATATGCATATGTTTTTCCTATACTATATTTATTAAGCTAACCTAACTCCGTTTTTCACCTTCTTATCTGGAACAGCAAGCACCACGGATCCATCTTCTTCTAAAAAACCAGTGACCAAACACTCTGACATAAACGGGCCTATCTGTTTTTCTGGAAAATTAACTACAGCAGAAACTTGTTTTCCTATCAGATCGTAGGGATTGTAATGATGAGTTATTTGAGCAGAGGACTTTTTCACGCCAATTTCTTTACCGAAATCTATCATTAACTTAATTGCTGGCTTTATTGCTTCTTTAAAAATTTCTGCCTTTACGACAGTTCCAACTCTTATATCTACTCTCTCAAACTCTTTCCATGATAAATCAGACATTTATGTTTCCTTGTTTCGTGGTAATTTTATCTTAAATAGGAGGCGCCGTTTAAATCAATTATTGAACCGGTCGCATATTCCATTCCATCCATCGCCATCATCATTACTGCATTAGCTATTTCTTCTGGTTGACCCACTCTATTCAAGGGGCTTTGACTCTTTATTATATCTCCTTTCGAGCTAGATAAAATCTCAGCTGTCATGTCAGTTTCGACAAAACCTGGGGCAACCACTCCTACAAAAATATTGTAAGGTGCCAGAGCAATTGCAAGCGATTGACTCAATGCATTAAGTCCAGCCTTACTTGCTCCATAAGCAGGAGCAGTTGGCTCGCCTCTATTAGCCCCTCTCGATGAGATATTAATTATTTTCCCTTTTTTCTTTTTTTTAAAGTATGACCCCGCAAAATAACAGACATTTGCTGGACCAATAAGATTTGTTTCTAATGTAGAATGCCATGAATCTTGCCAATCATCATAAGTCACCTCAAATATAGGATGGTCAATAAAAATTCCAGCATTATTAATTACAATATCCAATCCACCCAGAAAGGAGATAGCATCATCAATCGTATTTTGAACCTGATCTTTATCAGAAATATCTAATTGAAAGCAATTGTGATTGGAACCTGATAAAGAATTAATTAAGTTCTTTGCGAGTATTTTTTCTTTAAAATAAGTAATTGCTATATCAGCTCCGTGTTTAGCAAATTTTTCCGAAACAGCCTTACCAATTCCTCTGGTTCCACCAGTTATAAATACTTTTTTACCTCTAAAATCAAACATCAGATTTATTCCAGCCTTCCATAGAAAGTCATTCGCGAGGTTTCAGATAAAGATATATTTGGCTCCGAATTATATGCAAGGACTGCTAGCATTCTTGTTAGCCCTCCTTTTACTGGTGTCACTCGATGTATTGAGTTTCTCCCTCTAAATAACACAAGTGTTCCTGGATCCATAGATAGTGAATCATAACCAATTTTATCATTCAGTAACTCCTCTACGCCTCCATAGTTCATTTCATTACTGTCGGCATCACGAAAATTTCGGATGTATTGAAATTCACCTCCTGCGATTGGTTTTTGAATAAGAAGCGTAATAGCAAAAGATGAGTTATCAAAATGCCAACCGAGTTCTTGCCCTTCTGACGCATAATGAATATTGACGGAAGATAGTTTGTCATTGTATTCATATAACTTCTTCTCTCCAACTACCTGCGCAATAAAATCTCGAAAGAGATCTGATTTATACAATATTTTTAAACTTGAGTTATATGAAATTTGATCATCTGTAATACAACCTTTTGAAGAAACAACAAGTCTATTCCTTGGATGATCAGGAGGAAAATTATCATCATAAGGCATTATAAAAACACTATGCTCTTGCCTACAGTAATAAGCTTTTTCTTGATTTTTTTTACTTTCTGAAATTAATTGATTTATAGTTTCATGATTCAAAAAATCTGGCAAAACAACACATCCCTCATTATTAATTTTATCTCGACATTTAGAGATAAATGATGCTTGATGTATTGGGTAATTCTCAAAATCAATTATTTTTTTTAATTTATTATTTATATCCATCTTCTTGTGTTTTTTTTATACATTTTATATTCCAAAGGAAACTCATCCATAAGTATCATCTCCTCATGAAGAATAATACGATGTTTCATTGTTGGTATAAACAGAAACGCAAACAGTATACTTCCAATGTTACTCAATATTAAAGCAATTGCTATTAACATCATTAGCATACCCAAATACATTGGATTTCGTGAGTATGAATAAAGTCCATATGTAATAAGTTTTACTGGATTTTTAAAAACGACAAATGTTGTTTTATTCTTTCGAAATTCAAACAAGCAAACAAAAATCATTAGTAATGATACAGGAATTAAAAACCAACCCAGGATAACAAGAAATTTTATATTAAAGCTTAAATATTTGAAAAATACACCGCAAGAAAACTGTAATAGAATATTTATAATAATAATAATTGGTGGTATCGGGCCCTTCTTTCTCGTCATTAATTTCATTAACAAAGTTTTCTTATACCTACTGCACTTCTTATCTGCTCCATATATGGTATCGAAATCTCTCTCGCTCGCTTCGCTCCTGAGATTAGTTCATTCTCTATTTCTTTTGGGTTATTAATTAATATTTGATACTTCTCTCTTGCGGGTTTTAATTGATCATTTATGCATTCAAAAAGAATTTTCTTCATTTCTCCCCATGCTATTCCCTGCTCATAAAGTTTTTCAATGTTTTTAGTTTCTTCCTTCGATGAAAAAGCCTGGAAAATATCAAACAAAATCGAATCATCTTTATCCTTTTTTTCACCTGGTTCGAGACTATTAGTTTTAACTTTCATAATTAATTTTTTTAGTTTTTTTTCATCGACAAATAGGGGGATAACATTATCATAGCTTTTGCTCATCTTTCTTCCATCTAAACCAGATAATGTTGCTGTTTCTTCACTTATCACTGCTTCAGGAATAACTAAAATATCCCCATAATTATGATTGAATCTCTGAGCAATATCTCTAGTCATTTCAATATGTTGCTTCTGATCTCTACCAACTGGAACATGCGTTGATTTAAACATGAGGATGTCTGCAGCCATCAAAATTGGATAGCTATACAACGCCATATTAATCCCTTTATCTTGATCTTTAGCATTAGATTCAATATTATTTTGTACTTGAGCTTTGTAGGAGTGAGCTCTATTCATAAGCCCTTTTGAAGTCATACTCGTCAGTATCCATGTCAATTCTGATATTTCATGTATATCTGATTGCCTATAAAAATATGCATTATCTATATCCAAGCCCAACGCCAACCATGCGGCTGCAATCTCTAATGTAGATCTAGTAATTCTTTCTGGATCTCCTGCTTTTGCTAAAGCATGAAGATCAGCAAGAAAATAAAAATTATCTTTAGATTTATCCTTGCTAGCTTGAACTCCCGGCCCAATAGCCCCTACATAATTTCCAATATGAGGTGTACCGGTTGTGGTAATTCCAGTAAGGTATATTTCTTTTTGCATAACATTATTTCCTTCTTTAGGTAACATGATAAATAATGCTTAGGATAATAACTAATTTATATTTTATTTTTTATTTTTCTCTTATTTCTTCTTCCTTGATTTTCCATAAAAGGAAGCATAAATTGACTAATTTTAGGAAAAAGATAAGTAAGATTAGTTAAGATGCCGCTTAACCATGGCATAGTCTTCTCAATTCTTTTATTTGTGCAGAGATTTAAAATTTCTTTTGCAACATTTTCCGCGGTACTAATTCTTTGAGAAAAAGTTAAATCTGAGACACTATCAATATCATCCAAAATAAATCCTGTATCTATCGGGCCAGGTGAAATAACGGCAATCTTGATATCTCTTCCTCTAAGTTCAGTTGCCAGAGAATATGTAAAAGCCCGCAATCCAAACTTAGAGGCCGAATATACAGATGAGCCTGGAATAGGCGTCCTCCCTGCGAGGGATGCAACATTAATAATTGCGCAATTCTTATTTACCATAAACGGTAAGACCAGCCTACTTAATACAATCGGGGCTTTTAAATTAACATCTATCATCATGGCTAAATCTTCAAATTTATTATTTTCGACTAAGCCTCTTGCATGATAACCAGCATTATTTATCAAGATATCAATTGAACCAAACATTGAAAATACCTTCTCAACTAGAGTCGAACAGTGACTTTGGTTCTTTACATCCATTGGCACTACCATAACCTCGGTAAGGAGATTTAACTCCTCCGACAATATATCAAGATTTTTTTTATTCCTTGCTACAAGAACAAGATTCAGACGCTTCTGAGCAAAAAGTCTAGCGCAAGCTTTTCCTACTCCTTTTGAAGCACCGGTTATTATGACAGTTTGTTTTGCTTTTATGCTTGACATAGAAATGCTCAGATTAAAACGATCTGAGACATTATTATTTTAACCATGATGTCAATAATTGTTATATATTCGTGGCTGGCAATTATTCTTTTACTGGCTGAGTTATTTCTGAATTTTCCTCATTATTTTGAGGTTTTTCTACTAATTGCACCATTGCCATTGGTGCTGCATCACCTGCTCTTGGTCCAATCTTGAGTATCCTAAGGTAACCTCCTGGTCTACTCGAAAATCGAGGTCCAATATCTAAAAAAAGTTTACCAACAGCTTCCTTGTCTCTTAGTCGATCGAATGCATGTCTTCTATTAGCAACACTGTCTTTTTTTGCTTTCGTAATAAGCGGTTCAACAACTCGTCTTAGTTCTTTTGCTTTTGGCACTGTTGTTTTAATAGCTTCATTAATTAGCAAAGAAACGGACATATTTCTAAACATTGCTTTTCTATGTGAGCTGTTTCGCCCTAATCTTCGTCCTGATTTTCTGTGACGCATAACCTTATCTCTTTATATATCTATCAATTATTATTACTGAGCCAAGTTTGATGGAGGCCAGTTTTCTAATTTCATGCCTAGAGTCAATCCATTACTCTCCAATATCTCTTTTATTTCAGTCAGTGATTTTTTACCTAAATTTGGTGTCCTCAGTAATTCAACTTCAGTTTTTTGTACAAGATCACCAATATACATAACTTGTTCTGCTTTCAAACAATTAGCAGAACGAACAGTTAGTTCAAGCTCGTCAACTGGGCGTAGGAGTGCTGGATCGATCTGATTTTCTTCCTCTTCATTCGCACCTTCTTCCTCAGTTTCAAGGTCCACAAAAACAGATAATTGATCTTTAAGAATACTTCCTGCATGCCTAATTGCTTCTTCGGGGTCGATGGTTCCGTTTGTCTCAATATCTATGACTAGTTTATCAAGATCAGTTCTTTGTTCTACCCTCGTAGCTTCAACATCATAAGAAACACGGTGAATTGGACTAAATGAAGCATCAAGCTGAAGTCTACCTATTGGGCCTGATTCTTCATCAAAAACAGGACCTCTAATAGCTGGACGATAACCTCGACCTCTTTCGACTAATAGTTTCATCGAAATGCTTCCTGTACTTGATAGATTAGCAATAACAATATCAGGATTCATAATCTCAACATCATGATCTAGACTGATATCAGCGCCTGTAACTACACCAGGACCTTTTTTTGAAATAGTGAGTTCAGCAGAATTCCTACCATGAAGACAAACAGCAACCTTTTTCAAATTCAAAAGTATTTCGACTACATCTTCTTGCACTCCGTCTATACTTGTATATTCATGAAGTACCCCATCAATTTCAGCTTCAACAATAGCTGTTCCTGGCATTGAGGATAAAAGTATTCTTCTTAGGGCATTACCAAGAGTATGACCATAACCTCTTTCAAATGGCTCAATCACAACTTTTGCCTGCCATTCGTTTGATGACGCAACTTTTACATTGCGTGGTTTTAAAAACTCGTTTACTGATTCATGCATGGGAAAAGTCTCCTGACTATTTCGAGTACAACTCGACTACTAAATTTTCGTTTATATCGGGAAGAATGTCTTCTCGACTTGGTAATGATTTTATTGTTCCTGACATTTTTTTGGTATCAACCTCCACCCAATCAGGAAGTCCAATCTGTTCAGCAATTTCAATGGCGCTTTTGATTCTAAGTTGCTTCTTTGATTTATCTCTAATAGAAATTGAATCACCGGCTGATACTTGAGCTGAAGGTATATTTACTATAGAACCATTTACTTCAATACTTTTATGGCTCACGAGTTGCCTAGCTTCAGCTCTAGTTGATGCATAGCCCATCCTATAAACTACATTATCTAATCTTCCTTCAAGTAAAGTTAGAAGATTCTCTCCTGTTGAGCCTTTTAATTGGGCTGCTTTCTTGTAGTAGTTTCTAAATTGCCTCTCAAGTACTCCATACATACGACGTAATTTTTGTTTTTCTCTCAACTGCAGACCATAATCTGAAGTTCTTGGACGGCGTTGAGAGCTCCCTCCAGGAGGCACATCAAGTTTGCACTTAGATTCGAGAGGTCTTACTCCACTTTTAAGAAATAAGTCCGTACCTTCTCTTCGTGATAATTTACATTTTGGTCCAATATATCTTGCCATATTCTTCTATCCTCTATACTCGACGTTTTTTTGGTGGTCGACAACCGTTATGAGGAATTGGTGTAACATCCTCTATATTCTGAATTTGCATCCCAAGCGCGTTAAGAGCTCTTACTGCTGACTCTCTTCCTGGGCCAGGGCCTTTTACTCGAACGTCAACATTCTTCACTCCAAATTCCTGGGCTGCACGACCAGCTTTATCAGAAGCAACCTGTGCTGCGAAAGGAGTCGATTTCCTAGATCCTCTGAAACCGCATCCACCAGAAGTTGCCCAAGAGAGCGCGTTACCCTGTCGATCAGTTATCGTAATAATTGTGTTATTAAAGGAAGCATGAATATGAGCAATTGCGTCAACAACATGTTTTTTAACTTTCTTTTTCTTATTTTCAGCCATTTTTTTTCCTAGGATAGAATCCTTATACTAAATTTTTTTTATCTTTTTATAGGTCTTCTTGGACCTTTTCTTGTTCTTGCGTTTGTTTTTGTTCTTTGACCCCTTAACGGCAATCCTTTTCGATGCCTAATACCTCTGTAGCATCCTAAGTCCATGAGTCTTTTTATATTCATTGAAGATTCTCTTTTAAGATCACCCTCTACAGTGTATTTTGCTACTGCTTGCCTAAGATCATTAACCTCAGTTTCTGCTAAATCTTTTACCTTTGTTTCTGGTTTAACTCCTGCAACATTACAAATTAGGCGAGCTCTTGAGTCACCTACCCCATAGATTGCCGTTAAAGCAATTACTATATGCTTATTTAACGGAATATTTATACCTGCTATTCGAGCCACTTATTTATACCTTTTAGTTAATTAACCTTGTCTTTGTTTATGTCTAGCATCAGAAGAGCATATTACTCTCACCACGCCTTTACGCCTGATAATTTTACAGTTTCTACACATTTTCCTCACTGACGCTCTAACTTTCATTTTCTGATCACTCCAAACTTACTAATAGTAAATTACTTATCTCTTATAATTTCTTAAATTTGCTTTTTTCATCATTCCGTCATACTGATGACTCATTGCATGGGCCTGCATTTGAGACATAAAATCCATTGTAACTACAACCAATATCAGAAGAGATGTTC
Organism: Gammaproteobacteria bacterium; assembly: GCA_003331585.1. Classification (GTDB taxonomy): domain Bacteria; phylum Pseudomonadota; class Gammaproteobacteria; order Steroidobacterales; family Woeseiaceae; genus SP4260. Next base: position 32,668 of record QOPG01000006.1, on the reverse strand, counting down.
CCCCAAAATTAAATGGCATACTCGGATAAAACATTCTAAATATCTCAGGGAGTAAGCAAACGGCAGCTACGTACATTGCACCCCAGAAAGTTATTCTGGTTAATACTTTATCAATATAATCCGCAGTCTGAGCTCCGGGTCTTATACCTGGAACAAATGCTCCAGATCTCTTTAAGTTATCTGCGGTTTCTTTTGCGTTGAAAACAAGTGCAGTATAGAAAAAACAGAAAAATATGATCATGACAGCATATAAAATTACATAGACAGGCTGACCTGGGCCTAAATTTGCACCAACTGTTAGAAGAGTTTCTTGGAAAGCATTTGGGTTTGCTGATTGCCCAAAAAATTGAGCTATTGTTGCAGGAAATAAAAGTATACTTGATGCAAATATAGCAGGTATTACTCCTGACATATTAATTTTAAAGGGAAGATGGGTATTTTGCCCCTGTATCATCCTTCTACCTTGTTGTCTTCGAGCATAGTTCACCGCGATTCTTCTTTGAGCTCTTTCCATGTAAACTACGAACAAGATAGCCCCAATAAATACAATCAATAATAAAATAGCAGTAGCAGATGACATCTCTCCATTTCTAACTAATTCAGCTGTACCAGCTACAGCGGCAGGCAAACCTGCAATTATCCCAGCCAAAATGATCATTGAAATTCCATTTCCAATACCGCGTTCTGTTATTTGCTCTCCAAGCCACATTAAAAACATTGTTCCTGTCACTAGAGTTATACATGCAGTTACAAGAAAAAAGAAACCAGGGTTTACCACAACACCAGGCTGACTTTGTAACCATGAAGCGGCGGCAATTGATTGAAATAGAGAAAGAAAAACTGTTCCGTATCGAGTGTACTGTGTTATTTTTCTTTTTCCTGACTCACCTTCTTTTCTCAACTGCTGCATTGATGGAACAATCATGCTGGACATCTGCATTATTATTGATGCTGATATATATGGCATTATCCCTAAAGCAAAAATTCCAAATCTTGAAAGTGCTCCGCCTGAAAACAAATTGAAAAGTGCGAGCATATTACCAGCTTGCTGATCAAAAAAAGCAGCAAGTGCAGCAGGATCAACGCCCGGAACTGGAATGAATGTTCCTGCTCTAAATATAATTAATGCGCCAGCAAGAAACATAAACCGAGAGCTTAGTTCTCCGTTCTTGTTATTAATGCTTGCTTCTGCCTGATTTTTATTTTTCTTCTTCGCCATGTATATTTTAGTTGGTCATCTTAGCTCAATTTTCAACTTTACCTCCTGCAGCCTCTATTGCCGAGAGAGCACCTTTTGTTACATTAAGCCCTTTTATTGTTACAGATTTTTTTAATTCTCCGGAAAGAATAATTTTCACTTTATTTGTGTTTTTAGGTACCAAATTTAATTTTTTTAACACATCCATATCAATAATATCTTCTGATGGAATGGCTAATTCGTGTAATCTTAGTTCAGCGGAATTTTTTGATAATCTTGACGTAAAGCCTCTTTTTGGAAGCCTCCTTTGAAGAGGCATTTGTCCGCCTTCAAATCCCACTTTATGGTAACCTCCTGAACGAGCATGTTGACCTTTATGCCCTCTTCCAGAGGTTTTTCCTTGTCCTGCAGAATGGCCGCGCCCCAATCTTTTCGGATTCTTTTTTGAGCCTTTAGAGGGTTTTAGAGTATTTAAATTCATTTTTCCTCCTCAACGGAAACAAGGTATGAAATTTTATTTATCATTCCACGATTTTGTGGTGTATCATCGACGGAAACAGTTTGCCTGATCTTTCTTAAGCCTAGACCGGCAATACATGCTTTATGAGATTTTAATCTCCCATGTTTACTTTTATTGAGTGTAACTCTTATTTTTCTTTGATTGGTCATCACTAATTCTCTATTTGACTACCTAAGCAATTATTTCCTTAACTTTTTTTCCACGTTTTGCTGCTATCTGCTGAGGTGAATGTATGTTCTCCAAAGCTGATATCGTAGCTCTAACTACATTAATTGAGTTTCTTGATCCATAACTTTTTGCAAGAACATTTCTAACACCAACACACTCAAAAATTGCTCTCATTGCACCACCTGCAATAATACCCGTTCCCTCAGATGCTGGCTGCATATAAACATATGTGGCTCCATGCCTTCCCTTTTTTGCGTATTGTAGTGTGTCATTTATGAGATTAACTTTGATCATTTGTTTTCTAGCTGACTGCATTGCCTTTTGAATTGCAATTGGAACTTCTTTTGCTTTTCCATAGCCAAAGCCAACTTTCCCTTTTCCATCACCAACAACAGTCAAGGCTGTAAATCCAAATTGACGTCCGCCCTTCACAACCTTTGCTACTCTATTGACTGTTACAAGTTTTTCTATCAGATCATCTGATAGATTTGATTGGTCATTTCTTGCCATAATTTATTCCAAATCTCACAATTAATGTTTTTAAAATTTTAAACCAGCTTCTCTGGCCGCTTCTGCTAGTGCTTTTATACGGCCATGATAAAGAAAACCAGATCTATCGAATGCTACCTCTTTGACGCCTATCTCTTTGGCTTTATTTGCAATAACTTTTCCTACATATGATGCAGCACCAATATTTCCGGTAGTTTTCAATTCTTTTTTTGCATCTTTATCAATAGTTGAGGCTGTTGTGAGCACTTTTGATCCATCAGCATCAATTATTTGTGCATATATATGTCTTGGTGTTCTGTGAACGCTGAGTCGATTCATCGCAAGTTTGCGAATTTTTGCACGAGTCTTTCGCGCTCTTCTCAATCTATTTTGTTTTTTATCGAGTTTCATAATATTCTCACTGAACTTTATTTCTTTTTGGCTTCTTTCATCGCAACATACTCATCTGAGTATCTAACCCCTTTCCCTTTGTACGGTTCAGGAGGTCTATATTTTCTGATTTCTGCAGCAACTTGACCTACTTTTTGTTTGTCAACTCCCTTAACGAGAATTTCTGTTTGACTAGGTGTTTCTACCTGAATTCCTTCAGGAACATCATAAGAAACAGGATGTGAAAAACCTAATGTAAGATTAAGTTTATTTCCCTGTGCTTGCGCACGATATCCAACACCCACCAATTCTAATTTTTTCTCAAAACCTTCTGATACTCCATGAACCATATTTGCAAGGAGTGCTCGAGTAGTTCCAGACATAGCTATAGAAAATTTAGATCTGGATCGAGGAAGCACTGTAAAAACATTCTCTTTTTCTTCTAGCTCAATTTCATTGTTAAGATCCAAGGATATTGAGCCTTTTGCTCCTTTTATAGTTAATGTTGTTCCTGCAAGATTTGTTTCTACATCTTTAGGAATAATAATTGGTTCTTTGGCAATTCTTGACATAATGTTCTCGTTATATAAAAGCACTAAGACACAGTGCAAATAACTTCTCCCCCAATTCCTTTCTCTCGTGCCTCTTTATCACTCATTACACCAGCAGAAGTTGATATTATTGCTACACCAAGACCTCCTAAAACTTGAGGAAGATCTTCCTTGTTTTTATAAACTCTCAATCCTGGTCTACTTGAACGCTGAATATCTTCAATTACTGGTATGCCTTTATGATATTTTAATTGAATTACGAGATTATCTATTGAGTTCTCGGTTATTACCTCAAAGTCAATAATATATCCCTCATTTTTCAATACTTCTGCAATAGACTTTTTTGCAGAAGATGAAGGCATACTTACGGTTTTCTTATTTGAAGATTGTCCGTTTCTTATTCTTGTTAACATATCTGAAATTGGATCATTCATACTCATAATTTATTACCTTTACCAACTAGCCTTAGTCAATCCAGGAATCTCGCCTCTCATAGCAGATTCTCTTAACTTATTTCTTGCAAGACCAAATTTTCTATATACACCATGTGGTCTTCCTGTAATTGAACATCTTTTTCTCATTCTCGATGGACTTGAATCCCTTGGCATTGCATTTAATTTTTTCTGCGCCAATTCTTTTTCATCATCTGAGGCATTTGTATCTCTTATAACCCTCTTTAATGATAATCTTTTAGCTGAGTATTTTTCGACCATTTTCAGTCTCTTCAGCTCTCTTTGTACCATCGCTTTCTTTGCCATAATTTTCTCTTATCGTTTATATTTGATCAGCTTATTCAGCTTCTGCGCCTTGTTGATCTGGATTATCTTCCGATTCTTTTTTAATTTCTAATGATTCATTTTTTATTTTTTGTTGAGATTGATTTTTAAATGGAAAGTTAAACGCACTTAGAAGAGCTCTGCCTTCGTCAGCATTTTTGGCTGATGTTGATATAGTGATATCCATTCCTCTTATTACATCAATTTGGTCAAAATTAATTTCAGGAAATATAATTTGCTCGGAAACACCCATACTATAATTTCCCTGCTTATCAAAGGATTTTGGATTCAATCCTCTGAAATCTCTAATTCTTGGTATGGCTATATTTACCAGACGATCTAAAAATTCATACATTCTAGACCTTCTCAAGGTTACTTTACAGCCTATGGGGTATCCATCTCTAATTTTGAAGCCTGCAACTGATTTTCTAGCTAGAGTTTTAACAGGTTTTTGTCCAGCAATTTGCTCCATATCTTTTAAGGCATTATCCAACACCTTTTTATCGGCAACAGCCTCACCAACGCCCATATTCAGTGTAATTTTAGTAACTTTTGGCACTTCCATTACATTACTAAGATTCAGTTCTTTTTGAATCTTAGTTTTTAATTTATCGTTATATTCTTTTTCTAGTCTAGCCATTATGTAACCCAAAAATTCTTATGTTAATTTACAAATCGATCTCATTACCAGAGGATCTGAAGATTCTAATTTTTTTTCCATCTTTGTTTTTCCCAAAACCAACTCTGTCAGGTTGATTTTTTTCTGCATTCCAAATCATCACATTAGAAATATCCAGAGGCATTGTTTTATCGATAATTCCACCTTCAACTCCTGCATTAGGGTTAGCTTTGGTATGTTTCTTAACAACATTAACACCCTCGACCAATACCTTTTTATTGTCGATCACTTCAACAATTGTCCCTCTTCTTCCTTTATCTTTTCCGACGCTTACAAACACCTCATCGCCACGTTTTAATTTATTCATCTTTTAACCTACTGGTTGATCAAAGCACTTCTGGTGCTAATGAAATTATTTTCATGAATTTTTTGGATCTCAATTCCCTCGTAACTGGACCGAATATCCTTGTACCCACTGGTTCTAGCCTTGAATCAAGAATCACTGCAGCATTACCATCAAATCTAATTAGTGAACCATCATTTCTCCTGACACCTTTTGCCGTTCTGACAACAACAGCATTGTATATTTCACCTTTTTTGACTTTTCCTCTTGGGATTGCGTCTTTAACAGTAACTTTTATTACGTCACCGATTGCAGCATATCTTCGTTTTGATCCTCCCAAAACCTTAATACACTGAACTCGTTTTGCTCCAGAGTTGTCAGCAGCATCTAAAACTGTTTGCATTTGAATCATAATCTTCTACCACACGAATATATTGACATTTCCATATTTCCGACAATTCACTGTTTATCAGTACCAGTATTATTTATATTTACTACATTCCACGATTTATTTTTGGAAATAGGTTTACAAGGGCTAATGGAGACTGTATCTCCTTCTTGACACTTATTTTCCTCATCATGAGCCACTATTTTTGTTGTACGTCGAATATACTTGCCATAAATTGGATGCTTAATTAATCGCTCAATGGCAACAGAGACAGATTTATCCATCTTATTACTTACAACCTTCCCAATCATCGGTCTTCGTAATTTATTTGTTTTATTCTCTGATTTTTCGGTCATTGTATTGCCTATTTATTTATTTGGTTCATCTTGGTTTTAAGTCTTGCTATTTCCTTCCTGACACGACGATGCTCATGATTTCGTGATAATTGACCGGTCATTTGCTGCACTCTAAGGTTAAACTGCTCTCTTCTTAGGGCAATCAATTCATCTTGTATTTCTTTTTTTGATTTTTTTTCTATTTTAGCCATTTACATAACCTGCCTTGATACAAAAGTTGTAGAAAAAGGGAGTTTAGCTGCAGCTAATTTAAACGCTTGTCTTGCAACATCTTCAGTAACACCTTCCATTTCATAGAGCATGCGACCAGGTTGTATTTGGCACACCCAATATTCGACATTTCCCTTCCCTTTTCCTTGTCTAACCTCTAGAGGTTTTTTTGTAATAGGTTTGTCAGGAAAAACCCTAATCCAGATTTTTCCACCTCTTTTTATATAACGAGTCATTGCTCTCCTAGCTGCCTCTATTTGCCTAGCAGTTAGGCGCCCTCTATCTGTAGCTTTTAGACCATATTCCCCAAATGAAACGGAACTTCCTCTAAGAGCTAGGCCTCTATTTCGACCTTTCATTTGTTTTCTATATTTTGTTCTTTTTGGTTGAAGCATTTTATTTTTCCTTAGGTCTTCGCAGTATCATCTTCTGTATCATTTTCAGTAACAACTGGTTTATCGAAGATTTCACCTTTAAATATCCAGACCTTTACACCGATGATTCCATAAGTTGTCTTAGCTTCTGCAACACCATAATCGATATCAGCTCTTAAAGTATGGAGTGGGACGCGCCCTTCTCTATACCATTCTGATCTTGCGATTTCTGCACCATTAAGCCTGCCACCAACTTTTACTTTTATGCCTTCAGCACCTAATCTCATTGTGCTGGTCACTGCTCGTTTCATCGCTCTTCTGAACATTACCCTTCTTTCTAACTGTTGAGCAATTCCATCTGCGACGAGTTGGGCATCCAATTCAGGTTTTCTTATTTCTGAAATATTTATACGCAAATCATTGATATGCATATTCATCATTAATGCTAACTTTGCTCGTAAGTTTTCAATATCCTCACCTTTTTTTCCGATTACTATCCCAGGCCGAGCAGTCATAATTGTTATATTTGCCTTTTTAGATGGTCTCTCTATATTGATTTTACTAATTGATGCATCTTTAAATTTGTTTTTTATAAAGGTTCTTACTTCATGGTCCTGTTTGACATAGCCAGGAAAGTCCTTAGTGTTTGCATACCACTTTGAAGACCAATCTTTTACTATTCCTAATCTAATGCCTATTGGATGTACTTTTTGTCCCATAAAGATTCTCTTTTATTTTTCATTGCCTACACGAATTGTGATATGGCTATTACGTTTTATTCTTCTTTCGCCACGACCTTTTGCTCTAGCTCTAAATCTCTTAAATCTTGGCGCCTCATTTACTTCCACTGCAACAACTTTCAATTCATCGATATCAGCTCCCAAATTATGTTCGGCATTTGCAATTGCTGAATCGAGTACTTTTTTAACTATATTTGAACTCTTCTGAGGTGAGAAGATGAGAGTTTTTATTGCATCATCAACACTTTTTCCTCGAATAGCATCCGCCATTAACCTCATTTTCTGAGGAGAAATTCTGGAATATCTTAATGTAGCTGCTACGATCATTTTTCTATATCTCAATTATGTTAGGTTTTTCGGTCACCTGAGTGCCCTTTGAATGTTCTTGTTACAGCAAACTCCCCAAGCTTGTGACCAACCATGTTCTCAGAGATAAGAATTGGAACATGCTGCCTTCCATTATGGACAGCAATTGTAAGACCAACCATATCAGGCAAAACCATTGATCTTCTTGACCATGTTTTTATTGGTTTTCTTGACTTTTGTTGATTCGCTTCAGTTACTTTATTCGCTAAGTGCGTATCCACAAATGGTCCCTTTTTTATTGATCTAGGCATTAAGTTGTCCTTTTTCAATTATTGTTAATTTTTGTTTTATGTTACTTTGATCCAAAATCATTTCTTTTTCCTACGGCGTACAATCATGTTATTTGTACGTTTGTTTGAGCGAGTTTTAAAGCCTTTTGTGGGTGTACCCCATGGGCTTACTGGATGCCTACCACCTGAAGTTCTTCCTTCACCCCCTCCATGTGGGTGATCTACTGGGTTCATTGCAACACCTCTTACTGTTGGACGAACACCTCTCCACCTTTTTGCGCCAGCTTTTCCTAATTTTCTTAGATTATGTTCACCATGACCTATTTCTCCAATTGTGGCCATGCAATCAATATGAATTTTTCGAGTTTCACCTGATCTTAATCTCACAGATACATAAGATCCCTCTCTAGCAGCTACCTGAGCTGTGGCACCAGCAGATCTCACAAGCTGACCTCCTTTTCCTGGTTTCATTTCAATATTATGTACCAGTGTACCTACGGGTATACTCTTTAACTGCAATGCATTTCCTGGTTTAATTGGAGATTCATTTCCTGATAGAATTTTAGACCCTGCTTCAAGACCCTTAGCAGCTAGTATGTATCTTCTTTCACCGTCATTATATTTTATTAAGGCAATATGCGCGCTTCTGTTTGGATCATATTCTAACCTCTCTACAACCCCAGGAACTCCGTCTTTATCGCGTTTAAAATCAATTATTCTGTAACGCTGTTTATGCCCTCCTCCATGATGCCTAACAGTTATTCTTCCATTATTATTTCTTCCACCTTTCTTTGATTTTTTTGACACAAGTCCTTCGAATGGTTTTCCTTTATGAAGACCAGGTGTTTTAACGGCTACTTGGAATCTTCTTCCAGCTGAGGTAGGTTTTGATTTATGTAATGTCATATAATTGTCTCCTACTCTGTTTACTCTGACCCAAGAAAGTCGATTTGACTTCCCATAGCTAGAGTTACATAAGCTTTCTTCCAATTAGCCCTTTTTCCAGTCATATTACCTCGGCCTTTTCTTTTGCCTTGATAATTAATAGTGGAAACATTTTCTACACTAACTTCAAAAAGATGTTCGACCGCTTGTTTAATCTCTTTCTTATTCGCATCTTTTCTTACCTTGAATACAATTTGATTGTTTTCTTCGGCGATAATGGTTGATTTTTCTGAGATATGAGGGCCTACAATCACGGTCATCAGTCTTTCTTGGTGGTTTGGATTCATGAAATACGCTCCTCAACTAGTTTCAGAGCTTCTAAACTCATAAGTACTTTTTCATACTTTAAAAGTGAGACTGGATTAATCGAGTGGATGTCAGAACACTCTATATTCTTCACATTTCTTGAAGCCAAATATAAGTTTTCATCTAATTCCTTGGTGATAATCAGAGCATTATCTAACTCATGCTTTTTTGCGAACTTTAAAAATTCCTTTGTTTTTGGTTGTTTTACTTCAAATTTTTCTACAATTAATAGTTTATTTTTTCGGAATAATTCAGAAAATATTGATCGCATTGCAGCTTTATACATTTTTTTATTAACTTTTTGCGTATAATCTCTTGGTCTAGCTGCAAAAGTTCTTCCTCCTCCGACCCAAATTGGACTTCTTATTGTTCCTGCTCTAGCTCTACCAGTTCCCTTTTGTCTCCATGGTTTTGCTCCCCCACCAGAGACTTGGGATCTATTTTTTTGAGCCTTTGTCCCAGATCTAGCTCCAGATAAAATGGCAGTGATTACTTGATGAACCAGCGACTCATTATACGGCACAGAAAATGCGCTATCTAAAAGCTCAACACTTTTACTATTTTGTGTTTTTATTTTCATATCTCTATTAATTCTCTTCTGATTCAACTTTTTTATCAGCCGCTTCTTCTGCTGGGCTTGAATCTGCTGATGTGTCTTTGGATGTTTCTTCTGCTGGGCTTGAATCTGCTGATGTGTCTTTGGATGTTTCTTCTGCTGGGCTTGAATCTGTTCGACGATTTATCGTGATAACTTGATCGTTGCGTTTTACAGCTAATTTTATTATCACATCTGAACCAGGATGACCTGGAATAGCACCTTTTATCATCAATAAGTTCCTTTCTATATCAATATCGATGATTTCAAGATTTTGAACTGTACGTTGAACATTACCCATATGACCTGCCATTTTCTTCCCTTTAAAGACTCTACCAGGTGTTTGGTTTTGACCAATCGAACCAGGAGCCCTATGAGATAAAGAGTTACCATGAGTAGCATCTTGCATACTAAAATTATGTCTTTTTACTGTACCAGCAAAACCTTTACCTATTGTTTTGCCAGTTACATCTACCTTTTGCCCTTTTTCAAAAATGTTTACTGTTAATTCCATACCTAATTTGTAATCATTCTGATCATTTTCAAGGATTCGGAATTCATTGATATTTTTTCCTGGTTTTGTCTTTGTGGATGCAAAATGCCCTGCGATTGCTTTGGACATTCTAGATTTTTTTACATTTCCAGATGATAACTGAACGGCATTATACCCATCGTTTGTTTTTTCTTTCAGCTGAGAAATACGATTTGGTAATGCCTCAATGACAGTGACAGGAACTGATGATCCTTCTTCAGTAAAGATTCTTGTCATACCGCATTTTTTTCCAATTAAACCTATTGACACATTCGTTCCTCTTATCGTTTATTTCTTAGAAAAATTTGTTTTCAATTAATAAACTTATGTATTTCATCTGAGCACAATAAAGGGCCAGTCCCCCATAATTCATCTATGTATTTGAACTGACCCCGTCTGGATTAATCCAGGCCCAAGATTTGCCGAGCACACTTAATTAATTCTCATTAAGTGAACAAACTTTTTTACCAGAAAGATTCTAGCAACTTCCAATATTTAGCCGACTCTTGGAACGGCTAAAATTAGCCGACCATTATAACGTTAGATTGGTTTCTATCAAGTAATTAATGGTCTTTTTACTTAATTATTTATGATTTTCTTTAATTTAACCTAGAATTTGATTAATTTAGCTTAATTTGGACATCCACACCCGCTGGAAGCTCCAGTTTCATCAGTGCATCAACAGTCTTGTCAGTCGGATCTACTATATCCATAAGACGTTTGTGAGTTCTAATCTCATACTGATCTCGGGCATCTTTGTTAACATGAGGAGAAATTAATACTGTAAATCTCTCCATTTTCATGGGTAATGGTATAGGCCCTTTTACATTTGCACCTGTTCTTTTTGCTGTATCTACTATTTCACGAGCTGATGAATCTATAAGCCTGTGATCGAAAGCTTTTAGCCTGATACGGATATTCTGATTTGTACTCACTTTATTCTTCCTTTATTAAATTTCAATCTAAAATTATTTTATCACATCATCTTGTTGGTTATAACATCCAATACATTTTTAGGGACGCTATTATATTTGAAAAATTCCATAGAATATATAGCTCTTCCTTGTGTCATTGATCTTAAATCAGTTGCGTAACCGAACATTTCTGCTAGAGGCACATGAGCTTTGATTATTTTTCCTGCAGGAGACTCCTCCATCCCTTGCGGTAAACCTCTTCTCCTATTAATGTCACCCATCACATCGCCCATATAATCTTCTGGAGTGACAACCTCTACACTCATTATAGGTTCTAATAATATAGGATTAGCTTTTTGAGTCCCATCTCTAAATGCGATGGAAGCGGCAATTTTAAATGCCATCTCACTAGAATCGACATCATGATAGGAGCCATCGAATAATGTTACCTTAACATCCACAACCGGAAAACCAGCAACAACCCCATTTTGAAGTTGCTCTTGAATACCTTTATCAACCGAAGAGATATATTCCTTTGGAACAGCTCCGCCAACAATTGCATCAACAAATTCATATCCTGCTCCTGAATCTCTTGGCTCTATATTTAAATAAACGTGCCCATATTGACCTTTTCCACCAGATTGCCTTACAAATTTTCCCTCTTGTTCGACTTTTCTGGTAATTGTTTCTCTATATGCCACTTGCGGCTTTCCAACATTAGCATCTACGCTAAATTCACGGAACATTCTGTCTACAATTATATCCAGATGTAGCTCTCCCATCCCAGAGATTATTGTTTGGCCTGACTCAAAATCAGTATGTACTTTAAAAGAAGGATCTTCTTTAGCAAGTTTCTGAAGTGCTATACCCATTTTTTCTTGATCTGGCTTTGTTTTTGGCTCAATTGCAACTGATATAACTGGCTCAGGAAATTCCATTCTCTCTAAAGTAATAGCATTTTTTTGATCACAAAGTGAATCTCCAGTGGTTACATCCTTCAGTCCAACCGCTGCAGCAATATCACCTGCGAGTACTTCTTGTATTTCTTTTCGGTCATTTGAATGCATCTGCAATAATCTCCCTATTCTCTCGCGCTTTCCTTTGATAGGGTTGAAGATAGTATCTCCAGATCTGATTATTCCTGAATAAACTCGAAAGAATGTAAGATTTCCAACAAATGGGTCTGTGGCTACTTTAAAAGCAAGAGCAGAGAATGACTCCTCATCTGAGGGATTTCGAATATCATTTTCACCATTTTCTAAAACCCCCGATATCGGAGGCACATCCACTGGTGAAGGCATAAAATCAATAATTCCATCTAATAATGCTTGTACACCTTTATTTTTGAACGCTGATCCGCACATCGTAACCACAATCTCATTACTTATTGAAAGTGCTCTCAATCCAGAAATTATATTTTCTTCACTTAATGACCCTTCTTCGAGATAATTTTCCAATAACTCTTCATCAGATTCTGCTGCGGTTTCTATTAGAATTTCTCTCCAGTAATTAGCCAGTTCTTTAAATTCATCTGGAATAGATTCATATCTATAAATTGAACCTTTTCCACCTTCATCCCAGAAGATAGATTTCATTTTGATTAGATCAATTACACCTAAAAAATCATCATCTTTCATTATAGGGATTTGAACTGGAATTGGATTCGCACCAAGCCTTTCTTTTATTTGCTTTATAACTCTAAAATAATCAGCACCAGGCCTATCCATTTTATTAATAAAGATCATCCTTGGGACATGGTATTTATTACCCTGCCGCCAAACCGTTTCCGTTTGAGGTTCAACACCACCTACTGCACATAAAACTGTTACAGCTCCATCAAGAACACGAAGACTTCTCTCGACTTCAATTGTGAAATCTACGTGTCCAGGTGTATCAATTATATTGACTCGATGCTGATCATATTGTTGATTCATTCCCATCCAAAAACAAGTGGTTGCAGCTGAGGTAATTGTTATACCTCTCTCTTGTTCTTGCTCCATCCAATCCATGATAGCTGCGCCATCATGAACTTCCCCAATTTTATGAGAAACGCCCGTATAAAAAAGAATTCGCTCTGTAGTGGTTGTTTTACCGGCATCAATATGAGCCATGATACCTATATTTCGGTAATGATCTATCGGTGTTATTCTTGACACTTAATAAATAGAAGATCGGATATCTTCTACCAACGGTAATGAGAAAATGCTTTGTTAGCTTCCGCCATACGGTGTGTGTCTTCTTTTTTCTTAATTGCAGTGCCGCGGTTTTCAGCTGCATCCATAAGTTCATTAGCAAGTCTAAACGCCATAGATTTTTCACTTCTTTTTCTAGCAGCTTCTATAACCCAACGCATCGCTAATGTTTGCCTCCTAGCTGGTCTTACCTCAACTGGAACTTGATATGTCGCACCACCTACTCTTCTTGATTTAACTTCAACTGCTGGCTTTACATTATCAAGAGCAGTTTCTAATAATTCGAGTGATTTTGTTTCGTTTTTAGTCTCTTTTTCCGAAATGCAATCAAGTGCACCATAAATTATTCTTTCGGCGACTGACTTTTTTCCATGACTCATAATCATATTCATAAATTTAGCCAACAGCTCACTCCCATATTTAGGATCAGGGAGTATCATTCGTTTTGGGGCTCTTGTTCTTCTAGACATTTTATTCTCTATTATGTTTATTTTTTATTTAGGTCGTTTTGTTCCGTATTTAGATCTGCCTTGTTTTCTATCATTCACACCCGAACAATCAAGTGTACCTCTGACTGTATGATATCTTACTCCAGGTAAATCTTTGACTCTTCCACCTCGAATTAAAACTACAGAGTGCTCTTGAAGGTTGTGACCTTCTCCACCGATATAACTCGTCACTTCAAATCCATTTGTTAGACGAACACGAGCCACTTTTCTCATGGCTGAATTTGGTTTTTTGGGGGTTGTGGTATAAACACGTGTGCATACCCCACGTTTTTGCGGGCTACTCTGAAGTGCTGGTACATTACTTTTGTATGATTTTACTTTTCTAGCACCCTTTACGAGTTGATTTACAGTCGCCATATATTTCTCTTATTTTTCAACCTTTTCACAGAAGGTGAGCATTGTATTGATCTGACTCACCAGCTGTCAAGTTCATATTAAAAATTTAGTCCAATTTAATTACTTATTCACTTCCAAAAAAAATATTTCTTATTGATTTTCACTGATTTCTTCGGATTTTTCATCTTGATTTTTTTCAATCACTGCCTCACTCTCTGCAGTGATTGAATCTTCAAGATCCTGAAGTTGCTCTGCTAAATCTTGCTCCTGTGTCATCCTTCTCTCAGCATGATGAGCAAATCCAGTTCCAGCCGGGATCAATCGCCCAACTACAACATTTTCTTTAAGTCCTCGGAGACTATCTTTTGTCCCTTTCACTGCGGCTTCGGTAAGAACTCTAGTTGTCTCCTGGAAAGATGCTGCTGATATAAATGATTCTGTCGCAAGTGATGCTTTTGTTATCCCTAAAAGAACTGGACTAATCTCCATTTCTTTTTTCTCTTTCTTTGATAGCCCTTCATTTATATCATAAACTCTCGATTTTTCGATTTGTTCACCTCGAAGATAATTACTATCGCCTGGATCTTCAACTAAAACTTTTCGCAACATTTGACGAATTATAACCTCAATGTGCTTATCATTAATTTTAACACCCTGAAGTCGATAAACATCCTGAATCTCTCTGATCAGATAACTTGCGAGTGGCTCAACACCCTGAAGTCTCAATATATCATGAGGTACGGGTTCACCATCTGCAATTACTTCACCCCTGGTGACTTGCTCCCCTTCAAACACATTCAATGTTCTATAGTTATGAATCAACTCTTCGTGACTCTCTCCCTCCTCATTGGTTATAACGAGACGTCTTTTACTTTTTGTTTCTTTTCCGAAGCTTACTGTTCCAGTTGATTCAGCCATAATTGCTGGATCTTTTGGCTTTCTTGCTTCAAATAAATCGGCCACTCTTGGCAGACCACCAGTAATATCTCTTGATTTTGAGGCAGCTTGAGGGATTCTTGCGATAACATCACCAACTGATACCTTGTCACCATGACTCATGCTTACTATTGCTCCAGCCGGTAATTGATAATCTGCAGGAATATCAGTGTTTGCAAAACATAACTGCTTTCCTCCCTTCATTAGTCTAATTTGAGGAATTAAGTCTTTGCTTGCACTGCCCCTTTTCTTGGGATCCTCTATTACAATATTTGTAAGACCCGTGAGCTCATCAACTTGTTCGGTAACTGTGACTCCGTCAACAAAATCTTCAAAATGAAGACTACCAGCTACTTCGGTGATTACAGGACGCGTATATGGGTCCCATGTTGCAATGATTTGTCCTTGTTTTACCTTAGAAGAGTCTTTCACCATTATGGTGGCTCCATATGGGACCTTATATCTTTCTCTTTCCCTTCCTTGATCATCAAGTACTTTAATCACACCTGAACGTGTAACAGCAACAATTTGTTTCTTTTTATTTTTTACTGTTTTATCTATTTCAAGCTTCAATATTCCAGAGTTTTTTATCTCTATTGAGTTGGTTGCTGCAGAACTAGTTGCAGCACCACCAATATGGAAAGTTCTCATGGTTAATTGAGTTCCTGGCTCACCAATTGATTGCGCTGCTATCACACCAACTGCTTCACCGAGACTGATTGTGTGGCCTCTAGCCAGATCTCTTCCATAACATTGCTGACATACACCATATCTAACTTCGCATGTAATTGGAGATCTAACAAGTAGGTAATCAATTGATAATTCTTCAATTTTTCTTACTTTCTCTTCATCCAGCATTGTTCCAACATCAAATGCAATCTCATCTGTACCGGGAATATTTACCGATTCAGCGAGAACTCTTCCGAGGACTCTCTCATGAAGTGGCTCAACGACCTCTCCACCTTGAACGATTGGTGTCATTGAGATGCCATTCTTAGTTCCACAATCCTCTTCAGTAATAACAAGATCTTGTGCTACATCAACAAGCCTTCTTGTCAAATATCCTGAGTTTGCAGTTTTAAGTGCAGTATCGGCTAATCCTTTTCTGGCCCCATGAGTTGATATAAAATACTGAAGTACATCCAAACCTTCTCTGAAGTTAGCAGTTATTGGCGTCTCAATAATAGATCCGTCTGGCTTAGCCATCAATCCTCTCATACCAGCTAATTGACGAATTTGAGCTGCTGAACCTCTCGCACCTGAATCAGCCATCATATATATAGAATTGAATGAATCCTGAGTTACCTCATTACCAGCTGAATCCTGAACTTTTTCTGAACCCAACTTATCCATCATTGCTTTTGCAATTTGTTCATTGGTCCTGGTCCATATATCTACAACTTTATTGTAACGTTCTCCATCTGTTACTAATCCTGAAGAAAATTGATCTTGAATTTCTCTTACGTCATTTTCAGCTGAGCTTAATATATCGTTCTTAGTGCTTGGAATCACCATATCATCAACACCAATTGAGATTCCCGCAGACGTGGCAAATCTAAATCCTGTATACATCAATCTATCAGCAAAAATTACTGTTTCTTTGAGTCCTAGTATCCTATAGCATGAGTTTACTAATTCAGAAATCGCTTTCTTTGTCATATCACGATTGACTAATTCAAAACTCAATCCCTCAGGGAGAAGTGTAGAGAGAAGAGCTCTTCCAATCGTTGTTTCAACTAGTTTATTTTTTAATTCATAATCGCCATTTTCATTCTTTTCGCTGATTGAAACTCGGACTTTAGCTTTTGTTTGTAATTCCACAATATGATTTTCATAGGCTCTTCTAGCCTCATCAATGTCAGTAAAAATCATACCTTCACCTTTACCATTGATTTTTGATCTGGTCATATAATAAAGCCCGAGCACAACATCCTGTGATGGAACAATAATCGGTTCACCATTCGCAGGTGAAAGTATATTATTTGAAGCCATCATTAATGCTCTGGTTTCGAGTTGGGCTTCTATTGATAAGGGGACATGAACAGCCATTTGATCTCCATCAAAATCTGCATTAAATGCTGTGCAAACTAGAGGGTGGAGTTGAATTGCTTTTCCTTCTATCAATACTGGCTCAAAAGCTTGTATTCCCAGCCTGTGAAGAGTCGGCGCTCTGTTAAGCATAACAGGATGCTCTCTTATTACTTCGGCTAAAATATCCCATACCTCTGTACCTTCACGCTCAACAAGTCTTTTGGCAGCTTTAATAGTGGAAGCTTCACCTCTTAATTGTAATTTTGAGTATATGAATGGCTTAAATAACTCCAAAGCCATCTTTTTTGGTAATCCACACTGATGAAGTTTTAATGTTGGACCGACAACAATCACTGATCTTCCTGAATAATCCACTCGCTTGCCTAAAAGATTTTGTCTAAATCTACCTTGCTTACCTTTAATCATATCGGCCAGTGATTTTAATGGTCTTTTATTCGTGCCGGTTATTGCTCTTCCTCTTCTTCCGTTATCTAACAATGCATCAACAGATTCCTGAAGCATCCTCTTTTCATTTCTACAAATAATATCAGGAGCATTTAACTCTAAAAGTCGACTTAATCTATTATTTCTATTTATGACTCGTCTGTAGAGATCATTCAGATCAGATGTTGCAAATCGCCCTCCATCCAATGGAACCAAGGGTCTTAAATCAGGAGGTAAAACAGGTAGAACATTTAGTATCATCCATTCCGGTTTATTGCCTGATTCAGCAAAAGATTCTAATAATTTTAACCTTTTCGTTAGTCTTTTAATCTTAGTTTCAGATTTTGTAGCAGACATATCCTCACGAACTTGCAACATTTCTGTTTGCAAGTCAAAAGACGAAAGAAGGCCACTGACAGCTTCTGCGCCCATTGCTGCCTCAAATTCATCACCATATTGCTCAACTGCATCGAGATACATTTCATCAGTCATTAATTGACCCTTCTCAAGTGGCGTCATACCCGGCTCAACTACAACAAATGCTTCAAAATACAAAACTCTCTCAATCTCTCTCAGAGTCATATCGAGCATTAAACCTATTCTGGATGGCAAGGATTTTAAAAACCAGATATGGGCAACAGGAGTTGCAAGATTTATGTGGCCCATTCTTTCTCTTCGCACTTTGGTTTGAGTGACTTCTACTCCACATTTTTCACACACAACACCACGATGTTTTAGTCTTTTATATTTTCCACATAAGCATTCAAAATCCTTTACAGGTCCGAATATTTTTGCACAAAATAGACCATCTCTTTCGGGTTTAAATGTTCTGTAATTTATGGTTTCTGGTTTTTTTACCTCACCAAATGACCATGATCGAACTTTTTCTGGAGATGATAATGAAATTCGGATTGCATCGAATTCATTAACAGGATTTTGTTGTCTAAATAAGTTTAGTAGATCTTTCATTAGTCAGTTTCCAATTCTATATTAATTCCAAGTGATCGAATCTCTTTTACAAGCACATTGAATGATTCGGGCATTCCAGCATCCATTTCATGCTCACCATCAACAATATTTTTGTACATTTTAGTTCTTCCTTGCACATCATCTGATTTGACAGTTAGCATCTCCTGAAGGGTATAAGCAGCACCATATGCCTCAAGAGCCCAAACCTCCATCTCACCAAATCGTTGGCCTCCAAATTGAGCTTTTCCTCCAAGCGGTTGTTGGGTAACTAAGCTGTATGGACCTGTGGAACGAGCATGCATCTTATCATCCACTAAATGATTAAGCTTCAACATATACATATACCCCACTGTTATCGGGCGATCAAAAAGCTCACCAGTACGTCCGTTTCTTAATTCAAATTGACCTGTCTCAGAAAGATCAGCCATCTTGAGAAGGTTTTTGATTTCCTCCTCAGCAGCACCATCAAAAACAGGGGTAGCCGTTGGCATACCATCTATTAAGTTTTCTGCTAACTCAATTACCTCGTTATCTGTAAATGATTTAATATCTTCTTTTCTGCCTCCGGTTGTATTATAAATTTTCTCTAAGTATGAGCGGATTTTTTGGACCGACTGCTGTTCCTTGATCATTTTATTTATTTTATTACCAATTCCTTTTGCAGCCATGCCCAGATGAGTTTCAAGAACTTGACCAACATTCATTCTAGAAGGGACACCCAGAGGATTTAGAACTATATCGACTGGAGTTCCATCTTCCATATAGGGCATATCTTCCACAGGAACAATCGTAGAGATAACACCTTTGTTACCGTGCCGACCAGCCATCTTATCTCCAGGCTGAATTCGTCTTTTGACGGCCATATAGACTTTTACCATTTTTATTACGCCTGGTGCTAGATCATCTCCAGCAGTAATTTTGTCTTTCTTTTCCTTAAATAGCTGCTCGAATTCCTCATTAAGTGACTGCAATCTTTCTGCGTATTTTTCATGCTGAAGATTTGCATTATCATTTTTGAGTCTGATTTCGAAGTATTTATCTCTTGGAAGTTCCTCGAGATATGCAATAGTAATTTTACTGTTCTTTTTAAGTCCATTCGGTCCACCTTGAGCAACTTTTCCAGTAAGATTTTTTTCTATTCTTTGATAAAGATCATCTTCCATGATTCGTTTTGTATCATCCAAATCTTTTTTAACTTTTTCGAGTTCAGATTTCTCGATGGATAATGCACGTTCATCTTTTTCTATGCCATCTCTTGTGAAGACCCTAACATCTATTACGGTTCCATCCATTCCGGATGGTACTTTCTGTGAAGTATCTTTTACATCTGATGCTTTTTCACCGAATATTGCTCGTAATAATTTTTCCTCGGGAGTTAATTGTGTCTCACCTTTTGGTGTAATTTTTCCTACGAGAATATCCCCCGAATTAACTTCCGCTCCAATATAAGCAATCCCGGACTCATCTAACTTGCTTAATGCTGAATCTCCAACATTTGGTATATCTGCTGAAATTTCCTCAGGTCCAAGTTTTGTATCTCTGGCTATGCATGTCATTTCTTCAATATGAATTGAAGTAAATCGATCTTCCTCTACAACTCGCTCAGAAATAAGTATTGAATCCTCGAAGTTGTATCCATTCCATGGCATGAAAGCAACCATAAGATTTTGCCCTAATGCCAATTCTCCGAGATTTGTCGATGGGCCATCAGCCAGTACATCTCCTTTTTGGATAATGTCATTCGGCTTAACTAGTGGTTTTTGGTTAATGCAAGTGTTTTGATTAGACCTTGTGTATTTAATTAAGTTATAGATATCTACTCCTGATGCAGATGCATCAGTCTCTCCATCATCAACCCGAACAACTATTCTTGAGGCATCCACTGAATCTACTTTTCCACCTCTTTTTGCAATAATTGTCACTCCAGAATCTTTTGCTACCGTTCTTTCCATTCCAGTTCCAACTAATGGCGCCTCAGCTCTTAATGTTGGCACAGACTGTCTCTGCATATTTGAGCCCATGAGAGCTCTATTTGCATCATCATGCTCAAGAAATGGTATTAAAGATGCGGCTACTGAAACAATTTGTCTCGGCGAGACGTCCATATAATTAATGTCGTCGGGACTGGCTAGTGTAAATTCATTCTTATAACGGACAGAAATTAAGTCTTCAACAAATTTGCCTTTTTTATCGAGCTCTGAGTTCGCTTGAGCGATAATGTAACCGCTCTCTTCTATAGCTGAAAGATAGTCAATTGTATCTGTCACTTTTCCATTAATAACTTTTCTGTAAGGCGTCTCTAAGAATCCATAATGATTCGTTCTAGCATAAACAGAGAGAGAATTTATAAGTCCAATATTGGGTCCTTCTGGGGTTTCAATAGGACATACCCTGCCATAATGAGTAGGGTGGACATCTCTTACCTCAAATCCTGCTCTTTCTCTGGTTAAACCTCCAGGGCCAAGAGCAGAGATTCTTCTTTTATGTGTTACTTCAGAGAGAGGATTATTTTGATCCATAAATTGGGATAATTGGCTTGAGCCAAAAAATTCTTTTACCGCAGCCGCAACCGGTTTTGCATTTATCATATCTTGTGGTTGCAAATTATCTGCTTCAGCTTGAGCTAATCTTTCTTTAACTGCTCTTTCAACTCTTACAAGACCAACTCGAAATGCATTTTCTGTCATCTCGCCAACACTTCTAATTCTTCTATTCCCAAGGTGATCTATATCATCAACCGTATCCTCTCCATTTCTTATGGAAATTAACTGCATGATCACAGTTAGAATGTCATCACGATTTAATATTCTTAGGTTTTTTTCCTCATCTTTATTAGATGGATGTAATTCATTATATTTTATTTTTGCATGCTGAATTCTAGAGTCAAACTTCATCCTTCCAACATCAGATAAATCATAACGATCATTATTAAAGAATAGATTTTGAAATAAATTTTCTGCCGCCTCCTTTGTAGGGGGTTCTCCTGGACGCATCATCCTATATATTTCAACGAGCGCTTCCATTCTGTCTGACGAAGGATCTATTCTCAAAGTATTTGATATGTATGCCCCTCTGTCCAAGTCATTTACATATAGGACATTGATTTTATCGATCTTATTTTCAATGAGCTGTTCGATGAGTTCAGCAGTTAAAATTTCATTAGCTGCAGCTAATATTTCACCTGTTTCTTCATCAATTATATCGTGTGATAATATTTTGCTATCTAAATATTCGATTGGCACGATCAATGAGTCTGTTGATGATTTTTTCATCTCATTTACATGTCTTGCTGTGATTCGCTTGCCTCTCTCAGCGATCATCTTCTTTCCAAGTTTGATATCAAAAGATGCAGTTTCTCCCCTCAATCTCTCTGGTATAAGTTTCATTTTTATTGATTTTTTCGATAAATTAAACTCATTTGTTTCGAAGAATAAATTTAGCATTTCTTGACTGGATAGCCCCAAAGCTCTCATGATTATTGTGACTGGTAATTTTCTTCTTCTATCTATTCTCGCGAATAGCGAATCTTTAGCATCAAATTCAAAATCTAGCCAAGAGCCCCGGTAAGGTATTACTCGAGCTGAAAAAAGTAATTTTCCTGATGAATGAGATTTTCCTTTATCATGATCAAAGAAAACGCCAGGTGATCTGTGAAGTTGTGAGACTATTACTCGCTCAGTACCATTGATGACAAAGGTTCCATGATCAGTCATGAGTGGCATCTCACCCAAATAAACTTCCTGCTCTCTTACTTCTTTTATTGGTTTATCTTTTGCGCTTACTTCTTTGTCATATATGACAAGTCGAACCTTTACTCTCATGGGAGCTGCATAAGTTTGACCTCTTAATTTACACTCTTGTACATCAAAAACAGGCTTACCCAACCTATAACTAACATATTCAAGTGATGCATTTCCAGAATAGCTTACAATCGGAAAAACAGTTTTAAACGCAGAATTTAATCCAGTATCTTCTCGATCATCATCAGGTATTCCGTTTTGCAGAAACTTATTATATGAATCTATTTGAATAGACAAGAGATAAGGAATATCTAATGTTGTAGGTTGTTTTCCAAAGTCTTTTCGTATTCTTTTTTTCTCAGTAAATGAATAAGCCATTCTTTTTTTACCTTATAAGATTTCAGTTATATTTCTAAATACCGACTAACATATCTAGATATGCTAGTCGGCTTAACATCAACAAAATTTATACACACAGAACTGTATTTGTAATTGCGTAAAGTTATTTTGTTATTTAAGTTCTACAGAAGCTCCTGCTTCTTCGAGCTGCTTTTTAGCTTCTTCAGCTTCAGCTTTTGATGC
The DNA here is from genome assembly GCA_003331585.1 of Gammaproteobacteria bacterium. Taxonomy (GTDB): domain Bacteria; phylum Pseudomonadota; class Gammaproteobacteria; order Steroidobacterales; family Woeseiaceae; genus SP4260. Next base: position 9,919 of record QOPG01000006.1, on the reverse strand, counting down.
ACCTTCCTTAATTGTAGATGGTGCACCTTCAACAGAATCTTTAGCTTCTTTTAGCCCCAGTCCGGTAATAGCTCTGACTGCTTTAATAACGGCCACTTTGTTGTCACCGAATCCAGACAATACAACATCGAATTCATCTTTTTCAGCATCGGCTTCACCATCAGCAGCGGCACCTGCGACTGCAGCAACTGGTGCGGCGGCAGATACACCCCATTCCTCTTCAAGCATTTTTACTAATTCAACTACTTCCATTATGGATTTTGAACTTAACTCTTTTAATAAATCTTCATTTGACATAGCCATGTCTTGTTACCTCTTCTTTTATGTTATGTGTTTATCTATTTTTATTACCAAATCTACTTGGAATCTTAATTAGCCATTGTTGCTTCGCGCAGACATTGTCCTTGCTAACATTGCTGATGGTTCATTAAGAGTTCGTACTAACTGCGTTAGAGGAGAAGCTAGAAGCGCAACAAGCATTGCTCTTGCCTCATCTTGAGTAGGTAATTCTGCCAACTTCGTTAAATCTGAAGCGGGCAGTAATTCTCCATCAAGAACCAATGAAACAGCTTTCAATTCCTCATGATCTTTTGAGAACTTTTTAACTACTCTAGCAGCAGCACCAGGATCTTCTTTTGTGAAAGCAAGTATAATAGGCCCCTTCAGTGATTCTTCGAGACATTCAAATTCAGTTCCTTTTATAGCAAGACGTGCCAATGTGTTTTTAACTACGCGTATATAAACTCCCGAATTTCGAGCTTCAACACGAAGTTCTGACATGTCGGCAACAGATAAACCCCTATACTCAGCTGCAACAGCAGATATGGATTCCCCAGCGACCGCATTCACCTCTCTGACAAGCAATTTTTTGTCTTCAAGTTTTAGTGCCATTAATATCCCCTGGCTTTTTTAGTCACAATCTGGATAGAAACAAACTCTATCCCCCTATTTTTCAATGCAAAATAAAGCTTCATTAGAACCGTTACTTCACATTTATCGTGATAGTGACTACCTATATTCACTCTTTAGATAACACCATCTGCGTAGGAAATTAAGATGAAAACTCCATCACCTACGGTCTTCGATTTTTTTACAGATATTTTATATCTGTTTTTTGGAAGGATTATTATTCCTTCTAAAATATTTTTTATACTCCTAAGCTTCCCTGATCCACTTTTATGCCTGGACCCATGGTTGACGACATCGTCATTTTCTTTAGATAAATACCCTTAGCTGAAGCCGGTTTCGCTTTTTTTAGATCGCTTAGTAGAGCATTTAAATTTTCATGTAATTTATTTACTTCGAACTTCGACGAGCCGATTGAGCAATGAATTATCCCCGCTTTATCAGTTCTATATCTCACTTGACCTGCTTTTGCATTTTTTACTGCTGTTTCAACATCCGGGGTAACTGTTCCAACTTTTGGATTAGGCATTAATCCTCTTGGACCAAGTATTTGCCCTAATTGCCCTACTATTCTCATTGCATCTGGAGTTGCAATAACAACCTCAAAGTCCATTTTTCCGGACTTAATTTCTTCTGCTAGATCTTCAAACCCAACAATATCAGCACCCATAGATTTTGCTTTTTCTGCATTTTCTCCCTGAGCAAATACAGCCACTCTAACTGTTTTACCAGTGCCATTAGGAAGCACTGTGGAACCTCTCACAACCTGATCTGACTGCTTGGGGTCGACTCCTAGATTAATAGAAACATCAATACTTTCTTCGAATTTAGCACTAGCAAATTCTTTCACTAATGCTAAAGCCTCGTCTGCTGAATATAATTTTTCTTTATCGATTTTTTCATTAATAAGTTTTCTTTTCTTAGTTATCATTTTACACCCTCCACTTCGATACCCATGCTTCTAGCGGTGCCAGCAATGGTTCTCACAGCAGCATCCATATCTGCAGCCGTTATATCAGGCATTTTTGTAGTTGCTATCTCTTCAAGTTGCGCGCGATTAACTTTTCCTACTTTTTCGGTATTAGGTGTACCGGAACCTTTTTGAAGCCCTGCTGCCTTGAGAAGAAGTATTGCTGCCGGTGGTGTTTTAGTGATAAACGTGAAGCTACGGTCAGCATATACTGTAATCACTACTGGAACTGGCAATCCCGCCTCAACTGATTGAGTTGACGCGTTAAATGCTTTACAAAATTCCATGATATTAACACCATGCTGACCCAAAGCTGGACCAACAGGGGGGCTAGGATTTGCCTGACCTGCTGGAACTTGAAGTTTTATATAACTTAGTACTTTTTTTGCCATCTTTCTATACCTTTAATGAGTGCAAACGCTTTTAAAAAGCTCCTCAATTTATTGTTTTGTTAATTAACCCTTTTCAACTTGACTAAAATCAAGCTCAACGGGAGTTGATCTCCCTAAAATTTGAACTGCTACTTGAAGTCTATTTTTTTCGTAATTTACTTTTTCTACAACGCCCGAGAAATCATTAAATGGTCCATCAATAACCCTCACGAGCTCACCTGACTCAAACATAACTTTGGGTTGTGGCTTGTCCGCTCCATCAACTACTCTTTGCAGTATCCTATTTGCTTCATTTTCAGTGATTGGTGCAGGGCGATCACTTGAACCACCAATAAAACCCAATACCTTAGGAACTTGTTTAACTAAATGCCAAGTTTCATCATCCATTTCCATTTGAACTAAAACGTATCCGGGAAAAAACTTTCTTTCTGTTGATCGTTTTTGTCCCTCTTTCATTTCTACAACTTCTTCAGTAGGGACTAATATATCCCCAAATTTATCTTGAAGTCCCATGAGCTCAACTCGCTCTTCTAGCGATGCTTTTACCTTATACTCATAGTTTGAGTATGCATGAACGATGTACCAACGTTGGGCCATTTTTTACCTCGTAAATATTTAGCCAGCTGAGCCGACTAATGTCCTTGTTAACCAGAGAAGAAATGAATCTAAGCCCCAGAAAAAAATCGCCATAACTAGAGTAAAAACGAATACAGCTATAGTTGTTTGGGAAGTTTCTTGATTTGTAGGCCAGACAACTTTTCTTATCTCTATTCTCGAACCTTGAATAAAAAGCCATAACCTTTTACCTTGAAGGCTTGTCATTGCAACTGTAACTCCAGCCACAAATCCACCCAATACCATAAGCACTCTTAGAGGCAGACTGACTTGAAGATAGTAATAATAACAAAACAGTCCACCTACCAGTAGACTCGCTGCTATTAACAGCTTGAGAATGTCGGTAATACCTGATTCTTCAGATTGTATCGATGAATTATCCAAACAAAGTTCCTTAAAAGTAATTTGGTGGCGCCAAAACCGTGATCTTTTTAATTAGTAATCATTTAGATCAGTTTTTGGCAGGCCAGGAGGGAATCGAACCCCCAACCTGCGGTTTTGGAGACCGCCGCTCTGCCAATTGAGCTACTGGCCTTTTGAACCACCAAATTGTTATTATTTAATGATTTTTGCAACTACTCCAGCACCAACTGTTTTGCCGCCCTCACGAATTGCAAAACGGAGCCCTTCTTCCATTGCAATTGGAGATATAAGCTCAACCGACATTTTAATATTGTCACCAGGCATTACCATTTCTGTACCATCTGGTAATTCACAAGCACCTGTTACATCAGTTGTTCTGAAATAAAACTGTGGTCGATAACCTTTAAAGAATGGAGTATGTCTTCCGCCTTCTTCTTTACTGAGGATATATATTTCAGCTTCAAAATCAGTATGAGGTTTTATTGAGCCTGGCTTACATAAAACCTGACCTCTTTCTACCTCTTCACGTTTTGTTCCTCTCAAGAGGACACCAACATTATCACCAGCTTGACCTTGATCAAGAAGCTTACGGAACATTTCCACACCAGTACATGTTGTTTTTTCAGAATCCTTGATACCAACGATTTCTATTTCATCATTGACATTGACAATTCCTCTTTCAATTCTTCCTGTTACAACCGTTCCACGGCCAGATATTGAAAATACATCTTCTACTGGCATTAGGAAATCACCATCAATGGCTCGTTCTGGTTCTGGAATGTAACTATCCATTTCTTCAACAAGCTTTTCGATTGATGGGACCCCAATATCTGATGTATCACCCTCAAAAGCTTTTAATGCTGAACCTGTAACAATTGGCGTATCATCTCCAGGAAATTCATAGCTTGATAATAATTCACGTACTTCCATTTCAACTAATTCAAGCAATTCATCATCATCTACCTGATCTGCCTTGTTTAAGTAAACAACAATATATGGAACACCGACTTGTCGAGCCAAAAGAATGTGCTCACGTGTTTGTGGCATAGGACCGTCGGCAGCACTACAAACCAATATAGCACCATCCATTTGAGCAGCTCCAGTAATCATGTTTTTTACATAATCAGCGTGGCCTGGGCAATCAACATGGGCATAGTGTCGATTATCACTTTCATATTCGACATGCGCTGTAGCAATTGTAATGCCTCGCTCCCTTTCTTCAGGTGCGTTATCAATTTGAGAATAGTCACGCACTTCACCTCCATGACGTTCTGCCATGCATTTTGTTAGTGCCGCTGTTAAAGTAGTTTTCCCATGGTCAACATGACCAATTGTCCCTACGTTTACATGCGGTTTATTACGTTCAAATTTTTCTTTAGCCATTTCTCACACTCTCTTAAGTTTTATTTTGTTATACCAATTTTACTATTTATATTAAAAAAAATCTCTATTTTGGAGCCCACACCCGGATTTGAACCGGGGACCTCTTCCTTACCAAGGAAGTGCTCTGCCCCTGAGCTATGTGGGCTATAATGGTAAAAATTTCAATATTCCTTCCATATTTGGAGCGGGTGATGGGAATCGAACCCACATCATCAGCTTGGAAGGCTGAGGTTCTACCATTGAACTACACCCGCAACCCACTGCTTTTACTTCCTATTTTATCAAATTCTTAAATAACTCCGTTAATAATGCGCAAAATTAACAATCGGAATAAGGTAGCTACAGATTACTAGTTTATGTTTCTTTTTAACCCTGCCTGTTCTTACCTAATACTATATTATTAATTTTTCTATATAATTTTTTCCTCAAATCCCTTTATATAACCGCTTCTTACGCTAACTTTTTAGCATCTGGTGGAGGGGGTAGGATTCGAACCTACGTAGGCATAGCCAGCAGATTTACAGTCTGCCCTCGTTGACCGCTTGAGTACCCCTCCCCGAGGACAAGCGGGGTATTGTCTAATCGTACGAGCTATGTGTCAATACATAATGACAAAAATTTACTATTAATCTTATATTTAAATCTTTGAGGTAATACTTTACTTCGAATGAGAAAAAGGATCATAAAACCAATGCCATGGCTCGTATATAATTCCAAATTCATTTTTTTTTGTGTACGGCATATAAAAACTATAACTACTTGCGTTTCTTTCTAGCCATATGAATGCATCCGACTCCTCAAATTTTTCTGTTAGCGGAGGATAACCCTTTGTAGCAACATCGATAGCTCGTCCCGAATGATGCTGACTAAAACCAGGCGGGGCATTTACTTTAAGAATATCTTTAATATCGATACCTTTTTCTAATTTTTTCTGAATAAGATTTGCCTGATAATTGAAGCTTCTGTAACCAGAAACAATTATTATCGAGATATTATCCTTTGCGGCAGCTTTTAACAATTCACCCCATTGTAATGCTGTTTTTTTTGATAGCCGTTGATTGACTCCGACCACGTTTGGGCCTACATCTATCAAATCTATGGCATCTTTGTAAAACTTTAAGTTGTTTCTATCACCATAGTCTGGAGAAATACCAAGATTCTTATATATTTCTTTTTGTTTGTTATTTAACATTGATTGCATCATTTGTTATTAAGTGAAAAGAATTATTTTATGGGGCTTGATTTACGATTTTGATTGCAAAAGAAAATATATAAACAGATGTAATGATAATGCAAAAAGATAAAATATATAATAACAAAATAGTTAAAGCCGGTTCATTTGAATTTAATGATGAAGTTACTGATGTTTTTCCAGATATGTTGCAACGGTCAATTCCTGGGTACAAAACAACATTAAAAGCGATTGAATACCTCGCTCGAAAATTTTCACAAGAGAATTCCCTGTGTTATGACCTTGGTTGCTCATTGGGCGCGTCATCTTTGTCGCTGATGAAAGGAATAGATAAGAAAGGATGCAAAATTATTGCAATAGATCAATCAAAAGCGATGACAAATAAATTCAAAGAGAATATCAAAACAAAAAAATTGAGCACACCCATAGAAATAATTAATGAAAACATAACAAATACAAAAATTGAAAATGCCTCAATTGTCGTTATGAACTACACACTTCAATTTATTCCTAAAAACGAAAGACAGGGAATAATTGATAAAATATATAATGGTCTTTTAGAGGGTGGTTTATTTTTTATCTCTGAAAAAACCAAATCTGATAATCAAGAATTTAATGAAATAACAGATAAACTTCATCATAACTTTAAGATCGAAAACTCTTACAGTGAAATGGAAATCGAAAACAAGAAAACATCACTGGAAAATATTCTGATAAGAGACGATATACAAACACATAAAGAAAGATTAGATAAGTCTGGATTCTTAGAACATGAAATTTTGCTGAAATATTTCAATTTCAGTTCATTTATTGCAATAAAGTAGCTATGACTGTTGATGAGAAGTTATTTTCTATTCTTAATTCTTTGGATCAAACTCATTGGTCAAAAAAATTAAGAGAAATTATTCAAAAAACACAGGAAACCAAGAAACATGGGCATATAAAAACTTGGAAAAATGCGATTAATGGACTACCAATAAAAGAAAAAAGAAATGTAACACTCAATAAATCAGTTATTTCTGTCAAAAATATTGAATTGAATGATACTGAAAAAAAAATTACTAAAAATATCCTCAAAGAACTCAGGCCATGGCGAAAAGGTCCCTTTTCTGTTGATGAGATTTTTATTGACAGTGAATGGAAATCAAACATGAAATGGGATCGTGTTAAATCGATGGTTAGCCCCCTAAATGATAAGACAGTCCTTGATGTCGGTTGTGGAAATGGATACTACTCCTTCAGAATGATAGGAGAAGGAGCAAAATTAGTTATTGGGATAGATCCATCTGATCTATTTATGATGCAATTTCGAGCAATCACTCACTTCATTAATCCAATCCAACTATATTTATTGCGTTTGCGGCTTCAAGATCTACCCAGTAATAAATCATTATTTGATACTGTTTTCTCAATGGGTATTCTGTATCATCAAAAATCCCATCATCGCCATCTATCAAAATGTGCTGCTCTATTAAAACCGGGTGGCGAGTTAGTTCTAGAAACAATTATTTTTCCAGGAATGAGCAATTTTATTAACTCTGGCAATCAAAGATACTCGCAAATGAGAAATGTATGGTATCTCCCCAATTTAAATGAATTAATGATCTGGCTAAAAATAGCTGGATTCACAGAAATAAAATTAGGATCAATAAATAGGACCTCTATTGAAGAACAAAGATCAACAGAATGGATGACAACTCAATCATTAATTGATGGCTTGGATCCTGAGAATCATGATCTAACAATTGAAGGTTATCCAGCTCCACATCGAATTGTAGTTGTTTGCAAAAAATATCATTAAGATTAGAGGTCAATTTAATGGATGAAGTGATATCATTATTGCGTTAATTGTATTATTGGTTGAATAAATTATGAAAATGACTCCAACAATTGAAAAATATATCAATCATTGGGGTGAGATGGGTATCAGGTGGGGAACAAACAGGACAGTAGCTCAAATACAAGCACTTCTATATTTATCACCAAAACCACTTACAACAGAAAATATATCCGTATTGCTTTCGATCGAAAAATCAACTGTGAGTACTAGTTTAAGAGAACTGCAAAACTATGGACTCGTTCAAATGCAATATATTGAAGATGACAAAAATGATTATTTTGAATCGATTCACGATGTATGGGAACTCTTCCGTGTGATTATTGAAAAAAGAAAAGAAAAAGAACTAAGTCCCACACTGATGATGCTAAAAGAATGTTCACGAGAAATTGAAATTGAAGATCAGGCAGATGATATTACTCGCGAACGCATACATAATATGTTGTCTTTCGTTGAATCTATCAACGATTGGTATGAAAAGATTCGATCCATTTCAAACTCAACTCTAAGAAAGATTATGAAGCTTGGCAATGCAATAACAAGCCTTGTCGGAAAATAATTTTTTAAATTATCGATTAATTTGAAAGTGCTAACTTGGGAAATATTATAAAAAATCAACTCGAAACACATCAAAAAATAGGTCTTTTTCTGGGTCCTATTCTTGCCATAACTTTATCTTTTTTTCCATTACCAGAAGGACTTTCTCCACAAGCCTATAAAGTTGCCAGTATTGGTATATTAATGGCTGTTTGGTGGGCAACTGAAGCAATTCCGATAGCTGTTACTGCTTTACTGCCTTTGGTACTTTTTCCCATTCTAGGAATCTCTTCTATCCAAGATGCAGCAACACCCTTTGCTAATAAGGTAATTTATCTTTTTTTGGGTGGTTTCATAGTTGCTTTTGCGATGCAAAGGTGGAATCTGCATAAACGAATAGCGCTCACTATTCTTCAATACGTTGGTGGCAATGGAAAATCATTGGTCGGTGGTTTCATGTTTGTCAGCGCTATCTTGAGTATGTGGGTCATGAATACCTCTACAACAATGATGCTTCTTCCAATAGCAATATCTGTAATTTCTGTAATTCACTCGACAAATAACAAAATTAATGACAAAGAAAAACAGGACTTTCAATATGCAATGTTGCTGGGGGTAGCTTACGCTTCTACTATCGGTGGAATGTCCACTTTAGTGGGAACAGCCCCAAACGCAATGATGGCTGCATTCCTTTATGAAACTTATGAAATGAATGTGAATTTTTCTGATTGGATGTTAATCGGAATTCCTTTAAGTATTTTCATGGCACCTTTGGCATGGCTTGCTCTAACAAAATGGGTTTTCACAGTCAATTTTGAGACTAATAATGCTGGTAAAGAATCACTAAAGCTCATGAAAGAAGATCTTGGAGTAGTCTCAAAACCTGAGATACGAGTTGGTATTATTTTTTCTTTACTTGCAATCTCTTGGATATGCCGCCCATTACTCATCAAGATACCAGGATTAGAAGCTTTAGATGATTCGAGTATCGCAATGGCAGGCGCAATAGCTTTATTTATAGTGCCGAGTGGGTCTAAATCTGATCCAATACTATTAAGATGGGAGCATCTTAATAATTTACCATGGAGTATACTGCTTCTTTTTGGTGGTGGATTATCCCTTGCTGCCGCTGTAAGTAATTCTGGACTCGCTTCATGGATAGGTTCTAATTTATCTCATATGGGTGATCTTCCAATATCGTTACTGGTAATGCTCATAGCTATTATGATTATCTTCTTAACAGAATTAACTAGCAATATTGCAACTACGGCAACATTTCTTCCCGTCATAGGAGCTATTGCAATCGAAATGGGAATAAATCCCATAATTTTAGCAGCTCCCGTTACATTGGCTGCAAGCTGTGCTTTCATGCTGCCAGTTGCAACACCACCGAATGCGATTGTGTTTGGATCGGGTTTACTGACAATACCTAAAATGATAAGAGCTGGATTTATATTAAATATTATAGGAATTATTATTGTGTCGATAATATCACTAACATTGGCACCTTATGTTCTAGGATGATTATGCAAGAGAAATATGAAATAAAAAAAAATAACAAAATCAAACAACTTAAAACAAAAGCAAATTATGATAAAAAAGTTGTGCATGCCATTTTAGATGCTGGCTTAGTTGCACATATCGCCTTTAACCAGGATCAGGGACCAATAGTTGTTCCAATGTTGTATGGAAGAGAGAAGGATACAATTTTCTTGCATGGAGCA
>QOPG01000005.1 GCA_003331585.1 Gammaproteobacteria bacterium | reverse complement strand
CTAGTTACAAGTTTTTTTCTATTTTCTTTACTTAAAATCGCTCCACCGCCGGTTGCCAAGACAATATTATTTTTTTCTGTTAGTTCCGATATTATTTTTTTTTCCCTTAATCTAAACCCAGCTTCTCCCTCTTTTTCAAAAATCAAAGATACATCAACACCAGTTCTCAATTCTATTTCCTCATCCGTGTCATAAAATTTATAGTTGAGAATTTTGGCTAAGTAACGTCCAACTGCAGTTTTACCTGCACCCATGGGACCGACTAAATAATAATTTTTTAATTTTTTCATAATCTTAAATTTTTTAATATTTAATTGATTCTAGCAACTTAATTTATATGCTCAAAATATCAATAACTTGGTAAGTAAACAGCAAGGCAAAATTAAAATAAAATAAGTATTACTATATAAATAGTATAATTTTATTATTATGAACTAATAATGAAAGTATTAACTCAAAACGATGGTTATTTATGAGAAAGATTTTTCGGGCTATTTTTATATTAAGCAGTCTCTCACTTATATTTATAATAGTTTTTAGTGCGGGAATATTTGGTGCATATTTTTATGTAAAACCAAGCTTACCGCAAGCCGAAACAATTAGAGTTATTCCACTTGAGACTCCCCTTAAGATATATACTCGGGATGGAAAATTAATAGATGAAATTGGAGAACGAAAAAGAATAATTGTTGATTATAAAGACATGCCAAATCATGTCATCGATGCTTTTATTGCAGCTGAAGATAGAAGATTTTTTGAGCATCCTGGAGTTGACTATCAGGGAATAATAAGGGCAGGGATTAAGTTAGTCTCTTCAGGCAAAATAAGTGGTGGTGGAAGCACATTAACACAGCAACTTGCGAGAGATTATTTCTTAAATCGAAGACAATTATTTACTAGAAAAATCCTTGAAATATTCCTAGCTTTAAACATCGAAGAAGAATTTACAAAAGAAGAAATTTTGACACTATTCGTCAATAAAATGTTCTTTGGACAGAGAGCATACGGTGTGGCAGCGGCGGCCCAGGTTTTCTTTGGTAAAAATATAGAAGATATATCTATAGCAGAAGCTGCAACACTCGCTGGAGTTTTGCCTGCTCCATCAAACTATAATCCGGTAAGAAGCCCTACTTTAGCAAAAATAAGAAGAGATTATGTCCTTAAGGGTATGTTAGATCTTAAATTGATCAATCAAAATGAATATAGTGAAGCAATTTCGATTCCTATGGTTTCAAAACTTCATGGAACGGCAAGCGAAATAAGAGCTCCTTATGTTGCTGAAATGGTAAGAATAGCGATGATAGAAAAATATGGAAGAAACGCTACTCGAGACGGATATAAGGTTACAACTACAATTGATTCTTCCATACAAAATGCTGCAACCTACTCTCTAAGAAGGGGTTTGTTGGAATACACACAAAGACAGGGTTATCGAGGACCGATCCAAAAAATTGATCTATCAACCCAAAATGTTTCTCTTCCTCTCGAAAGATGGTCTGATGAAATTAGATTATCTATCGAAGATCTCAATGATTTAGCATCTCTAAAACCAGCACTCGTTACTAGTGTCAATTTTGATAACACAGTAAATATAATTTTTAGTTCTGGATTAAGAGATCAATTATCATGGAACTCCATAAAATGGGCAAAAAAATATAATTTTCAGTCTTACTCTCCCCTCCCCAAAAGCGCTGATGAAGTATTAGAAGTCGGAGACGTTGTTTATGTTATGTTAACTTCGACTGGCACATATGCGTTAGCTGAAATACCCATAGCAAATGGAGGGGTTGTAGCATTGGATCCACTGGATGGGGCAATTGCTGCATTAAGTGGAGGGTTTGACTATAGTATTAATAAAATAAATCACGTCACAAACAAGGGTCGTCAACCTGGGTCTTCATTCAAGCCATTCATATACTCTGCTGCACTTGAGCAAGGTAGTCACGCTTCAACTATTCTCCTTGACGCACCCGTGGTTATGAGCTCGCTGGACTTAGAACAAGACTGGAGACCCTCGAATTACAGCGGAAAATTCTACGGTGAGCAGAGACTCAGAGAGGCATTGGTTCGATCTATGAATCTTGCTACGGTGAGACTGCTTTTAGATAGAGTTGGTATAAATAACGCAATTGATCACATCAAGTTATTTGGATTTAATGAGAGGGATTTACCTAAAAATGGTGGATTAGCACTGGGTGCAGGATCTGCATCGCCCTTAGATATGGCTCAGGCATATTCTGTATTTGCGAATGGTGGATATTCAATTACTCCATATATTATTGATTCAATTAGAGATGTAAATGATAAAGTCATATATAGCAACGACAATCCAATTGTTTGTCCGTTCTGCGAATTCAATGGAAAAATTTCTTCTGAAAAAATAAAAGAAGAGGATTTTATTGTTAAGGAAGAAGATAACCTAAAACTTCAACAAATGGCAGACATCATTGATATATTCAAACCAGATGCTTCGGTAGCACCTGAATTATTTAATGATATAAATTTGGCAGAAAGGATAATATCAGAAGATAACGCGTTTCTAATAAAAGATATGCTTCAAGATGTCATTAGAAGAGGGACTGGGGTTAGAGCGAACAGAGAACTAAGAAGAAGAGATATTGCTGGTAAAACAGGCACAACAAATGATTATAGAGACGCTTGGTTTGCTGGATTTAATGATAATCTGACTTCAGTTGTTTGGGTTGGTAATGACAACAATGATCCGCTTGGATCTGGAGAACAAGGTTCAAGAACTGCACTTCCTATATGGATAGAGCTGATGAGATCTGCTCTTAGAAATGTGCCAGAGCAACCAAAGTCAATGCCTAACAGCATGGTAACAGTGAGAATTTCAAAAGAATCTGGATGTCCAGCATCGCCAGATGATGATGGTGATGTGATGTTCGAAATATTCTCAAAGAATAGCCTGCCTAACTGCGAAAACGAGAGTGAATCCATCGATATTTTTAACTAATCTTTTTATGACAATTTCAAATAAACGATTAAAAGATATGATTGCTCAAGAAGCCGCTAAGATGATTGCTGAAAAAGGAATAGAGCAATTCGGTCAAGCTAAGTTTAAAGCTGCAGACAATCTTAATGTAATGAATAACGGATGCCTGCCAAGTAATTCTGATATAGAAAAAAAACTTATAGAATACTACCAATTATTTCAGACTGATGTGCATTTAGATCATATTCTATCTTTAAGAAAAATTGCATTGGACATCATGCATATATTTGATAACTATCTAATCTACCTTGTTGGTCCAGTAGCTAATGGAACTGCTAATGTATCATCGGCAATAAATTTTCATATCGCCTCTGAAGACGAAAGCGAAATCATTCAAACTCTTACAAAAAATGATCTGACGCATAAACCTTATGATAGGAAAATCAAATTTAACGAAAAAACGATAAAACAAATTAATGGTATTAAGTCAATCTATAAAAACAAAGATATAGAATTAACTATATTCAATCATAAAGAGATCAGGCATGCTCCTCTGAGCAAAATTGATAATAAGCCAATGAAGAGAATTAAAATTAAATTACTTCAAGAAATGATAAATCCAGTTTAGCGATTATCAAGATTTATATAATTTCTCTCTTTTTCACCGATATATAATTGACGTGGCCTGCTAATTTTTCCATTTGGATCAGTTATCATTTCGCGCCAGTGAGCAACCCAACCGACTGTTCTGCCTATAGCAAACATAACAGTAAACATAGATGTGGGTATTCCTAGTGCTTGATAAATTATTCCTGAATAGAAGTCCACATTTGGATATAAATTCTTTTCGATAAAATATTCATCATTCAATGCTACATCTTCAAGGGCAAGTGCCAATTCAAGTAGGGGTGAATCTGCTCTCCCTTTTTGATTTAAAACTTTATGACACATGTCTCTTATAATCTTTGCTCTAGGATCATAATTTTTATAGACACGATGCCCGAAACCCATCAAACGAAACGGATCATCTTTATCTTTCGCCCTGGCGATGTATTTCTCTATATTTTTTTTGCTACCGATTTCAACTAACATTTTAAGTACAGCTTCATTAGCGCCACCATGAGCTGGCCCCCATAAAGCAGATATACCAGCTGCAATTGCAGAATAAGGATTTGCACCAGAACTTCCAGCCATTCTTACAGTGGAAGTAGAGCAATTTTGTTCATGGTCTGCATGAAGAATAAAAAGCAAATCTAATGCTTCTACAGCCACTGGGTCAATATTGTTATTTTCTGCGGGTACTGAAAAAAACATATGTAATAAGTTTTCACAATAACTTAATGAATTTGATGGATACATAAATGGCTGACCGACAGAATGCTTGTATGCCGCTGCTGCAATAGTTGGCAATTTTGCTATTATCCTATGTGCAAAAATCTCTCTTGCACGCGCACTATTTATATCCATTGTATCATGATAATAAGCTGACATAGATCCTACTATTGCTGAAACCATAGCCATGGGATGGGCATCATAACGAAAACCATTAAACAATCTAAGCATTCCCTCATTGAGCATCGTATGATGAATTATAGATTCAGAAAAATCATTTAACATGCTTTTGTTTGGTAATTCTCCATAAAGAAGAAGATAGGCCACTTCGATGAAATTTGAAGATTTTGCAAGTTGTTCAACAGGGTATCCTCTATAGAGAAGAACCCCTTCATCACCATCAATATATGTTATTTTGCTCCGACAGCTTGCGGTAGAAACAAAACCAGGATCATAAGTAAATAAGGATTTTTCATGATATAACTTAGTTATATCTATTACATCAGGACCAAGAGTGCCTTTCTGAATTTCTAAGTTGGAAACATCAGATGTATTTGGCATTTGCAATTTGCAATGCTCTTTAGTCATAAGTGAATCCTATTAGTGTAATTGTATTTTTAATAATTTTATTTTTTTCCGTACTTACGACGAAATTTATCGACTCGACCAGCTGAATCAACAATCTTATGTTGTCCCGTATAAAAAGGATGTGAAGCAGACGAAATTTCAACAGGATAATATGGATAAGTTTTTCCATCTTCCCATTCTCTTGTTTCAGTTGTGTCTAGTGTTGATCGAATTAACCAATACTTATCAACACTTGTGTCATGGAATAAAACTTCACGATATTCAGGATGTATTTCTTTTTTCATAATATTTAATATCCGTAAAAAAAGTATCATTAAATGGGCGCGTAGAATAGCTGTAAACTAATGTTTTTTCAAGCAATTTTTAATAGATTAAATTATCCACAGATCCTGTGGATAAACCTGTGTAATAAAATTGAATCAATGTTGTAATTAAGCATAATTAAGGTAAATTCATTAAACTGATTAAAATATGTACACTTTTATAAAATTTATATATTTCAATAGTTTATTGAATTTAATTTCATCCTTATGTGAAACTAGAGCAATTTTATAAGTATTTTATAGTAGCAATTTTAGAATGTGTATAAAGATTTCAAATTAGTATCAATTTCTGTTATTTTTCACAAAATTATATTACTAATCTTCTAAAAACTCTCTCTGCATATCATCTAGAAATCTGAATCCCAGCGCAGACGGTTTCCACAGAGTATCTGAGCAATAATTAATAAGACCCTTTTCCTTGAGTTTGATTATCTTTTTTTCGATCATATTAAATTTTATACCTGTCATTGATTCGAAATGGTACTCTGTGAATCCAGACTCTAATCTGAGATTATTCAACATAAATTCGAATATTTTATCTGATTTGGTCAACTCGACATCCACATCATTCTCTTTTTGATCTTTAGTCTTACTCATATAAATTTTTGGATTAGAAGGTTTGTTATATCGCATTATTTTATTCCTTGTTGGCCGATACTTTCCATGCGCACCTGCCCCAACTGCGATATAGTCTCCAAATCTCCAATAATTAAGATTATGTTTGCATTCATACCCAGCTAGAGAAAATGCAGAAATTTCGTATCTCAAATAATTTGAATTTGCCAATAAAGAAAAACATTCTTCCTGAATCTTATAGCTAAGATCAGGTGATGGGATTTTTTTTGGTCTTTGATAAAAAAATTTTGTATTTGGCTCAATCGTCAGCTGATAATAAGAAATGTGATGAGGCATCAGTTTGATAACATCTGACACATCTTTCTTTGCCATAATTATACTTTGCTCTGGCAACCCGAACATAACATCAATATTAATGCTTTTAAATTTTGCTTGCTTTGCTTTTTTATAAACCGAGATAGTATCTTCTGGAGTGTGCAGTCTTCCTAGTAAAGAGAGGGATTTTGTATTAAAGCTTTGAGCTCCAATAGATAATCGGTTAATCCCTGCTATTTTATAATCTTTTAATGAGTGATGCTCCAGAGAGCCTGGATTTAATTCCATCGTAATTTCACAATTATTATCGATATGGAATTCATGATTCACACACTTTAAAATTTTTTCGATTTCCTTTGGGCTAAATAAACTGGGTGTACCTCCACCTATAAATATTGTTTTTAAATTGGCTTGATGAAATTTTTTGGCCTCAATTTTTAGGTCGTTTATTAATGCCTGAACATATCTCTCTGTTTGAGAATGATCTGATATGACATGGGAATTAAAATCGCAATAGGGGCATTTAGATAAGCACCAAGGTAAGTGAATATATAAAGAAGATGGAAGTGAATACATTACTCGTTATACTTTTTTATATATTAAATTAATTTATTTGACTGGAGTTTATTTATTAACAACTCCATTGCCTGACCACGGTGACTAATCTTATTTTTTTCTTTCGAAGAGAGCTCAGCTGCTGTTTTATTAAAATTCGGTAAAAAGAAAACTGGATCATACCCAAATCCATAATTACCAACTTTCTTATTGGATATAACCCCTCTCCATTTACTCTCAACTATTATTGGATTATTGATGTAATTTTCACTCACATACACCAAAGAGCAATGAAAATGAGCTGTTCTATTTGTTTTATCTTGCATTTTCTCAATTAACAAATTGACGTTTTCTTCATCAGTAGCCTCTTCACCCGCAAATCTGGCTGAATAAATTCCAGGTTCGCCATTAAGAGCTTCAACAACTAAACCAGAATCATCCGCAATAACAGGAAGATGTGCATATGAAAACAAATGGTTTGCTTTCAGCAGAGCATTTGAAAGAAAGCTTTTTCCAGTTTCAGGGATAGATTTTATATTCAATTCCCTCTGTGAAGATATTGATATATTGAATGGCTCAAAATAATTTTTTATTTCTCGAACTTTGCCTTGATTATTTGAAGCTATAATAATTTTTTTTGTTTTCATTTTATTTTAAGGCGCACGCCAAATTAATTTTCTCCGAAAATCTTTTGTTGTTTTTCTATTATCTCCCTTATCCCTTTGTCAGCGAGCTTGAGCATCGAATTAAGTTGCTCGGCATTGAAAGTTCCGCTTTCAGCAGTACCCTGAATTTCAATAAATTCTCCATCATTGTTCATAATAATATTCATATCAGTTTCAGCTTTACTGTCTTCAAAATAATTCAGATCAAGAATCGCCTCATTCTTAAATACGCCTACAGAAATTGCTCCAAGAAATTTTTTAATGGGATCCTCATTAATTTCATTATCATGAATTAATGTATTTATCGCTAATTTAAGTGCAATATAGGCGCCATTAATTGCTGTTGTTCTTGTTCCGCCATCGGCTTGCAGTACATCACAATCAATTAAAATGCTTTTTTCACCGAGCAATTTTAAATCAACAGCTCCTCTCAAAGATCGACCAATCAATCTTTGAATTTCGAGAGTTCTCCCGCTTTGTTTGCCTTTAGTAGATTCTCGTATATTTCTGGTATTTGTTGATGCGGGCAACATTCCATATTCAGCCGTTACCCATCCCTCTCCCTTTCCTGTCATCCACCTCGGAACCCGGGGCTCAATTGTTGCATTACATAATACTTTAGTGTTGCCAAAACGAGCGAGTACACTACCCGCTGAATGAATGGTGTAATCTAGTTCGAATGAGAAATCTCTTAGATCATCATTTTTTCTTCCATCATATCGCATCATACTGCCTCCAAAATATTACAAAAATTATTAAAAGCACAATAAATCATAATTAAAAAATTATTGCACCTTAAATTAAATTATCATTGAAGTAATTTATGAACATATCCAAAATAGTAATCAAATAAATACATAAATAGATGTTATGAAATATCGTCCAAAATTATTCGTAATTTCTGCGCCATCTGGAGCGGGAAAAACAACACTTGTTAAGTCTCTGATAAAGAGAAATAAAAATATAGAGTATTCAATTTCATATACGACAAGAGCTCCAAGAAAAAATGAAAAGAACGGGATTGATTATTTTTTTGTAACGGTAAATGAGTTTAATAAACTTAAAAATAAGAATGAGTTTATAGAATTTGCCGAGGTATTTAAAAACTTTTATGCAACGAGTAAAAGACAAATTAAAGATATAATTGAAAATGGTAATCACGTCGTTTTAGAAATTGATTGGCAAGGTGCTCAGCAAGTTCGAAATTCCATGCCAGAATGTGTGTCTATTTTTATAATGCCTCCATCACAGAGCATTCTTCGCCAAAGATTAGAATCTAGAGAGACTGATGATCAGAGCACCATAAGTTTAAGAGCTCATGAAGCGAAAGAAGATATGACGCATTGGTCGGAATTTGATTATTGCGTTATTAATGATGATCTCATTACAGCAAAAGAAGAACTCGAATCAATTTTTTTGGAAAAGAATAATTCTAATAGCACAAAAAATGCAAAATTAATAAAAAAAATTCACAAGATACTATATAGATAAGCAATAATTAGGTTAGAATTAACAATGGAATGGTCGATTACGTATAGGAGATAAGATGGCCAGAATAACTGTAGAAGATTGTATGAGCAAAGTTGATAATATTTTCGATATGATTCTACTTGCTGCAAAAAGAGCAAAAAGAATAGCAAATGGTGCTGATGCATTAGTTGAAAGAGAAAACGATAAACCGACAGTGATTGCATTAAGAGAAATTGCTGATGGAAAAATGTCAGAAAGCATACTTGAAGAACTGGATGAAATTGCATCAGACGAATTACTTCAAGATGATGAATCTGATGAAATCATGCCCCTTCAAAGCTTATCTATAGGAAGATAGTAACTTTTAAGACGTTTTTCCATCTTCACATTATCCTGATATAACTATAAAGATGGGTTACGCGAAATCAATTAGGAATAAGCTAAGTAAGAAGTCTGGCAAACCAGAATTGCTCCTGACGTCACTCTTAGAGTCTCTCTCTTCATATATGAGCGCCTCGGATAAGACGTTCATTAAAAAAGCTTATGAATACGGAGCATCAGCCCATCAAAACCAAATAAGAATGAGTGGTGAACCTTACATTTGTCACCCCCTTTCGGTTGCTCAAATACTTGCATCAATGCGTATGGATAGACAAACGATATCTGCGGCATTGCTTCATGATGTTGTCGAAGATACAGATATAACTTTAAAAGATATTGAGACTATCTTTGATCCCGAAGTTGCGTCCCTTGTTGATAGTGTCAGTAAAATCGACCAAATAAAATTTGGCGATAAAGCGGAGGCTCAGGCAGAAACATTTAGAAAAATGATTTTGGCAATGGTTAAAGATATTCGCGTGATTTTGATAAAACTCTCTGATCGACTTCATAATATGAGAACTCTCGAACATCTTCCAGATAAAAAAAGAAAAATCAAAGCAAAAGAAACACTCGATATATATGCGCCCATTGCAAATCGTCTAGGCATTAACAAAGTTAAAAATGAACTTGAAGATCTCTGTATTAGATATCTCTATCCATACAGATATAAAGTAATCGATAAAGCGATTAGAAAAAGTAAGGGAGGTCAAAAAAAATTCGTAAAAAATATCTCATCAAAAATTTCAATAGCGATGGAGGATGAAAAAATAGATGGGGATGTTATTGGCAGAGAAAAAGAATTATTCAGCATATACAGCAAAATGAAAAACAAAAAACGCTATCTTGATGAAGTGGTTGATGTTTTTGGTTTCAGGATTGTGGTAAGTGATGTTAATGATTGCTACAAATTACTCGGGATAGTTCATAATTTATATAAACCGATGCCAGGGAGATTTAAAGACTATATAGCGATTCCAAGAATAAATGGATATCAATCTCTTCATACAACGCTTTTTGGGCCTAAGGGTCTTCCAATTGAAATTCAGATAAGAACTAAAGATATGGATCGTGTTGCTGAGTCTGGAGTTGCAGCTCACTGGAAATATAAAACAAAAGAAAAAGAAGCCTCCAATTCGATGACACAAACAAGCGAATGGTTAAAAAAGGTAGGTGAGCTCCAAGAAGATATGTCTTCTGCAGAATTTTTAGAAAACGTAAAAATAGATTTATTTCCAGATAAAATATACGTTTTTACACCACAAGGTGACATTATCCCGCTTCGCAGAGGTTCAACCGTTATCGATTTCGCATATGCCGTTCATACAGATGTGGGAAACCGATGCATAGAAGCAGAAATAAACCGCGAGTTATCTCCACTGAAGACCATCTTGCAGAATGGACAAACTGTAAGCGTTATAACCAAAAGAGGTGCAAAGCCAAATCCAGATTGGATAAATTTCGCAGTTACAGCAAAAGCCAGATCAAGCATTCAACATTATTTAAAAAATATGAGGAAGAGTGATGCTTATGAAATGGGAAAAAAATTACTCAACAGCGCTTTAGATGAAATTGGTACAACTTTAAGAAAAATTGGCAAAAAAAGACAAAATGAAGTTTTGGATCAATTGGGCGTTAAAAATTTAAAAATGTTATATGAACAAATTGGAATTGGAGACAGGTTAGCCCCATTAACAGCGAGATTTCTTGCTCAAGATTTTCAAAAGCAAACTACCTCTAAAAGAGCTAGCCTTGAGATACAGGGCACTGAAGGAATGGTAATGAAGTATGGAGTATGCTGTCACCCCATACCTGGAGACGATGTTATGGGTTATATGAGCTCGGGCCGAGGAGTAGTGATACATAGAAATAACTGCAGAAATCTTAAAACATTCAGAAAACACCCGACAAAATGGCTATCTGTAAGCTGGACAGACCGGATTGATAGAGAGTTTTCTAGTCAAATTCATGTTGAAACAGATAATAAAACTGGTGTTCTAGCTGAAGTGGCAAGCACCATAGCTGACTCAGACTCTAACATAGAGTCAGTAATTGTCTCAGGTCATGAAGTTCATTCTGAATTAATATTTACTTTGAGTGTAAGAGATAGAATTCATCTTGCAAATATCATAAGGAATATCAGAAAAATGAGAAGTGTACATAGAATTTCTCGAGAAAAATTATAATTAACCTTATTAAGGAGTAAATCATGCGAAAAGTAATTCAAACTCAAAATGCACCTGAAGCAATTGGAACATACTCTCAAGCGATATCAACCGGAAATCTCACTTTTATTTCTGGGCAAATACCCCTAGACCCATCCACAATGGACATAATTGAGGGTGATTTTAAAGACAGAGCAAGATGCGTTTTTAACAATATTAAAGGTATAGCAGAGGAATCAGGAGCTAATCTTAATAATATTGTCAAAATTACTATTTATCTTACTGATCTTGCTAATTTTGCATCTGTGAATGAAGTAATGTTGGAATATTTTGATAGCCCTTTTCCTGCTAGAGCTGCCATACAGGTATCTGCTTTACCAAAAGATGTTGATATCGAAGCAGACGCGATAGTGGCTCATGATAATTTATGATATTCAAAGTTAACAAACATGATAGAAATCAATCATGAAGTGAGCAATTTAAAAGGTGTGGGCCCCTTACTTCAAGAGAAGCTCAATAGTCAGAATATTTCCATAATTGAGGATCTTCTCTTTCTATTGCCTCTAAAATACGAGGACAGAACTCAATTATTTGATTTGGAGAAAGCCCCAATTGATCATCGGTGCCTTGTAAAAGGCAAAATTATAGACAGCAAAATTCTTTTTTATGGCCGAAGAACATTACAAGTTATCATAGATGATGGAACAGAAAAATTAAAATTGAGATTCTTTTACTTTTCTAATAATCAATATAAGCAATTTAAATTAAATGAGACAGTCGTTTGTTTTGGATTATTAAAAAATAACAATAATAAATTAGAAATGATCCATCCAGAATATAAAATACTTAACATTTATGAAAAATTTAAAACCGAAGAGGCCCTTACTCCAATCTATCCAGTGATTGATGGGATAAAACAAGGAAGAGTGAGGAACTTAGTCCAGCAGGCAACAAATATAGTAAAATTTTCTGATCCAAAGGATTTAATTCCAGCAAGTATTCTTGACGAACTAAATTTACCTACGCTCAAAACAAGCCTTCTCACTCTTCATAGCCCCCCAAAAAATATCCATATCAAAAATATTGATGAAGAATTAATTACTTTTAAAAATAGACTCTCTTTTGAGGAATTGCTTGCATACTATGTTAGCTTGAAAAATCTGAGAAAACTTGCCCTAAGAAAAAATGCAGACAAATTATATCAGGGGGAAATGCGAACTGAGCAATTTATAAACTCTCTAAATTTTAAATTAACATCTGCTCAAAAAAGAGTGACAAACGAAATAATCGATGATTTGTCGTTACCGAGACCAATGATGCGAATGCTTCAGGGGGATGTAGGTTCAGGAAAAACAATAGTAGCAGCTATTGCATGTCTGAAGGCTATATTAAATAAGAAACAAGCGGCATTTATGGCGCCCACTGAGCTTTTAGTGCAACAACATTTTGAATCACTAACAAGATTATTTGAGGGTCAGGAAATTAAAATAGCTATTTTAACGGGAAGCCTAAAACAGTCGACTAGAAAAAATATACAGCACCTAATTCAACATGGAAAAATTGATTTAATAATAGGAACACATGCTCTATTTCAAGATGGTGTAATATTCAAAAATTTGTCATTAATTGTAATAGATGAGCAACATCGTTTTGGTGTCAAGCAAAGGGTAGCATTTAGGGAAAAAGGGACAAACGGTAACAGTCATCCTCACCAATTAATTATGACAGCAACACCCATACCAAGAACTCTAGCAATGGCAGCATACGCTGATCTGGATACTTCAATTATAGATGAGCTTCCTTCGGGAAGAAAACCCATAAAAACCCTAATTCTCTCAAATAACAAAAGAAAATCTGTAATCGAAAAAATAAAGATTGCCTGTCAAAATGGACAACAAGCATATTGGGTTTGCCCGTTAATTGATGAGTCAGATAAGATTGAAGCAGACGCTGCTAAAAATCGTTTCCAAGATTTATCAGATAGAATTAAATCCATTAAAATTGGCTTGATACATGGCCGACAAAAAAATAAAGACAAAGAAATGACGATGCTTTTATTCAAGGAAGGTAAGATTGATCTCTTAGTCGCAACAACTGTAATTGAAGTAGGAGTCGATGTACCAAATGCGAACCTAATGGTGATTGAGAATTCAGAGAGAATGGGTTTATCGCAGTTACATCAACTAAGAGGAAGGGTAGGTCGAGGTAATAGAGAGAGTCACTGTATTCTTTTATATAAACCACCTCTTAATACAATTGCTAAGGAGAGGTTGTCGGTTTTAAGAGACTCAAATGATGGTTTTTACATATCACAAAAAGATCTTGAATTGAGAGGCCCAGGAGAAATATTAGGGAAAAAACAAACTGGGTTACCTCAGTACAGGATTGCGAATATATCCAGAGACGCCAACTTGATGCCAAAAGTTCAAAAAACAGCAGAAATTATAATGAAAAATTTTCCAAATAGAACGAATGATATTGTTTCTCGGTGGCTGGGATCGTCAGAAAAACTTGGGAAAGTTTAAATTCAATGACGGATAATTCACCAAAACTAAGAGATTATCTTATCTTAATGAGATTAGATAAGCCCATTGGCATATGGTTACTGATGTGGCCAATGCTCTGGTCAATGTGGATCGCTAGTGAAGGAAAAGTAGAAATAACATTGCTAGTAATTTTTCTGATTGGAGTAGTTGTAATGAGATCGGCAGGTTGTGTTCTTAATGATATTGCAGATCGAGATTTTGATCCATTCGTAAAACGAACAAGTAACAGACCAATTGCCTCTGGAAAGATTGCTGTTAAGAATGGCATATATTTATTCATGTTTTTAATGGGTATAGCGGCTAGCCTTCTATACGCTCTTAACGATGCAACAAAAATTTTGGCTATTATAGGGGCTATTATTACAATTATTTATCCTTTTTTAAAAAGAATATTGTCAGCACCTCAGCTATTTCTTGGTGTGGCATTCGGTTGGTCAATTCCTATGAGTTTTTCTGCAAATCTAGGATACGTGCCCATTAAAGGTTGGTTAATATTTTTAATAGCAATATTTTGGGCAGTTGTTTATGACACATACTACGCCATGGTTGATCGTGATGATGATATTAATTTACCAGTAAAATCTACAGCAATATTATTTGGAAAATATGATCTTTTTATTGTGGGTATATTCCAATGCATGATGGTTACTGCGCTTTTTATAATGGCATCTATTGCAAATTTAGGGCTGTGGGTTTACATTTCAATTTTTCTATCTATGGGTCTTATGATTTATCATCAATATCTAACTAATAAACGTGAGAGAGAAGCCTGTTTTAGAGCATTTATGCATAATCATTACATTGGTATGATTATATTCATTGGCATTATTCTCCATTATCACTTCCCTATCTAAAGAGAATTTCCATGATTGAAGGTGATCAATTAATTCAAAAAGATGTGCGAAAAAAATTCGATAGATGCGCTGAAAATTTTGATAATTATGATTTTTTTCACACGCACTGTCGCGAAAATTTATTTGAAAGATTAGATCTCATCAAGCTAAAGCCGGAATTCATTCTTAATTTAGGAAGCGCTATTGGTTCTGGTTCTGAATATTTTCATAGGAATTATAATGACTGCAATATTATTAATCTGGATTTGTCTAATTGCATGTTAAAAAAATCAGCAGCAATTAATAATAAAAATATACACCATATTCAAGCTTTTGCAGAATTTCAACCACTGGTAAATTCATCTGTAGATCTTATATTTGCTAATCTTTTGATGCCTTGGATTAATAATCTTTCTTTTTTTCTGCATGAAATTAAACGGGTTCTGAAAAAGGATGGATTGTTCATCTTTACGACACTTGGACCTGATTCACTGAATAATTTGAAGATGGCATGGTCGACAATAGATAATAATAGTCATGTAAATAATTTTATAGATATGCATATTATTGGCGATCAAATACTTAATGCTGGACTCAAAGATCCCGTGTTAGATAATGAACGATTAACTGTAAATTACAAAAATATAAATTCTTTAATAGATGATCTGACCAATACAGGTGCCAGAAACTCTCTCTCAAATAGAGGAAGTCATCTTACAGGAAAGAAAAAATTCAGAGAATTTAAAGAAAACCTTTTTACCATGAAAGTAGATGGCTTGATAAATGTTGAATTAGAGATAATATACGGTCACGCATGGGGGGCCGATTCACAAATGGGGCCAAATGAATTTCATTTTGATGCATCGAAAATAACTAAACGGTAGTTTGATTTGATAAAGATAAACAGAAAAACTGATGTAATATTAAAGCAGTCAGTGCCATATATTTTGGCTTTAATATTAATTTATTGTTTTGCCTCTCTTGGCCTCTGGCAGTTGGACAGAGCAAAAGAAAAGACATCGGAACTAAATGCATTCAATTCGCCAGATGCTTATATTTCTGTTAAAGACCTATCGGATATTGATCAATATAAAAAGATTAAAGCGACTGGTCGCTATTTAAATGATAAACAAATCATAATTGACAATATAATAAGAGACGGAAAAATAGGTCAAATGATTATATCGCCTTTTGAAATAGATAAATTTTCACCACTTATCTTGGTTAATAGAGGCTGGCTTCCAAAAAATTCTGATATTGAGAATAAGATAGATATTGATGTTTATGATAAAAAATATGAAATCAAGGGACTATCGGGATACTTACCTAAGGTAGCAATAAGAGAATCTTTATCTTTCAAGAATAAAGAAGATTGGCCTCGAGTAGGAATATATCCAACAATAGATGAGATTAAAATTGAGCTAGGAAAAAATCTTTATCCCTTTATTATTCTCTTAGACCAAAATGAAGAATATGGGTTTCAAAGAAATTGGGAACCAAAACTTTCTGATCCAGCAACTAATTATGGTTATGCATTTCAATGGTTTTTGATGTGTTTTTGTTCCTTCTTGTTTCTAATTTATAGAATAAAAAAATCGTTTTCTTGATATTAAATTAGGTATCCATGGTCGTTTTTTTAAAAAATGATATAATTTAATTCTATATTTCTAAAAATAAATTTACGTCTTATTTCACCTTCTTGGATAATTGAAGTGCAACAATTTTTGCAAAAAAACACAGCTTCTTGGCCGGATTACTTCGAACTTACGAAGCCAAATGTAGTGGCTCTAATAATTTTTTGCGGGGTAGTAGGAATGTTCCTCGCCACACCCTCCTTTCCCGAAATAAGTGTATTGATTTTTGGGACACTTGGAATTGGATTAAGTGCATCATCAGCTGCTGTAATAAATCATGTGCTAGATATACAAATCGATCAACAGATGTCTCGAACAAAAGCAAGGCCGCTTCCGCAAGGAAAAATCTCAGAATCTAAAGCACTTATTTTTTCAGCAATTCTGGGAATGCTGTCAATGTTTATTCTTTTTGTTTTTATAAATACTTTGACAGCTATATTAACTTTTTTGTCGCTAATAGGTTATGCAATTATATATACAGTTTTTCTAAAAAGAGCGACACCCCAAAATATAGTTATTGGGGGGGCCGCTGGGGCCGCGCCGCCAGTTCTAGGATGGACCGCAGTCACAGGTGAAATTCATGGCAATGCATTGATTCTCTTCTTAATCATATTTCTTTGGACGCCACCACACTTTTGGGCCCTTGCTATAGCAAAAAAAGATGATTATGAAAAAGCTAACATACCAATGCTTCCGGTAACCCATGGAAGCGCTTTTACCAGATTGTTTATTTTAAATTACACTATTCTGTTAGTTGGGATAACGATTTTGCCATATCAAACTGGGATGAGCGGTTTAATTTACCTTATAACAGCAATCCTCACTGGAATTGCATTTATTTGGTACGCCATTAAGTTGAAAGGAGAAGAAAATATTGAACTTTCAATGCGAGTCTTTCGCTTTTCGATACATTATTTAATCATTTTGTTCGCAGCACTGCTAGTTGATCACTATTTTATAATTAGAATCAGTCAACTAATTTAATCCGCAATGGATGTTACATCAATCATAGATCCTCTGAATGAACCTCAGCGAAAAGCTGTAACGGCTTCAAGCAAACCAATGCTGATTATCGCAGGTGCAGGCAGTGGAAAAACACGAGTATTAACTCATAGAATTGCTTGGTTGATAAAAATCGAAAATCTTTCTCCGCATAATTTGATGGCAGTTACTTTCACAAACAAAGCTGCCAAGGAAATGAAAGATAGAATAGAAAATTTACTTGAGATACCAGTTAACAACTTATGGATTGGCACTTTTCATGGAATTGCTCATCGCTTTCTGAGAAGACATGCTGAGAATGTTAATCTCGATAAAAATTTTCAAATTATTGATTCTGATGATCAATTACGAATTATAAAAAGATTGATGAAAAATCTTAATATTGATACAGATCAATTCGCCCCTAAAGAACTTCAATATTTTATTAACAAAAAAAAGGATGAAGGACTTCGACCAAACGAAATAGATGGTAAAAATGATTCTGAATTAACCCAACAGATTGCTTTTTATAGAAGCTATCAGGATATATGCGACAAAGGAAGCTTAGTTGATTTTGCAGAATTACTATTGAGGACACATGAGCTTCTTGCCCATAATCCCGATTTACTTAGTCATTATCAAAGAAAGTTCAAACATTTGTTAATCGATGAATTTCAAGACACGAATGTAATTCAGTATGCCTTCATGAGACTCCTTGTTGGCCAGCAAGGACTACCTTTTGTAGTAGGCGATGATGATCAATCAATATATCGGTGGCGTGGGGCAAAAATGGAGCATATAGACCAATACCAAAAGGACTACCCCAATACTGAAATTGTCAAACTTGAACAAAACTACCGCTCCACAGCAAATATTTTAAATGCGGCGAATGCAGTTATAAATAATAATGAAATAAGAATGCCAAAAGAGCTGTGGACTGAAGATAGTTCAGGAGAGCTTATCAAAATATTCTCAGCATTCAATGAGCGAGAAGAGGCTGCTTTTATTATGGGCAAAATCGAAGATTGGGTAAATGATGGTAATAAAAGATCTGAGATCGCACTAATATATAGATCAAACGCCCAATCAAGAGTTCTTGAAGAAGCTCTAATAAATAAATCTGTACCATACAAAATATATGGTGGATTGAGATTTTTTGAAAGATTAGAAATTAAAGATGCACTCGCCTATCTTAGATTAGTCTATTTTCAAAATGATGATGCCTCTTTTGAAAGAATAGTTAATAAACCCACAAGAGGTATTGGGGCTAAAGGATTAGATACGATTAGAAATATTGCAAAAGACAAGCAAACATCATTATGGGAGGCCGCGAACGATATATGTAAGGCTGATAAAACAGGAAAAAGTTATTCTAAACTTTCTGCTTTTATTTCACTTATAAATAAAATGAAAAGAGAAACAGACACACTTGAGATATCAGAAAAAATTGATCATATAATAAATTTAAGCGGCCTAGTTGAACTATACGAAAAAGAAAAAGGAGAGAAAGGATATACTCGGATAGAGAACCTGAGTGAGTTAGTTAGTGCTGCAAAAGGTTTTGAAGGTGATGAAGACATGTCAATTTTGGATTCATTTCTGGCACATGCGGCCCTTGAGGCAGGAGATGAACAAGCAAATGAATGGGAAGATTGTGTCCAATTAATGACAATGCATTCAGCAAAAGGACTTGAATATCCACTTGTATTTATGTGTGGCATGGAAGATGGTTTGTTTCCGCATCAAAGATCCATGGCTAATCCAAAAAATCTAGAAGAGGAAAGAAGACTTTGTTATGTAGGTATAACAAGAGCAAAAAAATTACTCTATCTTACTTATGCCGAACAGCGCAGATTACATGGTATTGACAATTTTTCACCGTCATCAAGATTTTTAGATGAAATCCCAAAAGAGCTAACAGATGAAATCAGAAGTAACTATCAAAAAACGACATATATTACGCAAAATGCAAAAAATTATAAATCTAGATTTACCTCTGAAGCACCATTTCAACTGGGTCAGAGGGTGCTTCACAAAAAATTTGGTGAAGGAACAATAATGACATACGAGGGAGAAAGTGCCCATGCACGTGTACAAGTCAATTTCGATAATTTTGGCTCTAAGTGGTTAGTTGTTAGCTACGCTAATCTTGATCTTATATGAGTATTCGAAATAATATGCTTACTACAAAAAAGGCGAGGCCTATAATGTGAATATGAAAATATTGATTCTTGGGGCGGGTCAAGTTGGCTCTTCGGCTGCGGAACAATTATCACTTGAAGAAAGCAACAATGTCACAGTGGTTGACAATAGGAGCGACGTGCTTCGTGAATTACAAGATCGCCTCGATATCAGAACCATAATTGGTCACGCTTCTCATCCTGATGTTCTAAAACGTGCCGAAGCTGATAATACTGATATTGTTATCGCTCTGACAGATTCTGATGAAACAAATATGCTCGCATGTCAAATTGCTTCAACAATTTATGATGTGCCCACGAAAATCGCAAGAATTAGATCTGCCGCGTATATGCATTCGAAAGATCTTTTTAGAAAAGATTCAATACCTGTTGATGTGCGTTTGAGTCCAGAAAAATTAGTGTGTGAGCATATTGAACAGCTTATACATCATCCAGGCGCACTCCAAGTGCTTGAATTTGGTAATGGTGAGGCGAGGCTCGTGGCCGCAAAAGTGAGTCATGAGGGTTTACTTGTGGGACAAAAGATTTCAGTATTAAAAGAGCATATCCCAAACACCGAAGGAAGAATCGCGGCTATATATAGAGACGGTCAACCACTTCTACCTGATGGCGAAACAGAAATTAGACCGGAGGATGAAGTATTTTTTATTGCTGCAAAAAAAGATATTCGTGCATTTATGAGCGAGATGAGAAAAATTGAAAGTCCTGTCAGACGCGTCATAATTGCTGGTGGTGGTCATATTGGATTTAGGCTCGCTGCTGCATTAGAAAAAACAAATCAGGTTAAAATAATTGAACACGATCCAGAAAGAGCAAAAATCATATCCGAAAAACTAGACGATGCAATAGTGCTTGTTGGAGATGCTTCCGATGAAGAATTACTGTCTGAAGAAGATATAGATAATATAGATGTTTTTTGTGCCTTAACTAATTCGGAAGAAGCAAATATCCTTTCTGCGATGCTTGCAAAAAAAATGGGCGCTAAAAAGGTTATGTCTCTTCTCAAAAAACCCTCTTACGCAGACCTTGTTGAAGCTGGCACTATTGATGTTGCCATATCTCCTAAAGAGATTACGATAAGCTCACTACTAACCTACGTTAGAGGAGGTGATGTTGTAAAAGTTCATTCACTGAGACGTGGGGCAGCAGAAGCAATAGAAGCTATTGCTCATGGCAAAAAAGGAATTTCTCCTGTTGTGGGAAAACCCATAGAAGATATTGATCTTCCTGAAGGTTGTAACATTGTAACTGTAATTAGAGACCATGAGGTCATAATTGCTCATCATGATACCGTTATTGAAGAGAATGATCATGTGATCTTATTTGTTACCGACAAAAGCAAAATTGATGATCTAGAAAAACTTTTTCAAAAGGAATAAGTCGCAATAAATATGAACTGGTTATCAATACAGAGAATCGTAGGTCTCTTGCTTATGATGTTTAGCGTTTCGATGTTAACACCAATTATAATAACTCTCATTTATGAAGATGGAAATTGGTCTTCATTTCTGTATTCCTTTTTGCTGACATTTTTTGCAGGAATTATAACTTGGTTTCCATCGCGAAATTCAGTTAATGACCTTAAACTTCGGGACGGTTTTGTTGTCGTAGCTATGTTTTGGATAGTTTTAGGTTTATTTGGTGCCGCACCTTTTTATTATAGCGCGGTTCCCGATATGTCTTTAACAGACTCTATATTTGAATCCATGTCAGGATTAACTACCACTGGTGCGACTGTTATTACAGGATTAGATTTTCTTCCAAAATCGATTCTTTTTTATAGACAACAGTTACAATGGCTTGGTGGGATGGGAATAATTGTCTTAGCTGTAGCGATCCTTCCAATGCTTGGAGTGGGCGGAATGCAACTCTATCGAGCTGAAACACCTGGCCCAATTAAAGACAATAAACTTACTCCTCGAATCACTGAAACCGCAAAAGCGCTTTGGTATGTCTACCTAACTTTCACAGCTATTTGTGCAACATGTTATTTCATGGCTGGAATGAGCGGTTTTGATGCTATCACTCATTCATTTTCAACTATCGCTATTGGGGGATTTTCGACACATGATGCAAGTATGGGTTACTTTAATAGCAATGCTATTGAATTAATCTCTATTTTTTTTATGTTTGCTGCAGGAATAAATTTCTCGCTTCATTTTTTTGCCTGGCAAAATAAAAGTTTCTCACACTATATTTTAGATCAAGAATTTAAAGCTTATCTAAAAATAATAATAGGACTATCACTATTTGTAATAGCATCTCTTTATTATTTCCAACATCAAAATCAAAATAATTTTATAACCGGATTATTTCATACGGTTTCTATTGCCACCACAACAGGATTTACTACATCAGACTTTTCTGGCTGGCCAGGCGCGCTTCCAATGATTCTTATACTGGCTAGCTTTGTTGGTGGTTCAGCTGGTTCTACTGCGGGTGGGATCAAAGTGATTAGATCTCTTTTAATATATAAACAAGGCATTCGAGAAATAAAACGCCTCATACATCCAAATGCAGAGATACCAGTAAAGATTGGTAAAGAGGCAATATCGCATCGTGTTGTTGACGCTGTATGGGGGTTTTTCTCGGTTTATCTAATTGTATTCGCATTTATGCTGATTGCTATGATGATGGTAGGATTAGATTATATCTCATCATTTTCTGCCGTTGCCGCCACCCTAAATAACCTTGGTCCAGGCCTAGGAGAAATATCCAGTGGCTTTTCAAATGTTCCTGAAAGTGCGAAATGGATCGCTGTTGTTGGAATGCTATTGGGAAGATTAGAAATATTTACATTACTAGTTTTAATCACTCCAGCTTTTTGGCGCCACTGATACAGCTCTAAATGATAAAAATTATATCCACACTTGATCGCTTTATATTACGAATAACAAATATAGCCTCTACACTTTTATTGGCTATGGTGTTCATTACATTTTTAATCGTCATCCTCAGATATATGTTTGGGATTGGTTATGTTTGGCTACAAGAATTATTAGTATGGATGCATGGAACAGCTTTAATGCTTGGCATTTCATATACCATGCAATTAAATGGACATGTTCGTGTCGACATTTTTTATAAAGATTTTAACGATAAGTCTAAAGCCAAGGTTGAAATTTTTAGTATATTATTTTTCCTTATTCCACTCTCTTTGTATCTTATTTTTGTTTCATGGAATTTTGTATGGATGTCTTGGTCTATTTCAGAAATATCAAGAGATTCTGGTGGCATTCCTTTTCCAGCTATACCTATCGCTAAAACAACAATAATGATCATGCCTTTTTTGCTGTTGCTTCAATCTTTTTCATTGTTTGTTAAACAAATTAAAAAATTAAAGTCATAATTATGGAATGGCTTTCTTTATTATTATTCATTTCTATCATTGCAATCCTGCTTTTGGGAGTTCCTGTTTCATTAGCCCTAGCAGGAACATCATTAATATTTGCCGTAATTGGAATTTTTCTTGGTGAATTTGAAGCATCTTTTTTAACTGGTCTCCCAAATCGAATATATGGAATAATGACCAATCCAACTCTTCTTGCAATACCGCTTTTTGTTTTTATGGGTATTACGCTAGAAAAATCAAAAATAGCTGAAAATCTTCTAGAGAGTTTATCAGTCTTATTTTCTGGTATAAGAGGGGGTTTAGCAATTGCAGTAACTTTAATTGGAATGTTGCTGGCCGCAAGCACAGGAATTGTGGGGGCAACTGTTGTTACTATGGGTTTATTAGCATTGCCGACAATGCAAAAAAATAATTACTCGACTGAACTTTCTACTGGGATAATTTGTGCATCTGGCACTCTTGGTCAAATTATTCCACCGTCCATTGTATTGGTGATGCTTGGTGATGTAATCTCATCATCATATCAATACACACAGATGAATTTGGGAAACTATTCACCCAGAACAGTGTCTGTAGGCGATTTATTTGCTGGCGCCCTTATCCCAGGGGTAATTTTAGTATTATTTTATATTTCTTACATACTGTTAATCTCATATATAGATCCGAAATCAGCACCAAAGAATAAAGAATCCGATATTGGTCCCGATAACCCGAAAAAAATTATATCGTCATTATTGCCTCCGCTCGGTTTAATGGTATTGGTTTTAGGTTCTATATTGTTGGGAATGGCATCACCGACTGAAGCAGCTGGAATTGGTGCTTTTGGGGCACTCATTATTTCTTACACTAGAAAAACATTAAATAAAAAAATAGTTTTAGAAATTTCCAATTCAACATTAAAAATTACTGGCATGGTGTTCTTTATCTTAATCAGTGCTTCGGTTTTCTCTCTAGTTTTTAGAGGATTCAGTGGAGATGAATTAGTTCATAATTTCTTAACAGGGCTGCCTGGAGACAAAGTATCGGCAATGATAATTACCATGATTGTAATTTTTATTTTGGGCTTTATTCTTGACTTCATAGAGATTACATTTGTAGTTATTCCAATTGTTGCTCCAATTCTTCTGGGCATGGGATTTGATCCAGTTTGGCTCGGAATAATGATAGCCATAAATCTACAAACTTCTTTTTTGACCCCTCCGTTTGGATTTGCACTCTTCTATTTAAGAGGTGTGGCACCTGACACAGTAAAAACTCAACAAATCTATAAAGGAATTATCCCATTTGTATTGATACAAATAATAATGTTAGTAATTCTCTCGATTTATCCAGAAATAATCACATTTCTGCCAGACTATATCTATTCAAATTAATTATCTTTCAGAATTAATTCGCATTTCCAGATAAGACAATTCAGTAATTTTCTGATTAGCAGAGGATTTTTTCATAAAACTCTCTATCGACTTCTGAATCTTTAGCGAAGCTGAATCATCCGATATCAAATCTTTAATTGAGTTTTCTGCATGAAATTTTAGTCCATTGAATACAGATTGTGGGATTTCTTTAAGCTCAATGTTTGGATCATTACTTAATTGTTCAAGCGCAATTGCATTACCCCACATGTACTCGGATGTCATATTAAGGTTCGAGCTTTGACATGCAATTTTTACAATATTTTGAAGATCTGGCGGTAGTGATTCCCATGCATCTTTGTTAATTATGCATTCTATATTTGGTCCGGGCTCGTGAAACCCGGGATAATAATAATATCTGGCCGCCTTATGAAGGCCTAATGATACATCATTGTAGGGGCCCACCCACTCTGCAGCATCAATAACTCCTGTTTGAAGTGACGTAAATATTTCAGACCCAGCCATCGTGACTTGTATAGCGCCAGCTCTTTGCATAATTTCGCCACCTAATCCTGGCATTCTAATTTTAAGGCCAGCAATATCATCAATTGAATTTATCTCCTTATTGAACCAACCAAGCATTTGAACTCCAGTATTCCCAACTGGAAAAGGAACAAGATTGAATGGCTGATATAATTCTTGCCATAAATCTATACCTCCACCAAAATAAAGCCATGCGTTTGTTTCATTAACATTCATACCAAATGGCACTGTTGTGAAATATGGAGCGGCAGGCAATTTTCCTCGATGATAATACGATGAGTCATGTCCCATCTGGGCTGTGCCTTGACTAACCGCATCAAAAACTTCTAATGAGGGCACTAGCTCGCCTCCTGAAAAAACCTTTATTTTAAGTCTGCCATTAGTGGCTTTTTCAATATCTTCGGCCAGCTTATTGGCTCCTGTACCTAAGCCTGGCAAATTAGGAGGCCATGACGTGACCATGTTCCAATTATATTTCTCTTTGAACGCTTTTTCTTTTTGAATGGCTTCATTTTCTGCAGAACAGGCAACAACTCCAGCAGTTGCAGTTATACCAGCGACAAAATCACGTCGTTTCATATTTTCACCATCATATTAAAAGCACAGTACGCAGTTTAAAGCGTCACAGTTTAAGTGCAATAGATATTTTATAGTTATTTTATCCCACTAATATACTAATTATTCCAATTAATATTTATTATATCCCACTTATATCAATATTGATCGTTAGTGGTATTTATAGTATCAGATTAGCCAATTTATATTAAAATGTGGATATTGAAACATAATTTATCATGTTTGTTGATTTATTCTATGCTTATATTATAGATTGATTCAATGATTACTTTAATTCAGCGGGTAAAAGAAGCGAGTGTATCTATAGACTCAATTAAAATTTCATCGATAAATGCAGGAATTCTAGCTTTTATTGCTTTTACACCGGCCGATAAAGAACCGCAATTAATAAAAATGTCAGATAAAATCCTGGGTTATCGAATTTTTTCTGATGACGATGGCCGTATGAATCGAAATATAGTTGATGAGAAGCTGGATCTTCTTATTGTTCCACAGTTCACACTCGCCGCAAATACTAAATCTGGAACCAGGCCTAGTTTTTCTTGTGCCGCAAATCCACAAATTGGCAGGGACTTGTTCATTCAATTTTTAGAAATTATAAAATCAAAATATAGAAATATAGAATCTGGTAAATTCAAAGAAAATATGGACGTATCCCTTATTAATGACGGCCCAGTTACATTTTGGCTTGAAGTCAATTAGAATTAAACAAATATCACTTACATATTTGCATAATTTATACACAAGACGCACTATGTAATTAGATTTTTGAACATATATTTAAACAAATACATAGGAGTATGATAGATGTTATCAAACATCGGGCCATTTCAACTGCTTATTGTGCTTGCAATAGTGCTTGCAATATTCGGCACAAAAAGACTTCGCACCCTTGGCTCAGACTTGGGTAGTGCTGTAAAAGGTTTCAGATCTGCAGTAAATGAGGCAGATAAAGAGCCATCCGAAGAAATTGATTTTTCCGAATCTAACGCAGCTAATAAAAACGAAGAAAATAATAATTCATAATTACTGAGTGGATCTGCTATGTCAGGTATAGGTTTTTGGGAACTAATAATTCTCTTTCTGATTGGATTAATAGTACTAGGGCCAAAAAGACTCCCTCAAGTTGCAAATCAGATTGGCGAATGGATGGGTCAAGCCAAAAGAATGACCAGAGTTATGAGAAGGCAGCTTGAAGAGGAAATTGAAATGGATGATCCATTAGAATCATTAACGCTGGACAATACAAAAAAAATTAACCCAGACTATTTCGACACAACAGACAATCTTAATGAAAGGTCTAAAGATCCTGTTTTAGTCGCCGATAGTGAAGAGTCGCCCTCTGTTGATACCGGAAGTCCTGATCCAAAAGAAAAGCAATAGCGAATAATTTCATGTCAGATCAAACAGAAGATGAAGAGCTAGCAGAGGGAACATTACTTTCTCATCTGATTGAATTAAGGAGCCGGCTATTAGTAATCGCAGCGGCCGTTATAATTGCTTTTGTTGTTTTATTGCCCTTTTCAAGAGACATCTTTACTTTAGTATCAGAACCACTAAGAGAAGTGCTTCCCGGTAATGCAATGATTGCTACAGCAGTAGCATCACCTCTATTAACGCCATTTAAACTTACTTTTTTTGCTGCATTATTTTTAGTAATGCCAGTAGTTCTATTTCAGGTTTGGAACTTTATTGCGCCAGGTTTATATAAAAATGAAAAAAGATTTGCAATACCATTACTCGCAACAAGCATTGTGCTCTTCTATCTTGGTATAGCTTTTGCGTATTTCGTTGTTTTTCCATTAATTTTTGGTTTTTTTACTTCAATCGCACCGGAGGGTGTTGAAGTTCAAACTGACATAACCCAGTTTTTAGATTTTATTACTACAATCGTATTTGCATTTGGAATAGCATTTGAGGTCCCGGTGGCAACAGTTTTAATTGTATGGGCTGGGCTAACAGATATAGAAAAGCTCGGAAAAGCAAGGCCTTATGTTTTTTTAATGGCATTCATAGCCGGAATGTTTCTTACCCCACCTGACGTAATAAGCCAAAGCTTATTAGCTGTGCCAGTATATTTGTTATATGAACTTGGAATTATTATGTCCAGAATTTTTATTAAAAATAAATCAGATGATTGACTGTGACAACCAATAAGAAAAATGTTCTTGGTCATCCCATTGGACTAGTAACCTTATTTTTTACCGAGATGTGGGAAAGGATGAGCTACTATGGGATGAGAGCGTTACTTGTTCTGTTTATGACAGATCAGATTAACAATGGTGGTATGGGTTTAAATGATACTAAAGCAACCGCCATTTATGGTATCTACACCGCCTTTGTTTATTTAGTTGCCCTACCAGGTGGGTGGGTTGCGGATAAATATATAGGCGCACAAACTGCCATACTTTATGGTGGCACAATTATAATGTGCGGCCACTTCGTGCTTGCAATTCCATCAACAAATGCATTTTTTCTTGGGCTTTTACTCGTAATTGTTGGTACTGGGCTTTTAAAACCAAATATAAGTGCTGTCTTGGGTGATTTATATTTACCTGGCGACCCAAGAAGAGATTCTGGCTTTTCAATATTTTACATGGGAATAAATCTTGGCGGCATGCTAGGTCCAATGATTTGTGGTGCCCTTGCTCAGAATAATAACTTTGGTTGGCATTATGGCTTCGCATTTGCCGGAATAGGTATGTCGCTCGGGATATTTCAGTTTTATAAAACAAAACACTACCTTGGTGACGCTGGATTAAAAAGCAATTTGTCTAGTGCACAGAAAAATGGTGTAAAAATTTGTTTGGGAGTTCTGCTGCTTGCACTAATTATTATTAGTCGATTTGACTTTAGTGCAATTGATTTTATAAAAATATCGCGCATTACTACTTATTTAATTTTAATTACATCTATCTGTTTTTTTATATATGTTTTGTATTTTGCAGGACTAACTAAAGTTGAATTTAAAAGAGTTTTGGTAATCTTGGTTTTATTTCTCGGGGCAGCCATATTTTGGTCTGGATTTGAGCAAGCGGGATCTTCATTGAATTTGTTTGCTGATAGATACACCCAGCTAGATTTCAGTTGGATTAATATTTATTCCTCATGGTTTCAATCAGTAAATTCAATATTTATCATTTTATTCGCTCCAGCATTTGCATATTTATGGGTACAGTTGGCGAAAAAGAACATGAATCCATCCATCCCAACAAAATTTGCTGCTGGGTTACTATTCCTGGCCCTTGGCTTCCTTATGATGGTTTTTGCGTCAATTATTGTTGCTGACGGTGAAAAAGCTTTGCCAACATGGCTTCTAATGACATATCTTTTTCATACTTTTGGTGAACTTACCTTATCGCCTGTTGGATTATCTGCCACAACAAAATTGGCCCCGAAAAAACTTATGGGTCAGATGATGGGAATGTGGTTTGTTGCCTCAGCATTAGGTAATTTAATAGCGGGACAAATTGCTGGTGAATTCAAGGATATTGTCAATTTCCCAAGCCAATACTTAAATATTGTAATATTTTTATCTGTGGCGGGATTAATTTTTATGCTACTAAGTAAGAAATTGCAAAAACTTATGGGTGGTATTGACTAAAAAAATTTACTGGCCGAAACAAACACCAGCATATGCAATTTTTACTTTTGCATTATCTAAAAAGCACCGATTATCATAGGTCGTTTTATCTACACCACAAACTGGTGCCCAGGTTTCTGGGCAGTATTTTCCTTGCTCTGGGCATAAACCAGCAAATTGAATGTTAACTCCCGACCTTTCAGCTATACATGCATTCATATACGTTTGTTTATTTGCAGCACAGACGGGCGCATATGTTTGTGTACATGATCTTGTTCCACAAGCACCAACTGAAAAACTGTTATAGCCGGCTGCTTCGGCAAAACAAGCATTTTCGAATGATTGCCCGTTGACACAGACAGGAGCAATAATTTTAGGGCATGAACTTTTTTTACAGGCGCCTTTACTTTGAACAATCATTCCTTCTGAAGCTGCTAAACATCTATTTTTGTAGGTTTGTCCATTAATGCCACAAACTGGATCTAGCTCAAGCGTGCATCCATCATTTCCGCCACATACTCCGGACCTTGAAATTTCAATTCCAAATACAGTTGCAATACAAGCATTGTCATATGTCTTGTTATCGATTCCACAAACAGGATTGTATGCAGTTTCACATTGCATAGATGGGTCCTGACAAACTCCATCACTTATAATTTCTGCGCCTGCTAATTCTGCGAAACATTTATTTGCAAAGGTATTCCCATCAGCCGAACAAACAGGTTTAAAACCGTCATCACATCTAATCGTATCGTCTTGGCCGTCTTCTTGCCCGAAAGAGGGAGTTACAATAATAATGAATAAAAAACAGAGTAGTTTTAATAAAGTTTTCATACAATTTTTTTTCGCGCCTCACCCCAAAAAT
The DNA here is from genome assembly GCA_003331585.1 of Gammaproteobacteria bacterium. Classification (GTDB taxonomy): domain Bacteria; phylum Pseudomonadota; class Gammaproteobacteria; order Steroidobacterales; family Woeseiaceae; genus SP4260. Next base: position 50,097 of record QOPG01000005.1, on the reverse strand, counting down.
TATAAGAAGAAAATTTATAACCGGGTATATACATTTGATTGTTTTCGTATACCTCAAAACCAGATGATTCTAATATTTTAGGAATATTTCTATTGAGATTACAGCCGCCGGCTATTTTCTTCCATATGGGATTAATAAAGTTCTGCATAGTTTGAACACATTTGTCTGGAGCTATACCATGCTCAGAGAAAAGAATCACTCCGTTCGGCTTAAGAACACGATGAATATTAGTTAATGCCTGCTTCAAATTAGGTATGGTACAAAGGACATATGTAAAGACAATAGTATCAAAACTGTTATCTTCCATATCAAGTTCTTCGCACGGCATTGTGAGAAAATTGACATTAAACTCTGTTTTATTGATGGCTTTTCTTGCAAGAATTTGCATGTCTCTTGAGGGCTCAAGTCCCCAAATTTTATTAACTTTTTTTGGATCATAAAAGCTTATATTCAAACCTGTTCCAATTCCAACCTCTAGAATATTCCCTTTGGCTCTGGGTATTATTTTTTGTCTTTGTTTTGATGTGGGGCCCGATGAGCAAAATGTGTCAACTAAATGAGGCAGTATCTTTCTTTCGTATATATTCATAAATTTAAAAATAATTTTTTCTATTTTTAAGAAGGGTAATCGCATTCGATAAATAAGCGTCTTTATTAGAAGTCTCGGATTTTTTCATGCCTAGATCTTTAGTATTTTTATAAGAAATTTTTATATCTGGTTTAATTCCTATGTCAGATATTGGGTCTCCAGACGGCCTAAAATATCTTGCAGTAGTTAAAATTAAAGCGCCTCCATTTGAGAGAGGAACAACTTCTTGAATAGAGCCTTTGCCATAAGTTGTTGCATCACCGACAAGGATCGCTCTTTTATTATCTTGTAATGCGCCAGCGAAAATTTCAGCTGCTGACGCTGAATTTTTATTAATAATTAGAGCGATTGGCAATCCATATAATATATCGTTTTCACTTGCAGTTCGGACGAAAATTATTTCATTGTCTCGTCCTTTAGCTGAGACAATTACGCCTTTTTTCAAAAACAAATCAGAAACATCGATAGCAGCTTCTAATGTACCTCCAGGATTATCTCTAACATCTATAACAAAGCCCTGTATTTTTGAAATACTGTTACAGTTATTTTTGACTGTATTACTTATTTCGAGCTTTGTCTTATTGTTAAAAGTATCAATTTTTAGATAACAATAATATGAATCAACAACCTTAGATTCTGTGCTTGGCAATAAAAAATTTCTTTTTTTAATTTTAAATATTAAATCATCACTGATTGAGCTTCTTGAGATAGTAATTGTGGTGTCTATTTTAGAGTTTGCTATTAGATCTCTTAGATTTATTTTGGAATTATCGTGTACAAATTGATTATTAATTTTTACAATTTTATCGCCCTTCATAATTCCGGCTTCTTCTGCAGGTGAGCCAGAAAAAACATTTGTTATGATATTATGATATTGGTCTATTTTAAGGCCTATGCCCCTGTATATACCTTTTGCTCCCAGAACTACGTTTTCGTATTCCGATGCATCAATGTACTCAGAGTATTTGTCTAGATTATTAATAATTTGATCGATATTTGCTGACTTATTCTCATAATTTATCTCATTGATATATTTTTGATGCACTTTGTCTAAAACTTCATCGCGGAGAGAATGATATTTTCTACTCTCATGTTTCTCTAAAAGAAAAAAATCATCAAAAGAAAATGTCAGGCCAATCATTATCCCTATAATTGCAGCTAAAAAAATTCTAAAGAAACTTTGCATGTTTTTTGTTCTCATTATTTCTTATAATAACAAATAAAATATTAATGGATATTTATAAAATGTTTTTAATCGCCAAATTAAATAGGATCTGTATACTTCCTCTTTTGACTTAATAATTGAAATAATATGAACATATATGAATTCATAAATAATAATTTAATAATAAGTGCAGGTCTCATTCTGAGCTTTCTTTTGTTAATATTTAATGAGCTCAGAATCAAAAAACAACAAATTGCAAATATTGATCCATACAAGGCAGTTCAGCTTATCAATAGTGGAGCGAATATATTCGATGTTCGATCAGCAGAATTATTCAAAAAGGGGCACATTGTTAATTCAAAGAATTTCAATAGCGAACAAATCACAGCAAAGAAGAAGAGCCTCATTAACAAAACAACAGTAGTTATTTGTGAAACAGGGCAGTCTTCAAGCAAAATAGTTAACGAAATGAGGGCGCTGGGTGTCGAAAATATATTCGGCATTAGTGGTGGAATAGCAGGTTGGAGTGAAGCCAATATGCCCTTGGTTTCAAAAAAGAAATAAAGAATATTAAAAATAAGGATTAAATATGTCAGAAAAGAATGACGATACTAAACAAATTATTATCCAAAAATTGTACATAAAAGATTCGTCTTTTGAGTCCCCTAACACGCCTGAAGTATTTAAGGGCGCAGAATGGAAACCAAAAACAGACCTTAATTTAAGTAGCTCACACGTTCCTTTTGAGGATGATACCCATGAGGTTACTCTTACAGTTACTGTTGAAGCAAAAGACAATGACAAAGCAATATTTATCGCAGAAATAAAGCAATCTGGGTTGTTTCAAATTACTGGATATGATGAAGAAGAGTTAGAAGCAATAATTGGCATATTTTGCCCAAACACACTATTTCCATATGCAAGAGAAATAATTGCTAATATGATTGCTAAAGGCGGTTTTCCAGAATTTATATTACAACCAATTAATTTTGACGCACTTTATAAAGAGTCAAAAAACAGGGCAGCTGGAATCAGTGATAATGAAGATAGTTCTGAGGAGACAACCCACTGAGCGAAAAAAAAGAAACCCAAACCAGCGATTCAATAGCAATCCTTGGATCCGGTTCATGGGGGAGCGCTCTTGCTATTCAGCTTTCTAGTAACCACAAAGTCGTTAACCTCTGGGGAAGAAATGCTAATAAGATTGATGCAATTAAAAAATCCAGAAGCAATAAAAATTACTTACCAAGAGTAAAACTTCCAGAAAATATCGAATTTTTTTCGTCTATCGAACATGCTATCAGTAATGTTGAAACAATTATAATTGCTGTGCCAAGTAGCGCAATAAGACAACTATTTAATGAAATATTTCGTGTAAAAAATAATATAGTCAATATTTGCTGGGCAACAAAAGGTATTGAGGTGAATTCATGTCTATTTACTCATGCTATTTGTGAGGAAATTTTTGGAAAGAACCAAAAAATGGCAGTCATCTCAGGCCCGTCGTTTGCTATTGAGGTCGCTGAAAAAAAACCAACAGCATTAACAGTTGCATCAAATTCAAAAAAACTAGCTACAAAAATTGCCACAAGTTTATCCAATGAAAACTTTCGTGCATACACATCAGAGGATATGGTTGGTGTCGGAATTGGGGGAACTGTTAAAAACATTATTGCTATTGGAGCTGGCATATCTGACGGATTAAATTTAGGCGAAAATGCTAAAATTGCACTCATCAATAGAGGACTCAAAGAAATGCAAAGACTTGGCATTGCTTTAGGCGCAGATAAAGAGACATTCCTGGGCTTATCAGGTGTTGGAGACTTATTTTTAACTTGTACCAGCAATCTTTCAAGAAATAGAATGTTTGGTATTGCTGTTGCAAACGGATTAACAGTTACTGATCATAAACAAAAAAATGAGCATATTGTTGAAGGTATTGATGCAACATCAGCCGTTTACAAACTATCAAGTAGAATGAATATCTCTATGCCAATTTGTGAAACGATTTACGAAATTTTATTCGAAGATTTAACACCAAAAGCAGCAGCTAAAAAATTAATGAGCAGAGCCATTCAACAAGAATGAGGGCTTTTAGCTAAATTGTGCTTGCCTCCAAGCCTCATATATAACAATTGAAACTGCATTAGATAAATTTAAACTACGGCTGTCTTTGTACATTGGAATTTTTAATACTTCTTTAATAATTCTAGATTTTAAAATGCTATCAGGAAGTCCTCTGGTTTCCGGACCAAAAATAAATGTGTCATTTTTTATATATTTAATTTCGCTGTATCTTGTTGTCCCTTTTGTGCTCAAAGCAAAACATCTTGTGTCGCCAAGTGAAACTATACATTCTTCAATCGTTTGATAGGATAACAATGAAATATGTTTATGGTAGTCTAGACCCGCTCTTCTTAGGCTCTTTTCGTCAATATCAAACCCAAGCGGTTCTATTAAATGAAGTGTTGAGTTAGTATTGGCACATAATCTAATTATATTTCCAGTATTCGGAGGTATTTCAGGTTGAAAAAGAATCACATTAAACATTATGCTTTTCTCAAATATAATTTTTGATAGATGTTTATATCAGTGGTCCTGTAGAATTAAATATAATTATACAGGTGATTTATCTTTTGAATATTTTTTTAAAATTTATTAAATTATTCCCCCCAGAATTTTCTCACGTTCTAGCATTAAGATGCTTGGATATAGCATACAAAACGGGGCTATTAAAGTTATTATTTCCTCAGCCCAAAACAACTAATGTGAATTTTGTTGGAATGAAACTGTCAAATAAGTTAGGCACTGCTGCAGGATTAGACAAAAATGGGGATTATATTGATTGTCTTGGAGCTCTCGGTTTTGGGTTTTTGGAAATTGGTACAGTTACACCACTGCCGCAATCTGGCAATAAAAAACCAAGAGTATTTCGCGTGAGAGATGAGTTAGCAATTATAAATAGATTAGGATTTAATAATAAAGGTGTTGATTACCTTGTAAAAAATCTCAAACAAAAAAAATACAAGGGAATTGTTGGTGTAAATATTGGTGCGAACAAACAATCAAAGGAAAAAAACAGGATTGAAGACTATCTAATTTGCATAAGAAAAGTACATAAATTTGCTGACTACATTACAGTAAATATATCTTCCCCAAACACAAAAAATCTGAGAGATCTTCATAGCTCAAAAAATATGGATGAACTCATAGAAAAAATAAATATTGAAATAAAAAAATTAAAAATAAGCATACCAATATTTATAAAGGTTTCTCCAGATGAAACGAAAGAAACGCTAAAATACCTAGTAGATAAGATTATTAATTCATCTTTAGAAGGGGTTATTGCAACAAATACAACGGTAGACAAAACGCTACTAAAACAAAAGAAATATCATGCTTATAATGGCGGAGTTTCTGGTTCACCTTTACATAATAAATCAAATGAAGCTGTTTCTTATATAAGAAGTCTTTCTCAAACCATTCCTATTATTGGCGTTGGGGGCGTTTTAACAAGAAATGATTATGAGTCCAAGATTAATGCTGGTGCCAATGTAGTGCAAATTTATTCAGGATTAATAATCAACGGGCCTTCTATTATATTAAACATACTAAAGAAGAATAAAAGGGCTTCATAAAGAAGCCCTTATTTAGTCCATAGTTATTTAGTTAAAGTACTAACTATATGCGAAATTATTTTATAAGGATCAGCATTTGATGCCGGTCTTCTATCCTCTAAATAGCCATTCCAATTATTTTCAACGGTATATATTGGTATTCTAATACTGGCGCCTCTATCGCTCACACCATAAGAGAAGGTATCAATATCTTGTGTTTCATGTTGTCCTGTCAATCGCATATCATTGTCTGAGCCATAATTTTCTATCCCTTCTTTGTGCACTGCTCCTAGTTTTTCACACATGCTAGTCATCAGTTCTTCGGTCCCAGAATCTCGCATTTGGCTGTTGGAAAAATTAGTATGCATGCCAGAACCATTCCAATCACCTTTTTGTGGTTTCGGATGGAGATTTACAGAAATTCCATATTCTTCTGCGATCAAATGTAAAAGATAGCGACTCACCCAGAGGTCGTCAGCACCTTTTACGCCTTTTCCTAAAACACAATACTCCCATTGGCCTAGTGCAACTTCAGCATTTGTTCCTGTTATTTGTATGCCAGCTTCCAGACAGGCATCCATATGAGCTTCTGATACTTCTCGTGCCTTAACATTTCGTGTTCCAACGCTGCAATAGTATTCTCCTTGTGGCCTGGGAGTGCCATCCTCCCAACCAAGAATTGTGCCATCCTCAGGATTGGTAAAGAAAAATTCTTGCTCAAACCCAAACCACCAATCATCTGAAATTCCTGCACAAGCATCTCTTTTGTTTGATGGGTGTGGTGATTTATCTGGAGATAATACCTCGCACATAATCAGATTATCGGAATTTCTTGGGCCTATATATTCATTGACAGGCCTAATAATACAGTCTGAGCTTCCGCCTTCAGCTTGTTGAGTTGATGAGCCATCAAATGACCAATCTGGGGGGGTGCTGTCTGTAACTTTTACTTTACTTCTTAAGTTAGGTTCAGGTTTATAACCATCTAACCATATGTATTCTAATTTTTTCATATTGCTCTCCGTTCGATTTACATCGATTAAAGTATTTAGTTTATAACTGGCAATAGAAGATAGACTCTTGAGATAAACGACTCCGTTTCTTCAGCTTCCGCTTACTTGCGTCTCAAAATTGGTTTAGAAACCAAAATTTTTTTGCAGGTTGTACGAATTACACCATCAGATTGATCATACTAATAAATTATTATTTGATCAATTCACAATTGCAAAAAAAAGGATTTTTTTTAAAAAAAATTTTTTATCTCTATTTTATACGTAAATTAGTTACGACAAATTATGTCAAAGCTATTTAACTTTTTAAATGCGAGCTATAATGGAGAAAAAAGTGGTTCGAATATGACAGCAAAAACAATGGATGAATTGGTTGCTCTTTGCAAAAGAAGAGGATTTATATTTCAGTCAAATGAGATATATGGAGGCCTTCAAGGCTTATATGATTACGGTCCTCTTGGCACAGAGCTTAAAAATAATCTAAAACAATCTTGGTGGAGTTCAATGGTTTACGAAAGAGACGACATTGAAGGCTTAGATGCTGCTATATTAACCAGCCCCGAAGTGCTGAAACAATCAGGGCATGAAGACACATTTTCTGATCCAATGGTTGATTGTAAATCCTGCGGTGAAAGGTTTAGAGCGGATCAAGTTCCAGATTATTGCAAAAAAGAAGATTTAACAGAACCTCGTCAATTTAATCTAATGTTCAAAACAACCATGGGGCCAATTGATGATGGTAGTTCATTTGCTTACCTAAGGCCAGAAACAGCGCAGCAAATATTTGTAAATTTCAAAAATGTTTTGGATTCAACTCCACATCATTTGCCATTTGGTATTGCACAAATTGGTAAGGCTTTTAGAAATGAAATTACTCCAAGAAATTTTATATTTAGAGTCAGAGAATTTGAGCAAATGGAGCTTGAGTTTTTTGTTATAGAAGGTTCCGATGAAGAGTGGCATAAGACATGGACTAACCTAAGGATACAGTGGTGGATAGATCAAGGTGTAAGCAAAAAAAATATGGAAATTCTTTATGTCCCAGATGACGAATTAGCTCATTATTCAAAAGCTACGGTCGATATCATGTATAAGTTTCCTCATGGACTAGAAGAACTAGAGGGTATTGCAAACAGAACAGACTTTGATCTTGGCTCTCACACTAAAGATCAAGAAAACATCAAAATACATTCCAACGTAATGAACAATAAGAACTCAAACAGCAGGCTTGCAATCCAAAATAAAGAGACAAAGAAATGGGAAATACCGTTTGTCATTGAGCCATCTGCAGGAGTCGATCGCGGAGTATTGGCAATTTTGAATGAGTCATATAAAAAGGAGAAACTTGATAATGGAAAAGAAAGAATTGTCCTAGCATTTAAGCCTCATCTTGCACCAATTAAAGCAGCAGTCATTCCACTAAAAAGAAATAACGATGATCTTGTTCAAAAAGCGTTAGCCCTGAAATCAACCTTACAACAACAAAAACTAGGTAGAGTTATATTCGAAAATACAGGTAATATAGGTAAAAGTTATCGTAAGCATGATGAAATTGGAACGCCTCTTTGTATAACAATAGATTTTGAAACCTTAGATGATCAAAGTGTGACAATTAGAGACAGAGATACAATGAAACAAAGCAGAATGAAATTAGATGACATCCCTGCATATTTTAGAAACTATATAGAAGCAAAAACAATATAGTGATATTGATAAAATCATTAATATTTCAAATTTATTTTTATTGTTCTGTTCTTATTGCGAGTCTGTTAGTCGTTATTCTTCCTAATACTTATTCATCCAAATTCAAAATTGCACGAAGTTGGGGTTCGGGAATGATATGGGCTGGATCTAAAATCTGTGGCCTTAAGTTTAAATTGGAGGGCGTTGAAAATATCCCAAAAACTCCAAGTGTTATTATGATTAGACATTCGAGTGTTTTTGAGGCTTATGCTCAGCTTGTTGTATTTCCTCAACAAACATGGATTGTTAAGAAAGAATTAAATTGGATACCAATTTTTGGGCTCGCATTAAAAAACCTTAAAGCAATTTCGATTGATAGAAAAAGCGGAAGAAGTGCAGTCACTCAAGTTATAAGACAAGGAAAAGAACGATTAAAGCAAGGAATATGGATCACAATATTTCCAGAAGGAACAAGAATGATGCCTGGCGAAACAAAAAGATATGGTATCAGTGGCGCTGCATTAGCCAGAGAAGCGGGCGTTTGTATTGTGCCTGTTGCTCATAATGCAGAAGATTTTTGGAAGAGTGGCACCCTGCAAAAGAAACCAGGTACAATAAGATTTTGTATAGGAAAGCCTATAGAAACATGCGATCTAGCACCGAAAGATGTTATTGACGATGTAAAGTTTTGGATTGACGAAAAGATGAAAGATATTAGTGAACATCATCACTCATGAGAAATTTTATATATCTATATTCGTGGCAGACAGTGCATTTTTCTCAATAAATTCTCTGCGAGGCTCAACATGGTCTCCCATAAGTGTAGTAAATACCTCATCTGCCTTTAAGGCATCCTCCACCTTAACCTGAAGTAATCTTCTTGTCTCTGGATTTACCGTTGTCTCCCACAACTGATCAGGATTCATTTCGCCTAATCCCTTATATCTCTGAATATATTGTCCTTTTCTTGCAAGATTCATTAACCACGATATCGCCTCATCGAATGACGAAATATTTTGTTTGTTTTCACCTTTAGTAACATAGGCGCCATTTTCAATTAATCCTTTAATTTTAAGTCTATTGGTGATCAGGGTTTTATAGTCTTTTGAACTAAAAAATGAATTAGCGATATATTTTTTAGTGGTAACACCGTGTTTTGATTTAATGATGGATATTTTTGGGTTTTTTCCGGCAACGCCTGCTTTTTCGAGGCTTACACTAAGTGTTTGTATGGGATTTTCACTGCCTTGTCTTTGTGATATTACATTTTTTAATTCTTTTGAGAGCAATTTGACAAAACTTTGAAGCTTTTTTTCGTCTTGGCTGTCTTTAGTAGTTATAGGTTTTATCTGACTTAGAGCCTCTAATATTTCTATATCATAAAGAGCTGATAGTCGATGTAGAATATTTTCAGTATCCATGTACTCTTGCGCAAGGCTCTCAAATGCCTTATCCGAAAGCGGAGGCGCGGACTTTGACAGGCTTATTTTTGAGTCCTCAAGAGCAATGTGTAACAGATATTTATTCAGCTCAGCATCATCCTTTACATATGTTTCTTGTTTGCCTTTTTTAATCTTATATAGAGGTGGTTGAGCAATGTATATGTGCCCTCTTTTAATTAGTTCTTCCATTTGTCTATAGAAAAAGGTCAAAAGCAATGTTCTAATATGAGACCCATCAACATCAGCATCAGTCATTATGATAATTCTGTGATACCTCAATTTCTCTGGGTCAAAATCTTCTCTTCCAATCCCGCACCCAAGCGCTGTTATTAATGTTCCTACCTCTACTGAAGATAGCATTTTATCAAACCTGGCTTTTTCGACATTTAGAATTTTTCCTTTAAGAGGAAGAATTGCCTGGGTTTTTCTGTCCCTTCCCTGTTTTGCTGAACCACCTGCTGAGTCACCCTCTACTAAAAATATTTCAGATTGTGCAGGATCTTTCTCTTGGCAATCTGCAAGCTTTCCTGGAAGGCCTGCTATATCAAGCGCCCCTTTTCTTCTTGTCATTTCGCGAGCTTTTCTAGCAGCTTCTCGAGCACGGGCTGCATCAATAATTTTATTTACAATTATTTTTGCTTCATGAGGGTGCTCGAGCAAAAACTCTGAAAGTTTTTCCGCCATTGAGGACTCTACTATTCCTTTAATTTCTGAAGAGACTAGTTTATCTTTTGTTTGTGACGAAAACTTTGGATCAGGAACCTTCACAGATAAAACTGCCGTCAACCCCTCCCGGGCATCATCACCGCTTGGGTTAAATTTATCATTATTTGATAATTCTTTTTCTATATAGTTATTTAACGTTCTAGTGAGTGCGCCTCTGAATCCAGCGAGGTGTGTCCCGCCATCTTTTTGTGGAATATTATTGGTAAAGCAGAAAACATTTTCTTGATAGCCGTCATTCCATTGCAAGGCAGCCTCTACGACAACATCATCTTTTTCAGTTTTAAAACTAAATATTTCATCATGTATTGCTGACTTGTTTCTATTAAGGTGTGATACAAAGGCATTGATCCCTCCCTTAAATTGAAATATATCTTTCTTATCATCACGCTCATCAATTAGCTCGATTTTAACCCCAGAGTTTAAAAATGAGAGCTCTCTAAGACGTTTTGATAAAATGTCGTATTCAAATTCAATATTACTAAATGTTTTTTCACTCGGCTTAAATGTCAGCGATGTGCCGGTTACTGTTGATTTTCCTATAGCTTTTATTGGGGCTAGGGGCTCGCCTTCTTTATATTCTTGTTTATAGACTTTCTTATCACGATGTATCGTTAATGTTAAAGTCTCTGACAGGGCATTAACAACCGAAACACCAACCCCATGAAGTCCACCTGAAACTTTGTATGAATTATCATCAAACTTTCCTCCTGCATGTAAAACAGTCATTATTACTTCAGCTGCAGATATTTTTTCCTCAGGGTGAATATCAACGGGCACGCCACGTCCATCATCAGATACAGTTATAGATTCATCACTGTGTATAGTTACCGAAATTAAATCACAATGTCCTGCAAGAGCTTCATCAATTGAATTATCAACAACCTCAAAAACCATATGATGAAGACCAGTTCCATCATCGGTATCTCCTATGTACATTCCTGGGCGTTTTCTGACTGCCTCAAGACCTTTTAGAACTTTTATATTACTGCTTGTATAATCTTTTTTAGCGGCCATTTTTTTCTCTATTATTTATTACAATGATAACATTTTTCATATAATTAGTGGATATTTAATACGAATAAACTGAGAGTAATTTTATTTCTAGATCTGGCTTAATAATATATAAACTATTGATTTATATGGATTTTATTTTTTTATGTTCCACGTGAAACAATTTTAACTTACCTTCAAACAAATACTCTTCTGGATCAATGGAGGTTGCAATTACTTGGCTATCTAGTTTAGCTATCTTTTTCATAAGCTTGCTTGTTGAATGACGATCTAGCTCAGCTTTTGGGTCATCAACTAACAACAACAATGGCTTGTCATTATACATTTGTACAATTTCCACAGAAGCTGTAATTAATGCGCATGCAAGAAGTTTTTGCTGGCCTCTTGAAACAAAATCTTTTGCCGTACCAGCCTCCAATACAACCCTTATATCTGCTCTATGAGGTCCGCATGTTGTGTTTTTATATTGTATATCTCTTTTTAAGTTTAAGTTTAGACTATCAAGCAAGCTCTTCTCTTTACTCCACCCTTTTTCAAAAATCATTGATATGCTAGAGCCAATTAGATCATATGCGTTTTCTATTATGACTGGCTCTATAATTATGAAAACATCTTCTCTCAATTTATTAATTTGTTCACCATATTCAGATAACCCTTTATTCCAATACTCAATCTCATTTTTATCAGAAATATTTTTTAAAGCGGCGTTTCTTTGTTTGAGTGCTCTTTTGTACTTTCTCCATATTTCTATGTATTTTGGTTCCACGTGAAACAATATCCAGTCAATATAGCGCCTCCTCTCTTCCGGAGAGCCACTTATTAAATTGTGTGAGTTAGGATCAATTACCTGAAGAGGTAGGGCCTTTGCTAAACCTGCTATACCAAGACTGTGGTCACCATTAATACTGGACTGAAGGCCCCCTTTACCATTCATTACACCGATAGATGTATATTGCGCATTATTCTCAACTTTGCCATACACGAGCAAATCATCTGAGCCCCACCTAACTATATCCGCTATTTTTGGGTTTCGAAAAGACCGCCCTCTTCCAAGGTAAGAGATTGCCTCAAGGATCGTTGTCTTTCCTGAGGCGTTATCACCGAAAATCAAGTTATGATTTCTATCGAAATCAAGCTCAACAGACTCGAATAAGCGAAAATCCTCTGCTTTTAAGAGCTTTAGAAACAAGGTTCTTTTATAATCGCATTGGCATTATGACAAATTTCGATGTTTCGTCATCTGGGTCTGATATTAAGCAACTAGAATTATTATCGACAACTGACAAGATAACTTTGTCTGAACCCACAACATTAAGGGCATCGATAAGATAGGTTACGTTGAATCCAATTTCAATATCGTTTCCCTGGTATTCTATTACTATACTTTCTTCAGCCTTCTCTTGCTCAGGATTATGGGCCTGTATCATTAGCTCGTTGGTTTTTATAATGAGCCTAATTCCACGATATTTTTCATTTGAAAGAATTGCAGCCCTAGATAACGCAGTTTTAAGATCATTTTTGCTTGCTATAAGTTTATTCTCTGTGTTGGATGGTATTACTCTCCCATACTCTGGAAACTTTCCATCAATAAGTTTAGATGTAAATGAAACTGTTTCGAATTTCACCTGGATATGGTTGTCACTAAGTCTAACTTTTATTTCATTTTGTCCGTCAAGAAGCCTTTGTAACTCCATTACACCTTTCCTTGGAAGTATAACCTGAGTACCTCTTTCCTTTTCATTATCACCTTCCATTTTTGAGCTGGAAAGCGCTAACCTATGTCCGTCCGTTGCAACTGCTCTTATTTTTTCTGATTCAAGCTCTATTAGTAGTCCGTTTAGATAATATCTAACATCTTGTTGAGCCATAGAAAAGTGTGTCTTATCAATAATTTGTTTCAATCTATCTTGTTTGATAGTGATTTCATCATTGCATTGTATGTCTTTGATAACAGGAAACTCATTTTCAGGTAAAGTGGTTAAGTTAAACTTGCTCTTTCCGGACAAAACTTGAATTTTATTGTCATTACTCTTGATTTGAACAGATGAATCAGCTGGAAGTGCACGGCAGATGTCCAAAAGCTTTCTCCCGGGCGCGGTAAAAGAGAATTCTTCTGTATTGTTTGAATAAACGTACGAAATTAATTCTACTTCCAAATCAGTTGCGGTTACTGAATAATGATCAGTCTTTATATTAATTAAGACATTTGCCAGAATAGGCATGGTTTGTTTCCGTTCAACAACACCTATTACTGATTGTAGTGATTGTAGTAAATCATCTCTTTTTACATCGATTTTCATTTATTTATCCTGTTAATATCATAGGGAATATATTATACTTATTATTATTATTAGGGTTAGATATGGTTGTGGATATATTTTCTTTTAATATATTAATCAATAATTTAGAACACATTAATACATAGAAATATTTTTGTAATACAAGCTTATTTTTTGTTAATATAATGTGGATATCTTTTTCCTTTTGTTTTATCAACAGTTTATTCACTTATCCTGTCAAGGTTCTCAACAGGTTTAAGTAGTCCTCATTAACCCTGTTCTCTGTCTTTCTAAGCTCTATTATACGCCTATAACCATGTAAAACTGTAGTGTGATCCCTTCCACCAAAAGCGTCTCCAATTTCTGGTAAGCTGTGGTTAGTTAGCTCTTTTGCCAACGTCATCGCAATTTGTCTTGGTCTCGCCACAGATCGACTTCTTCTTTTTGACAGTAGGTCTGCAACCCTTAGTTTAAAATAATCTGCTACTGTTTTTTGAATATTTTCAATAGACACCAATCTTTCTTGCATTGAAAGCAGGTCTTTTAGGGCCTGTTTAGCAAATTCAAGCGTTATCTCAGACCCAGTGAACTGTGAGTTTGCTACCACCCTTCGAAGAGCGCCTTCAAGCTCTCTTATATTCGATCGTATTCTCTTTGCTATAAAAAAAGCAACCTCTTCTGGCAGAACAACCGATTCAATGCTCGCTTTTTTCATCAAAATTGCTACAGATGTTTCTAATTCGGGCGGCTCAATGGCCACAGTTAAGCCCCAACCAAACCTTGACTTGAGCCTTTCTTCAAGTCCGCTTACCTCTTTTGGGTATCTGTCACAAGTTAGTATAATTTGTTTCTGCCCCTCAAGCAGCGCATTGAATGTATGAAAAAACTCTTCTTGTGAACGCTCTTTTCCCGCAAAAAACTGAATGTCATCTATTAATAAGGCATCAAGAGACCTATACGATCTCTTAAAATCAGAGATTGTGTTGTGCTGGAGCCCACGAACCATATCCCCTACGAACCTTTCTGAATGAACGTAACTTACGCGTGCACCAGGTTGTTTTGTCATAACAGCGTTTCCCACCGCTTGCATAAGATGGGTTTTTCCTAAGCCAACCCCGCCATAGATAAATAAGGGGTTATATGAATTACCCAAATTTTCAGAAACTTGAATAGCCGCAGCCTTTGCTAGCTGGTTACTCTTTCCTTCAACAAATGCATCGAAAGTAAAGCCTGAGTTCAGCCTGCTTTGAATAGATGGGAGAATTTCCTTGCGTTCCGGCACATCATGCATTTTGATTTCAGGGGTAGTACTTGTGTTATCTCGGGAGCCGACCGTTATTGAAACATCAACTGCGCTGTTCTGGCTTAAAACTATCTCTTTTATTCGTTCTATATAATCTTCATTTACCTTTTTTAAAACAAAGTTATTTGGCGCTAATAGCTGTAGGCTGTCTTCTTCTTCGATTGATTGAATCGGCCTAATCCAAGTATTGAAGAGCTTCTCAGGAACCTCTCCTTTCAAGCTATTAAGGCATTTTAGCCAAATTTGTTTGTCGCTAGATAACATTATCACTTCTAATTGCAGGGTGAAAACACTTTAAGTCTATAATTTATATGCTAAGTTATCCACAGCTTCAAGAACTATTATAATGTAAAAAATTTATGTTCTTTTGGTTGACATGATTATTAAGCGCAAGTAACCTTTCCGCCTCATTTTTATAGATTCTTTAAGTAGAATCGTGCTCAGGTAAAACAAATGAAAAGAACATTTCAACCAAGTAATTTAAAAAGGGCGCGCACACATGGTTTTAGGTCGCGTATGGCAACAAAAGCGGGAAGAGCTGTGATAAATAGACGTCGCGCGAAAGGCCGTATAAAGCTTACACCATCACACGCATAAACTTCACTGCCTACAAAAAATAAAAACAACTCTCTTGTGGAATGCGCAAGTCTTAAAAAGAAAAACCGGCTACTAGATAAGAAAAAATTCGATTCTGTTTTTCAGAGCCCGTCAAAGACAAGCGATAAATATTTTACTTTACTATTTTGCAAAAACAATAAAAGTTATTCACGACTTGGATTGGTAATTTCAAAAAAAAAATGTAAATTAGCGGTCAATCGAAACAAGATAAAAAGAATAATAAGAGAGTCATTTCGTACTAATAAAAACTCACTAAATGGATATGATGTTGTGGTTTTAAACAAACACACAACTTATAATGGTGATTCGAGTATGCTAAGAAAAAGTCTTAAAAATCATTGGCAAAAGATCCAGGGGTAAACAAATTGGAAAATAATCAAAGAATATTAATATGGTCATTTTTTGGGTTTATGGTTTTTCTAAATTACCAGGCTTGGATGCTCACAACTAATGATGAATATTCATATGCAGATGATCAAACCATTTCTCTTGATCAAGTTCCACAGAAGTTCACAGCTGGTGCCGGAGACGACTTATTAGAATTAAACGATGTCCCGAACCAACAAGAAATCGAAGCATTGAGTATAACTCTCGATGATGAAGTAACGTCTCAAGATAATTTGGTTTCAATAAAAACAGACGTATTTGATATTTTAATAGATAAAAAAGGTGCAACTCTTCAGCAAATCAAGTTGGTATCTTATCCAAAATCAAAAGATCGTCCAGATGAGGCTGTTGAGTTAATAGGATCAAGTTCTGATAATTTTGGGCTTATTCAGTCAGGACTGAGATCTCCAGATCAAGATAGTGAGCCAAATCATCTAGTAAGCTATGAAACAAACTCATCCACTTATGAGCTGACTCATAGCGGAGAGTTGATTGTTCCTTTCTATTGGGAAGACGGGAGCGGGATTAGAGTCGTTAAACGATTCAGATTTAATAATGGAAGCTATCGAGTCTCAATAGAGCATACAGTTGAAAATGAATCAAATCGTATTTGGAGAGGCGCTCAATACTCTCAATTAGTTAGAAGAATTAATCAAGACGAAAGATCCATGTTTGATGTTGAGAGCTTTTCGTTTGATGGCCCAGTAATTTATGATGGTGAAAAAAGCGACAAACTCGATTCGTCTGATTTGGCTGACGAGGGTGCATATAATTTTAATGCAAAAAACGGATGGCTAGGTTCGATTCAACATCATTTTGTTAGCGCGATTATTCCAAATGCAAATGAAGAATACAAATACCAGGTAAATGCAGATCAAACAAAAACCATATCTAGTTTTATTGGTCCACTCAGTTCAATTAATACTGGAGAAAGGAGAACATTCTCTCAAGATGTATTTATAGGGCCAAAACTTCAATCACAAATGGAAGAAATTTCTCCATCTCTTAAGCTTACTGTCGATTATGGATTTTTAACAATATTGTCTGACCCTCTTTTTTGGTTGTTGAGCCTAATTTATTCATTTGTTAACAATTGGGGATTCTCAATTATATTGACTACACTTGTAATCAAGCTTTTGTTTTACAAGCTTACCGAAAAATCGGGTAAGTCAATGGCAAAAATGAGAGTTCTTGCTCCCAGACTAAAGTCAATACAAGAGCGCTATAAAGATAATCGGACGGAGCTGGGAAGAGCAACTATGGAGCTCTATAAGAGAGAGAAAGTCAATCCAGCTGCAGGCTGCATGCCAATGTTAATTCAAATGCCATTTTTTTTAGCATTTTATTGGGTTTTGCTAGAAAGTGTAGAGATGAGACAAGCACCATTTGTCTTTTGGCTAACAGATTTGTCATCTAAGGACCCCTATTTTGTATTGCCCCTAATAATGGCTGGCGCTATGTTTTTTCAAACAAAGTTAAATCCAGCACCGGCAGACCCAATGCAAGCAAAAGTTATGCAGATCATGCCATTAATGTTTTCGGTAATGTTTGCTTTTTTTCCTTCAGGGCTTGTTCTTTATTGGGTAACAAATACAGTTTTATCAATTTTCCAACAATGGCTTATAAATAAAAAATATGGTGCAACTGGCTCCACATAAACAGGCCAATAAATAAGAAGCAATAAAACCATCATAGGTATAATAAAATGCCTAACGAAAAAATATATATCGAAGACACAATTGTTGCCTCAGCATCAGGCGAAGGGAGTGCCGGAGTGAATGTTATTAGGGTTTCAGGACCCGATACCGAAGAAATTGCATCTATATTGTTACAAAGTCTGCCTGAACCAAGAGTCGCCACTTACACAAAATTTAAAAATAAAAACAAAGAAACTATTGACGTAGGCATAGCTCTCTATTTTCCGGCGCCCAATTCATATACTGGTGAGTCAATATTGGAATTACATGCTCACGGGGGTTCAATTATTGGAAATTCAATTATAGAAGAAATAATCAGTCTAGGTGCGAGACAAGCACAACCGGGTGAGTTTACAAAAAGGGCATATCTCAATGGTAAGATTGATTTAACACAAGCGGAAGCAGTCGCCGATCTTATTAATAGCGGAACCAAAAGATCAGCTAAAGCGGCAATCCAATCACTGACTGGGAAATTTTCAAATTTGGTAAAATCATTAGATGAGCAATTAACCAAATTAAGATTATTTGTAGAGGCATCAATAGATTTTCCAGAAGAAGATATCGATTTTTTGGCTGATGAAAAATTAATTGATGAAATATCATCTTGCAACTCACTTTACAAATCCCTAATTTCTGGCGCATCTTCTGGAGAAATATTAAGAAATGGAGTTCGGGTTGCAATTATAGGCCTCCCAAATGCAGGCAAATCCAGCCTTCTGAATTTATTAAGCGATACAGATAAGGCAATTGTTACAGATATAGCAGGAACAACGAGAGATATTCTCAATGTTTCAGTAGACATAGATGGTATTCTTTTCGATTTTTTTGATACCGCAGGATATCGTGACACACCCGAAACAATCGAAGCAGAAGGAATCAAAAGAACCAATAAGTTGTTAAGAGGTGTTGATCTAGCTATTTGGGTTCACGATATATCAGCAAATAAAGAGCTAGATACATGCTATATACCTGATGATTTAGATTACATAGTAGCAAATAATAAAATTGATTTAATACAAGGAAAAAGCAGAAAAAACATGGATCAGAGGACAGTTAACATATCGGCACAAAACGGAGAGGGTCTTGAAAACCTCATCACTAAGATAAAATCTACAATCCAAGAAAATTTATCAGGGGACGGTATTTTCACGGCCAGATCCAGGCACATTGATTCTTTAAAGAAATCATACGAATATTTTCTAGTTGGAAAATCTCAACTAGAAAATCAAAGAGCGGGTGAGCTATTCGCAGAGGACATAAAGCAGGCTAAAAATGAGTTATCAGAAATCACCGGAGAAATGACCAGTGATGAATTGCTTGGAGAGATATTTTCAGAGTTTTGTATCGGCAAATAAATCTGTTACAGCCCTAATATATTCAATTTGAATACACAATCTTAAAATTTTGATTAGAATACATTTATGAGCATAAATAAAAAATTCGAGGTAATAATTATTGGGGGAGGCCATGCTGGTACAGAAGCAGCATCTGTATCGGCAAGGTCCGGCTCAAAAACATTGTTGATTACACAAAAAGTGTCCTCGATTGGCGAAATGAGCTGTAATCCAGCGATTGGTGGAATTGGAAAAGGCCATCTTACAAAAGAAATAGATGCAATGGGCGGAGTTATGGCTGAGGCGATCGATAAAGCTGGAATTCATTTTAGAACATTGAATGCCAGTAAGGGCCCCGCTGTTCGGGCGACAAGAGCACAAGCTGATCGTGTTCTATATAACAAAGCTGTAAAATTCATATTATCCAGACAAAAAAATTTAACCATACATGAAGATACTGTCGATGCTCTTATCATGAAGAATGGAATTATAGAAGGAGTAATCACAAAACAATCTGGAAATATTTATGCAAAAAGTGTGGTTCTAACTACCGGCACCTTTCTTGCAGGTAAAATTCTTTGTGGAGATAAATCTGAAGAGGGTGGCAGAATAGGCGATAGACCCTCTAACAATCTTTCAAAAAATATAAGAGAACTAGATTTTAAAGTTGGCAGACTCAAAACTGGGACACCTCCTCGATTAAAAAAAGAAAGCTTAAACTATAGTGTTATGAATACTCAACCAGGGGATAACCCAAGACCAGTTTTTTCTTTTATGGGTAATCGATCACAACATCCAGAGCAGTTAAATTGTCACATAACCAGAACGACAAAAGAAACGCATCGAATTATATCTGATGCATTGCACAAGTCCCCGATTTATAGTGGAGCGATAAGCTCAGTTGGACCAAGATATTGTCCTTCAATTGAGGATAAAATTGTACGCTTTGCTGATAAAGATTCACACCAAGTTTTTGTAGAGCCAGAAGGAATTAATTCAGAAATAGTCTATCCAAATGGTATATCCACAAGCCTACCAAAGGAAACTCAAGAAAAATTTGTCAGATCAATCATAGGATTTGAAAATGCCGAGATCAGCCAATATGGTTATGCAATAGAATATGATTATATTGATCCAAGGAGCCTAAAGCCGACTCTAGAGACAAAAAAGATTCAGGGGTTGTATTTTGCTGGACAAATTAATGGAACAACAGGTTATGAAGAAGCTGCAGCTCAAGGCTTAATTGCTGGTCTAAACGCTAGCAGATACTCAAATAATCAAGAATTATGGTATCCGCTTAGACAAAATTCTTATATGGGGGTGCTTGTTGATGATTTGACCGGTCGAGGTGTTAGCGAGCCATATAGGATGTTTACGAGCAGGGCAGAATATAGGTTACTTTTGAGAGAGGATAATGCAGACCAGAGAATGACGCCCATTGCGAAAACGTTTGGCATCATCAGCAAAGAGAGATGGGAACGTTATCAACAAAAAATAGAAATGGTAAACTCAGAAGAAACACGACTTAAATCTATTTTTATAAGTAACAAAAAAATCGAGAGCGGCGATAAATTAGTTCTCGGAAAAAATTATAAAAAAGAATCAAATGCTTTAGATTTACTAAAAAGACCTGAATTTTCTCATAAAATGATTACTTCATTATCTATGGTAGGTAAGCCAAGCTGGAGGCATAATGAGATAGATTCCGAACAAATTGAGCAGGCACATAACCAGATAGAAATTTCAGCAAAGTATGAAGGATATATCCAGAGACAAATACGGGAAATCGAGAAATTTGAGAAAAATGAAAAGTTAATTTTATCAAAAAAAATAGATTATTCACTAGTTCAGGGATTGTCTAATGAGGCCAAACAAAAACTCCAAGAAGTAATGCCTGAATCCTTGGGACAAGCATCAAGATTAGAAGGAATAACGCCGGCAGCAATATCATTGATCCTTCTTCACTTAAAAAAAACTAGCAAGAAAATTGCATGAAACACTCATAGAGAACGAAGAGATCATGAGTAATTTTGGCATCATTCCTATAGATACGAATTTCATCAGGTCAAAATATAATGCAAGCCATCTAATCTGTCATGATGGCAAGGCAGCGTTTGTGGATGTTGGCACGTCAAATAACATAGAGCTGCTTGAAGATGCCTTAACAGATAATAATCTAGACAAAGGAGATGTTGAGTTTGTTTTTTTGACTCATGTGCACCTTGATCATGCTGGAGGCGCCGGCAAGCTAATGCAAAATTTGCCAAATGCAAAACTTATAGTTCATCCATATGGAGCAAAACATATGATTGATCCATCAAAACTTATTGCGAGCTCAGAAAGAGTCTATGGAAAAAATTTATTTAACCAATTATTTGGGGACGTTTTGCCTGTCGAAGAGCAGAAAATATTAAGCCCGGAAGATGGGCAAGAGTTATTACTAAATAACAGAACAATGAGAATCTTTTATACTGAAGGCCACGCTAGACATCATTATTGTATATATGATGAATACTCTAAATCAGTATTTTCAGGGGATAGTTTTGGTATGTCTTTAAGGGAATTTGATTCAAAAAAAGGAAGCTTTATCATTCCAATTACTGCGCCAACTCAGTTTGATCCTAACGAAGCCCACAATGCCATTGATGAGATAATAAAATATCAGCCAGACGCAATATATCTAGCACACTACAGCAAAATTGAGCAAACTGAAAAACTCGGCTCTGATATGCATGATTTAATCGATGACTTTGTTGATATTGCACTGTTGTATAAAAATGAAGGCAAAAGAATGGAACACATTCATAAAAAGCTTCAATCTCACCTTATGCATAAACTTCGGAGCCATGGTTGTATTTTAGACGATGCTCAGATCAAAAATATACTCCAATCTGACTTATATGTTAATGCTGCTGGACTGGATTTTTGGCTAACTAAACATGCACCATAACGGAGAAAAAAATGAGTAAATTCAGAGCTTTCAGAATTGATGAAAAAGAAGGTAAAGTTATTTCAGGATTTGAGCAAATTGAAATCAATGATCTCTCTGAGGGCGATGTTACAGTTAAGGTGAGTCATTCATCAATTAATTATAAAGACGCGCTCGCGGCAACAGGAAAAGGAAAAATATTAAAAAAGTATCCATTGGTTGGTGGCATAGACCTTGTTGGGGTTGTAAAGGAAACGACAGCCAAAAATTTTTCTGAAGGAGATAATGTCTTAGTTAATGGTTGTGGCTTAAGTGAGACTAGAGATGGCGGTTATTCAGAATACGCAAGAGTTTCTTCAGAATCAGTCATTAAATTACCAAAGAATATTAACGCAAATCAGGCAATGCAAATCGGTACAGCGGGATATACCGCCGCATTAGCTATTCATCAAATGGAGAAGAACGGTCAGAACCCTTCAATGGGTCCAATTGTGGTCACTGGAGCTACAGGCGGTGTTGGAAGCATTGCTGTAGATATGCTCTCATCATCTGGTTATGAAGTTGTTGCTATCACCGGAAAAAATGATCAGATAAATTATCTAAATAGCATTGGTGCACAAAAAGTAATTATTAGAGGCGATTTGGATTTTGGAAAACGACCTTTAGAGAAAGCAGTTTGGGGGGGTGCTATCGATAATCTTGGGGGCGAGGTGTTATCATGGCTCCTAAAAACAACAAATTACGGCGGCAATGTCGCTTCCATAGGCTTGGCTTCAAGCTTTAAGCTTGAGACAACTGTCATGCCCTTAATTTTACGTGCTGTGAATTTACTCGGAATAAATTCTGTGGACACACCAAGATGCTTAAGAGAAGAAGTATGGCAAAGAATTGGAACAGACTTAAAGCCTCAAAAATTAGATATAATTGCTTCAGAAGCAATTACTTTTGATGCTTTACCGCAGGCATTTGAAGCTTTTATTGATGGAAAAATAAAGGGCCGCATCGTTGTAAATATTTTGTAATTGAATATTGAATAAATTTTTAATGGAAAATTAATGAACAAAAAATTATTGAATGCAATGAAAAGCGAACAACCGCTCCAAGTTGTTGGAACTATTAATGCATATTCTTCATTATTGGCCAAAAAAGCAGGCTTTAAGGCTATATATTTATCCGGCGCTGGGGTCGCAAATTATTCATTTGGTCTACCAGACTTGGCAATGACTACATTGAATGATGTATGTGAGGATGTTAGACGAATAACATATGCTTGCGATCTTCCTCTTATTGTGGATGCAGATACTGGATGGGGAAATGCTTTTATGATCTCTAGAACCATCAAGGAGCTTCAAAGAGCAGGAGCGAGCGGTTGTCATATTGAAGACCAAGTATCATCTAAGAGATGTGGTCATCGACCAGGAAAGGAGCTTGTATCATCCAGCGAAATGAATGAGAGAATAAAGGCAGCAGTGGATTCAAGGGTTAGAGATTTTAGCATTATTGCGCGAACAGATGCACTTGCCACTGAAGGATTAGAGGCAACCATAGAAAGGGCTCACTCATATATTGATTCTGGTGCCGATATAATATTTGCCGAAGCTTTAACAGATATAGAGCAATATAAAATCTTTACGAACTCAGTTGATGTACCGGTACTCGCTAATTTAACTGAGTTTGGTATGACTCCGCTATTTTCAGTTACTGAGATGCGAGATGCCGGTGTGGAAATCATACTTTATCCTCTATCTGCTGCTCGAGCCATGGCCAAAGCCTCAGCAGGCGTTTATCAAGAGATAAAAAAACAAGGCACTCAAAAAAATCAAACGCATAATATGCAAACAAGAGATGAGTTATATGAAACACTGAACTACAAAAACTATGAAGAGAAAATCGATAGGATTTTAAAAGAAAAAAAAGAACTAGAGTAAGGTGACAAATGAAGACTAATAAAAAAACAGGAGGACTGGCTGGTATAACGGCTGGTGAAACAGAACTATGCACAGTTGGCAAAGAGGGGGCTGGACTAACTTATTGTGGTTACGATATTTATGATTTGGTTGATAATGCGTCTTTCGAAGAAGTTGCATATCTTTTGCTTAGAGGCAGCCCACCTAGCTCAGATGAATTAATGAGATATAAGGAAAAATTGAAAAGAATGCGAGATCTTCCGGGTGAGTTGAAAAAAGTTCTAGAAATGATCCCAGAAAATACACATCCAATGGATGTGCTCAGAACAGGAGTCTCATTTCTCGGAAATTGTGAACCGGAAGACAAAAACTTTTCAGACCAAAAAGAAGTTGCTGATAGATTACTATCTTGTCTTCCATCAATCCTTCTTTATTGGCATCGATACCACAAGAATGGGATTAAAATAGATCTTGCAACAGATGAAGATAGTATTTCTGGGCATTTTCTTCATCTATTACATGGAAGATCACCCTCTGAATTACACAGAAAAACACTCGATACAACACTTATTCTCTATGCAGAGCATGAGTTTAATGCTTCAACTTTCACCGGTAGAGTAATTACAGCAACGTTATCTGATATTCATTCAGCGATAACGGGCGCAATTGGAGCTTTAAGAGGGTCACTTCATGGCGGAGCAAATGAAGCTGCTATGGAATTAATTGAACAATTTGATAGCCCAGAAAGCGCGATTGACGGTGTCAAGCTAATGCTCAAGAATAAGGATAAAATTATGGGATTCGGTCACCGTGTTTATACAACTTCTGATCCTCGTAATAGTGTAAATAAAAAAATGTCAAAAATTCTTTCAGAAGAAAAAAATGACAAAAAATTATTTGCTGTATCTGAGGCAATTGAAGATTTGATGTGGAAAGAGAAAGGCTTATTCGCAAATGCAGATTTCTTCGCTGCAAGTGTATATCATTTTATGGGCATCCCGACGTATTTATTCACTCCTATTTTTGTGTGTTCAAGAATAACAGGCTGGAGCGCCCATGTAATTGAGCAAAGAAAAAATAATAAGCTCATAAGACCGGCAGCCGAATATGTTGGGCCAAGCCTTATGAAGTGGCCATCTAAAAATTAAAAAGCATTCAGTGCGATAGACCAAAAACGGAGATTTGATGACAAAGTATGATATTCGTTCAGCAGAGCGTAAACTTCCTGATGATGTGCTAGTTAAAATTGCGGATTTTATCTGCTCCGAAATGCAGCACACTGAGCTTGCCTATGAAACAGCAAAGTACTGTTTAATGGATACGCTTGCGTGTGGTTTCCAAGCCCTAGACTATCCAGCGTGCACAAAGTTATTAGGGCCCATTGTTCCCGGAGCAACATTAAGAGGTGGGGCAAGAGTTCCTGGAACATCCTATGAGCTTGAACCAGTTATGGCAGCTTTCAATATTGGCGCGATGATTCGATGGCTGGATTTTAATGATACATGGCTCGCTGCTGAATGGGGACATCCGTCGGATAATTTAGGAGGAATTCTTGCGTTGGCTGATTATCAAGGTCGACAAGGTCGCATGAATGGAAGCCCTATACCAAAAATTAAAGACGTTCTTACTGCCATGATAAAAGCCCACGAAATTCAGGGTGTTCTAGCACTGGAAAACAGCTTTAATCGCGTTGGTTTAGATCATGTTTTGCTTGTCCGGATCGCATCCACTGCCGTGCTCACTGGAATGATGGGTGGAGACAGGGAAAAAATTATTAACGCCATCTCAAATGCATTTGTTGATGGCGGAGCACTTAGGACTTATCGCCATGCACCAAATACTGGATCAAGAAAAAGCTGGGCAGCTGGTGATGCTACAAGCAGAGCGATGCGTCTAGCATACATTGCAATGACCAATGAAATGGGTTATCCCACAGCACTTACAGCAAAAACATGGGGTTTTCATGATGTGCTTTTTAATGGCAATCCAATCAAAATTGATCAAGAGTTTGGCTCTTATGTCATGGAAAATGTTCTATTTAAAATCTCTTATCCCGCAGAATTTCACGCCCAAACAGCTGTAGAGGCAGCTATGACCTTGCATGATGTTGTCAAAAACAAGCTTGATTTCATAAAAGCTATAAAAATAGAAACTCAAGAGGCTGGATCAAGAATAATAGACAAAACAGGTCCGCTTGATAATCCAGCAGATCGAGATCATTGCATTCAATATATGGTTGCAATTCCATTAATATTTGGGCGGCTTTCAGCAGCAGATTATGAGGATAATGTTGCTATGGATCCCCGAATAGATGCTTTACGAAAAAAAATGTGCGTCGAGGAAAATGAAAAATTCACAAGAGATTATTTTGATTCAACTAAGCGTTATATTGGAAATGCGCTACAAATTGAATTTGAAGATGGCTCAAAAACTGAACGCATAGAGGTTGCCTATCCAGTTGGTCATCGTGAACGTCGAAAAGAAGGTATCCCAATTCTTAAAGAAAAATTTAAAAACAGCATAAAACATAAACTAAAAAGCGATCAATGGTCCAAACTTAATGACTTATTTCAAGATGATAAAAAATTGAATAATACCTATATCGATGAATTTATGTCTCTTTTGGTCTCATAGTCTTCCAGTGAGAAAATTAGATTTATGTTAATTAATTTCCAATGATTGAAGAGCATATAAGAAAAAAAATCGCTAGTGCTATTCGTGATATTCCACAAGCTGACACATTTGTTTCTAACAGATTATCTCTCTTAATCGAAGAATTAGAAAAATGGAATAAAAAATATAATTTAACCGCAATTCGTGCTCCTAATGAGATGATTCACGGTCATATCATGGATAGCCTCTCAGCTCTTGAATTTATAAAAGGAAAGAATGTTATCGATATAGGTACTGGCGCGGGTTTTCCGGGGTTGCCTCTTGCAATCATGATGCCGAAAAATCATTTTTTACTTATTGATGGTAATGGAAAAAAAATTGGTTTCATCCAACATATTATTAGCCTCTTTGAGTTAAAAAATGTTCAGGCGAAAAAAATTCGTGCAGAAAACTTTTTTCCCGACCAACTGTTTGATACTGTAATTGCAAGAGCACTAACAACGTTACCAAAATTGATTTCATTGTCTGAGCATTTGTTAAAAGAGCACGGCACTATTGTTGCCATGAAAGGAAAGCTTCCTATAAAAGAGCTTAATTCAATAAATAATGGATGGCAGCATCAAGTTCACCCAATAAGAATAGACGGTATGAGTAATCGAGAAAGACACATAATACTATTGAACAAAGAACGGAAATGTAAATTGTGATCAGGGTCATTTCAATTGCGAATCAAAAAGGCGGTGTTGGCAAAACAACCACATGCGTGAATCTCGCTGCTTCGTTAGCTGCTACGAAACGAAAAGTTCTATTAATTGATTTAGATCCTCAAGGCAACGCCACCATGGGATGTGGTGTAGAAAAGAATGATCTTAATATTACAACATGCGATGTTTTATTAGGCGATTCATCCGCCTCCGAAGCTATTATAAATGCACCTGACTGCGGGTTTGATATCATGCCTGGAAATGAGGAGCTCACTCTATCCGAGGTTAAGCTTTTGCAAGAAATTGGCAGAGAGATGAAACTTCGTAATGCGCTAGAAGCTGTGAAAATGAATTATGATTTTATATTAATAGACTGCCCGCCTTCTATAAACATGCTGACAGTAAACGCACTAACCGCATCTGATGGTGTGCTTATTCCAATGCAATGCGAGTACTATGCGCTTGAAGGATTATCTTCTTTGATAAATACAATTGATCAAATAAAAATGACAGTAAACCCCCAACTGGAACTTTATGGTCTATTGAGAACGATGGTTGATCAGCGTGTCAATTTATCAGACGAAGTATCTGAGCAATTAATAAATCATTTTGGAGAAAAAGTTTTTCGTACCATGGTGCCAAGAAATGTCACTTTAGCTGAAGCTCCAAGCTTCGGTCGACCGGTTTTAATGCATGATCGCAAATCAAGAGGCGCAATTGCTTATCTAGCATTGGCAGGTGAAATGTTAAGAAGAGGAGATGAGGTCTCCAAAACTATTGAATAAGTTACAACTTGAGAAAATATAAGAGACATAATGAATACAAAAAAAAGACTAGGTAGAGGATTAGACGCGCTTCTTTCGGGAGCAAATCAGCAAAATCCAACAACGCATCAAAGTAAAACAAACGATCAGCTCACTCGAATACCTATAGAGCATTTGCAAAGAGGTCGGTATCAACCTCGCTCTGATATGCGACAAGAGACCCTTGATGAACTGGCAAACTCCATTCTGTCACAAGGAATTGTTCAACCATTAGTGGTGAGGCAATTACTTACGGATGAAAATGCGGAAATAAAGTACGAGATAATTGCAGGAGAAAGAAGGTGGAGGGCAGCACAAATTGCAGGCTTAGCAGAAGTTCCGGTTGTAATAAAAGACATACCTGATTCAGATGCAATAGCGATGTCTCTTATAGAAAATATACAAAGGGAGAACCTAAATCCACTTGAAGAAGCACTAGCTCTTGATAGATTGATAAGAGAGTTTGAGCTTACTCATCAGGAAGCCGCTGATGCAGTGGGCAGATCTCGTGCAAGTGTATCTAATTTGCTCAGACTTATAGAATTACCAGAGAAGGTCGCAGCGCTGCTTATTTCAAGAAAAATTGATATGGGGCATGCAAGAGCATTGTTATCACTCAAAGACCCACACGTACAATCAAAAATTTCTCAGGAAATTATAAAAAAAAGTTTATCTGTAAGGGCTACAGAAAAACTAATAAGAAAATTAAGCGCAAAAGAAGACAACAAAAAAAGAAACTTAATAAAATCTTCAAATCCTGATATTCAGAGGCTTGAGCTTTCTATATCAGAAAAGCTAGGCGCTAAACTTAATATTGATCACAAAGCCAAAGGAAATGGCAGGATAATAATTAGATATAACTCATTAGATGAATTAGAAGGAATAATTGATCATATAAAGTGAGTTAAATTACTAAATTTTTTAAGTATCAAAAGAAGATCGTTGCCATGTTGTTTTCACATAACTATAATGCAAGTGCTGAAAGCTTTATGAAGAGTGAATTATATGCAAAAATTTTACTCTAGTCTGGAAGCATATATAGATGAATCGTGAAACATTTAAGCACAATCAAAACCAAAGTGATTCGGGAATTGTAAGAATCCTTATTTATCAAGGTTCAACAATGGTTGTTTTGACATTTTTGTTTTGGTTGACTGTGAATAATACAGCAGGATACTCATCTTTTTTTGGTGGTTTAATTAGTTTGGTACCGAATTTTTTTTTAGGAGCTAGACTAATTTCTTCAAAGAATGATGCAAAAGGTTTGTTAAGAGCTGCCTATATAGGTGAATTAGGAAAAATTGTTTTAACTGTTTTATTGTTTGGGTTGGTTTTTTATATGGTCAGACCTCTGGACGCGTTGTATCTTTTTTTAAGCTTTATAATCGTTCAGTTTTCAGTAAGCTTGGAATTATTTTTTAAAAATATTGATTAAAGTGACAACAAGAAAGTAAATATATGGCAACCGAAGGCGGACACGGATCTCAAACCTCTGGAGAATACATTCAGCACCACTTGCAGAATCTCCAAATTTGTAAATTAGATAATGGTGAATGGGCCTGGAATCAATGTGCAGGTAATCCAATGGCATTAAATGTAGACTCCATGTTTTGGTCTCTGCTTCTAGGATTTATTTTTATTTTTCTATTTGGGCGTGCTGCAAAGAAAGCATCACCAGAGAAGCCGTCCAAATTTCAGGCATTGATTGAGATAGTTGTCGACTTTATTGACAGCAGTGTCAGGGATACATTTCATGGAAAAAGTAGATTAATAGCGCCACTAGCATTGACTATTTTTGTGTGGGTATTTTTCATGAATCTTATGGATTTAATTCCGGTCGACTGGATTCCTGAATTATCAAAAATGCTTGGAACAGTTACTGGCTATGACCAACTGTATTATATGAAAGTCGTACCAACCACAGATGTGAATATCACTTTTGGCATGTCAATATCTGTTTTCATCTTAATTATTTTTTATTCTATAAAAAGCAAAGGGTTGGGTGGTTTTGTAGCGGAGCTCACGCTCCACCCTATAGCGCCATCCTTCAAAGGTGCTGGTATTATTGCTGCACCTATCATTATTGCTTTTAATTTTATTCTTGAATCAGTTGCCCTGCTCGCAAAACCACTTTCCTTGTCGTTGCGATTATTTGGAAATATGTTTGCTGGGGAATTAATTTTTATACTGATTGCGTTACTGGGAGTATGGCAACTTCCTCTCCATTTTGGATGGGCTGTTTTCCATATTTTGATTGTGACGCTTCAGGCTTTTATTTTCATGATGTTAACCGTAGTTTATCTCACGCTAGCATCTGAAGAACACTAAGAGGTTTTTTGTTTAATATTTTTTACTGGAGAAAATGATGGAAACTGTTATTGGTTATACTGCGATATCTGTCGCACTTCTTATCGGGCTTGGTGCTCTTGGCGTTGGAATTGGAATGGGTTTATTGGGTGGCCGTTTTCTTGAAGGCGCCGCTCGTCAACCTGAACTGGCTCCCATGCTACAAACTAAAATGTTTTTAGTCGTTGCACTTCTTGATGCGGTTGCCATGATTGGTGTTGGTATTGCGTTATTTTTCGCATTTGCTAATCCATTCATTGCACAATATCAAAACGCTGTAGGTGGTTAGCCAAGAAAATCAACTTAACCATACTTATATAAAAAGTAGATAGGAGCACTCAGTGGATTTAAACGCGACAATAATTGGCCAATCAATTGCAATGATTGTCTTTGTATGGTTCTGCATGAAATATATTTGGCCGCCTTTGATGGACGCCATAGAAGAACGACAAACACAAATTGCAGACGGTTTGGCGGCAGGTGAGGAAGGCAAAATCAAGCTCGACAATGCTAATGTTGAGTCAAAAAAAATACTTGATGATGCCCGTAAGCAAGCAACAAGTATACTAGATCAAGCAAACGCAAGAGCTAACGAAATTGTTGCTGATGGTAAACAGGATGGACAAACAGAAAGAGAGCAACAATTATCTCTGGCGAAAAGCGATATTGAGCAAGAAACAAATAAAGCAAGGGATGAGCTTAGAGGTCAGGTCTCCGAACTTGCAATTGCATCGGCTGAAAAGATTTTAAATAGAGAAATCAATAAGCAAGATCATGCCGATATTCTTGATGCACTTGTGAAAAAAATATAACGATTATGATTAACGGTATAAACAACTAAATGGCTGATAACAACACAACTGCAAGACCATATGCTCAAGCGATATTTGATATCGCTAAAGACACCGGTACCATGGAGCTGTGGGCTGAAGGGCTGATGCTTGCAAAAGAAATATTTAAGGACAGCCATCTGAATGATTTTTTGTCAAAACCTTCTTTATCGCCAGAACAAAAATTAAAATTTATCAGCGAACTTTTTTCTGAAATAACAGACGAAACAATGATATTTTCTGGTGATGATGATTGTGGAAATAATTTAATAAAGCTTCTAATTGAAAATTCAAGAATATCTGTTTTCCCAGAAATTTCAGAGCACTTTAATTCATTAAAATCGGAGCTTGAGAACTCAGTTAACGTAACAGTGTCTTCTGCTGTTCCTTTATCAGAAGATCAGAAATTAGCACTAGAAGAAGTTTTAAAGAAACGTTTTGATAGTGAAATTTATTTGCAAACAGAAATCGATGAAACACTTGTTGGTGGTGCGATAATTCGCACTGGCGACGTCGTTATTGATGGGTCTTTAAGAGCAAGCCTCAGTGGACTCTCTAACGTAATTAATTCTTAAACAAAGGAAAGAGATATGTCATTAAAAGCTTCAGAAATCAGCAAACTGATTAGAGAGCGTATAGAAAATTTTGAAACCACTGCTGAGGCACGTGATGTTGGGACTGTGATCGGTGTAACAGACGGTATTGTTCGTATACATGGTCTTACTGACGCACGTTACGGAGAGATGCTTGAGTTCCCAGAAAGCACTTTCGGCATGGCTTTAAACTTGGAACAAGATTCTGTCGGCGCTGTTGTACTAGGTGAGTATAAGCATGTTTCAGAAGGCGATACCGTCAAAACAACAGGGAAGATTCTTGAAGTACCAATAGGCGAAGCCCTTTTAGGAAGAGTTGTTGATGCTCTGGGTAACCCAATTGATGGAAAAGGAGCAATTGATACAAAACTAAGTGCGCCAATTGAAAAAGTTGCCCCTGGAGTAATTTCCAGAAAATCAGTAGATCAGCCTGTACAAACAGGCCTGAAAGCGATCGATTCGATGGTTCCTATCGGAAGAGGTCAAAGAGAGCTTATCATTGGGGACAGACAAACAGGGAAGACCGCTGTAGCAGTAGATGCAATTATCAACCAAAAAGGAACCGGTATTAAGTGCATCTATGTTGCTATAGGTCAAAAAGCATCTTCCATTGCTGGAGTGGTCAGAAAATTAGAAGAAGAGGGAGCAATGGAGCACACAATTGTTGTTGCAGCTGCAGCAGCAGACTCTCCCGCCATGCAATATATTGCCCCATATTCAGGAACCTCGATGGGTGAATACTTTTTGGATAATGGCGAGGACGCATTGATTATATTTGATGACTTAACAAAACAAGCTTGGGCATATCGTCAAGTTTCGCTGTTATTAAGAAGGCCGCCAGGCAGAGAAGCTTATCCTGGCGATGTTTTTTATCTCCATTCCCGTCTTCTTGAAAGAGCATCTAGAGTAAGTGAAGAGCACGTTGAATCAATCACTGGCGGAAAGGTAAAAGGGAAAACAGGATCATTAACCGCATTACCAATTATCGAAACTCAGGCCGGTGATGTATCTGCATTCGTACCAACTAATGTAATTTCAATTACAGACGGACAAATATTTCTAGAAACCGATCTCTTTAATGCAGGCATAAGGCCGGCCATCAATGCAGGGTTATCAGTTTCTCGTGTGGGAGGTTCTGCGCAAACTAAAATTATTAAAAAGTTAGGTGGAGGTATCAGGCTGGCATTGGCGCAATACAGAGAATTAGCCGCTTTTGCTCAATTTGCTTCAGATCTAGATGAAGCCACAAGAAAACAACTTGAGCGCGGACAAAGAGCGACTGAACTTATGAAACAAAAACAATATTCACCGCTCTCTGTTTCTGAGATGGCATTATCACTATTTGCGGTTAATGAGGGATTTTTAGATGATGTTGATGTAACAAAAATTGGTGACTATGAGAGTGCGTTGCACGACTTTGCAAAAACAAAATCAAGTAAGCTTTTAGAAAAAATAAATGAAACAGGTGATTTTAATGATGATATCGAAGCTTCATTGAAGAAAATTTGTGAAGATTTTTCTAAAAATGGCGCTTATTAAGATCTCAAATTCTTATTTTAAATTGACAGGTAACTAAATTGGCAGGCGATAAAGAAATATTAAATAAAATCCGAAGCGTGAAAAACATGCAGAAGATTACCAGCGCTATGGAAATGGTTGCTGCCAGTAAAATAAGAAAAGCGCAGGATCAGATGAATGCAGCTAAACCATATGCTGATAGGATCAGGCGTGTGATTGGACACTTAGGTGCAGCCAATCCTGATTATAAGCATCCATTTTTAAGCGAAAGAGACATAAAAAGGGTTGGTATTATTGTTGTGTCTACTGATAGAGGATTATGTGGCGGGTTAAATGTCAATTTGTTCAAGCGAGTTATTTCCGATATCGCAGAATATAAAAAAGAGAATATTGAAGTAGATCTTGTTCTTGTCGGCGCAAAAGCGGTTCAATTTTTTAAGAGACTTGGTGGAAATGTTTTGGCAACAACAACACATTTAGGTGACCGTCCAAAGGTTAACGATTTAATCGGCGCAATAAAAATTATGCTCGATGCTTACAATGAAGAAAAAATTGATCGATTATTAATTGCACACAATGAGTTCGTAAGCACCATGAGTCAAAAACCGGACATGAAGACTCTTCTTCCAGTTAGTTCAATTGATGAGAATGATGAATCTTTACAAGCACATTGGGATTATATTTACGAGCCTGACGCAATTGATTTGCTTGATGGCGTGCTTATGCGCTACATCGAATCACAAGTTTATAGAGGTGCAACAGAAAACTTTGCTTGTGAAATGGCGGCCAAAATGGTCGCAATGAAGTCTGCTACAGATAACGCTGGAGAAATAATAGATAAATTACAACTTATATATAACAAAGCTAGACAAGCAGCTATTACCCAAGAAATTTCGGAGATAGTAGGTGGGGCAGCTGCTGTTTCAGGATAAAAATTTTTAATTTAATGATGATGACATTTGGTTGTCACAAAAGGAAATGAGGAAATAATATGAGCACCGGAACTACTGTGCAAATTATCGGAGCTGTCGTGGATGTTGAATTTCCAAGCAGCGAAATACCAAAAATTTATGATGCATTAACAATTGACGATGCTGACTTAACTCTTGAAGTACAACAACAACTTGGAGATGGTGTAGTTAGAACCATTGCAATGGGATCAAGTGAAGGTCTGAAGCGAGGCATGGCTGTCAGTAACACAGGTCAGCCCATATCAGTTCCTGTCGGTGAAAAGACCCTCGGCAGGATAATGGATGTTCTAGGAACCCCTATTGACAATAAAGGCGATATTGGTGCCGAGTTGAATATGCCAATTCATAGAACCCCTCCGACGTATGAAGAACAAGCATCTTCGACAGAAGTTCTTGAAACTGGGATTAAAGTGATCGATTTAATTATGCCAATCGCAAAAGGCGGTAAAGTTGGACTCTTTGGTGGTGCTGGTGTTGGTAAAACCGTAACTCTAATGGAGTTAATTCGAAATATTGCTGCGGAGCATTCTGGATATTCAGTATTTGCAGGGGTTGGTGAAAGAACCAGAGAAGGAAACGATTTTTATCATGAAATGACAGAATCTAATGTTATAGACAAAGTATCCCTTGTATATGGTCAGATGAATGAGCCCCCAGGTAATAGATTAAGAGTAGCGTTAACTGGGCTGACAATGGCAGAAGCGTTTAGGGATGAGGGAAGAGATGTTTTAATGTTTATTGATAACATTTATAGATATACGCTTGCTGGAACCGAAGTTTCTGCTCTTTTGGGGCGTATGCCATCTGCGGTCGGTTATCAACCGACACTTGCAGAAGAAATGGGTGTGTTACAAGAAAGAATTACATCAACAAAAACTGGTTCGATAACTTCATTTCAGGCGGTATATGTTCCTGCAGATGATTTAACGGATCCATCTCCAGCCACCACTTTCGCTCACTTGGATGCAACACTTGTTCTTTCCCGACAAATTGCTGAACTTGGTATATATCCAGCTGTTGATCCATTAGATTCAACGAGTAGATTGCTAGATCCAAATGTGATTGGCCAAGAACATTACGATTGTGCTAGACGCGTGCAAGGTGTTCTTCAGAGGTATAAGGAGTTACAAGACATTATTGCCATTCTTGGTATGGATGAATTATCTGAAGATGACAAACTGAGTGTTACTCGTGCCAGGAAAATTATACGATTTTTCTCTCAGCCATTCTTTGTCGCTGAAACATTTACAGGAGCTCCAGGAAAATATGTCCAGCTTTCAGAAACAATCAGAGGATTTAATGGCATAGTAAATGGCGATTATGATGATATGCCCGAACAAGCATTCTATATGGTTGGATCTATAGAAGAAGCAGTAGAAAAAGCGAAAACGACTTAAGAAGAGGTCGAAAGAATGAAAACCATTAAAATCGATATTGTTTCTGCTGAAGGTGAAATACACTCAGGCGATGCAAATATGGTTTATGTTCCAGCTCAAATGGGTGAAGTGGGCATAGCACCTCGGCATGCCCCTCTATTAACCTCACTCAAGCCTGGCGAAGTTAGAGTAGAAGACGTTGATGGAAAAGAGCATTTTTTTTATGTAACTGGAGGGATGCTGGAGGTACAGCCCCATCTTGTAACTGTTCTTGCTGATACAGCTCTGAGAGGTGACGAACTTGATGAAGCTGCTGCTAAAAAAGCGCAAAAACAGGCAGAGAAAGCATTAGAAGGAGCATCTGAAGAAACGGATCTTAAGCGCGCTCAATCAGAACTCGCTGAGGCAAATGCTAGATACCGAGCGGCACAAAAGCTAAAAGGTAAATAATAATAGCTGTCTTTAGATAATATAATATTCAAAGTCATAGAATATCCTAGATTTTACTGTTTAATAGAAGCTGATATAACATATATCATCTTCTTTAAATAATTTTATTTAAATAAACAATATGCCTTTAGTAGCACATAATGATTTACCCACATTTTCTCGTCTTGCCAATGAGGGGCATACTATACTGAGCAAAAAAAGAGCTACGAGACAAGATATTCGAGAACTACATATAGGCTTACTGAATATGATGCCTGATGCTGCTTTGTCAGCTACCGAGAATCAATTCATTAGTCTCGTAGGTAATTGCAACCAAATTGCTCAATTTTACGTTTATCCATTTACTCTTCCAGAATTAGCTCGTGGTCAAGACGCAAAAAAACATATAAAAGAACATTATTTCTCATTTGAATATCTGCAAAAACAAGGCCTAGACGCGATGATTGTAACAGGAGCAAATATTCAGCAACCCCATTTAACAGAAGAGCCATTTTGGAAACCATTAACAAAAGTTATGCAATGGGCCCAACTAAATGTTGCTTCTACTCTATGTTCTTGCTTGGCAACTCATGCCATCGTAAAACAATTGTATGATATTGATCGATTACCTTTGAAACAGAAAAGATGGGGTGTATATAGCCATCGTTCGATTTTACCAAATCACCCAATAATGAGAAATATTAATACTCGCTTTGATGTCCCACATTCCCGACATAATGAGATAACAAAGCAACAACTTGAAGCATCTGGCCTGACTGTATTGGCAGAAAGTGAAACCGCTGGCGTCCACATGGCTGTGAGCCCAGATCAAATTCGTGCTGTATATTTTCAGGGACACCCAGAATATGATTTCAATAGTCTATTGAAAGAGTATAAACGCGAAGTAAATAGATTCAAAAATAATGAAATAAATGAAGTGCCCCCTTTTCCAGAAAATTATTTCTCAGAATCAGCAAGGAAAATTGCAAATTCATATATTAATGAATTAATAAAATCCAGAGAAGGGAATGAAGAATTAATGGAATTTCCAGAAGAAGAACTTAAAGTTACTGTTGACAATACATGGGGCGATACAGGAAAAGCAATTTTTAATAATTGGTTGGGTCTCGTTTACAGTCTGACTAGCCATGATCGATTGAAGCAATATATGGATGGGGTAGATCCAGAGAATCCGTTGGATACGATAAAGTAGCGAATTTAAAAACTGTGATTTATCATAGGTAGAATAATAACTAATAAAATTAAATTATGTCTGATTTTCTTTCATTCGATACCCTGAGTTTACATGCAGGGCAAACGCTGGATTCTGAGTTTGGTTCCAGAGCGCAACCCATACACCAGACAACATCATATGTATTCACTGATACTGACACCGCTTCATCGTTATTCAACCTTGAGAGAGGTGGTCATGTCTATAACCGCATCTCAAATCCAACAGTCGGTGTTTTAGAACAGCGTGTTGCTGCGCTGGAAGGTGGATCTGCATCTGTTTGTGTTTCTTCAGGCATGAGTGCCGTATTTTGTGCGCTTACAGCTCTTGTTAGTCAGGGAGACCACGTAGTTGCGTCAGCAAATATGTATGGAGGCAATATTAGTCTTTTGAAAAACACATTACCTAGATTTGGAATTACTGCCACATTCGTTGACCCAACGGATATTAAACAAATTGAATCAGCCATTCAGGAAAATACCAAGATAATTTTTGGCGAACTTATTGGAAATCCTGGTTTGTCTGTTATGGACATAGAAGCTGTTTCAAAGATTTGCAGCAAACATCATTTGCCACTTATGATAGATGGCACTTTCAATACACCATATCTTTGTCGTTGTTTTGAATATGGAGCAAACATCATTGTTCATTCATTAACAAAATGGATGGGTGGTCATGGAACCTCAATCGGCGGTGTTGTTGTAGATGGTGGTAATTTTGATTGGGGCAAAGATGATAAATTTCCGACCTTAACTGAAGCTTATGCACCTTTTACTGGAATAAATTTCTGGGAAGAGTTCGGTCCTAGTGCCTTTGCCACAAGAATCAGAGCAGAAGCAATGCGAGATATCGGACCGTCTATGAGCCCAATGAATGCATTTCTTTTGTTGCAAGGAATTGAGACCCTCTCACTTAGAATGGATCGGCACATATCAAATACAAGAGAATTACTTAAATATCTAAGCAGTCACGATCAAGTTTCATGGGTAAATCATCCCGATATGCCAAATCATGATAGCAATGCTTTAGCTAAAAAGTATATGCCAAAAGGTGCTGGATCAATAATTACGTTTGGAGTTAAAGGCGGAAGAGAAGCCGGTAAAGCATTTATAGAGAATGTAAAGCTTGCCTCGCATTTGGCAAATGTTGGAGATGCAAAAACACTGATTATTCATCCTGCTACAACAACACATTCTCGAATTGATGCAGATGCCCTTGTTGCAGCTGGAATCACTGAAGATATGATAAGAATCTCTGTCGGTATTGAAAATGTTGCAGATATTCAAGATGATTTCAATAAAGGCTTTCGTGCCGCAAAGAAATACAGCTAATGTATATAGAGCTCAATCAAAAAGAAGTTTTTGCATCGACCGGAGGTAAGCCATTTGATCCCAAAAAACCATTAGTATTATTCATACATGGCAGTGGCTTGGATCATACATTTTGGGGTTTACATTCAAGATTTTTTGCTTTCAGAGGTTATTCTGTTCTTTGTATAGATATGCCGGGCCATACTAATTCTGAAGGACCATCACTAGAAAGTATCGAAGAAATGGCAGACTGGGTTAATGAGGTAACTACTGAAATTGGCGCTAAAGATATCTCAGTAGTAGGTCATTCCCAAGGCTGTCTTGTTTCAATCGAATTAGCGTCTCGATACCCAGATGAAATAAAAAGTGTATCTTTGATTGCCAGCGGATATGAAACGCCTGTCAATTCTTTTCTTTTGGATTCAGCGAAAAATGAACCTAAGACTGCTTTGAATAAAATGATTTCATGGGGCTTTGGTGAAGCAGGTCATCTTTATCAAGGAACTATTCCAGGTAATTCTATGTTAATTGGCGGGTATAAAGTTATGGGAGGCAATCCTGATGAGTTATATAAGGATTTACTTGCATGCAATAACTACAAAGCTGGTAAAGATGCAGCTGGAAAGATTAAAGCCTCATGTCAATTAATCTTGGCTGGCCAAGATTTAATGGTACCAAAAAAATCCAGTATGGCATTAGCTGAGGCTTTACCTCCTTCAAGAGAGTTGACGATAATAAAAGAAAGTGGCCACATGCTCCCCCTTGAATCACCGAATAAGTGTCGAGATTTACTTAAAACTTTTATTTTTTCAAAAAATCCAACTGGTAAATAATATGTATCAAATAAATAAGGCGTCTGTGATAGGCGCAGGAACAATGGGTCTCGGAATTGCTGGACAACTTGCTAATGCAGGAATTGATGTTCTTTTGTTAGATTTGCCAAGCAGTAATGGCAACCGTAATTCTGTATGTGAAAGAGCTATTGAGCGATTAATGGATGAGCAACAACCAGGATTACTTCATAAAGACATACTAAAAAAAATTACTATTGGAAATATTGAAGACGATATACAAAAAATATCAGAATCTGATTGGATTGCAGAGGCAGTGGTAGAAAGGCTTGAAATTAAAAAAGAGCTATACAAAACGATTGATAAGATTAGGAGAAAAGGATCAATCGTTTCATCTAATACATCAACGATTCCAATTTCATTATTGGTGGAAGATATGCCTGATGAATTTAAGCAAGAATTTGCTATAACTCATTATTTTAATCCAGTTCGTTATATGCAACTTTTAGAAATTGTAAAAGGAGAAACAACCAAGCCTGAGGTGATAGATTGTTTATCAACATTTAATGAAAAAGAAATGGGGAAAGGCATAGTTATTTGTAATGATACACCAGGATTTTTAGGTAATCGTGTGGGAGTTTTTGCAATACAGACTGCCCTTCATAAGGCTTTTGAAATGAAGCTTCAACCAGAAGAAGCAGATGCAATATTTGGAAGGCCAATGGGAATTCCAAAAACAGGAGTTTTTGGTCTATATGACCTAATTGGTATTGATTTGATGAGTGATGTCGCAAAGAGCTTAATTAATATTCTTCCAGATAATGATGTTTTTCATGAAGTATCTGAAGAAATTCCTTCTATGAAAAAAATGATGGATCAAGGATTGCTTGGAAATAAATCATTAAAAGGCGGGTTTTATCGATTCAAAGATCCGGAAGACAGCACCACTAAAGAAACTCTCAATTTTAGTGACTTTGAGTATCGAAATTTTGATTACACTAAACCTGAAATTGCAATTGACGCAGAGCAGCAAAACGATTTCACAATTCTTTTGGCTGACGAAACTAAATACGGTCGTTATGCATGGGAGGTCCTTTCAAATACCCTATGCTATGCGGCAGATCTGGTCCCTAATGTTAATGATTCGTTGGTTGCAATTGATGATGCCATGAAACTTGGTTACAACTGGTTGCAAGGTCCGTTTGAGATGATTGATTCAATTGGTGTGGACAAGTTTGTTGCCAGATTAGAAAAAGAGGGAAGAAAGGTGCCGGAGATTTTAAAGGTTGCTTCAGGAAAATCCTTTTATATCACCCCAAAAACTGGCCTTGAATATATGAAGTTCTCAGGAGAATACAAGAAAATTTCAAGAGAAAAAGGCACTAGGAGATTCACCGAAGAAAGAAGAACCAAAAAATCTATTCTGTCTAACAAAGCTGCCAGTTACTTCAAAGTGGACAATAAGGTCGGTATGGTTGAATTTCACAGTAAGGCAAATGCCTTGGATAGCGAGTCCATGAACTTACTAAGTGACGCCATAGATCACGCAGAAGAAAATTTTCGTGGTTTGATTATACATAATGATTCAAGTCATTTTTCATGTGGTGTCAATCTGGAATGTATTGCCGCTTTTATTCATGAAAAAGATTGGGAGGGATTGGATGGATTTCTTGATCATTTTCAACAAACCATGAAAAAAATGAAGTATTCAAATATTCCTGTTATATCAGCTCCTGCAGGACTTTCAATCGGTGGGGGTTTTGAGGTTGTTTTACATACTGATCGGACTGTATTTCACGCAAATTCAGTTACAGGGCTGGTAGAATCTCTAGTCGGTGTTGTGCCTGGTGGGGGTGGAGTGAAAGAAATGTTATATCGATGGCGGGATATAAAAAATAATGAGACAGAAGCAGCGTGGGCAACATTTATGAACATAGGCTATGGAAAAACGACTCAATCACCAATGCAAGCTAGAGAGTTTGCAATGTATAGAGAGAACCAAGATACATTTGTCATGAATAGGGATCGATTACTTGACACCGCAATTGATCTGACCATCCAAACGTCAGAAAAGTATAGCCCGACTTATCGTGATAATTTTATAATGCCAGGCCGAGAAGTATGGAAAGAAATGCAAGAGTGGCTAGATAAAACTCACAAAAAAGGATATTTAACCCCACATGATGTAACGACGGGCACTCAAATTGCAATGATAGTTACTGGAGGAGACATCGATGCGGGAATTTCTATGAGCGAAAGTGATTTATTTGGTCTAGAGAGGCAGGCTTTTTTGAAATTAGCGAGGACCGATCAAACAAAAAGTCGTATTAATCATATGCTCAGTTATGGGAAACCTCTTCGAAACTAGCTTTGTTTAAAACTAGTCTAGAGATATTTTAATTTCTGCCGGGAACCAGGGTTTGTTGCAAACGCTTGCTTTAAGCATTCCTTTAGGAGAATTAATTTCGAAATTTGTTCCGATACCTGAGTAATCCACTGGTACATTGGCAAAGCCTATATTCTTTTTTAGCCTTGGCGAAAAAATACATCTTGTTACATGTCCAATTTTATTATTCGAATCAATGACGGGCCACAAATGTTCAGGCGGAGCATTAATTGCATCACCCTCAATCTCTATGCCAACTAATTTTCTTTTAACGCCCTCTTTGTTTATTTTTATGAGTGCTTCTTTGCCAATAAAATCATCCTCTCTATCAAGATGAACTAATCTTCCCATATCAATTGTATAGGGATTGTCTTGACGACTTATGTCTGAGGCAAATGAAAGCAATTCTCCTTCAATGCTTCTGATGAGTTGGGGTGCTGCAGGCTTAATATTGTATTTTTCACCTGCTTTTTCGACGAGTTCCCATAATTCATTTCCTCTAGATCCATCTTGAAGATATAGCTCATAACTAATTTCACCGCTCCAGCCTGTCCTTCCAAGTACGAGAGGAATTCCATTAACTTCTGTTTGTTCGGCTCTGTAGTATCCAAGATCTATAGCTAAGTCACCAAAGAGTTCTCTCATTACATGTGGTGATTTTGGGCCACCCATTTGTAATGGTGATACATCAGGCTCAAAAACCTCAACATCCATTCCAGAATTAACAGCGACTCCTTCAATCCAAAGAAGGACATCTCCATCACCAGGAGAAACCCAAAATTGATCATCTGCTAATCTTAGCAATACAGCATCATTGATAATTCCACCGTCCTCACCAGTAAGAAGTATGTAATAACACTTTCCTTTATCACAAATAGAGACATCTCTTGGGGTAATAAATTGAACTAATTTATGTGCGTCGGGACCTTTGATTTCAATTTGTCTCTCGACACCCACATCAATCATTACAACGTCATTTACCATGCTCCAATATTCATCAATAACACTGGTATAAAGGGTAGGCATATACATGTGATTGTAGATAGAAAAAGCTTTAGCACCGCATCTTTTTGTAGAGTCAAAGTAGGGAGATTTTCTGACACGTGAGCCGATGCTGATATAGGGGCTGAATTTTTCATTTGACATGGAGTTTCCCTCTATTTCTTGGGTGATTTTTTGTAAGAAAAATAGGATGCCGATTGTTTTATTTTGAGTCAATAAAAATAATTAAAAACTTATAAATTTATTTTGAATGATATAGTGTAAAAATATAAATTTTATATAAAAAAGGATTATTTAGATGAGAAATCTCTACATTAGCTTGGTTTTAATTTTTCTTACGCTTCTCTTTGGCTGTTCAAATGACAATTTTAGTGAAGCTACAGCAATTACAAATATTTCTGTTATTCATCCAGTGACAGGGCTTCAAAAAAATCAAACCGTGCTTTTTCAAAATGACCAAATTTTATCCGTAAGTTCGTCGGTTGATAATCTCCAGAACGTTTCTGAAATTATTGATGGAAAAGATAAGTTTTTAATACCAGGATTATGGGATATGCATGTTCATCTAACTTACGACGATGCATTTACGGAATCAATGCCGAAGTTGTTCTTAGCGCATGGCATCACAAGCGTGAGAGATACAGGCGGATTAATGGAAAAAATGGAGCCCGTGATAAAAAAAATGCGTGCTCCAGAAGCTATTTCCCCTCGGGTATATTTTAGTGGGCCTCTCTTGGATGGAAAGTTTGTAGTATATGATGGGGATCTAGTTCCAGAAATTGGAACAGAGAACTCAACAATCTCAATGGCCAAAAAGAAGGTGACAGAATTAAATGATGCGGGTGTTGATTTTATAAAAATTTATGAGATGGTCTCACCTGAGATATTTAATGCATTATCTGAAGCGGCATCAATATATGATCTCCCTATAGCAGCACATGTACCACTCTCAATGAGAGCAAGTATTGCCGGTCCTGCAGTTGATTCAATGGAACATCTAAGAAATGTGGAGTTGGACTGTGCATTTAATTCGGCTCAATTGCATGAGGAAAGATTAGCAATCCTTAATTCACATGAAAATGGTGCTGGCTTAACACTAAGAAGCAGTCTTCATACGGCACAAAGATTGCCCGCAATAAATAATTTTGACGAACAAAAATGTAACCAAACAATAGATAACCTTAAATCAACGATACAAGTACCCACGCTTCGCCTAAATGCGTTTTCAATGTACCCAGGATATGAAAGAGAGGACTGGGATAACGTTCTAAAAATTGTACCTGACGGCGCTAAGGAAAAATGGATTGCAGCCACTAATGACTGGTTTGAACAAAAGAAAGATCAAGATTGGTATGGGTCTGAATTTGCCAAATGGAGCATGTCCTTGATCGATAGAATGAACAAGAGAGGTGTCCCAATAGGAGCCGGCACTGATACACCCATAGGTTATGCATTGCCCGGTTATAGTTTACATACAGAGCTTGAATTTCTTGTAGAGGCTGGTCTAAAACCAATTGAAGCAATCTATGCGGCAACAATAAGGCCGGCAGAATTCTTTTCCATGCAAGAGGAAATGGGAACAATCGAAAAAGGCAAAGTTGCTGATATGGTCTTGCTCAGCAAGAATCCTATTGAAAATATCAGTAACACCCGTCAAGTAGAGTTAGTTATCTCAAAAGGCAAAATTTATTATCCAGATAAATTAATGCAAACAATAAACTAATTATTTCTGGGAGGATCAAAGACTAAGGAGAAAAATAGACTATTTAAAAATAGTTTGTTTGTTCCATACCAGGTAGCTCTGAAGTTCGGATCATCAGCGAATAAAATAATACTCCCTTTGCCTCTGCGATCAGCTATCAGTGCAGGGGTATTTTTAAGTTTTTCTTGATTAGTTT
Organism: Gammaproteobacteria bacterium; assembly: GCA_003331585.1. Lineage (GTDB taxonomy): Bacteria > Pseudomonadota > Gammaproteobacteria > Steroidobacterales > Woeseiaceae > SP4260. Next base: position 5,599 of record QOPG01000005.1, on the reverse strand, counting down.
CTGACGCGTACCCTGAAATTATCGGTGCATCGTTATAAGCGATGACAGTTGCGTAAGGGTTTTTTGATGTTGGTAATAAAGAGGTTGTATTTTTATGTATCGCTATATTTTCATTTGTATATCCGAATCCAATGGGGTGAGTAATATCCAAATCTCCTGAAAATATTGCACCGCCTATGACATTTAACGGATCACGAGCTTCTTTTTCAGAATATGAATATCTGGGCTGATCTTTTTTCATTGCATCACGTTCTTTATTGCGGCGATTATTTGCTTTTTCTTTTGAGAATCGTTTTGGTGATTTATCTGTATTTTTATTAAAAATATTTTTAGATATCCAATCTGCTCCTTGTCGAATCCCTATCAGAGTACCTCCTGAATTGACCCACTCATGAATATTATTAAGGTATTTGGGCTGATAATTTGAATATTGCCCACCGGCATAAATAATATGCGTGTATCTATTAAGATCAATATTATTCATTTGTAATCTATCGATAAGTGTAACTGGGATATTCATTCGAACATCAAGCAGATGCCAGATTTCTCCAACGTTATACCAATCCATTTCTCTTCCAGCGACTAATAAGATAGTTGGTTTATGGATTGCTTTTATGAATTGACTTCCAAGGTCTGGATTCTGTGTTCCTGTTACGCTTTTACCCGAGGTTAATGAGTGTATGAATATTCCATCATCCTGAGCAATGTCTTTCATTATATTGTGAATATCGTTTTCAGAAGCATCTTGTCTATCAAAAGAAACGACAATAGTGCCACGGTCAAAATCATGACTTCCTTTTTTTGTTGACCCAATAAATGGATTCATGGCAACTCTTGCCAAGAGCCCCTTATCTAGAATGTTATATAATGCTCTAGGTGAATAATAATCAGACCACTCAAATGCATATGCATATTCTGGTTTATCAGGCGCACTGACTAAAGGTTTTTTGTTGTCATATATATCACCCAAAAGTTTTTCTTTTTGATTATTATTTTCTATAGCATTGAAATTCATACCATATGCCAATGGAAGTGTCCAAGTTGAAACATCGTAGAATTTACTGTCTTCGAACTCTGTTGCAAGATCGAATAAACCCCTTATTAGGGTATGTTGATCTTGATTTAAATCAACCACAACAGAGAAATCTTTTTCGTACTCGAAGTCATCAATAGTGATATTTTCTTTCAAATAACTAACATTAATTCGGTGATAATTTAGCAAATCGACAAAGTGATACAATCTGGATCGGTCTTTTCCAGCACTGATAACATAGGCCTTGATTGGGTGATCCTTTGCTTTATTTTTTGCATTTTGATAAAAGTTTTTCTGATATTGAAGAAGTTCTAATTTATTATTTACAGCGCCGATAGCATTCGCGATGCTTGTTCTAAAATGTTTTATAATATTCTCTCGATATGTCCTGATGCCATTTTGAGTTTCGACCATAACACCTCTGGCCGAGCTTGCCTCATGGAGCATTCCAACACCGCCATTTACTAAAGGAAATGATGAGCCTTTTCCCAAGAAAAAATGATCATACCTATCGCCATGAAAATATAATCTTTTTTGGGAATCTAAAAATTCTTCGGCAGGTTTTACAATTTTTTCCATTAGCTCTAGTCCAGTATCGGGTATTAACGGATGATTTCTTGTTGGAACTCCTGGAGAAAAGTAATATGTTTGAGAGCTGCCCATTTCATGGTAATCCACAGATAAATTAGGTCTCCATTCATGCCATTTCTTTATCCAAGCTCTTGGTTCTGGCTGAGTAATAGATATCCATTGTCGATTTAAGTCAAAACCATAATGATTAGTTCTGGCTAACCTGCCGTCATAATTATGTTCAATATGATCGGGATTGGGGTTTGGTATTTTGCTGCTAAATGTATCCAGCCATGAAATTCTATTTGAGTGACCGTCAGGATTAAATACTGCGGTAATGAGTATGACACTATTTTCCAGAAGATGATTTATTGGATCACCCATAGCAGCAGCCAGATAATAAGCAGTTGGGAGGGCTGCATCCATACCACTCGATTCGGCGCCATGAACACCGTAATTAAGCCAGGTAACGACTGGCATTTTATCAGTTATGACTTGCTTTTTTCTTGAATCTGATAAATTAAGATGTTCATTTTTGATCTGTTCCATATTGTTTTGATTTGAACTTGAAGTGGCTACCAAAAATAATATCGGTCTTCTTTCGTGAGAATATCCGATAGTCTCAACTGTCAGTCGATCTGATAAATTTGCTAGCATTCGAAGATATTCCACAAGCTCATGATGTCTAACCGGAGCCGCACCCAATTTCCGACCTAAAAATAACTCAGGCGAAGGTATATTCGGATCATATGAAACATTCTGAGGGAACATTTCTTTATCAATGCCTTGTATTTGATATGCCGAAGCAACATTAATAAATGCAGTTATTGCAAAGATAATAATAAATCTGCTTTTCAGTGTTTTCATATTTCCCTCACTTTTTAATATATGATTACAAAGTATCCTGTTTTATATGTAAATAACAATATTTGTTTTATCAAAAATATCATGCATTATTAGATAAGTATCTGATTTATTTGTTGATTAATATCTCAAATAAATATAGTTTGTGTTGCCTTTTCATGAACAATTAAAGGATTAAATAAGAAAAAATGTTAAGTATTATTATTTTGGCGGCTGGAAAAGGGACAAGGATGAAGTCCGATTTGCCAAAAGTGCTGCAACCAATGGCGGGAAAAGCACTGCTGAAGCACGTAGTAGATAGTGCAAGAGAATTAGAGCCTAAGAAAATTATAGTGGTTCATGGTTTTGGTGGTGATCAGGTTAAAGCTGACTTTGAAGGCCACAATGACATTGATTGGGTTCATCAAAAAGAACAACTGGGCACAGGTCATGCGGTTAAACAAGCTTCTGAAATAATCTCGGCTGATGATGAAATTATAATACTGTATGGCGATGTCCCACTAATTTCTTCCAGCACCCTTAAACAATTGCTTTCAGAAAATCTAAAAAAAGGAATAAATCTTTTGTCAGCGATACTTCCAGATCCATCTGGATATGGGAGGATTGTCAGAAAAAAAGGTAACATTCAAGCTATTATAGAAGACAGTGATGCAAGTGAAGAAATAAAAAAAATAAAAGAAATTAATACTGGAATCATGGCGTGTAACGGCAATCTTTTGAAAAAATTGCTCAGTCGTCTCAAGAACGACAATATTAAAAAAGAATATTATCTAACTGATATAATTGACATGGCAGTAACGGATGGATTGCCAGTAAGAGGGTTCATGGCATCAACTTGGGAAGAATCGATGGGCATAAATGATAAAATTGAATTAGCTAGAGCAGAGCGACTTTTCCAGAAAAAATTGGCAAAAGAATTGATGCAAAATGGCGTCACAATAATGGATCCTGCGCGAATAGATATACGAGGAGACATCAAATGTGGAAGCGATGTTCTTATTGATGTTAATACTGTTTTTGAGGGTAAAGTGAACCTAGGAAATAATGTAAAAATCGGACCAAATACCTATATTTGTGATGCAAAAATAGGCGATAACTCGGTTATTCATGCAAACTCTCATATTCTGGGTGCTGAGATCGGTACGAATGCCCAAATAGGACCATTTGCTCGCCTTAGGCCAGGCGTGGAACTTCAAAATAACGTAAAAGTTGGAAATTTTGTTGAAATTAAAAAAAGTTTAATTGGAACTGCCAGCAAAGTAAATCATCTCAGTTACATAGGTGACAGTGAAATTGGCGATAATGTTAATATTGGTGCTGGAACCATCACATGCAATTATGACGGAGCCAATAAACATAAAACTCAAATAGATGATGGAGCATTTATTGGTTCAGGAGTGGAGTTAGTTGCACCGGTTAAAATTGGAAAGGATGCAACCATTGGTGCTGGATCCACGATTTCTATGGACGTAGAAGATGAAAAACTTTCAGTGGAAAGAGCAGATCAAAAAATGATCAATGATTGGAAGCGGCCAAAAAAGTCATAATTTCATTTAAATTGGAATAATACACATGTGTGGAATTGTAGGCGCAATCAGCAATAGAAATGTAGATACTATCCTTATGGAGGGCCTCAGAAGGCTCGAATATCGGGGATATGACTCTGCAGGTATTGCTGTCATTGAAAAAAAACAGATCAATAGAATAAGAAGAGCAGGAAAAGTAAGAAAATTACAGGACGCACTTGATCAAAACGCCCTATTAGGTAAAACAGGTATCTCTCATACAAGATGGGCAACGCATGGCATTCCATCAGAAAATAATGCACATCCTCATTTATCCGATCCGGATTTTGCGCTAGTGCATAATGGCATTATTGAAAATTATAATGATATAAAAAATAATTTAATTGATCGCGGGTATAAATTCACATCCGATACAGATACTGAAGCAGTAGTTCATTTAATACACAGTCATTTTGATATTCAAAAAGATCTTCTCATGGCTGTCAAAGCAACTATTCAGGAGCTTGAAGGTGCTTATGCTCTTGCTGTAATAAGCACACATGAACCAGAAAAAATTGTGGTAGCTAGATCGGGCTGTCCAGTCGTAATTGGTATCGGGGAAAATGAAAATTTTGTTGCTTCTGATGTTGCGGCGCTATTGATGGAAACAAATGAGTTTATGTTTTTGGAGGAAGGTGATGTTGCAGTAGTTGAGAGGGAAAACATTACAGTGATTGATGCAAAAGATAATGAAGCAAAAAGAAAAGTAACTAAAAGCAGATTATCTTCTGATGCTGCAGAAAAGGGCGAGTTTGAACACTTTATGCTCAAGGAAATCTATGAACAATCTAGAGCGATTGCCAACACTCTCGATCAAAGAATTTCTGATGGAAAAGTACTCCAAAATTCGTTTGGACCACAAGCTGAAGAGGTTTTTGATCAAGTTGAAGCAATACATATAGTCGCATGTGGCACCAGTTTTCATGCTGGCTTGATTGCTAAATACTGGATAGAAAGCATGTGTCGAATCCCTTGCAGAGTAGAAATTGCTAGTGAATATCGATACCGCAATCCAGTTGTAATTAAAAATACATTATTTGTTGCTATTAGTCAGTCAGGTGAAACTGCTGACACATTAGCTGCTCTCAGAGCGGCAAAAGAGGTCGAATATATATCGACACTGACGATATGTAATGTTCCAGAAAGTACTATGGTAAGAGAATCTGATTTAGTGATGCTAACAAAGGCTGGACCAGAAATCGGAGTTGCATCAACAAAAGCCTTTACAACACAACTATCAGCTCTATCTCTTCTAACAATCGTTATCGGAAGACGATTTGGGTTGGATGAAGAAAAAGAAAAAGACATGGTAAATCAATTACTGGAACTACCTACTTTAATTGATCAGATTCTTGTGCTTGACGAGGATATAAAGGCATTGGCGAAAAATTTTGCAGATAAACACCATGCATTATTCCTAGGAAGGGGTGTTCAAAATCCGGTAGCGATGGAAGGCGCTCTAAAGTTGAAAGAAATTTCATACATTCATGCAGAAGCATATGCTGCTGGAGAACTTAAGCATGGTCCTTTAGCCCTAGTTGATGAAGATATGCCGGTAGTTGCTGTA
>QOPG01000004.1 GCA_003331585.1 Gammaproteobacteria bacterium | reverse complement strand
CTGGTGTCCCCATTGCATCAACCTCTACTACTATAAATCCTAGTTCAGCTATTGCTTGTTTATCTCTACGTGCTGCTCTAAAAGATCTTGAGCCAACACTGCCAGCTTGCGGGCCTGGGTATATATAATTCAGAATAGGATAGGAATATTCTGGATTAAAGTTGCTTGGTTTGTATAGTAGCCCATAGAGATCGGTTAAATTATCACGCGCCTTAACAACAAATGTTTCAGGGGCAACCCATCCCTTTTTAATTAATGCTGAAGCATCTGCTTTTTCTAATGACATAACAATTTTTCCAGCTTTATCACGAATTACACTCGTCGGAACTATATTGGGAGTGGAAAAAGTATCCACAAAATATTCTCCTGATGTTGACCACTCTATAGAATGATTGGCTATTTCAGGTGTCAGTAATTTTGGTTCGCCTATATCTAAATTCAATGAATAGAGATAATGAAAATAAGGATCACCATTCTCTTTGTTTGCAGCAGTGAAAAAGATTAAGCCATTACTCTCATCAACTCGCTGTAAATCTAAAACAGACCAATCTCCTGAAGTTAACTGCTTCTTAATCTTTCCTGTTTGAAGGTCATGCAAGTATAAATGAGCCCAATTATCTTTTTCCGAATACCAAATAAATTCATTTCGATGGTGGAGGATTCGCCAATTTGGATTTATAAAGCCAGATTCATAATAGGTGGCAACCGTCTCATTATAGATATCCCTTATTTCACCTGTTTCAGGATCAGCTAACCTTAATTTGGCGGATTTATGATCTCGTGATGATGAAACAAAAGCGAGCAGATCACTTTGGGCGCTCCATTCGACATCGATAAAACGTCCTTGTCTATCTGCAACGTGATCTCCAGTTGATGAGCGATGAGGATCAGGGGGCATATTTAATTTTACCATTCGAGGCTCATCATCTAGGTGCAATATAATGCGCTCGATCATAAAAATTGAATCATCACCTGGTAATGGATATTTCCATGCATCAAGCTCTGGATGTCCCACTTTAGTTGAAACTAAATACATTTCTCCAACATTGCGACTGTCATGACGAAATGTTGCAATTTTCTTAGAATCTGGTGACCACAATAAGACCGGCCGATCATCACGCACCCATCCAGCATTATTGGTTGCGTAACCATAATGTTCGGTTCCATCGAACGTGAGCTGAGTAATATTATTATTTCTGGTATCTCTGACCCAGAGGTTATAGTCAACTATAAATGCTGCTTTAGTACCGTCAGGCGATAAGTGTTCTTTATTGTTTTTTGTATTTGGTTCTTTAAAAGATGCTTTGAATGATTTATTCCCATTTCTTGGATCAGCAACTACGGTTACTAAATCATCCGCAGTAACTTTTTGATATACAAATTGATCATTTTCTCCCCAGTATCTTTTTTTTATAAGATCTGTGACTAAATGATTTACGTTTACCGAAAGAAATTCTTCTGCGCGTTTATAGTCATTCAAATTAGCTGTAATCAGATTTTGATCTTTTTCTAAAATGTTTGGTGGTGAACATCCTGAAATAACTCCAATAAAAAAAAGATATATTATTGAAAATAGACGAATTTTTTTTGAAATAAGATTTTTAGGATTTCGTAAAAAATGATTTATATTCAGATGATTCATAAGATTAGAATAACAAAAGTAGAAAGATTCACAAAATGATCAAAGATGTTAAAATTATTCTAATTAAAATAAATGTAAAGATTAAATATGTCACTTACTTATTCCAGTATGTTGGAGCTAAACTCAAATCTGATCGAGTTTGATCTTCCAAATTCGGTTACAAATAAAAATTTTTCTACAGATAACCTTGATTTGGATAAACCATCCCTAATCATGTTTATATGTAACCATTGCCCTTATGTAATTCATTATCATGAAGAGATACAAAATTTAACAAGAGACTTCGAGAAAAAATTTAACTTTGTGGCAATAAGTTCAAATGATGTGGAAAATTATCCTCAAGATAGCCCAGAAAAAATGAAGATATTATGGCAAGAGTTAGATCTCACATTTCCCTATCTTTATGACGAGACACAAGAGATAGCAAAAAAATATAAAGCAGAATGTACTCCTGAATTTTATGTTTTTAATGCCAAAAAAAAACTAGTCTACAGGGGTAGATTCGATAGCACTTCACCTGGATCCAATACAGAACCAAATGGAGAAGATTTAAGAAGTGCAATGCAGGCATCAATTGATGGGCAAAAGATATCAGATGAGCAGTTTCCATCCATGGGCTGCAATATAAAATGGAAGTAGCGGTATCTGAAATTCAAATAGGAGAATATTTAAATGGATGACAAAAGACAAATTGAAATTGTGTTGCAGACTTATATTGAATCCATGAATAAATCTGATCCAGAAATGGTGAGGGCTGCATTTCATGAAAATGCCAAGGTAACCGGTTATTTGCATGGTGATCTTGTTCAATTATCAACAGAAGATTTTGCAGGGTTTGTTTCATCTCAACAACCGTCTCCAAGTGAAAACGGAACGAATGTAGAATTTGAGATATTAAATATTGAAATCGAAAACTCAATTGCACATGTAAAAATACGTGATGTATATCTAGGTATCACTTTCTTAGATATATTATCCTTATTAAAAGTTGGCGAAGACTGGAAAATATACAACAAACTCTTCAATGTTGAAAAAGAATAAAATCAAAAGTTAAATTACCGCTATTAAACCATCCATTTCTCTTTAGAGAGTTGAGCTCGCACAATGACAGTAAGAATTTCACAAGAACATTTGAATGATTTCGGATTTGGAACACAAATTCGAAAAAGTCCATTTTTTGATTCTACAGTTCGTTGGGGCGCAAAAGGGTTTTCTACTTATAATCATATGTATATACCTAGAGACTTTGGTGATCCAGAAGACAACTTTTGGAACTTGATTAATGACGCCATCTTATGTGATGTTGCCGTTGAAAGGCAGGTGCAAATCAAAGGACCAGATGCAGAAAAATTTGTACAAATGATGGTACCCAGAGATTTATCTGAAATGAGTGTTGGTCAATGTAAGTATGTAATTCTTACCAATGAACACGGTGGTATTTTGAATGATCCAGTGCTATTAAAAATTGATGAAGATTGCTTTTGGTTTTCATTGGCAGATAGCGATGTTCTTTTTTGGGCACAGGGTTTAGCAGTTAATAGTAATTTAGATGTTGATATTTCTGAGCCTGATGTTTCACCTCTGCAGCTTCAGGGGCCAAAATCTCGAGAGATAATGATCGAACTCTTTGGCAATGATATTTCTGATCTAAAATACTATTGGTTTAGACCTTTCGATTTGGATGGTATTAAATTGATTATTTCGAGAACGGGGTGGTCAAGTGAATTAGGGTATGAGATCTTTTTATTGAATTCTGAAGATGGCAATAGGTTATATGAAAAAATTATGGAAATTGGTGTAAATTTTGGATTAAAGCCAGGTCATACATCGACAATCAGAAGAATTGAAGGAGCAATGCTCTCATATCATGCTGATATGGATATCAAAACAAATCCTTATGAACTTGGATTGGATAAGTTTATTGAAATAGATAAAGATTTCGATTTCGTAGGTAAAAATGCTCTAAAAGAGATAAGAAAAAATGGGGTTCACCGAAAACAAATTGGGTTAGAGATAAAAGCGGAACCGATGGTTGGTCCGAATACACGTTTCTGGGATATTAAGGTCGATAATCAGATAGTTGGATATGTAACGTCTGCCGTTTATTCACCTAGACTTAAAAGGAACATAGCATTAGCTATGATCTTGAAAGAGCACTCAATAATTGGCAATGTTGTTGAAGTCATATCGGGTGATAAAATAATGTCTGCAGAAGTTGTTGAAAAGCCATTTTTTGATCCAAGAAAAACTGCTGCGAAATCTTAATATTTTTTTATGAATTAATTAGAAGTAACACCCAAAATAACTAATCTATCTTTTCCTTGTTCTCATTAAAAGGACATTTGTAAACATCAACATATATCCCAGCAGCATCAAGTTGATAGCCTTCTCGGTATTCTTCAGAAGAATATATATCTCTAATAATAACAGCGTTTCCACCAGCAACCTGAGCCTGATCTTTCAATACACGCAATGCATTTGCTGTTGCAGATGAATTATTCCAACCGCTTTCTTTTTTTTCAGTATTATAGAGATAAACACAATTAAGACTGTTGGCTTGAGAGCGATCAATTGTAACAACAGGATGATTTGTCGAATAAATCGACCCATCAATTGATTCACAACCAATTAATATTGATGCTAGAGTTATAGAAATAAATATTATCAAAGATTTTTTCATATATAAAAGTGTAACAAATATAAAGGTTATTCGAAACGAGGCTTATATGATCACATATATTCTTTTATTTACTGCCATTGCGTTAGAGGTTTTTGGAACAATGTTGTTGTCAACAACCCAAAGTTTTACGAGACCGCTCCCTACCTTTATTTCTCTCTCCTCTTATTTTTTATCGCTTTATTTTTTATCCATTATTGTCCAAAAGTTGCCAATCGCAATTGTTTATGCTTCATGGGCTGGCCTGGGTGTTTTCAGTGTTGCGTTATTGGGGTATATTTTTTATGCGCAGAGTTTAAATTGGCAAACAATAATTGGTTTATTCTTGATTATAGTTGGCGTAATTATAGTAAATATATATAAAACAGTTTCTTAATTGGTCTTAGCCGAAGCCTATCGTGCAGAAGCCGGAATATATAATTATTAATCCGTCTTCAATACTACTTAATCTTCCTTCTACACCCATATCGCCGCCAACAAGATAAACAGTGCCTTTGTCAGTTTCACCTGCTCTGAATATTTCCTGTGAGTCTAGATTTGCTAAAAGTGCATTTTCCATAGGCAGTGATATCCCTTCACCAAAAATATCCCATATGTCTTCATAGCCAGCACTTCCTACCCATTCTCCAGTTGATATATCATATGCTTCCCCCGAAATAAAATCGCAGCTTACTGTGGCTGCTTTAGTATTCGATGATAAAAATAAAGATAAAAGAAGTATTGTGAAAGTATGCTTATTCATAGAAAAGTTCCTTTTCATTTAACAATAACATTTCAAAATTAAGTGCCAAAAAAATCTAGCTTAGATTCCAGTTGATTTCTTTGATACGGTGTTTTTTTAGATACGAATTAGTTTTAGAAAAAGGTTTCGATCCAAGAAATCCATTATTTGCAGAATAGGGAGAGGGATGAGTGCTTTTTATTATCATATGTCTATCCGAATCAATAAAATGACCTTTTTCTTGTGCTTTTTTGCCCCATAAAATGAAAACCAAATTATTTTTAGATGAATTCAATAAGAATAATATTTTATCTGTAAATACTTCCCAGCCTCTATTTGCATGAGAGCCTGGCTTACTTTTCTCAACAGTTAAAATTGAATTCAACAGAAGCACACCTTGTTTGCCCCACTCTTCAAGATTCCCATGATTGGGTTTTTCAATATTTAAGTCAGAGGCTAATTCTTTGAAAATATTATTCAGTGAAGGAGGGGGTTTAATTCCATATTCGACGGAAAAACTCAATCCATGAGCCTGATTAGAGCCATGATAAGGATCTTGACCAAGAATGACTGCTTTTACATTTTGAAAAGATGTTAAATTCAATGCGCTAAATATTTTTCTACCTGGAGGGAAAATTACTTTTCTTTCTGATTTTTCTTTTTTTAGAAAATCTCTCAGGGAATGCATGTACTCCTTATTAAACTCATCAATTAATTTTTCTTTCCAGCTGCTCTCTAATTCAATCTTTCCCATAAAACTTATTCTAGAGCTTTATTCACAATAGTAAATATCCCCTACATCAAATTCAGCTATTCTGATACATTTGACAAATTAGGTTGAAAATAATGACGATATTTAAATGAAAAAAAATGATCGCGTGCAATTCATTCAAGATTGCCTTGATAAGGAGTATCCAACTACTCCTATACCGCTAACACATGGAAATATGTTTGAACTTCTCGTTTCAGTTCTATTAAGTGCGCAATGCACTGATGAGAGAGTAAATCAGGTCACACCTTCTCTATTTTCGCTTGCAAATAATCCTAAAAAAATGAGTCAATTAAGTAAAGATGACATATACAAAATAATTAAGCCATGTGGTCTTGGTCCACAAAAATCAAAAGCAATTCTCAATCTCTCTAAAATACTTGTTAAAGATTATCAATCCTCTGTACCTGAAAGTTTTGAAGCATTGGAATCACTGCCTGGTGTTGGACATAAAACGGCGAGTGTGGTTATGTCGCAGGGATTTGGACATCCTGCATTTCCAGTCGATACTCACATTCATAGATTAGCTCAGCGGTGGGGGCTTACCAATGGCAGAAGTGTTACTCAAACCGAGAAAGATTTAAAAAAACTTTTTCCGATTGATTCATGGAATAAACTGCACTTGCAGATTATTTTTTATGGACGACAGTATTGCACAGCGAGAGGTTGTGATGGAACGAAATGTTATATTTGTAAAACTTGTTATCCCAAAAGAAGAAATCCAAAAAAAACAAAGAAGTCTTAATTACCATCTTTTTAATTTTTCCATATAAAATGTTGTGTAATATGAGTGATTAAACATAATGACACAGGCAACAGACATGAAATATTTATTTTTATTATTCTCTCTCTCAATTATTTGTCCACTTGCATTAGCTGACGATTCAGTTGCCACAGATGGTCTTAATCCATTTATTCTTATAGCAAGAATACAGATCAAAGAAGGAATGGTTGAGAATTATCTAAGTATTGCAGATGAGGTTGATAAAGCTGTTGAAGCGAGTGAACCTGGGATGCTATTTCATAATTTTGATGCTGACCCAACTGATCCTCTTGCCTATACATGGACTGAAATATACAAAAACAGCGAGGCTTTTCTAAAGCACAATGCTAATCCTCCTGTTGGTGAATATGTCACAAAACACGCTGAACTTGGCGATGGTTTCTCTATTGAGATATATGGCAATGTTTCTCAAGATGTTATTGATGCAATTAATGTCCTTAATATACCTTTGAAGCATTTTAAGACCTCAAGAGTTGGGTATGTTAGGGAAGAGTATTTTAAATAAATATCAAATGTAATTATGAAAATAGGAATGATCGCTGGAAATTTTGATGTTATACATATGGGCTATATCTATATGTTTAACGAATGTGCGGACAACTGCGATCACCTTATTTGTTTTCTTCACGACGACCCATCAATTGAAAGAAAAGAAAAATTAAAACCCATTCATACTCTTGAGGAAAGAAAAAAATTATTGTCATCTTTTAATCAAATACAAGAGATTGTGACTTACAAAACTGAATCTGATCTTTATGATTTAATAAAGAATAGAAAAATTGATATTCGTTTTTTGGGGGATGATTACAAAAATAAAGATTTCACTGGGAAAGACCTTAATATTTCGATTCATTATCTTGATAGATCCCATGGATGGAGTACGACTAAATTTAAAAAACTCATTGCTGAAACTATTAATTAAGTTGATCTAAGTAATGCAAAAACTTTTTCTAATCATTGGGGCAATATTTTTATTGGTAGGTATTTTTTTTCCATTTTTTAAAAAATTGCCATTTGGAAGATTACCTGGTGATATTTTCATTCAAACAGAAAAATATTCATTCGCTTTTCCAATAATTACATGCATACTGATCAGCATAATTCTGTCAATTATCTTTAACTTCTTTAGATAAAAAAAGTTGAATTAAAATAATATTCATAAGGTGAATACAGTTATAATTAGATAATTCAAGAACATTAAGGAGTGCAAAATGAATGGAAAATTAGTTGGTTATGTTAGTGTTGGAACCAATGACTTAGAGAGAGCAAAGGGTTTCTATAATGAGCTTTTTGAGGACTTGAATGTGAGTGGTTTTAGTCCTGGACCTCGAGGATATTTTTATCAAATTGAGGGGGGTCAATCTGCCTTCGCAGTAATCAAGCCTGAAAATGGTAATGACGCAACTGTTGGTAATGGCGTGATGGTCTCTTTTCCAATGGATTCAAAAGAACAGGTAGACTCAATGCATGCCAAAGCGATGTCTATTGGCGGTTCTGATGAAGGTGCACCAGGCCAGAGAATGGATACGTTCTATGGAGCCTATGCTAGAGATTTGGACGGTAATAAATTATGTTTTTATCATCTTGGGTAAAAATTTAAATAATTAACCATCGCCGTATATTTGGTGATACCCATTTATTGCTGGAACGCCTCCAAGATGAACATAAAGTATGTTTGATCCTTTGGGAAAGTGATTATTCGTAACAAGATCTATTAGACCTTGCATTGATTTTCCTTCATAAACTGGATCAGTAATCATGCCTTCAAGTCTTGCGCACAACCTGATTGCTTCATTGGTCTCATTTGAAGGAACACCATAATCTGGATAAGCATAATCCTCCATGAGAACGATATCATTTTTTATTATGTTTTGATTAAACTCAATTAGTTCAGCAGTATCTTGGGCTATTTTTAACACCTGATTTTTTGTTTTTTTTGGTGTGAAGGATGCATCAATACCTATGACGTTCTTTTGACGGTTGTCTTTTGCAAATCCTACAACCATTCCAGCATGAGTTGATCCTGTTACTGTGCAGACAATAATAAAATCAAATTTGATTTTCATTTCTTGCTCTTGACGCCTAACTTCTTCAGCAAAACCAACATACCCGAGTCCGCCAAATTTATGTACTGAAGCACCTGCAGGAATAGGATATGGTTTGCCACCATTTGTTTTGACTTCCTCGATTGCTCGCACCCAGCTTTCACGAATTCCAATATCAAAACCCTCATTAACTAACTCCACATTAGCATCCATTAAACGGCTCATCATGATATTACCAACTTTGTCATAGACAGAGTCTTCATAAGGCACCCATTTTTCTTGGACTAAATGACATTTCATGCCGATTTTTGCTGCGACAGCGGCAACCTGACGAGTATGATTAGATTGGATTCCTCCGATTGATACTAGGGTGTCAGCACCTGAAGCAATGGCATCTGGAATAATATATTCAAGTTTTCTGATTTTATTTCCACCGCATGCCAGACCAGAGTTGCAGTCTTCCCTTTTTGCGAACAAATTGACATTTCCACCAAGATGAGACGACAGATTTTCAAGTCTCTCTATAGCAGAAGGACCAAATGTTAATGGATATCGATCAAATTTTTCTAACATATTTTTCCAATGTTTATTCGCCCTGACTTTTAGAATAATTGTAAAGTAAATTACAAATATAATAAAAATTGGATATTTAGGGCAATTTATTTTCCGATAAAATACATATGTAATCGTCTATGAATAAAAGGATATGAATTTCATGTTACTCTTAAGTAATTGACTAAACGCTTAGAATGAGTTTAACAATGAATGAAAAACAAAACACGAATACTAAAATGATTTCAGATGAAAAGAGCAGATTTAAAATCTCTGATGACTTTGAGCGTTTTAATCAAATCAATGATATTTTTTCTCGTGCGTTTTGGGATGATTCGGTTCGTAATAAACAGAGCGATGCTTTCTTTGAAAGTCACCGTGTGCAACCAAAAGGTAAAAGAGCAGTGGGATTTAAGCAAAAAGATTTTGCTTTGAGAAATGCATCGTGGGCATTATCTGATACATTTTCGGATAGGAATGCACACAAAGGAAATCGAGAGGGCTTTCAATCCTGGATGGAGAACGATTCTCTAATTGCTGACGAAAAAATAAAAATTGATGATCAAAAAAGTTTTACCATTGAATTCAAGAAAATTGCAAAATTATTTGGCGCTGACTTAATTGGTATAACACCAATTGATAAACGCTGGCATTATTCAAAAAAAGTTAACACGCTAGAATTTAAACCGGTTAGCAATAAACTTCCTGGCAATTTTACTTCAGTAATTGTTATGGGACATGCAATGGATAAAGGGTTAGTTGATACATATCCATCCGCTCTGGCCAGCTCCGCAGCTGGCTTCGAATATTCAAGAGAAGCCGCAATTGTGACTCAAATGACAACGTACATCAGGTCATTAGGGTACGAAGCTCTTGGATCTATGAATGATACCGCTTTAGTTATTCCATATGCTATTCAAGCTGGTTTAGGCGAATATGGTCGCCATCAAATGGTTATAACACCTGAGTTTGGACCTCGAGTAAGATTTTCTAAAATTTTTACAACACTCCCTCTTCATCACGATAAACCAAAACATCATGGAATTACGGAATACTGTAATAAATGCACAAAATGTGCAGATGCCTGTCCACCAAAAGCGCTCCCCAAAGGTCCTCCCTCATATAATGTGATCAATAGATCAACAATTAAAGGCGTTAAAAAATGGTCTGCTAATTGTGAGAAATGTTTTGACTATTGGACTAAGTTAAGGACCGATTGTGCAATATGTATGAGGGTTTGTCCTTTTAATCGGGATTTCAATTCTTTTAGAGGAAAAATATTCTGGAAGATAGCAACCAGCTTTCTTCAACCAGTTGCGCTTTGGTGGGAAAAAAAACGAGGCATACCAAAAAGATTGAAACCGGATGCTTGGTGGCAGATGCAACAGTAAATTTCTGATTTTTGAGGATTAAGTTTTGAAAAATATTGCAACTGTCATTTTGTTTCTTCTTACTTTTAGTAATGTGGTTATGGCTGAATATTCCCAAGGCTCGATTCTAAAAAATAGTCTCTCCTATCAAGCAACGATCACAAGGGATATCTGGGGTGTCCCCCATGTATATGGAAAAAGAGATGAAGATGCTGCATTCGGTCTCGCATTCGCTCATGCGGATGATGATATAAAAAATATAGCAGAAAATATGTATCTGTATCGAGCACAAATGGGCTTAAAAGAGGGTTTTAAGGGTGCGGTAACGGATTATTTAATCAAAGCACTTAAGATCCACTCTCTTATTGATGAAAATTATCACTCCAGTTTAAGCGAAGATGTCAGAGAGGTATTGGAGGGTTATGTTGCTGGATTAAATTATTGGAATGAGATAAATGTTAATCACAATTATAAATCATTATTTCCTATTACAGTCAGAGATGTATTAACAGGATTTGTCATACAAAACCTTTATTTTTCTGGAGTTGTTACAGAAATTGAAAAATTACAAGATGGCAGATATCAGCAGAAAAGTGATCAAAATTCATTGCAAACACGTTTTTACGATGGCTATAAAAATATCTTGGGTTCAAATGCAATTGCAGTGTCTTCTTTCAAAACTGATGATGAAAGTACGCGATTAGTTATTAATTCGCATCAACCTTTGGATGGCCCGGTGGCTTGGTATGAGGCACATATCAAAAGTGACGAAGGTTGGAATATGATGGGTGGTACTTTTCCTGGGTCGCCTTTTATTTTTGTGGGATTCAATGAGAACATAGGTTGGGGATTAACAGTAAATAAGCCAGATTTGACTGATGTTTATGAGCTTGAAATCAATTCAGCCAATGAAAATCAATATCTTCTTGATGAAAAATGGATTCCATTTAAAGAAAGTCTGGTTAGGCTACCTGTAAAAATTCTTGGGCCAATAAAATGGACTTTTAAAAGGCAATTCAGAGAATCTGTTCATGGACCAGTATTTGAAAATGATGATGGCGTATTTGCAGTCCGATTTTCCGGTATGAGAGACATTCGACAAGTAGAGCAATGGTATCGAATGAATAAATCAAAAAATTTAGATCAGTGGCTCTCTGCGATGTCATTACAATCAATTGTTTCTTTTAATGCAATATACGCCGATAAAGAGAAGAATATTCTATTTTTTCATAATGCTGTATCCCCAGAAAGAGATATTTCAGTAGATTGGTCGCTTCCGGTAAATGGAGATGACAGTTCATTAATTTGGAATAAATTTCTTCCAATGGAGTCTCTTCCACTAATTCTTAATCCAGAATCAGGTTGGTTGGTGAGCACAAACCAAGATCCATTCAGAGTAACGAGCAATAAGAGTAACCTTAGTAGAGAAAATTATTCTAATACATTAGGCCTTCAAACAAGGATGACGAATAGGGCATATAGAGCAGTTGAGATGGTTCAAGGAATGAGCAAAATCTCTAAAGGTGATCTTTTAAAATTAAAGTTTGATAATAGATATTCAAAACAATCAAGATCATATAAATATATAGAACCATTATTCAGTGCCCAATTTCGTGATAAAAAATTACAAAAAGCACAGCTAATTCTAAAGCAGTGGGACTTAGCTACGGACTATAATAATCGCGGTGCTGCACTTGGCGTCTGTGTTCTCAGCCATGAGTGGCTAGCAGAGCAAGAACAAAGACAACCGCCAGAAGTGGTTGAGGTTTTCAAGGATTGTGTAAAAAATATAAATAAGCACTATAAAAGAATAGATCCAGAATGGTCAGATGTAAATTTTCTTATCCGAGGTGACAAAAAACAAGCAGTACAAGGGGGCCCAGATACGATGAGAGCTATCTATGGGGAAACTCAAAAAGATTCATCACTTAAGGCTGTTGCCGGAGACGGACTAGTCATTTTTGTAGAGTGGGATAAGGATAATAATCTCACCACGGAAAGCATCCATCAGTATGGAAGTGCGACACAGAATAAATCATCTGCACACTATTCAGATCAGGTAAAATTATTCGCTGAAGAAAAATTTAAACCAACATATTTTGATGAAGAGTTACTTAAAATGAATACATCCTCAATAACTGAAATTCCATTCAATGAAAACTAGATTAAAAATATATCAATTATTTTCATTTTCATTTCCATGATAACTGGATGTGTATCCAATCAAATTAATGAAAATAAAGTGATTCCAAATGAAACATTTCGTTCGATCTCGAGTGGAGATGTAATCGGGTATATCCATGAAGATAGATCACATGCTTGGCTAGGCATCCCTTATGCGCGAGCCCCAATTGGCGATTTAAGATGGAGAGCTCCACAAGAGCCAATTCCATGGCGAGGGCTGTTAAAAGCCATCGAATATGGTCCAGCATGCACTCAGATAGGATCGACATTCGGCGACCCAGAAGCTATAGAAGGAAGTGTGCATGGCTCAGAAGACTGTTTGTATTTGAATGTATTTGCACCAAAAAAAATTGATAAAAACGAGAAGCTACCTGTTATGTTATGGATTCATGGCGGTTCGAATACAATTGGTACATCGAAGTTATATGATCCCAGTGTTCTCGTTTCTTCAGAGAGAGTAATTGTAGTAACGATTAATTATCGTCTAGGAATATTTGGGTGGTTCGCTCATCCAAGTATTTCAGAGATGTCAGTAAATTTGGAGGACGGGTCAGGAAATTATGGCACCCTAGATCAAATTTTTGCACTCAAGTGGATTAAAAATAACATTGATCTATTTGGAGGTGATGCCACTAATATTACTATATTCGGAGAGTCAGCTGGTGGGCATAATGTATATTCATTGTTGTTTTCACCATTAGCTAAGGGACTCTTTAATAAAGCCATTTCGCAAAGTGGTAGTACCAAAACTTCCTCCATCCAGGATGCTATAAATTATCGTGAAGCTAATGATGAATATAATGACACGATCAGCTCAAGAGAGATTGTTAATCAACTTCTGGTAGCAGATAAGTTAGCAAATAATCGTCAGAATGCAATCTTGCTTCAAAATTCAATGCAAGACTCTGAGATTCACTCGTATTTGAAAAATCAATCAAAAGAACAAATCCTTAATACGTATTACGATAATCTGGATAAAAAGGATTACATGCACAAAGTAATAAATGATGGATATGTCATGCCATTAGATGGAATGAATTTCAAATCAAAAAACTTAAGAGATATACCCATTATAACCGGTACAAATAGAGATGAGATGAAGCTGTTTCTGGCATTTGATCCTGAGTTTGCCTCACAAAGATTTTCATTAACATTTATAAAGGATCAGGATCTCTATGACATTTCTTCGGAATATGGGTCAGCTGGGTGGAAAGTTGCAGCTGTTGATAAACCAGCGTCCGAATTATCATCAATTGGAAATAATAAAGTGTTTGGATATCGTTTTGATTGGGATGAGGAGCCAAAAATATTTTTAATGGATTTATCTAGGATACTGGGAGCAGCTCATGCTATTGAGATACCATTTATTTTGGGCGGAATGGAGTTAGGTGGCTTGGAGGATTTTATGTTTGATGAAAAAAATATAGATGAAGCAACAAAGCTCTCAAAAACCATGATGTCTTACTGGGCAGAATTTGCCTATAACGGTGATCCTGCAAAGGGGAGAAGGGGAGATCTAATCCGATGGGAAACATGGAATAATTTGGAAAATGAAAATAAATTTCTAATTATTGATACTCCTCAAGATGGAGGAGTCAGGATGAATAAGGAGGCACTGTCTTACGAGGTTTTAGTTGAAAGATTGTTGCTCGATAACCGCATTCCAGATGATTCCATGCGTTGTATATTACTAAAGAAAGCAGCAGAAGCCGATTGGATGATTGATAATAATATTATGAATAGTGGTTTATGCAATGGGCTTAATTAATTATGGTCTTCACTTAGTATGAGATTAATTAACGCTGAGTCTGTCGCAAAGTGCTTGCCTTACGGTGATTTGATAGAGAAATTGAGAGTTGCATTTACTCAAGACACATGTGCCCCAGAGAGAACCAATCATACGATAAAAAATACTCAAGATGCAGCGTCAAGTTTATTATTAATGCCTGCTTGGAAGCAGGAAGAAAGCATTGGTATCAAGATAGTTTCAGTTTTTCCTGAAAACACTGCAAATAATCTTAGTGCCGTTCATGCTAGCTACATACTCATGAGCGCTAAAGATGGTTTACCAAAGGCTATAATGGATGGAAGTGAGCTCACTCTCAGGAGAACCGCATGTGCGTCTGCACTTGCTGCTGATTATCTTGCTAAAGACCACACTAAAACTTTATTGATGATAGGTACGGGAAATCTAGCTCCTCATCTAATCAGAGCGCATATGAAGGTAAGAGATTACTCAAAAGTGCTAGTTTGGGGAAGGCGAAAAGAAAAAGCAGAACAATTAGTTTCCTCACTAAAAGATTTGGATATAGAAATACTATCAATAGAAAATATAGAAAAAGCCTGTTCTCTTGCAGATGTAATATCCTGTGCTACTCTTAGTAAGGATGCGTTGATATTAGGTGAATGGCTTAAACCTGGACATCACCTCGATTTAGTTGGTGCGTTCACACCAGAAATGAGAGAAGTTAATAATGAGGCTATTATCAAATCTAGAGTTGTAGTTGATACCTATAACGGTGCACTAAGCGAATCTGGTGAATTAATTAAAGCCCTAAAAGATGGCGATATCAATGAAAGCCATATACTTGCTGATATGAGAGAGTTAATACTGTTTAAGAAAAATATAAGAGAAGATGAAGATAACATAACATTGTTTAAATCAGTAGGAACGGCACTTGAGGATTTGGCTGCAGCTGAATTAGTCATCGAAAAATTGTAGAGGAGAACTGAATGGAGGTGAAGCAAGCAAAATTGGAATGGTCATCCAGGTTTGTATTTATTATGGCTTGTGTTGGCGGTGCAGTTGGTCTCGGAAATATATGGATGTTTCCTTATAAAGCCGGTTCTAATGGCGGTGGAGCGTTCGTTTTAATCTATATTGCTGCTGTAATTATACTCGCACTCCCAGTTTGTATTGCGGAACTTATGATAGGCCGTCGTGGTGGCGGTGGACCTCCAAATGCGATAGAGAATGTTGCAGTAGAGTCGGGTCAATCTAACAATTGGCGTTGGATGGGAGTATTTCTTGCTGGTGTTGGAGCAGTGTTCGCTCTTTCATTTTATTCTGTAGTTGGCGCATGGACGGTAGCATTTGCTGTAAAAACAGCGTCAGGCCAAATGGCTAATTTACAACCCGATCAAATCAAATCTACGTTTGATGCTTTAAATGCTAATACAGCTGAATTGTATTTTTGGTTTTGTATTTTTATAAGTATGACGGTATATATTTCATCTAGGGGTCTGCATAAGGGATTAGAACAAGCTGTAAGACTGATGATGCCAGCCTTATTTTTTATGCTTATAATTATGGTTATATATGCTTCAATAAATGGTGATTTTTCTTCAGCTGTAAAATTTTTATTTACTCCGGATTTTACTAAACTCAATCCACAAGTTATTTTGACAGCGTTTGGTCAAGCATTTTTTTCGGTGAGTGTTGGACTTACTAATCTCGTTGCATACGGTGCTTACCTGAGAAAAGAGGTAAATATTTCTCGTGACGCATCAATTATTGTTGGTGCAGATAGCCTTGTTGCAATACTTGCGGGTTTAGCAGTATTTCCTATTATATTTGCTAATAATATAGAGCCCAGTTCAGGACCTGGATTGGTATTTCAAGCACTCCCAATTGCATTTTCTCAAACAGCAGGCGGGTTAATTTTTGGAGCTGTTTTCTTTATATTACTATTCTTTGCAGCACTAACATCATCCATAGCTATGATTGAAGCGCCAGTTTCTTGGTTGAGTGATGAAACTAATTTATCAAGGCGTATGGCTGCCGTAACGGTTGGTTTTGTGGGCTTTTTGTTAGGTTCACTTGCAGCCCTTTCGTTTAATTTGCTATCGGATGTTCGACCAGTATCTGGATTGGAAATTCTCAGTGACAAAGGTTTTTTTGATCTTTTTGCTTTTATAGCAAGTGACGTCATTATGCCACTTGGAGGTTTGATGATTGCAATATTTGCAGGATGGGTTGTTAAGAAAAATTTCAGTTTAGATGAGCTATTTAATGGAAATAAAAATATTTTTTATACGATTTGGCTATTTCTGGTTCGATACGTGGTTCCTGTTTTATTGATTTTGCTTTTTTATCAGATTGTCACTGCATAGAGATTGGATTTATGGAGGATGACTTCCCATGGAAATGCATGAATACGGAAACTCTAGAGAGAGAATATTCTCCAAGTTCATGCGTTTCAAACTATGAAGATTTAGTTAAGAGTTATACTGATGAATCACTAAAGATTTCAAAAAAGCTGAGATTCGAAAAAGATTTAATCTACGGCAATTCAAAAAATGAAATTTTGGATTTATGTTTGGCTAGTGTCAAAAATTCTCCACTTGTTGTGTTTATTCACGGTGGCTATTGGCAGTTGTTGAGTAAAGATGATTGCTTATTTCCAGCTCAAGAATTTAATGATTTGGATATTTCTTATTGTGCGATAGATTACACACTTGCACCTGATGCACACATCAGTGAAATGGTTGATCAATGCAGAAGATCGATTAAATGGCTGTATGAAAATTCCAATGAGTATGGCTATGATAGAAATAAGATTTTTTTAATAGGGAGTTCAGCTGGGGCTCACTTAGCGGCAATGACGATGTTAACAGATTGGAGGAAATATCACCTTCCGTCAAATATAATTAAAGGAAGTACATTATTGAGCGGGGTATATGATATTCGCCCAATAGTTAAGACATATATAAATGAACCTTTAAATTTAGATATGGATTCTGCGTCAGAACTTAGCCCATTATTTCTTGTGGAACCCAATGATGGAGAAGTAATAATATGTTGGGGTGAAAATGAAACCTCTGAATTCAAACGCCAAAGTATAGAATTCGAAAAAAAGTGGAAACATGCTGGAAATAAAAGTAACTTGTTAGAAGTTAAAGGCAATAATCATTTTGACATTGTATTTAATATGATGCGAAAAGATTGTTCTTTAAGAAGACTGATGATGCAGCAAATTTTGAGAAACCAATGAGCTTTAAATACGTAATTCCAAAAATTGTGGATATAGAAGAAGTTGATAATTCGCTTCATCCAAGACCGATGTCAATCGGCTCAGAAGAAGAACGTCAAAAACAAGTAAAAGAGACAGATGGGCAACCAATAACCGAATTCAAAGGCAATGCTAATCCTTATATTGATTATCAGAGCGTTGATTTACTCCTGAGTCTTCAGCACCCAAGGTCCCAAGGATATGATGAAATGTGTTTTATTGTGCAGGGCCAATGCAAAGAAATGCTATTCAAATCCGCTTACTATGAGCTATACAATGCAAGATTAAGGATTATTGATAATGATATTGCCAATGCTTCGCAAATAATTAATAGATGCAAGGAGATCTTTATATTATTGACTCGTTTTTGGGATGTTCTTGCGACAATAAGACCAGAAGGGTTTAAGCAATTTCGTGATTATTTAAATGTAGCATCTGGCCAGCAGTCATTTATGTTTAGGCATGTTGAATTTATATTGGGTAACAAAGATATTGCTATGGCTTCAGTTCATAAAAATGTTAACCATATATATCCCGCAATTTTAAAGAATCTTGAAACACCAAGTTTTTATGATGAAATTATAAAATTATTAGATAGGAGGGGTTTCAAAATTTCTCAAGAATGTCTTGATAGAGATTGGTCAAAGAAATACAAGCCGCATGAAAGTATTGAGAAGGCATGGTTAGAAATCTATAAAAATCCTGAGCCTACAAACGATTTATATCTCCTGGGAGAATTATTAATTGAATTCGCTGATATATTTGCTAGATATCGATTCCAACATTTTACAACTGTTGAGAGAATATTAGGGTTAAAACCTGGAACAGGAGGTTCAGCAGGAGTGAATTGGTTGAAAACAATGGCAAGTCATCGATTTTTTCCAGAATTATGGTCAATTAGAACGGATCTATAAAAAATATGATTGAGTTCGAATGGAGAAAATTAATACGCGGTATAACCATTTTTATAATAACTTTTTTCATAATGGGGTGCTCTGATAATAGTGTTTCACAAAAGCAGCCCAATATACTTGTAATTATTGTTGATGATCTCGCTTACACTGATCTCGGTGTTTTTGGTGGTGAAATTGGCACACCTAATCTCGATAAATTGGCAAACAAAGGCATTAAATTATCGAATTATTATGTCGCTCCTACATGCTCTCCAACAAGGGCGATGCTTCTTTCTGGTGTTGATAATCATCTTGCTGGAATGGGAACTATGCATAATGAGCAATCAGATAATCAGAAAGGACGTCCTGGATATGAAGGCTATCTCAATTTTCAAGTTGCGGCATTACCTAATATCCTAAAAGACAATAATTATCATACCTATATGACTGGAAAATGGCACCTAGGGTATGAGGAGAATAACAGCCCTTCAGCTAGAGGCTTTGATCGATCGTACGCATTATTATCGGGAGGAGCGGGACACTTCAATAATATGTTGCCAATTCTTGGCTCCAATAAAGCGCCCTATAGAGAAGATGGAATAATTCTTGATTCACTACCTGACGATTTCTATTCTACAGATTTTTACACCGATAAAATGATTGAATACATTGATAGTAATCAAAAAAGTAGTAAACCTTTTTTTGCCTATCTAGCCTACACTGCACCACATTGGCCTCTTCAAGCACCAAGAAGATCTATTCAAAATCAAAAAGGAAAATATGACGAAGGATATGATGTAATTTATAAAAAACGAATGAATAATTTAGTGAAATTAGGGCTGATTGATAAAAATATGCCCGATTCAGAGAAGATGCCGGGCAATATTCCATGGATAGATTTAAATGAGGAAGAAAAAAGAAACTCATCTAAATTGATGGAGATTTATGCGGCAATGGTAAGTGATATTGATTCTAATGTTGGGCGACTGATTTCCCATCTTGAAGAATTAGATGAATTAGATAATACATTTATATTTTTTATGTCTGATAATGGTGCCGAAGGACATCCACTAGATCAGAGCTTTGCTGAATATGGCATCAATTCTCATATAGATTCATGTTGTGATAATGACTATGACAACATGGGTGAACAGGATTCTTATCTCTGGTATGGGCCAGAATGGGCTCGAGTTGGTGTTGGCCCCTGGCGAAGTTTTAAAGGTTTTACCTCAGAAGGTGGTATCAAAGCGCCCGCATTTGTGTATTATTCAGAATTTAACAATAGCAATACAATCAAAGAATATATGCATGTTAAAGATGTTATGCCATCAATTCTGGATCTACTTGATATTGATCATCCCAAAAATACATATAAAGATAGAAAAATTCATAAGATTCAAGGCGTCTCTATGATCCCTTTATTTAATGACTCGAGTTCTATAATACGTGAAGATGAGTATATCGAAGGTTGGGAATTATTTGGTAAAACAGCACTGAGAAAGGGCAACTGGAAAATGATACAAGAACCAGCTGGAGATTACTTTGAATGGCAAACACCACTGGAAGATAATTATAAATGGCAATTGTTCGATTTGAAGAATGATCCCTCAGAATTATATGATGTCTCACAAGAAAACCCAGATAAAATGCAGGAAATGCTTCAAGCTTGGGAAGCCTACGCCAATGAAAATGGCGTAATTATTCCTGAAAACGTAATGGGTTTTTAGATAATTTTAAGCATGAAACCTGATTTAAATAAAACAGGAAATGACCTGTATTTAGAGCAATCTTTAGTAACAGGATTAATCGCAGCTTTCATAGCTATCTTTATCTTAAATTGTTTTTGGATTTTAAGCTCTGTATTTTTTGATCGGTTTTTTCCATGGATAGCAATATTACAAGGAATAATAATTGGCAAATCAATAAAAAAATATGGTCTTGGGATCGAATGGTATTTTCCTATTATGTCATTTAGCTTGGCATTATTTGCCTCGGTAACAGGAAGTTTTCTGTGTGCTTTATATTTAACTGGTAGAGAATTCGGTACTGGCGCAATAATACTTATTGATGAAATATCATGGCATACCATTAGCATATTTTTAATGAACGATTATGGTATTGTCGGCATCATTTATGGTTTATTTTCAGGTGTTCTAGCCGCTTTTTATTCTCAGAGAGAGCTAGACCGAAATCAAGCAATTGCCTATCGAAAATACAAAGAAAGTTTAAAGATTTAGTTTAATCTGTATTCAAGTAATCTAGATAGTAAATTCAGCAATTACTGGAGTATGATCGGAGGGTCTTTCCCAAGTTCTTGGTTCACGGTCTATGTAGCTAATTTCACACCTATTCTTAAGTGATTCACTTGCAAGAATCAAATCAATTCTGACACCAGCATTCCTCCTAAAACTTGCTGCCCTGTAGTCCCACCAACTGAATTTCTTTTCTTCTTGATCAAAGTTACGGAAGACATCACAAAAACCCAAATCTATTATCTTTTGCAACGCTTTCCTTTCCTTTGGACTGCATAATACATCTTCGCCCCATTTTTTTGCATCATAAACATCTTGATCTTGTGGTGCTATATTAAAATCACCAAGAATTATTATATCTTTGTATTGATCTTTTTCTTTTTTAATATGATTAATCAAAGCTTTTAGCCAAGATAATTTATATGTATATTTTTCTGAATCAACACTCTGACCGTTCGGTATATATAAATTCATTATTCTTACTTTATTTATGTCGGCGATAAGAATTCGTCTTTGCGGATCATCAAAATCAGTAAAATCAGTTATTATATTATTGGGTTTTTGCTTAGATATTATTGCGACACCATTATAGGTTTTCTGTCCGCTACTTACGGAGTGGTAACCTATTTCTTTGAATGCATCCGCTGGAAATAATTCATCGGTTTGCTTAATTTCTTGTAGTGCTAAAATATCTGGCTCTGCCGATTCCATCCATTCCAAAACATGATCTTTTCTCACATTTAGTGAATTAACATTCCATGTAGCTATTTTCATTATATTCCCTGTGTGATACCGCTTTGTTTCAAGAGCGGATCTAAAGAAGGATCTCGTCCTCTAAAATTTTTATACCCTTGCATAAAGTCTTTACTGCCCCCAATTTCAAGAATTTCTTTTTTGAACTTAGTTGCTAGTTTTTGGTCAAATATATTATTTTTTTCAAATGCAGAGAATGCATCCGCTGCCAGAACCTCTGCCCATTTATAACTGTAGTAGCCTGCCGCATAACCTCCTGAGAATATATGAGAAAAGCTCATTGGAAAACGATTGTATGCAGGTGATTCAACTAAAGCTATTTTAGATTTTATTGAGGCAAGAATATCCAGTGTATTGCCATCTTTATTGTCATCATAATTTGTATGAATACTAAGATCATAAAGAGCGAATTCCAATTGTCTTAGCATCGCAAGTCCAGCACCAAGATTTCTTGCTTTTGTTAATTTATGGAAGATATTTTCAGGCAAACATTCACCAGTTTTAATGTGTTTTGAGCAGCTTTTTAGAACATCGTAGTTCCATGCAAAATTCTCCATAAATTGACTGGGTAATTCCACCGCATCCCATGGAACACCATTAATTCCGGATATACTTGGAAGATCAACTTTTGTAAGGAGGTGATGAAGCATATGGCCAAATTCATGAAACCAAGTGATTACATCGTTGTGTGTTAACAATGATATACCTTTGTCATTTGGAGCAGTGAAATTACATACGAGGTAACCAATCGGGAGAGTTCTATTACCATGTATATTTTTTCTTATAACGCATTCATCCATCCAGGCCCCACTTCGCTTTCCATTTCTTGCAAAAAGATCTATATAGAAACCTCCAATAATCTCTCCTTTAGAATTGGATACCTCAACAAATTCAACACTTTCATGCCAAACAGAGATATCTGGATTAATCTCAAACGAGATACCAAATAATGATTTAGCGACATCAAACATACCTTTTTGCACATTTGATTTTTGAAAATATTGTTTCAGTTCATCATCCGATACAGAAAAATTCTCTTGTTTTAATTTTTCAAGATAATAGGCGCTGTCCCATGCTTTCAATTCATGACCGGCAAAAGATTGGATCTCATCTATTTCTTTTTTTGCTGTTGCTTTGGTTCTTTCGGCTAAGTCGTATAAAAAATCGAACACTTCTGTCGTACTTTTTGCCATTTTGGTAGCGAGTGAATATTCTGCAAAGTTTTTAAATCCAACTAATTTTGATAGTTTCATTCTTAACGAGAGAATATCTTTTATGTTATTTGAATTATCCCATTTTTTATTATCAGATTGGTCAGACGCCCTCGTTGACCATGCTCTGTAAAATTTTTCTCTCAATTTTCTGCTATCACCATGCGTCATAATGGCATGATAGGTTGGATAATCTAGTGCAAATCTCCATCCAGATTCATTTTTCTCTTCAGAACGAAGCTTTGCCTGCTGCAATATTTCGTCAGTGACTCCAGAAATTTCAGATTTATTGTCAGTAAAATAAAACCATGAATCAGTTGAATCTTGGACATTTTGACCAAATGTCGCTTGCACGATACTTAATTGTTTCTTTAATTCTTTGAATTTTTGTTGTTTGTTTTTACTTAAATTCACTCCATTGAGTGCGAAGCTTTTTAATTCTTTTTCTAGTAGCGTGAATTCAGGGCAATGTTTATCTTTAAGATTATCCATTATGAAACTGTATGCCTTCTGCAGGTCAGAATTTTGAGACAACTCAGTTCCATAGTCAGTAAGTAATGGGATACATGCATTATATGCTTCTCGCCATTCTGCATCGCCCATGACATTTTGCAAATGACTAATTGGAGAAAAAACTTTACTGAGGTTATGATGCATTTCTTCAATCTCAGCTACCAATGAAAAATTTGGTTTTGTATTTTCTTCAATTAGATTCTTTATTCTTTTTCTTTGTTTGATTAACAGAGACGAAACATTTGATCTGGTATCTTCGGCAGACAAGTCTATAAAATTAGGTAATGTAGTTTGGTATTGAGTTGATTCAGGCATAATATACTTTAATTGATTTTCCAAATTTGATTTTAACAAAGACTTAACTATCAAACACTAGTAATTTAAGGGGATTGTTTTGAAAACTGCATTTGATCTAATTGTAATTGGCGGAGGAAGTGGAGGACTTGCTTGCGCCCAGAGAGCCGCTGAATATGGTGCAAGTGTTGCTCTAATAGAAAAAGCGCCCCTTGGGGGAACTTGTGTGAATGTTGGATGCGTTCCCAAAAAAGTAATGTGGTATGCGTCACACCTAACGCATCAATTACAATTAGCAGCAGATTATGGTTTTGATGTTGCTGTGGAATCACATGATTGGAAATCACTTAAAGAGAAAAGAGACGCATATATAAAAAGACTGAATAAAATATATGAAACAAATTTAAATAAACGAAATATTTATTTGATTAGAGGCGAGGCCCGTTTTGAGAATGAGGAAACCATCACTGTTTCCGAGAAAAAATATACCGCTAGACATATTGTTATAGCCACTGGAGGCCAACCAATAGTTCCTGAAATCGATGGCGCAGAATATGGCATAACCTCGGATGGCTTTTTTGAATTAGAAGAACAACCCAGAGATGTGTGTATTGTGGGAAGTGGCTATATTGCTATAGAGTTCGCTGGAATGCTCGCAGCGATGGGTTCCAATGTGAATCTTTCTATTAGAACAGAATCCATCCTTCGTACTTTTGATTCAATGTTGAGTGAGAATCTAAAAAAAATAATGTTGCATTATGGCGTCAAAATAAATACAAATAAGACGCCCATTTCTCTAGGAAAAGAAAACGGCAAATTGGTTTTAATTACGGCTGATGGTCTTCAATCACAACCTTATGACTCATTGATATGGGCAATTGGAAGATCTCCTGCTACGGCTAATTTAAACTTATCTGCTGTCTCTATTCATTCGGACGAGAGTGGATATATTCCAGTTGATAAATTTCAAAATACAAATGTAGAAAATATTTATGCAATAGGTGATGTCATTGGTAAAGAGCAGCTTACACCAGTTGCAATAGCTGCAGGAAGGAGATTATCAGATCGTTTATTCAATCGAATGAAGGATAGACACTTAGATTATTCAATGATACCAACTGTTGTATTCAGCCACCCTCCGATAGGAACGGTTGGAATGACTGAAAAAGAAGCGAAAGAGAAATTCAAAGATGATATAAAAGTCTATACCTCTGTTTTCAATCCTATGATCTATGCACTCAGTGATGATAATAAGAAAATTCAATCATCTATGAAATTGATAACGCAAGGAAAAAATGAGCGAATAATCGGATGCCATGTTATCGGAGAGGGGGCTGATGAGATGCTACAAGGATTTGCTGTAGCAATAAAAAAAGGTGCAACAAAACAAGAATTTGACGATACAGTTGCCATTCATCCGACTAGCGCCGAAGAATTTGTGACGATGAGGTAACGTTAAGTTGTTTTAATATAGCAGAGGTATCTGGTCTGATTTTTTTCCATATAAGATATGATTCTGCTGCTTGCTCAATCAGCATTCCCCATCCTTGTATAGCAAAATTTGCACCGTTTTTCATTGCCCATAACATGAATTGTGTTGGTGATGAGTTATAAGAGAGGTCATAACAGATGGATGATTTTGATATTATATTTTTTGATAGTGCTATATCTTTATTATGCGTATCAAATGAAATCGCATTAATTATTAAATCAAAATTCCCTTTTTCATTAAGCTCTTCTATGGTACATGTTTTTATTGATGCTTCATTTGAGAAATCTTTTGATATTTTTTCAGCGTGAGAGATGGTTCGATTTGCGATTTCAATATGCGATGGATTCTCTTTGATTAATGATCCGATGATACCTCGAACTGCACCTCCGGCACCCAGTATTAGAATCTTCTTATTTTTAATTTCAACTTGAAAATTATTACAGAGATCAGCGATTAAGCCAATACCATCTGTGTTATCACCTATAATTTCATTGCCATTAAAATAAATTGTATTAATTGCTTTTGCTTGAATTGCATTCGGGCTTAGCACACTAACTGAATTCATTGCCGACATTTTATGAGGCAAGGTAATATTGAGACCTCTGCCACCACTTGAATGAAAATCGATAATAAACTGTTTTAGATTATCG
The DNA here is from genome assembly GCA_003331585.1 of Gammaproteobacteria bacterium. GTDB lineage: Bacteria > Pseudomonadota > Gammaproteobacteria > Steroidobacterales > Woeseiaceae > SP4260. The sequence continues at coordinate 63,541 of QOPG01000004.1, read as the reverse complement.
GCTTTTATGTGGTATTTGTTGTAATCTATTTTTTCGTTAAATTGTTGTGCAAACAATTTATGGATTTCAGGAGACCGACTATGAGAGATCGGATCACCGATGACTCCGTATTTCTCTTTAAGTTTATTATTCATTAATTATTATAAGAGTATTTTTTACTCATTCTTTGAGCCATTGTGCAATCTCAATAGCATTATAGGTGAATATACCTGACGCTCCAGATCGTTTTATAGATAGAACAGATTCCATGACAGATTCTTTATGACAAAGGTAGCCAGCGTTAGCAGCTGCTTTTAACATCGCATATTCACCGCTTACCTGAAAAGCAAAGACTGGACAGGCAAATTCTGATTTTATTTTTAAAATTATATCCTGGTACATCATTGCCGGTTTAATCATTACAATGTCAGCACCCTCGCTTATGTCTAAGGCCACCTCTCTGAGACTTTCATCAGAATTTCTTGGATCCATTTGGTAATTATTTTTATTACCTGTAGCTAGGCTATCACTTGAATTAACGGCGTCTCTAAAAGGTCCATAAAAGCATGACGCGTATTTGGCGGCATAAGATAAAATTAATGTATTATGAAAATTATTCTTTTCTAATTCTGCTCTAATTGCTCCAATTCTGCCGTCCATCATATCTGAGGGAGCAACAATATCAGCACCAGCTTCTGCATGTGAAAGGGCCTGCTTTTTGAGAATCTGTATCGTTTTATCATTTGTAACATAGTTATTATCATCAATAATGCCGTCTTGACCATGAGTAGTATAGGGATCGAGAGCTACATCAGTGATAACAAGCAGCTCAGGAAATTCAGATTTCAATTTTGCTATCGTCTTTTGTATTAATCCGTCTGATTTATATGCCTCTTCTCCATTACTGGATTTATATTTTTTATCGATAACTGGAAATAGTGCGATCGCATGAATTCCGTGCAATACCAATTTTTCTGCAGTTTGCATAAGATCATTCATGCATAATCTTTTTATGTCTGGCATTAGCTCTATGTTTTCGCTGTTATTTTTATCAGTGATGAATACAGGATATATAAGATCATTTACATTTAATGATGTTTCTTCCACTAATTCACGTATCGCTCTTGTCTTTCTTAATCGACGCATTCTTGTGTTTGGATACTGGTTTAAATTATTATTTTTCATGAGCTTAAATCAATCTAACTATATTTTATAAAGTATTATAAACCGACATATTACAACAAATTGATTTTATTTAATGGTCAATCTAATTTGATTTGATTAGATTAAAGTTTATGGCATTTAATTCATTAATAAGTTTTTTGCTATCGGATACATTTAATCCAGTGAGTGGAGGCCTTAAAATATTCCAATTTTTGTCTTCACAAAAATGACTTACGATGCATTTTAATGCAGGTATTAGCGGATAACTTTGCACGATGTTTCGTAAAACATTTAATTCCTCTTGCATATCTATGGAGTCTGATTTTTCCCAATATTTATAAACATCAAATATTTTTTTTGGATTTATATTTGCTGTGGCCGAGATACAGCCAGCCCCACCATTTTGCATAGTTTTCAATAGAAATGATTCGCTGCCTGCAAAAATACTAAAATTATCCCAATTCTCATCGAGCATATTTTGAGTGTTACTCCAATCACCGGAACTATCTTTTATTCCAGCGACGTATCGAGGATATCTTTTGAGAAGTTTTTCAATTAACTGCAAGCTTATTCCTACCATAGCAATTGGTGGAATGTGATATAAATAAATCCTTAGTCTGTCGTCATTTACTGAATCAATCACATTCGAAAAGTATTCAAGCAAACCATCATCATTTACTGCTTTATAATAGAATGGAGGAAGCATTAAAACACCAGAGCATCCTAATTTCACGGCATGTTTAGTTAATTTAATGGTATCTGACAACGCGCAGCAGCCTGTTCCTGGCATGAGTTTATTTGGGTCGATACCATATTCAACTAATTTATTAAGTAAGAATATTTTTTCATCAACAGACAATGAATTTGCTTCGCTATTTGTTCCAAATACAGCAAGACCCACTTCCTGTGAAATCAGCCATTCACACTGATGAATCAATTTTTTGTAATCGACACTTAAATCAGGATTAAACGGTGTAATTACCGGGCTAAAAACACCTTTCAATTGTTCTATTTGTATTTCTTTTATCATTTATTAGAATTTAGCCAATTTTGAGGTTTGAGATAATTATCATATAGATCTTTTTCTGGCGAGTTATCTTTAGGGGACCAATTATACTCCCATCTAACAGCCGGAGGAAGTGACATAAGAATTGACTCAGTTCTACCATCAGTTTGAAGACCAAAAAGTGTCCCTCGGTCATATAAGAGGTTAAATTCTACATATCGTCCTCTTCTATATAACTGAAAGTCCTTATGATGCTTATTGTATTGGTGATCTTTTCTGGCATTCACTATAGGGAAATACGCTTTAACAAATTGTTGACCCACAGACTGGATAAATTGAAAAGATTTATCAAAACCCAGTTCATTGAAGTCATCAAAGAATAAACCGCCAACTCCACGTGTTTCTTGCCTGTGTTTTAGATAGAAATATTCATCACACCATTTTTTGAATTTAAAATAATATTTCTCATCAAAATCTTTACATGCATTGTAAGCGCATTGATGCCAAGAAATAACGTCTTCTTTGAATGGATAATATGGCGTTAAGTCAAATCCACCTCCAAACCACCATACCGTGTTACCTTTTTTATTTTCAGCTGAGAAATACCTAAGATTCGCATGAGTCGTCGGAATAAATGGATTTTCAGGATGCATAACTAATGACAAACCCATTGCTTCGTAATTACTATCCATTAGTTCTGGCCTGAGCTTTGTTGCTGTTTCAGGAAGTTTTGACCCACTAACATGAGAAAAATTTACTCCAGCTTGTTCAAATATCTCTCCATTTTTAAAAATCCGGCTTTGTCCACCACCACCTTCTTCTCTTCTCCAATCGTCAACTTGAATTGAAGTACTACTATCAATATTTTTTACACTTGATGAAATCTTATCTTGTAATTTCAGAAGATATCTTTTGACCTCCGTTGTATTTGAGTCTTTTTTTTTCATCATCTAGGTCGGATTATTTCTTGAGTATCAATACATTTTATCATTGAGGATCCATTTTTCATGCCACATTCGCCAGCTACAATATAGTCTACTATGTCACAAAATTGCTCTTGGAGTGAATTTTGATTGCTCGGAGGTTGCTCGCCAGACATGTTAGCGCTTGTTGAGATTAATGAGGAACCTGAAATATCACAAAGGGCAGCTGCTATAGGATGTTTTGTTAATCTGATTGCTATTGAATCATGCTCGCCACTTACCCAGATTGGAACTTGGTTTGTTTTTTTTACTATCCAGGTAACTACTTCCGATTCATTTTTGATTCTGTTTACATGAGCAGAGGTAAGATTTACCCAACCTTTTAGTTGATGGAGTGATGAAACGATCACGATCAATCCATTTTTAATATCTCTTTTCTTTATATTTAAAATCCTATTTACAGCTTCGTAATTATCAGGGAGGCAACCTAAGCCAAAAACACCTTCAGTAGGATAGGCTATTACGCCTCCGTTCATAACAACCTTAGCGCCTTGTTCTATATGTTTTGATTCTTTTTTGGACAATTTAATTATCGTCAGTTACGTAAGCTATGATATTAGCTCTTTAGTGATTCTTCCCAATGACCATTTGTATATGTGGCTGTCCATTTTGTTTTCTTACCATCTTTTTCAGATGCGACATAATGAATATCATCATTTTTGTTGTATCTAATGATATATGGATTTCCATCTTTATCGTTTATAGGAGCGCTAATTAAATATAAGTGCTTATTTTTATTTGGTAGATATTTACAGGCATCAATCAACCGATCTTTCAAACTGTTTATTTCTGATACTTTTGGTGCCCGGGTTTCCCTGTTTTTTGGAAATTTACTTGCAGCAAGAAATAATCCTTTCATACTATCTCTAAGTAGAAAATGATCTTCGCATTTTTCGCAAAGCAATTCAGGAATACTAATCGGCTCCATAGTTATAGGTTTGGGCTCCCCATTTCTTTGGAGTTGACGAGTTGTTCCGCATTCTTCGTTCTGACAGTTAAAATATTTTCCAAATCTTCCAGTATTTAATTGCATTTCTGACCCACATTTATGACATTCCAATATAGGACCATCATAACCTTTTATTTTAAATTTACCCTCTTCCACAGAAAACCCACTGCAATCAGGGTTCTTTCCACAAACATGTAATTTTCTGTTTTCGTCTATAAGAAAATTATCCATACTGGTATTGCACAATTCACATCTTTTTTTGATAAGTAAATTCTGTGCTTCATCATTGTCATCTATACTGATTGCTTCATCTCCAGATATGAGATTTAGGGTTTTTTTACATTTTTCATCACCAGTGTTGTTATAACCTGTGCATCCAAGAAAGACACCATTGGAAGAATTTCTTATAACCATATTATGCTTTTCACATTCAGGGCATATAATATTTGTCTCGATTGGTTTGTTAGGCTTCATACCGTTTTCATCATCAGAGGCTGAAATTAAATCTTTTTGGAAGGCATCATAAAAGTGATTAAGCACAATCTTCCAATCGAGTTCTCCATTGGCGACTTTATCCAGATCGTTTTCAAAATTTGCAGTAAAGTCATAGTTCATAATGTCATCAAAGCTTTCTATTAATCTTTCTGTAACGATGTGCCCGATTTTCTTTACAAAAAATCGTCGATTTTGTATTTCTACATAACCTCTGTCTTGAATTGTGGATATAATTTGTGCGTATGTAGAAGGCCTTCCAATTCCTTTTTTTTCGAGCTCTTTTACTAATGCAGCTTCTGAAAATCTTGCCGGCGGTTTAGTGAATTTTTGTTCTTTATTTAGAGCATCTAACGATAGAATTTCACCCTTGGAAAGTGGAGGTAAAATTGCATCATCTTGGTTTGATGGCCTTGCAATTCTGGTATAGCCATCAAATACAACCTCTCGACCTTTTGCAGTGAATATATAGTTATCAAGAGTTATTTTGGCTGATGTAGATAGATACTCTGCATCTTTCATCTGACAAGCAATATATTGTTGCCATATAAGTTCATAGAGCTTGGTTTCTTCATCACTGACATTAACTAAATCAGACGCTCGAATAAAAGCACTCGTAGGTCTTATTGCTTCGTGTGCTTCTTGGGCATTTTCTGTACCTGAGTATATTCTTGGTGCTTCATTTAAATAATTTTTTCCAATCTTAATGTCTATGTAATTCCTAGCATCATCAATAGACTCTTTGCTCAAGCTTGGTGCGTCTGTTCTCATGTAGGTTATATAGCCTGCTTCGTAAAGTTTTTGAGCAACTCGCATTGTTCTCTTAACGTTATAACTCAATCTTGTTGACGCTGCTTGCTGGAGTGTTGAGGTGATAAATGGCGCTTTTGGTTTTGCTTTAGTGGGTGTTTTTACAATGTCATTAATGGATAAATCACTACTTTTTATTAATTGTTCGATTTTATCTGCTTCATCTTTAGACAGAAGAGGATCGGATTTTTTTCTTAGCAATGAAAATGAAATTTTATTATTTTCACTATTTAAAACATCCATTGAAATTTCCCAAAATTCTTTTGGTACAAATTCCTGTATCAACCTCTCTCTTTCATCTAATAATCTCAATGCTACAGATTGAACTCTTCCTGCCGATAATCCTCTGGCTATTTTTTTCCAAAGAAGAGGTGAAAGTTCGAATCCAACAACTCGATCTAAAAATCTTCTGGCTTGTTGGGCCATGACTAAATTACTATCAATTTCCTTTGGATCAGCGAATGATTCAAGAATTGAATTTTTTGTAATTTGATTAAATCGAACTCTAGAGTAATTGTATTTTTTTGAACCGAGAGCTTCTTTCAAATGCCACGCAATAGCCTCTCCCTCTCTATCCAAATCAGTTGCCAAATATATGTGATCAACATTTTTTGCCGCTTTTTTAAGCTCTTTTACTACTTTTTCTTTCTCAGGAATTATTTCATAATCAACCTTCCACTCGTTATCTGGGTCAACCCCCATTCGTCTTATTAGCCTTAATCTATCGTTTTTAATTTTAAGTTGCTGTTTCTCATTTTCAGGGAGATTTTTTGGAATCGTTGATCTCTTTTGAGTTTTACGTTTTCCTTTAGGGAGATCTCTGACATGACCCACGCTGGATTTGACAATGAATTCATTGCCTAAATATTTGGAAATTGTTCTGGCTTTTGCCGGAGACTCAACTATTACAAGACTACTCATTCTGTTTGTGTTAATTCCATAATATTTTTAATGAAGAAAATCTTCATTTGATTCAAAAATTAAATCTTCCATTTTGGAGTATGCTTTTTCTTGGCCTGGTTGACTGAAAAGTATCATTAGCACAATCCATTTTATCTGCTCAATATTAATTTCACTTGTGTCCAAAGCGAGCAGTCTATCAATTAGTAGCTCTCTTTGTGTTGTCGTTAGGATATTTATTTGCTCCAAATAGTATATAAAGCCTCTACAACTTGTATCAAGACGATTCATCTCAATATCATTATATAGCCTACTTGAAGCATTATCATGAAGGTCGCCTATGATTTCATTATTTTCGGCTAACTTATCTAACCAGTCAAAAGCTTTTTCGATTTCACTGACACTAAAACCGGCCTTAACCAAATCTGTTTTTAAATCATTGTGATTGATTTCAGGTATATCTTGGGTTTCGATATAGGTTTCGAATAGATACATCAAAACATCAAGAACACTTTCTCTCATATATAGTTTTCCTTATGAATTATTTTCTGATATTTCATTATTGTGCTTATAAATTAAGATTCAATAGTCCATACCTGAAATATGGAGCATGGAGCAAACTTAATCAATCGTCAATGTATGTGTAATATTATTTTAAATCTAATTGACAGTTCTGACTATTAACTAAAATAGTGTTTATATATAATTAATTCTTAAATATAGAGTATAAGACAATGACAATATTGAAGATTCTGGAATTTCCGGACCCTAAGCTCAGGATAACAGCATCCCCAATTGATACTTTTAATGATGAGCTACAAGAGACCATAGATGATATGTTTGAAACAATGTACGCAGCTCCAGGTATTGGATTGGCAGCTACACAAGTTGATATTCATAAGCGTTTATTAGTAACGGATATTTCTGCAGAAAAAAATCAACCTTATGTAATGATTAATCCTGAAGTTACAAAAAACGAAGGAAATATTAATTCAAATGAAGGATGTCTATCTATTCCTGGGTATCAAGATGATGTTGCGCGTTATGAGACAATTTCAATTAAATATCTTGATCGTCATGGCGTATCTCATGAAGAAGAGCTAAATGGGCTCTTAGCTATTTGTGTGCAACATGAAATTGATCATCTTAACGGCAAGTTATTTATTGATTATTTATCAGAAGCAAAAAGGCAGAAAATCAGAAAACTAATCCAAAAACAAGAAAAATACTCTACCAATACAGAATCTGCTGGCTGAATTTGCATAATTATTCGTGAATAATACAAATGTTTAGAATCATTTTTGCAGGCACTCCAGAATTCGCTGTTCCTTCCTTGAATGCACTAGTTAAGATTGGCTTAAAACCATCTCATGTCATCACTCAACCTGATAGAAAATCAGGCAGAGGTAAAAAAATATCTAAAAGTGCTGTAAAATTATGTTCTGAAAAACATAAGATTCCTGTTTTACAACCAAAATCAATCATCGATGCAAAATTTCTTAATCTAATTAAAGAAATTAATCCTGATATGATTGTTGTCGTTGCCTATGGAATTATATTTCATGAAGAGCTCTTAAAAATTCCAAAAATAGGATGTATCAACATTCATGCATCCTTATTACCCAGATGGAGGGGAGCTTCTCCGATTCAATCATGCATTATGAATGGTGATTTAAAAACTGGTGTCACAATAATGAAAATGGAAAAAGGGTTGGATAATGGGCCAATCTATTCTCACCATAAAATTAAACTTAACCAAACAGAGACAGCTGATCACTTAAATAAAAAGCTTGCTGACTTGGGCGCAGAAGCAATCAAGTCAGATCTCGAGTCAATATTATTAGGGAATATCAAATTTAAATCTCAAAATGAAAATGAAGCATGTTACACAGGTAAAATAAAAAAAAGCAATGCTCTGATGGATTGGAAAAATTCATCAAAAAGTCTTGAAAGGCATGTCAGAGCTTTTAATTCTATTCCTGGAGCCTACTTCATGTATGGCGATGAGCCCATTAAATGCTGGAAAGCAGAAGCAAAAAAAAATAACGCAAAACCAGGACATATAATTTCAGCTGACAAAAGAGGAATTGAAGTCGCTTGTGGCAAAGGATCACTAGTCATACATGAACTTCAGAGGCCTGGTAAAAATAGGATATCTGCAGCCGAATTTTGTGATCAAGTATACAGTGCAAATAAACCTCTTTTGAGTTTATAACCATGGAAAATAAGGATAGTGTGCTAATACGTGCAAAATCTTCCGATGTTGTACATAGCGTTATTTATAAAAAAGTTTCCCTTGATAAAGCAATTCACGATGCCATAAAAAAAATTCATGGTAATGATGTCTCTCTATTCAAAAATATCTGCTATGGGACCATCCGGTTTCATTGGGAATTAAAAAGTAAAATCAAAAGATTCTTAAAAACACCAATTAGGAAAAGAGATAAAATTGTCCAAATTCTTCTTGAGACAGCTATATTCCAAATTGATAGAACAAGGATACCAAATCATGCAGTTGTCTCATTGACTGTAGAGGCTGCAAAAAAATTAAAGAAAAAAAATCACACCGCATTCATTAACGGAATATTAAGAGCATATTTACGATCTAATAAGAAAATAAATGATATTGAAGACGAAAGTGAATTTAATCATCCAATTTGGATGATACAAAAAATTAAAAAAGATTGGCCAGATCACTGGAAAATAATTCTTGAGAGTAATAATGAAAAAGCGCCCATGTGGTTAAGAGTAAATCCGAAGAAAATTACTGCAAACAAATATATAGATATGATTGCCAGTGAAAATAATGTATCAAAAAGTAATCTTGGTTATATAGGTGATTGCAAATATTCCGTTTGTCTCAAAAATCCAATTCAAATTGATTCCCTTCCGAAGTTTTATGATGGATATGTTTCTATCCAAGATGGAGCAGCTCAGCTTGCAGTGGAATGTTTATTGAACGGAAAGGATGGTCGTATTTTAGACGCTTGTGCAGCTCCTGGAGGAAAAACAGGACAAATTTTAGAAAATATTGTTGAGTCATCTCAACTTACGGCAATTGAAATTGATCCGTTAAGAGCTAAATTGATTGATCAAAATTTGGAGAGGTTGGGGTATAAGAAGGATATTCTCATTAATGATCTTAATGATATTGAAAGCTGGTGGGATTCAGAGTTTTTTGACTTAATATTATTAGATGCGCCATGTTCATCTTCAGGTGTGATTAGAAGGCATCCAGATATTAAGCATTTAAGGAAAGTATCTGACATATCTGCATATCATAAGAAGCAACTAAAGATACTTAATTCTTTGTGGGGTACTTTATCTAAAAATGGGAGGATGATTTATGTTACTTGCTCTCTCTTCAGAGAAGAAAATGATGATGTAATCAATCAATTTAAGAAAAAACATGATAATGTTGCACATGGAGATTTGTTGCTAAATAACAACATAAAAAAACAAATGATTAAAACAGAATATGGTTACCAAGTATTACCTGGCATTATGAACATGGACGGGTTCTATTTTGCATGCTTGGAAAAAAAGAATTAAATAATGAGAAAATATATTACAAAAATAATGAAACTTGCCATTATATTAGGCGTATTTTCTTCATTTGATCTGTTGGCACAAATGAGGCCAAATCATGAGGGTTATTTTGATGTTCGATCTGCTAAGTCAGTTCTTATTGATCAAACGCATGTTTTGGACGCAAGATTACAATTATTTTTAAGTGACGAAGCTCTGAATGCACTTAATAGTGGCGTTCCTCTGACAATTGAATTAAGCATCGAATTCATAAGAGTGAGGAGGTTTATGCCTGATGATAAAGAAATTGAGCTGTCTTTCCAATTTGAGCTTGAATATAAGCCTCTAAGTCAGCGATATATTGTTAGAGATACTGTGAATGATACTCAGGATTCCTATGCAACATTATTTTCAGCTCTCAACAGATTAGGAAGAATTCAAAATTTATTTTTGGTAAATGATAACGAACTATCAAATGATTCTAATTACAGGATGAGACTCCAGGCTCTATTGAGCACAAAACAATACTCTGCACCATTGCGAATGTTGTTTTTTTGGAGAAGTCAATGGGACATTAAAAGCGAGTGGTACGAATGGCAACTCCAAAGATAAGGCCACTTCTTTATGCCATGATGAGCGCTTTCGGTGTTGGTTTAACTTTCATTGCGTTAATTATGTTGAGCCAGGCTGCTCAGAATTCAGAAAATTTTGATCAGCTTGCCAATTCAATCCTTTGGGTAAATATTCTATGCTTATTTGTGCTAATGGTTCTTTTGGTAGGAAATCTTTTTAGATTATTTCGTGATTATCAACAAAATATTCCAGGCTCTAGGCTAAAAGCAAAAATGGTCGGTATGTTTGTGGGATTAGCTATAATTCCACTCTTAATTGTTTTTTATTTTTCGATGCAGTTTATTAATCGAGGCATAGATACTTGGTTTAATGTAGAAGTTGAGACAGGTCTTGATGATGCTCTTACTTTAAGCAGAAATGCACTTGCTATGCAGATGCGGGATCATTTGTCTGCCACAGAGCAAATTGCTCAGAGATTGAGAGAAACCAATAGCTCGCAATTCATTTATGAAATAGGGAAACTCAGAGAAGAAATTGGTGCTAGTGAGATTACCTTGTTTGGTCGAAACAGCCGAATATTAGCAACTAATTCTGATTTGTCAGTAAATAATGTTCCAAGTAGGGTTTCCAATGAGGTCATGATGCAAATAAGACAGAATCGCCCGTATGTCAGTCTTGATCCACTTAGTAATGATGCTTATGAAATACGAACTGCTGTTCCTCTAGTGGCTGAAAATATGCCGGATATAATTGGGATAATTAGAGCACGATTTCCTGTATCACAACGTATAGGTCGAATGGTTAATAGTATTGATTCCTCTTATACCGATTATAAAAGAATAGTTTATCTTCGAGAACCATTAAAAAGAACATTTAGTTTGACATTGACTGCGGTACTAATGATTTCATTATTAGCTTCAATTTTTGGGGCTTTTGTCCTTTCAAGAAGACTAGTTTCTCCGATACAAAATTTAGTTGAAGGTACAAAAGCGGTAGCCAAGGGTGATTTTGATATGAGATTGCCTGTACCAGGAAAAGATGAGATTGGTTTCTTGATAAATTCTTTCAATGAGATGACTAAAGGGTTATCAATAGCAAGAAAACAAGCAAGTTTGAGCCAAAACTTGGTTGAAGCAGAAAGAGCAAATTTAGAAATTATATTAGCGAGCCTGTCCACTGGAGTAATTTCACTCGAGTCTGATCTAAAAATAAGAACTGCAAATAAAGCAGCTGGCTCTATTTTAAATGTTGACTTTTCAGAGAGCAGAGGGGAATTACTCTCTAATTTAGCAAAAGAGCACAATGTCCTTAATGAATTATTTGTTGTGATAAAAAAGTATCTTGATGAAGGTAATATGGTTTGGCATGAGCAAATTATTGTCCACTCCGATACAGGGAGAAGAATATTGACATGTGCATGCTCTGACCTCTCAAATGACACAATGGAGAATGAAGGTCTTGTCGTTGTATTTGATGACATAACAATTCAAATTCAATCTCAACGTGATGCTGCATGGGGCGAGGTTGCCAGAAGATTAGCACATGAAATCAAGAATCCACTCACGCCAATTCAGTTATCTGCTGAAAGGGTAAGAAGAAAATACTTAAATACGATGCCTAAAGAAGATGCTGAAATTTTAGATCGTTCAACTCATATAATTGTTGAACAGGTTGCAGCGTTAAAAGAGATGGTAAATGCATTCAGTGATTATGCGCGCTCTCCTGATATGGAGATTGTGACGATAAATATAGCTATTCTTTTGAGAGAAATTATTGATCTCTATCAAGAGCAAGAATCCAAAATTAATATTACGTTCGATATTGATTCAGATGATTTAAAGTTTGACGCTGATCCAGGCAGGATAAGACAAATTATCCATAATCTTGTCAGAAATTCTATTGAAGCCATTCCTGAAGATATAGCGGGAACAATATCTGTGAATGTAAAACAATGCGATATTAACAATATTAAAATGATTGAGATTTGTATAGAAGATAATGGATCTGGCTTTGATAAAAATTCTTTAGGTCAAATATTTGATCCGTATGTTACATCTAAATCAAAGGGTACAGGTCTTGGGTTAGCTATAGTTAAAAAACTAGTTGAAGAGCATATGGGCTTTATAGAAGCTGAAAATGCAAAAAAACAGGGTGCTGTGATAAAAATATTTATGCCAGAAAACGAAAAAATGAGAGAGAAAATGATTTCCAGTTTTAAGCATAAAAAAGACAATGGAGTACATTCATTATGAGCTCAATGAGTGTTTTGGTTGTTGATGATGAATTAGATATAAGAGAGTTAATTAGTGAAATTCTCTCTGAAGAGGGCTACGATGTAACAGTTGCATCATCTGCATCAGAAGCCAATAGAAAAAGATCGAAAAAAGAATTCGATTTGATTTTATTGGATATATGGATGCCTGAAACTGATGGGATATCACTCTTAAAGCAATGGTCAGAGGAGGAGAATCTCAATTCTGAGGTAGTAATGATGTCAGGCCATGGAACAGTCGATACTGCAATTGAATCAACACATTTAGGCGCTTCAAATTTTGTTGAAAAACCACTTTCTATAGCGAAATTACTTCGAACCGTTGAGGGTGCGTTAACAGAACGAAAGAAAAAAACTAATCCAAAACGATCAATTGACAACGCTTCTTTCGTATCAATAGGACATAGCGATCTTCTTAAAGATTTTAGGAAAGAACTTAGTAGAGTTGCTAAAGTAGACTCCTCAATTTTGATAATTGGCGAAGATGGAACAGGAAGAGAGGCTTATGCGAATTATGTTCATAATATAAGCGATCGTTCTATGAATAATTGTATTACATTAGATTCTTCATCACTATCTGAAGAAGTATTAAAAGATGAAATTTTAGGATCAGGTAAAAGTGAAAAAATAACACTAGGTATTATTGATAAATTACAAAATGGAACATTGATTCTTAAAAATCTTGCTGAGTTCAATCTTAATGCTCAGCTTATTATTAATAATATTCTAGAAACGAATATCTTTAATATAAATGGCGGAAAAGAGAAAATTCAATGTAATTTTAGGACGATTGCAATCGTTAATGAAAATTACCTAAATCAAGTAAGAGAAGGAAGATTGAAGCGTGAATTAATATCAAATCTTAATATTCAAACAATTAAGGTTCCTCCTCTAAGAGAACATGCTGAGGATATTCCAGATTTCATTAAATTTTATACAGATCAACTTTCCGAAGCACAAGAATTGACATACAGACGTTTTACAGTTGCAGCACAAAATCGATTAAGAAATTTCCCCTGGCCTGGAAATCATATTGAGTTAAAAAATATAATAGAGAGACTCTTAGTAAAAGGTATAACAGATGATGTTACTCTTGATGAAACAGAAGAAGAGTTAAAAAAAGAGATAGATAAAGATCCTGTAGAATCATTGATAAAACAAGATCTTTTATCTTTGCCTCTTAAAGAAGCTCGTGAACAATTTGAAAAAGCATACCTTCAGCAGCAATTGATACTATGCGATGGTAAAGTTGGTAAATTAGCTAAAAGAGTCGGTGTTGAGCGAACACATCTATATCGAAAATTAAAGTCATTACAAATAGATATAAAAACAAAAGACAATCCATAAAATAAAGAAAAAATAGGAGTTTATAAGTATGGAAAATAAAATTTCACTCAAAAGTTCTTTTGATTTGATATTCGCTATTTTATCAGCTTTGGGATTTTTAGCTGTAATACAAACATTTGTTATTGGTAAACATTACATTATTCCAACCGCAATTTTGTTTATCACTATCTTGATTTCAAATTTATCTTACTATGGATTCAAAAACAAAAGGGTGGCAAAGAAAATACTGTTTTGGATTTTTTTTATTTTTGATATCCATTTATTCTTTGCATTATTTTTCAGCGTTAAATACAGGACTTTGCTCGGAGATAGTTTTGAAATTATCTGCATATCTCTTCTATTGCTCTTTTCATACCTATTAGTTCAATATAATAAAAGGAACCAACTCTTTTAGTTCTTTATTTACATTGAAGAAGGGCTTGAAACACCGAGTAGTTCTAACCCTGATGAGATGATAATTTGAGTTGCAATTATTAAATTCAGTCTGGCATCTCTTAATTTTTCATCATCAACAATAAAAGTTGAATCATTATAGTATGAATGGAATTCATTAGCTAAGTCACGCAGGTACTGAGCTAGGCTATGTGGAGAATGATTTTTTGCAGCTGTATTAATAACTTCAGAGTATTTAGATAGAGCAACCATCAAATTTCTTTCTTTTTTTGTAGAAAGTAGATCTAAATTTGAAGATCCATTGTCTTTGTCATGATCAAGTGACTGTTCCTTAAGTTGACGCAAAACACTAGCTATTCTGGCATGTGCATATTGTATATAGTAAACGGGATTTTCATTCGACTTACTTTTTGCTAGCTCTAAATCGAAATCTAAATGTTGCTCATTTGAACGCATAATATAAAAAAATCTGGCCGCATCATTACCAACTTCGTCTCTAAGCTGCCTGAGAGAAACGAATTCACCGGATCTCGTTGACATTGATAATTTTTCTCCATCTCTAAACAAAGAGACGAATTGAACTAATTCAACTTGAAGATCATTTGGATTATGCTCCATCGCTTCTAAGCCTGCTTTCACTCTAGCTATATATCCATGATGATCTGAACCAAGAATATCTATTAGTGTATCGTATCCTCTTACTTTTTTATCGTGGTGATAAACAATGTCAGATGTAAAATATGTCTTATTTTTATTTTCTCGAACTACAACTCGATCTTTTTCATCCCCATGGTCTTCTGCCTTAAACCATATTGCTCCTTCTTTTTCGTACAGATAGTTGTTTTCATCAAGGATTTTTAATACTTTGTCTGTGTCACCTTTATTTTCAAGTTCTTGTTCTGAAAACCATGAGTCAAAAATTACTCCAAACTCTTCGAGATCAACTCTTATGTCAGATTTGATTGATTCAAGTGATTGATTTCTTATTTTATTAAAAACTTTTATTCCAATAATATTTTTAGTGTTCTCAATGAGATCATCAATATACTTTTCAGGATCTTCAGCATCATTAATTGATGGAAGAAATTTAGATAACATGGTTTGATCTATTTTGATCTTTTGTTTGATTGTTTCAGAAATGATTTTAATGTATTGACCTTGATAGCCAGAAGTAGGCATTTTTATTTTAATATTTTTATTCTTTAGTAAATGAATTATTACACTGATACATAATATATCCATTTGTCTTCCAGCATCATTTACATAATATTCACGAGTAACATCATAACCAACAGCTTCTAAAATATTTCCTAAAGATGCACCATAAGCGGCATGTCTTCCATGTCCGACATGAAGAGGTCCTGTTGGGTTTGCGGATACAAATTCTAAAAGAATTTTTTCTTTTTTTTGATTAAATTTTTTCTTATTAGATAGAATATCCCGTATTTCTGAATGATAAGCTGAATTATCAAGATGAAAGTTAATAAAACCAGGCCCAGCGATTTCTATTTTATTTATGAGTTTATCTTGAGGTATATTGTCTGCTATTTCTTTAGCTAATTCTCGGGGATTTTTTCTCAATGATTTTGCCACTCGCATAGCAATGTTACTGGTAAAATCACCATGCTTATAGTCACGAGTTCTTTCAACAGAGTCTGAGATTATATTCTGTTGATTTATTTTTTTTATCTTTGGTATTTTGGCAATACCTGACTCAATAGCTTTTATGATTGTTGTTTTCAATTACCGATCTCTTATTTAATCGCAGTTTCTTTTCTAGAATAATTCAATTGGATCTATATCCAATGACCATTTTACACGCCGAGTGATTTTTTTGCTTTCAATCTCTTGAATAAATGATGAAATACAATGATTGAGTATCTTTCTATTATTTGATTGTAGTAATAATTGGCCTCTGTATTTACCTGCTTTTTTTTCCATTGGCGCACTAACAGGACCAAGAATATCGATAGTTGAATTATTTGAAGAGAGAATGAGTTTGGATTTTTTTAAAAATTCCCATGTAAATTTTTTTTGATGAGATTCCGTTCTTAATAATGCTATATATGAATACGGTGGCCACCCAGTTTGTTTTCTCTCCTCTAAAATTAATCTAATAGCATTCTTGTATCCACCTTTAAACAAAGTCTCCCAAAATGGATGATCAGGATATTCTGTTTGAATTAATACTTGTCCTTTTTTATTTTCCCTGCCAGCTCTACCAGCAACTTGAGTAATGCTTTGAGCCAGACGTTCACTTCCTCTAAAATCGTTACTAAACAAACCTTGATCAGCATTAATGATTGCCACAAGTGTTAGTGATGAGAAATGATGACCTTTCGATAACATTTGTGTACCAATAAGTATCTTTGCTGTACCTGACTTCGCTGCCTCTAAAGCCTTATCAAGTGAATCTTTTAATTTGGTTGAATCGCTGTCGATTCTCATAATCCACTCACTAGAAAAATGTTTATTAAGTGCAGATTCAATCCTTTGTGTTCCCTGTCCCAAAGCAATATATTCTGAGCCACACACGTGGCATGAAGTCTTGAGTTTTTCCTTCGACCCACAATGGTGGCATATAAGAGAGTTTTTCGATTGATATACCGTCATTCTTGAATCGCATCTCTTACATTTCTCAATGTGGTTGCATGATTTACAAATCAGCGTTGGCGCATAACCCCGCCTGTTGACAAAAACCAAAATTTGACCGTTTTTTTTGAGGTGTTCATTCATTGTTTTTAGTAGCAAATCACTTATTCCATCTTTTGTTTTGTTTTTGTTTATATCTATTAGATGCATTGACGGTAATTTTGCTTCTCCAGCTCTCTCCGTAAGTTGTAGTTTTGTGTAAATATTTTTCTTACACTGATTAATGCTTTCGATTGAAGGAGTAGCGGATCCCAAAATTACAGGAATGTTACAGTGTTTCGCTTTTATTATTGCGAGATCTCTTGCAGAATATCTAAAACCTTCCTGTTGTTTGTATGAAACGTCATTTTCCTCATCTACAATGATAATGCCTAAATTTTTGAAGGGAGAGAATATTGCTGATCTTGTACCTAAAACGATTTCTGCTTTTGAATCACGAATCGCTTTCCAAGTAATGAATTTTTCGTTTTCTGTGCATGATGAATGAAACTGATGAGGAATTAGCCCAATTCTTTTAATTATTCTATTGATAAATTGACTGGTTAGCCCAATTTCAGGAACTAATATGAGGCATTGCTTGTCATTTTTGAGAGTATTTTTGATTAAATGCAAATAAACTTCTGTTTTTCCACTGCCTGTGACACCATCAATTAGGAACGTTTTAAATTTCTTTTCATTAATTATTGTGTTTACAGCATTGGCTTGTTCTGAATTTAAGTCTGGACCTGATGATGGTCTGATATATTTTTGATTAACCCGATAATTATTAATAACTCTATCTTTTTTTACTAATTTTTTTTCAATTAACCCCTTGTAATATCTTCTCCAGTTAGGGGAGAGATTATTTAAATCTTTTTCATTTAATCTGACTTTAATTTTCAGTATTTCGAGAAGCTCGGCTTGTTTAGGGGCACTTTTTTTTAGATTGCTCGTTGAGCACGCCTTTCCATGGTTGGTAAGTGATAGTTGGTCAATATAACTAATTAAAGGAAAACCTTTTTTTAGTTGGACTGGAAGAGCTGCACTTATTACTTTCCCAATCGGGTATTGATAATAATTGCTAGCGAATGATATAAATTTCATATCATTCATACTAAGAATTGGTTCATTATCTATTATTGATATAAATGAACGTAATTTTGAGGATGGAATTCTAGTATTGTTACTAAACCCTATTATTATGCCTACTTTTTTCTGCTTACCAAATGGGACTAAAACACGACAACCTTTTTTTAGTTTAAATGTGCAGTTCTTATTTAATTTATAATCGAATAACTTAAAGAGAGGAACATCAAGTGCTACTTTGATAATAGACTGTCTATGAATTAGTTTATCTTTAACTTCTGAGACCCTTATGTGTGCATAATTTATTAAATTGATTTTACTGACTGAATCAATTCAGATGCCATTTCCTGTCCATCACCGTAAAGCATTCTAGTTTGATCGAGAAAGAATAACGCATTCTCAATTCCTGAGAAACCAGCACCTTGTCCTCGTTTAACAACTATAACATTTTTTGCATAATCAGCATTAAGTATAGGCATCCCATATATTGGACTTGATGGATCTGTTCTTGCAACTGGATTAACAACATCATTTGCTCCAATTATTAGAGCCACATCTGCGGACTCGAATTCTGAGTTAATTTCATTTTCATCATAGATGATGTCATATGGGACTCCTGCTTCTGCAAGGAGAACATTCATATGTCCAGGCATTCTTCCGGCTACGGGATGAATAGCAAATTTCACATCGACATCTCGCTCGATGAGTAATTGTGTCAATTCCCAGACTTTATGTTGAGCTTGAGCAACTGCCATTCCGTAACCAGGAACAATTAATACTTTATTTGCAAATGCCATCATTACCCCAACATCAGTTGCATCAATTGGTTTCATTGATCCTGTCACTTCACTACCTTCTGCTGTAGTTTCTCCAAAACCTGAGAAAAGAACGTGTGCTAACGATCTATTCATTGCTTTTGCCATAAGTTGAGTAAGTAACGATCCAGCCGCACCTACAACTGTTCCAGCGATGATCATTGCAGGATTTTGCTGAACAAATCCCTCGAATGCTACAGCTAGTCCAGTGAAAGCATTGTAGAGTGATATCACAACAGGCATATCTGCTCCACCAATTGGGACTGTCATGGTGATACCCAATATCAGAGCAAGTAGAAAGAAAATTGAAACTATATTTCCTGAGCTATGTTGAATAGTGATATACGCACCGACAGCAAAAATAGCGATGAGAACTATAAAGTTTAGAGTTTGTTGTCCAGGAAATCTAAAAGTTGTATTTTTAAATCCTTGTAATTTTGCGAAAGCAACCAAGCTTCCACTGAAAGAGACAGCACCAATAAATCCACCAAGTATAGCCAAAATAGCGAAAGTTAGACCATGATCTTTGCCGCTAAAAAGTTCAATTGCTGCGATAGCAGCCGCAGCACCTCCACCCATTCCATTATAAAGTGCAATCATTTGTGGCATATCTGTCATTTCAACTTTTTTACCACTGATCCAGGCAATAACTCCACCTAGTCCAATAGCAACTATCATTAAAATAAAATTAGACATTCCTGGATAAAGAAACGTTACCAACGTAGCCAAAACCATTCCTGCACCAGCCCAAACAATGCCATTTCTCGCTGTAACTGGCGAACTCATTCTTTGTAAACCAAAGATAAAGAGTATGGCTGCTATGAAATAACTGGTATGGATTACTAACTGCAAATTCATTATATTCATGATTTCTTATCCTTGCTGCTTTTAAACATTTCTAGCATCCTTTCGGTTACAACATATCCACCGACCGCATTTCCTGCACCTAGAAATACTCCTAAAAACCCAATAATCTTTTCAAGTTCTGTTTCAGCTTGACCGAGTGCAATCATTGCACCAACAAGAACAATTCCATGAATGAAATTTGAGCCAGACATCAGTGGTGTGTGAAGTATTGCTGGTACTTTTCCGATTATCTCATAACCAACAAATGCTGCTAACATAAATATATAAAGCGCAATAAATCCATCAATCTGAATAATCTGTTCTATCATTATGAATCTCCTTGTATCATCTCTTTAGAAGATTTATGTTTAATTTCACCATCATGAGTAAGGTTGGATTTGGAGAAAACTTCATCTTCCCAATCAATATTTAATTCGCCATCTTTTATTGCAGGAGAAATAAAATTATATAAGTTTCTCGCATACATTTCGCTGGCATGCTTTCCTAGAGATGATGCAAGATTTATAGGCCCAACAATTTTTACATTTCCAGTCGATATTGTTTCACCAGCCTTCGTGAGCTCACAATTTCCTCCAGTCTCAGCCGCTAAATCAACTATTAATGCCCCAGACTTCATCTTTTTAACAGCTTCTTTTCTGATAATTTTTGGAGCGGGTTTTCCTGGGACTAAAGCAGTAGAAATTACAACGTCGCAATTTGCAATTTCATTTTCCAATGCCTCTTGTTGCTTCGTTTTTTCTTCATCAGTTAATTCTCTTGCATATCCTCCTTCACCATCAGCAGATACACCTGTATCTATGAATTTTGCTCCAAGAGATTCTATTTGTTCTTTTGTCGCGCTTCTCACATCATACCCTTTTACTATTGCGCCCAATCTTTTTGCAGTCGCAATTGCCTGAAGGCCTGCAACACCAGCTCCAATAACTAGAACTTGTGCGGGCCTGATTGTTCCGGCAGCCGTGGTTAGCATGGGAAAAAATTTATCGAGCGTGCTTGCTGCGATTAACACTGCTTGATAACCAGAGGCTGCTGCTTGGGATGAAAGAACATCCATGCTTTGTGCTCGAGATATTCTCGGCATAAGCTCCATCGCAAATGATGTATGTTTATTATCCAAAAAGGATTGCACCACCTCTTTATTAATATGACCAAATATCATTCCAATAACGTACGAATTTTGTTTTAAATTATCCGATTGCTCAGGACTAATTGGCTGAACTGTGAGTAGGAGATCAGACTTCTTTAGTACTTCTTTTTCATCTAAAAATTGAACATCTTCATATTCACTATCTAGATGATTAGATAATTTCCCCGCATCTTTTTCCATGAAAATTTGAGCTTTTAAAGAAACTAGTTTTTTTGCAATTTCCGGTGTTAATGCAACACGGGTTTCGCCTTCAACTCTCTCCTTGAGGACACCAATTGTCAGTGACATTTTTTCCTCCACCTTCATTAATTATGAAGTTGATAATATTAATACAAACCAAGATTTTTCTATAAAAAAGCGAATAATGACACAACCAATAGTGAATCTAAACAACTTTTTTTCAATTAATATATGATGATAAATATTTCTGGTTAAAGAGCAAAAATGCAATATTTAATTGATGCTAGTGTTTATGTTTTTCGAGCTCATTATTCAATGCCAGAAGACATCACCGACAATAAAGGGAACCCTATCAATGCTTTCTATGGCTTTTGTCGATTTATCGGTGATTTTATCGAAAGGAATAATCCAAAATATCTTGGAATTTTATTTGATGAGAGTCTCGAAAGCTCATTTAGAACAGAAATTTGCGCTGAATATAAAGCTAATAGAGAGCCAGCACCGATAGAGCTGAAAAGACAATTTCAACAGTGCAAAGAATTCGTTGACTTACTTGGTGTTTTTAATTGGAGTCATCCAAGATATGAGGCAGATGATCTAATTGGAACACTTGTTAGATTTGGTAGAGAGTCTGGAAGACCTTCAACCATTATTTCCAGAGATAAAGATCTCGCACAATTAATCGGGAAAGATGATATTTTTTGGGACTATACCGGTAAAGGAAAAATAGATTACAACAAAATACCCGATGTTTTTGGAGTAAAACCTGAACAAATAGCTGATTATTTAGCACTAGCTGGTGATGCCGTAGATAATATTTCCGGTGCGCCTGGGGTGGGAAAAAAAACAGCTGTAGCCCTCCTTCAACATTTTAATGATTTAGATAGCATCTATAGAAATTTGGATAGAATTTATAAAGTCCCAGTCAGAGGGTCAAAAACACTAGGAGCAAAGCTTGAGAAGCATTTTGACAAGGTAATGCTTTCAAGAAAACTTACTGGTATAGAATGTCATGTTGAAATAAAGAATATTAAGCAAAATTTACTTATTGAAAAACCAAATATAACTGGAATTAATGAATTGTATAGTGAGCTTGGAATTGGGACAGCACTCAGAAGGCAAGCTGAGAGGATTAATGACCTTCAGTCTCAGTAAGTGTTATTTCTTTGCACCTTTTTTTAAGGCTTCATCACGAGATATCTTAAGTTCTCTCTCGATATCGTCGTAACCAATCAATTCATCTACTTTTATCCAGTCCGAAATATTCTTGCGTATTAGATCGTACAAAAAAGTGATATGATCTTTTTCGGAATTAAGAGCTGAGATATAACGAATTTCTTTGCCACCCGCCTCTTGATATAGCTCATTATTTTCCATAGCAATTTCTTCAAGTGTTTCTAGGCAATCGACTGAAAATCCTGGGCATATCACATCAATAATTCCAGCTTGGCTTTTCCCCCAAGACTTAAGGGTTTCGTCAGTATAAGGCTCTAGCCATTTTGTGGGACCAAGACGAGATTGAAAACTTACAAACCAGTCATTTTCATTTAACAACAGTTTTTTAGATATTAACCTTGCAGTTTTATAGCATTGACAATGATATGGATCACCATCAAGAAGCATTTTGTGCGGTAGCCCGTGAAAAGAAAATAGTAATTTTTCACCTCTACCATTTTTTTTCCAATGTTTTTTTATACTTTTTGAGATTGTCTCTATATATTCAGGCTCATCATGATAATGATTGAGATATCTAAATTCGGGTATCCAGCGCTGCCTTGAGAGTTCTTTTGTGATATTTTCAAAAACTGATCCGGTTGTTGTGCTTGAATATTGTGGATACATGGGAAGCAAAAATAATTTCCTAGCAGACTTACTGATGAGATTATCAATTGCTTGTTGAATTGATGGTTGACCATATGACATTGCTAGCTCTATATGAATTTTTTGATTTGTTTCTGTTTCATCAAATAAAACTTGAAGTTTATCTTTAATCTCATTTGAAAAAATCAGGAGGGGTGAACCTTCTTTCATCCAGATCTTTCCGTATGCCTCAGCAGATTTGGCAGGCCTGAAAGGAAGGATAAAAATATTTAGAATGAACCACCATATAATTTTTGGAACTTCAATTACCCTAGAATCGGATAAAAATTGTCTTAGATATTTTCTTACAGCAGCGGTACTTGTATTTTCTGGAGTACCCAGATTTACGATACATACACCTATTGAGCTAGTCGATCCATGATTAAAATTTTTATCCGATTTTAGTTTTGGCATATCAGATATGTGGATGCTGTTTTTTAATTTTCAATGTTACGTACTTTTTCGTTGTTTATATATGCTTTATAGGCTCTTATAGCTTGGTACCCGAACACCCAGCAAATTGGTAGGTTCGCATAAACAATTATTCCTAAACCAATACCACTCAAATTATCAAGATCAACACTTGTTTCAATAAAGCCAAGAGTAGCAATAAAAATTAACAAACAATAAATGATGCGAAATGATGTTTTACTTTGTTCTCCCGCGAGATAAATTATTCCTTGTTCCCCATAATAACCCCAGGCCATTATCGTAGATATTGCAAAGAACCATGATGCAATAGTTATAAGCCATTTTCCTAAGCCTGGATTAACTGAATCGAAAGCTTTAGCAGTCATTGTAGCGCCAACATAATCATAAAAATATCCATCAGTAATAATTTTAGGCTTTATGTCAGAGGAGAAATCATTCCATTGAATCTCAAAATTATCTCGATTAACCATTATTTTTCCAGGAATTTTATGAATATTTTGATTGGATGATTTATTTTTTCCTGCTTCAACCAACATGATTACTGGATCACCGGCTTTACCATTTTTTTCATTATGAATTATCTTTGAGAATGACCACGCATTATTTTCATAATTGACAGTAGGTATTTCATCGAACTCTATGTCTGCTTTACGATCCCAAGTTCCAGTAGATAAGATGATTAAGGCTGTAAATGTGCAAACTACAATTGTGTCAATTAAAGGTTCAATTCCAGCTATCATTCCTTCTCTTACAGGCTCATTTGTCTTTACTGCGGCATGAACAATAGGTGATGACCCTTGACCTGCTTCATTTGAGAATATTGCTCTTTTGGTGCCAAACATAAAAGCAGTACCAACGGTGCCTCCTATAAAAGCACCACTTGCTTGAGTTGTAGTAAATGCTGAAGTTACAATTAAAATTAACATTTCAGGTACTTCTGAAATATGAATAGATAACACGTAGAATCCAGCTAGAATATATAACGTAACCATGACTGGTACTATTTTTGATGTGACTTTCGCTATTCTTTCAATTCCACCTAATATAACTGCTGCCACAATTATTGATAAAATAATTCCAGTAACCCACCCTTCAATGCCAAAATATTCATAAGTAATATCTGCAACACTCCATGCTTGAAACATATTGCCACCAGTGATTGAGGAAGTTGCAATGCTTATAGCAAAAAGTATTGCAAGTGTCTTGCCGAGCTTTTTATACTTTGGAAATGTTTTCTTGAATCCATTTTCTGCTACCCACATAGGCCCTCCATGAGGATTTTCTGGATCTTCTGTATTTCGGTAAAGCATCGAGAGGATAACCTCGATTAATTTTATTGCCATACCAAAAATGGCAATTACCCACATCCAAAAAATTGCTCCTGGACCTCCCAATGTAATGGCTAACGCAACTCCACTAATATTCCCAAGTCCAACGGTTCCTGATAAGGCTGTGGAAAGTGCTTGAAAATGACTAATAACGCCATCATCATTTTTATTGTTGAATTCACCGCCTAGGATTTTTGGTGTATGGCGTATAATTTTGTATTGAGCAAATCCTGACCAAATTGTGAAAACTAGACCCGTAAATGCGATTATCATTATCCAATATTCATTCCAGAGGATTGAATTTAAACTTGAAAGTATGTGTCTGAGATTATCTATGATATTGATCGCAGGTAATTTTTCTATCTTTCTAAAATGGCAGTAATACCCATACCACCCGCAGTGCATATTGAAATCAAACCTTTTCCACCGCCATTATCTTTGAGTAACTTGGACAATGTAGCGACAATTCTAGCGCCTGTTGCTGCAAATGGATGTCCTATTGCAAGACTTCCTCCTTTTACATTGAGTTTGTTATGATCAAAGGAACCCATTACCTTTTCTCTTCCGAGTTTTGATTTACAAAATTCTTCAGATTTCCAGGCATTAATGGTAGCTAATGTTTGAGCAGCAAAAGCTTCATGTATTTCATAAAAATCAAAATCTTGTAGATTTAGATTTTGTTTTTTTAGCATCTCTGATACTGCATATGCTGGCGCCATTAGGAGGCCTTCATTATCAATATAATTTACAGCAGCTATTTCAAAACTTGTTATATAAGATTCTATATCCAAATTATTTTTATTTGCCCATTCGTCACTAGCAAGTAATACAGCTGCAGAACCATCTGTCAGAGATGTGCTATTTCCAGGTGTTAAAGTAGCATTTACCCCCTTATCAAAGACTGTTTTCAATGAGGCTAGCTTTTGAATTGTGGAATCGTGGCGAATTATATTATCTTTTTCAACACCTTCGAATGGGACCACTAGGTCTTTATAGAATCCCTCATCATAAGCACGACTGGCTTTAGCATGACTTTCTATTGCCAATGTATCTTGGTCATGACGAGAGATAGCGTAGTCTTTTGCAATAATTTCCGTACTTTCTCCCATGGATAGACCTGTTCTGGGTTCTTTTACACCAGGTAATTTTGGTTTTAATAGTTTTGGTCTCATTCTAGACCAAGGAACGAGTTTTTCTTTTAGAGACTTTCCAGTAAAACTTTTAAGTAATATTTTTCTTAAATTGTCATTGTAAACGATAGGCGCATCACTGATTGAATCAACACCACCCCCAATGCCTGAATCAATTTGATCTAGGGCAATCTTGTTAGCAATGTTCATTATCGTTTCCAATCCTGTACCACATGCTCTTTGCATATCAACACCTGGCGTCTTAATAGAAAGCCCAGAATCAATTACACATTCTCTTGCTAGATTCCAATCACTGGAGTGTTTTATTACAGCACCAAGCGCTACATCGCCCAATACTGTGTTTTGCAAATTAAATTTATTTACAATTGATTTAAGCGAGGCTGTCATCATCTCTTGATTGGATGAGTCTTTGTAAGCGGTATTCGCTCTGCAAAATGGTATTCTTGACCCACCAATCACACCAACTTTTTTTGATTTTCCGTCACCAAGCATCTCGCTTATCTCCTAAATATATTTAATTTATTTATTATCAGGTTAACATTATACGCCATTCACTTAATTTTTTGATGAAGAGATGTCGATTAGCACATTCATAAATAAATAGTTTTAAAATCATGCAGAAAATTACTTTTAACAATATAACTTCAATTTTAAAACTTGCTTCCCCATTAATTGCGAACAATCTTGCAATAGCCGGTATCCAAGTTACAGATGCGCTGATGGCTGGGCAATTAGGCCCCAAAGAATTAGCTGCGGTAGCAGTTGGAGGAAGTATCTGGTTTTTAATTTTTCAAGCATACAACGGGATGATGATGGCGATGTCACCAATTGTTGCCCGTTTATTTGGTGAAAAGAAAGAACAGCTCATTGGTCGATATTCTCGTCAGGCATGTTTGATGAGTTTCTTTATCGGAGTTATTGTAATTTTGCTTATAAAACAGTTCATAACTATTTTACTTGAGGCTGTGGGTATAGATATTGAATTTCGTCATCTTGTAATCGAATTTACAACTACTATTATTTATGGTGCTCCAGGAATTTTCCTTTTCCTTGTTTTTCGATATACAACTGAGGGCATAGGTTTTACTCGGCCAGTTATGTATTCATCAGTTTTGGCACTCATTCTTAACATCTTGTTAAATTACACTTTTATTTTTGGAAATTTTGGTGCACCAAAATTGGGAGTTCTTGGTTGCGGTTTAGCAAGTGCTATTTCAATGTGGTTGGTGTTTTTTTATCTCTCTTGTTATGTTTTTATGAACCCAAGATATAAGAAGCTAAAGATTTTCGAAAAAGCTACAGCATTTCGATTAACCATCATGCGCGAAATTCTTAAACTTGGTATCCCTATATCTATATCTGTAACAGCTGAAGCAGGCCTTTTCTCAGCCGTATCAATCATGATTGGAACTTTGGGTGCAATAATTACAAGTGCTAATCAAATTGCTTTAAATGTCATCACAGTTACCTTTATGATTCCTCTCGCAATCAGTGCAGCAACCACAGTTAAAGTGGGCCAGTCACTAGGAAAGAGCGATAATAATCAAGCTAGAGTTTATGCATATACAGGCGTATTTATTTGCGGATTATTCATGCTTATATCTTCATGTTTACTGTTATTGATTAGGGGTGAAATCATAGATTTGTATACAAATAATAAATTTATTAAGGACATGGCAATGAATTTACTTTTAGTAGCCGCTATTTTTCAGATTGTTGACGGAATTCAGATTGGTGCAGCTGGTGCACTAAGAGGTTATAAAGATACAAAAGTACCTATGATAATTAACTTATTTTCCTATTGGGTTTTGGCATTCCCTTTGTCTTATGTTTTAGGAAAAGTATACAAGTTGCCACCGAGTTTTATATGGTGCGGATTCGTTTTGGGATTATCTGTTGCAGCTATATTGCTCACAAACCGATTGAATAATGTTTCTGCCTCACATCAGTAGTCTCTCTAACTGGAATTAAACACCGAAATATCATATACTTAACTTCTCCTTTTTTTCAAAGGAGCACAATAAAAAACGCGATTTCATCTCTTTCAAATACAATATTTGAAAAGTCGAATATTCAGACCAACTTGAAGTTGTTTTATATACAAACTGAGTTTGCAGGTATTTAACTTGCATGCTCCGGAGGAGTTATGACCAAAAAACAAAGAAGAGGTTTATATGACCCATCTTTTGAACGCGATAGTTGCGGTTTTGGTCTAATTGCAAATATAGATGATCAACCTAGTCACTGGGTTATAGAAACAGCAATTACAGCGTTAAAACGATTAACTCATCGAGGCGCTATTTCAGCTGATGGTTCGACTGGAGATGGCTGTGGTATTTTATTAAATTTTCCACAAAATTTTCTAAAACAAGAAGCTAGTAATTTAAATATTAAATTGAATGAAAAATTTGCTGTTGGAACTGTCTTTTTAAATCCAAATATAAAAAAAAGATCTGCCATAAAAAATATTATTAATGATTGTATTCAAAAGGAAGAGCTTAAAATTGCAGGATGGAGAAAGGTCCCGATTAATAGCTCTGTTTGCGGAGCTATTGCAAAAAAAACACTCCCCTATATTGAGCAAGTTTATGTGAATTGTCCTGAAAATATTTCGGATGCATTATTCGAGCGAAAATTATTTTTAGCAAGAAGAAGAGCCGAAAATCAGTATAAAAATCTAGATGAGTTTTCATATATCACTCACCTTTCTTCTGAAACACTCAGTTACAAAGGTATGGTAATGCCACACGCACTATCCGAGTTTTATTTGGATTTACAAGATAAAAATCTAGTTACATCCTCTTGCCTTTTCCATCAGCGTTTTTCTACCAATACACTCCCTGAATGGAAGCTAGCCCAACCATTTCGTTATCTTGCCCATAACGGAGAGATTAATACAATCCAAGGAAACAGAAATTGGGCATCAGCAAGAGCTAAATATTTTAATACAGATTTATTGGGTGATATTTCCGATCTGAGACCTATTGTTTCTGAATTTGGTTCTGATTCTTCGACTTTAGATAACATGTTAGAGCTGATGCAAATTTCTGGAATGAACTTATTAGAAGCAATGAGAATTCTAATTCCTCCCGCCTGGCAAGCAAACGAAATGATGGATTCAGATGTAAGGGCTTTTTATGAATTTTATTCATGTCACATGGAACCCTGGGATGGTCCTGCTGGAATCGTATTTATGAATGGGCGTTACGCAGCGTGTTGTCTTGATAGAAACGGATTAAGGCCTGCAAGGTACGTAATAACAAAAGATCGGCATATAACTATTGCTTCAGAAATCGGTGTCTATGATTATTCGGATGATAATGTGATTAAGAAAGGTCGACTCAAACCTGGTGAAATGATCGCTGTTGACTTACTGCAAGGCTCTATTCTCAGTGATAATCAAATTCACGATCAAATAAAAGCTGGATCACCATATAAAAAATGGCTAAGGAATGGCTTTAGATATCTGGACTCTCAGTTAATTGATAGAAAAATTGCGGCTGAACCAATGGATAAAGAAATGCTATTGAGTTATCAAAAGATGTTTAATCTAACACGCGAAGAACTTAAAGAGGTTATTAGTATTCTTGCAATTACAGAGCAAGAGCCTGTTGGTTCAATGGGGGATGATACACCGATGCCAGTGCTCTCGAAGAAAATTAGATCTCCTTTTGATTATTTCAGACAACAATTCGCTCAGGTTACCAATCCTCCAATAGATTCACTGAGAGAGCGCGTGGTCATGACATTACAAACAAATATTGGCAGAGCTGCTAACTTATTTGATTTGTCATCAAAGCATGCTGATCAAGTGATTTTAAATTCACCTGTCTTATCTCAACAAAAATTGAGGCAGTTACTATTGCCTGAAATGTTTGGAGATAGACATGCTTTCATAGACTTGAATTACCCTGAATCGGGTAACTTAAAAGATGCGCTAAAAAGAATTTGCAGAGAAGCGGAAGCAGCTGCAATAGAAAAAAAAGCATTTATATTACTCAGTGATCGTTATCTCAAATCAAATATGATTCCAGCCCATGCTCTTCTTGCAACAGGTGCAGTGCATCATCATCTGATAAAACTGGGTTTGAGATGTGGAACTAATATTATTGTCGAGACGGCTGTGGCTAGAGATTCCCATCATTTTGCATGTTTAATTGGATATGGGGCTACCGCTGTTTATCCGTATTTGATTTATCAAAGTTTGCATGATCTAGCAAGAAGAGGAAATGTTGATAGAACACAGCAATTGGGCAGAAGTTACAGAAGAGGTATAAGGAAAGGCCTATTTAAAATTATGTCAAAAATGGGAATATCTTCTGTTGCAAGTTACAGAGGCGCACAATTATTTGAAATTATAGGTTTGCATGAAGAGATTGTTGATTTTTGTTTTCGAGGAACTGTGAGCCGTATACAAGGGGCAAAATTTTCTGATTTAGAGGAGGATCAAAGGCAACTTACTTTACTATCTAATTCTTCAGGAGAGCCATTATCTCAAGGGGGTCTATATAAGTATGTCCATGATGGTGAGTACCACTGTTATAATCCTGAGGTGATATCAACACTGCAAGCAGCAGTGAAAACAAGCAGTTTTGATACCTACATAAAATATGCAAATCTGGTTAATCAAAGACCTGTTTCGACTCTGAGGGACTTAATGAAGCCAGTGCCATTAGGTAAAAAAATTGATGTAGATGATGTTGAGCCTTTGAGTAATATTATCAAGCGTTTTGATAGTGCTGGGATGTCTCTTGGGGCTTTATCGCCTGAAGCTCATGAAGCCTTGGCTATTGGAATGAATAGATTGGGTGGAAGGTCCAACTCAGGAGAAGGAGGCGAGGATCCTTCTCGTTATAACAATGAGAGGAGATCTAAAATAAAACAAATAGCTTCTGGGAGATTCGGAGTTACAGCCGAGTATCTCGTCAATGCTGAAGTTATCCAGATAAAAATTGCTCAAGGAGCGAAGCCTGGAGAGGGCGGCCAATTGCCTGGCCATAAAGTTAATAAGATGATAGCCAAACTGAGGTACGCGAAACCGGGTGTTGGTTTAATCTCCCCTCCACCTCATCATGATATATATTCTATTGAAGATTTATCTCAATTGATTTTTGATCTTAAGCAGGTTAACCCAAAAGCACTTGTTTCAGTCAAGCTAGTCGCAGAGCCAGGTGTAGGAACCATCGCAGCTGGAGTAGTCAAAGCATATGCTGACTTGATTACGATATCTGGACATGATGGTGGAACAGGTGCAAGCCCCCTTAGCTCTGTTAAGTACGCAGGAAGCCCATGGGAATTGGGATTATCAGAAACGCATCAAGTTCTTAGTAAAAACGACATGAGGCATAAAGTTATATTGCAAACCGATGGTGGCCTTAAGACTGGATTGGATGTAATAAAGGCAGCTCTTTTGGGAGCGGAGAGTTTTGGATTCGGTACCGGGCCGATGGTTGCTCTTGGCTGTAAATATTTAAGAATATGTCACTTAAATAATTGCGCAACAGGCGTGGCGACACAAAATAATGTCTTAAGAAGTGAGTATTTTATTGGGTTACCTGACATGATAATTAATTTCTTTACATTTATTGCTAAAGACGTGCGTTATTGGTTGGCAAAGCTGGGTGTAAAAAGTTTAGAAGAAATAATTGGTCGAACTGATTTAATTGAAATACTACCAGGTGAGACAAAAAGACAAAGCAGCCTAGATTTGAGACCCATCATTGACTCAGATGGTCTAACAAAAAATAAACCTAGGTTTTGTTCAGCACCAGGAAATGATCCATACGATAAAGGTGAATTAGCCGAAACTATCCTCAAGGAAACACTTTCTTGTATTAAAGATAAAACAGGAGGCGAGTTCTTTTTTGATATCTATAATAATAACAGGTCGATCGGTGCAAAATTATCAGGTGAAATAGCTCGATTGAACGGTGGTAAAGGAATATCAGATGCGCCTATTTATTTAAATCTAAAAGGGACGGCTGGACAAAGTTTGGGTGCCTTCAATGTTGAAGGTTTGAATATTAACTTAACAGGTGATGCAAATGACTACGTGGGTAAAGGTATGGGTGGAGGAAGAATCACGATTAAACCACCCGAAAATAGAAAATTTTTACCCAGTGAAACAGTCATAATTGGTAACACATGTCTATATGGAGCCACTGGAGGAAAATTATTCGCTAGCGGACAAGCAGGAGAGAGATTTGCTGTGAGGAATTCAGGTGCAGTCTCTGTTATAGAGGGTGCTGGTGATCACTGCTGTGAATATATGACAGATGGAGTAGTAGTCGTTCTTGGACCGACAGGATTAAATTTTGGTGCAGGAATGACAGGAGGGTTTTCTTATGTATTGGATCTCGATAGAAAATTTGTGGATTTATATAATCATGAGTTAATCGATATCCATCGTATAACACCAGAAAATATGGAAGCACATGCTCATCACTTGAGGTCATTGATAACTGATCACTACGAGGCTACAGAAAGCGATGTAGCACAAGAAATTTTACAAGATTACAGATCTTTTTTATCAAAGTTTTGGGTTGTAAAACCTAAAGCATCTGAACTGGGATCATTAATTGCCTCATTAAGAGACGCGGCTTAAAGGACAATGTCAAAGCATCCATTACAATTCATTGAAATACCTCGTAAAGATCCAGAAAAAGAAATACCAGAGGTTCGAATAAAGCATTTTGATGAGATTTATGAGTCTTATGATGGTGCCGAAGCTGCGGCACAAGCAGGTAGGTGTATTTCATGTGGAATTCCATACTGTGAATGGAAATGTCCGGTACATAATTATATTCCTAATTGGCTGGAGTTAATTGAGGAGGGTAGATTATTTGAAGCAGCAGATCTGTCGCATCAAACTAACTCTTTACCTGAGATTTGCGGTCGTGTTTGCCCTCAAGATCGTCTATGTGAAGATGCATGCACTTTAAATAATGGTGTTGGCTCAGTCAGTATTGGAAATATTGAAAAATACATAACTGATGAAGCCATAAAGCAAGGATGGCGTCCAGACATGGAGAATGTCAAAAGCACAGGAAAAAGAGTAGCGATAATAGGTGCAGGCCCTGCGGGATTATCTGCAGCTGATGTCCTGGCTAGAGCAGGGGTTAAACCCGTTGTATTTGATTCTTATTCGGAAATAGGAGGATTGCTCACTTTTGGAATTCCTCCATTTAAGTTAAATAAAGACGTGGTAAAAACGCGTAGATATATTCTGGAAGGTATGGGTGTCGAATTTATTTTGAATACACATATTGGTAAAGATAAAAGTTTTTCTTCTATTTATGATGAATTTGATGCTGTATTTGTTGGGATTGGAACATATCAAGCAATAAGTGGTGGATTTCATGGGGAAAATCTAGAAGGAGTTTATCCTGCTTTACCATATCTTATTGGTAACGTGAATGAGGAATTAAGTATTGATGATAGTGAAAATCCTTACATTGATTTTAAAGATAAAAATGTTGTCGTTTTAGGGGGAGGTGATACAGGTATGGACTGCAATAGAACTGCAATTAGGCAGGGCGCATCCTCTGTAAGTTGTATCTACCGAAGAAATGAAGACAGCATGCCAGGATCAAAACAAGAAGTTCGAAATAGTAAAGAAGAAGGGGTAAATTTTTTATTTAATAAACAGCCCATTGAGATAATGGGGAAGAGAAAAGTAACTGGAGTAAAAGTTACTGAGACAAGATTGGGCAACCCCGACGAAAGTGGAAGACGTATTCCTGAAACTATTGCAAATACAGAAGAGATAATTGATGCAGACGTCGTCATAATTGCTTTTGGTTATCTGCCTAATACACCGAATTGGGTGGATGATTTTAATATCTTAAAAAAATCAAATGGCTGTATCAAAGTGGCAACTGAAAAAAATTTAGCATTTCAAACGAGCAATAATAAAATATTTGCTGGAGGTGATGCTGTCAGGGGGTCTGATTTAGTTGTTACTGCAGTTTATGAAGGAAGAGAAGCTGCAAAGAGTATGATTAAATTCCTCGAAATATAAAAAGTGTAAGGAATAAAATTTTAGCTACTATATTGGCGAAGTACTTTATATATCTCGAGATATGATATTTCATAGCACAGTATATTTCTACAATATAACTTAGGATTAGGAATGGAATCACAGCAAGCCCGACTAACTAAAGGACCAGTAGGTGAGCATCTCGTCAAAATGACTGTGCCAGTTTTTTTTGGTGTTTTTACAATGATGTTACAAGGTTTTGCAGACGCTTTTTTCATCGGTATGGTGGGGGATTGGGAATTAGCGGCATTGAGCTTTGCTTATCCAATATTAATGATAGTCATGAGCGTCGCTATTGGATTAGGTGCTGGAACTTCATCGGTGGTAGCAAGGGCTATTGGAGCGAATGATCCGGTTCGTGCTGCAAGATTAGCAACCGATAGTTTATTACTTTCATTTATTATAACCGGCAGTATTAGCTTTTTAGGAATAATGACTATAGATAGGTTATTCCTAACTTTGGGTGCTCCTGAAGAAATGATTCCTCTTATTAGAGGTTATATGGAAATACTGTATCTAGGTGTTCCATTTGTTGTTGTAGGTATGGTTGGAATGAGCAGTATGCGTGCCACCGGAGACACACGCTTGCCAAGTTTATTGATGATAATTGCTTCAATTGCAAATATAGCTATTGATCCAATCATGATTTTTGGTTTTGGTCCGATTCCTGCTATGGGGCTGAAAGGAGCAGCAATGGCAGCTTTGATTTCAAGAGGTGCGATTTTTCTAGGAACTATATATTTTATGAGCCACCGCTTAAATATGTTGAGTTATGAAAAACCAAGTTTCTCGGAAATGAAATCTTCTTGGTCTGATATCCTTCATGTAGGGATTCCAGCTGCAGCAACCAATACTATAATTCCAATTGCTACCGCTGTGATAACCGCTATGTTAGCTACATATGGCCCTGAGGTTGTGGCTGGGTTTGGCGTTGCTAGTCGAATTGAATCCGTTGTATTGGTTATGTTTTATGCGCTTTCAGCGATTATTGGACCTTTTGTTGGTCAAAATCTTTCAGCAAAAAAATCAAAAAGAATATTTCAAGCTCTTAAACAATGCTCTATCTTCTGTTTATCAGTTGGTTTATTTTTCGCAGCTATTTTAATTATTTATCGAGATACTTTGCCATTACTGTTCAGTCAAAGTGAATCAGTAATAGAAGCTGCATCTTTGTTTTTGTTATTCGCCCCGATCAGTTATGGAGCTTATGGGATTGTGATGACAATGAATGCCGCATTTAATGGCATGGGAAAACCATCTCCGGCTGTTGTAATCAGTCTTATCAGAATGGTAATTATATATATCCCGATGGCTTATATACTAGAAATCTACTTTTCTATGAGTGGAATATTCATTGCATATGCCACAGCGAATATTATTTCAGGAATTATTGCCTACCGTTGGGCGGTAAATTCAGTATCAGGTCAGATCGAAAAGATGGATTGATTGCTTCAATTCTTGCTCACTGGCAGCCCTGAAATAAGCTGAGCAACATTTAAAATTAATTATGACACCATCTTAATAGCCATTTTGATCAATTTTCTAACCTTCGACGTGTAGGGCGGGTGCAGCATTGATGCAGAGCTAAATTTATCAGTTAATACACTTCGTTCATGACTGAAGGCATCAAATCCCCAAACACCTCCCGACTTACCAATGCCACTGTTGTTAACCCCACCAAACGGCAGATTCTGGTGCGCATTATGCATCATAGTTTGGTTGATGCAGGAATCACCCGCACTAGTTTCAGTCAGTATTTTTTCAATATTGCGACTATTTTTGCTAAAAATATATAGGGCCAAGGGTTTAGGCTTACTATTGATATATGAGATCACTTCATCAAGATCAGTAAAGGTAATTATCG
This sequence comes from Gammaproteobacteria bacterium, assembly GCA_003331585.1. Classification (GTDB taxonomy): domain Bacteria; phylum Pseudomonadota; class Gammaproteobacteria; order Steroidobacterales; family Woeseiaceae; genus SP4260. Next base: position 27,746 of record QOPG01000004.1, on the reverse strand, counting down.
GTAATAAAGGGCCAAATATCTCCTCAGACATGATAGCTGCATTCCTCGCCATTCCTTCAATCAATGTTGGTGCTATAAATCGTTTCGTGTCATCAGTTTGACCTCCTGTAACCAGCTTACCACCTCGTGCTTGCGCATCGGTCAACAGTCTTTTAATACGTTGGTAGTGAGTATCATTGACGATCTGGCAGTAATCATCATTGTCCCTAGCAACATTACCTAGACCATACTGTTTTTCAATACAGGCCACCAATTCTGTAACAAATTCACCTTTAATTGACTCGTGAGCATAGAGATAATCTGGCGCAATACAAGTTTGCCCATTATTGACAAACTTACCCCAGGCAATCGATTTCACAGCTTTTTTAATGTCTACCGACTTGTCGACTATTACTGGACTTTTACCACCCAACTCTAATGTTACTGACGTTAGATTTTTCGCCGCAGCCGCCATTACGTGTTTTCCAACCGCCGGACTACCCGTGAAGAAAATATGATCAAAAGGTAAACTAGTTAAATAACTGGCCACGACAGCATCTCCTTGAAATAGACAAACTTCCTCTGGACTGAATGCTTTTTCGACAATCTCACTGATAATAGCAGACATGTTAGGTGTCATCTCTGAAGGCTTTATGATGACTGTATTACCTGCCGCAATAGACCAGATCATAGGGCCAAAAGTTAGGTAAAAGGGATAATTCCAAGGTGAAACTATTAAGGTTACGCCCTTTGGCTCCTTGACAATTTTCGATGAAGTGCCAAATAGCATCATGGTCGCTTTAACCGGAATCGGCTTCATCCATTTTTTCAGATTTTTACGTACATGCTTAAGCTCCATCAGAACTGGCATTATCTCTGCTATATCCGCTTCAGCTTGCGGCTTACCAAAATCGTCGGCGGCAGATTTGTATATTTTTTCTTCTGAGGCTCGAAATACCTTTTCAAATCGATCTAGCACTTCAATTCTTCTTTTATAGTCTGACTTTCGAAGCTCTAGCGCATAGCTCTGTTGACTTGCAAGAGCATCATCAATTTTTAACTTAACTTGCTTATTTAATCCTGACATTTTTAACCTCTATTCTTTTAATTAAATCGAGTGACCACAAACATCTCTCATTGTTATAGTATTATATTAAATTATATAAATGATTGGTTTAGTTAGTGAAGAAAAATGTAACACGGCGAGATTTCTGTAATGGTGTAATCATTGGGACAGGAATTAATGTTTTAAGTCCTCTTAATTTATTTGGACAGAGTGATTTATTGAACCATGAGTTAGATAAATCTTTATATAATTATCCGCCCATGCTTAATGGTATGCGTGGCAGTCATCAAGGTTCTTTTGAGGTGGCGCATGCATTAGCATGGACAGGTCAAAAGCCGACCTCCTACAAAGATCTCAATGAAGAATATGACCTAGTGATCGTGGGTGCAGGAATAAGTGGTCTCGCTGCTGCTAGGTTTTATCAACAAAAAATGGGTCAAGATGCACGCATTTTACTATTGGATAATCACGATGATTTTGGTGGTCACGCCAAACGTAATGAATTTGAGCATGATGGAAAATTATTATTGGGTATTGGCGGATCTGTCAATCTAGAAAATCCAAGAGATTACAGTAAGGAAGCAAAAGGGTTGCTTCAGGACTTAGGTATTGATCTAGATGCTATGAGAGATAATGAAAGTGATGGCTATGAGTCACTAACAAGCACTGATGGACAAAGCGCTTTATCTCTTCCGGGCCCTAATGGCCATGTTACCGTTAAAGCTAATTGGATGACTTTAAACCAAGGTGAAGGTGATATTGAAACTGCTATTAAAGCATTGCCAATACCAGTCATTGAGCAAGATAAATTAATAGAATTTTTTAACGGAGGGCGAGATTATTTAGATGATCTTTCTCTTCGTGAATCATATCGATATGTTCAATCTGTAAGTTACGGAGATTTCTTATCAGATCGGGTTGGTTTGGATGATGAAACTTCGTCGATATTCTATGCATTTATGAAGTTACTCTGGGGTGTTGGTGGAAAAAATATTAGCGTTATGGATGCTTTTTCAATCGGTGCGCCTGGGTTGCAATCAATGGGAAAACTAACGAAATTGTTGCAAAAGATTTTATTATGGGAAATGAGTGGCAGCGAATCCTTATATTTCCCCGATGGAAATGCCTCTGTACCAAGATTATTGGTAGCGAAATTGATTCCAGCAGTAACAATAGATGATGCGGACTTTACAAATATTTCTAATAGTCATTTTGATTATAAAATGCTCGATAAAAGTGAACATTCAATTCGATTAAGACTTAATAGCACGGTAGTTGGTGTGCGACAAACAGAGGATAATAGAGTAGAAGTGGATTATGTAGAGGAGGGCATGGCATTAAGGGTTATGGGGAAGCGCGCCATTTTAGCTTGTTACAACAATATGATTCCTCACTTATGTCCAGAGTTACCTGAATCACAAAAAAACAGCCTTCGTTATGCTGAAAAAATGCCACTTGTTTGGGCTAATATCCATTTAGAAGATGGCATTGCATTCTCTGAGCTTGGTGTTAATAGAATTGATTGCCCCAAAGATCCTTTTGTTGTAGTTACAACAGCTCCTTATACTTCAACAGGCGGATATCAGCCACCTAAAAAATCCAGTGATCCAATGGTAATCTTTATGATGAGCGTTCCAGAGGTACAAGCAACTGGTAAAGAAACTCTACGAGAATTATACAAAGCTGGTCGTCATATTGTGTACTCAACATCATTTGCTACTTATGAGCAGCAAATACGCGATCAGCTCCAAGCATTATTAGGACCTCACGGCTTCAATCATGAGACTGATATTAGGGCTATCACAGTGAATCGATGGCCTCATGGCTATGCTTATGAATATTCATCTTTATATGACCCGGAATGGGAAGAAGGGAAAGCACCGCATGAAATCGGTCGAGCGCAATTTGGAAATATCTCTATTGCAAATTCAGATTCAGAGGCACACGCCTATGTCAATGCGGCAATTGATTCTGCATGGCGTGCTGTGGAAGAACAAACATCCTAATATTTATTAATCTGATGAAAGATTAATCCTTCTATAAAGTAAATGCATAGTGACACCTCTGCTGAACATGAATAATGTGAAAGCGAGCCATAAACCATGATTGCCAAGAGGTTGGAGAAGATACCAACTTGGCAAGAAAATCATTAATAATGAGACTAACATGGCATTACGCATATCTCTGGAACGAGTAGCACCAGTAAAGACTCCATCGTATAGAAAAGACCAAACTGAGACTATAGGCGAAACTATCATCCAAGGAAGATACTCTATAGCCATATCACGAATATTTTGGTGATGAGTTATTAGGTAAATTAAATTTTCCCCTAATAATATATAAAATAAGGTAAAAATTAGTGCAATATAAACTGACCATCTTAAACAGATATTTACTGTAGATTTAAATAACTTAGAATCTTTCTTACCTACTGCTTTTCCTACAAGCGCCTCTGCTGCATGAGCAAAACCATCTAACACGTAAGCTAAAAGATTTTGAAAGTTCATAAGTAATGCATTCGCTCCTAGCACAATTCCGCCATATCTTGCTCCCTGAGCAGTTAAAAAAGCAAAGGCAAATATCAATGAGAGAGTTCTGATGAATAAATTGATATTGATTTGCATGAACCTTTTATATTCTTTTAATTTTAGAATCTTATTGGAGATCCATTGACCTTTATATCTCTTTAGCTCCTTAAGGACATATATAAAACCTATGAGCGTGCCAAGTATTTCTGCAATTACAGAAGCTAGAGCGATTCCTTTAATTTGCATTTGAAAAATCAAAACAAACACTAGGCTCAAAATGATATTGGTAATATTTGTAACTATTACCATCTTCAGCGGAGCGGATGCATTTTGAAGGCCTATAAACCAACCAATTAATGAAAAGTTAATAAGTGTAGCGGGTATACCCCATATACGGATATAAAAATACTGGCTAGCATAATAGGCAACACTTTCTTGTGATCCAATTAAAAAAAGACCTATTTGGTTAATTTGATTTTGTAATAAAATTACGATGAAAGAGATTGAGATTGCCACGAGTAAAGTTTGTCCCAGAATAATTCTGAAACCATCAAAATTCTTCGCACCAAAATATTGAGCCGTTATACCGGTAGTACCCATTCTTAAAAAATTCATACTGGCAACAAAGAAACCAATAATTGTTGTCGCCACAGCAATACTAGCTAGATATTCTGGATTTTCTAAGTGTCCTGTTATTACGGTATCCGTTATACCAACGAGCGGTATGGATATATTAGAGAGGATCATAGGCGCTGCGATGCGCCACATTTCTTTATTTAAGATCTGAGTATCGATTTATTCACTTAAAATGCATTGATACCAGTTAGCTCTTTACCAACAACTAGCTGATGGACCGTCTCGGTACCTTCATACGTTATAACACTTTCAAGATTAAGCATGTGCCGAATAGGAACATATTCAGCACTTATACCGCTTCCACCTAATATATCTCTGGCATCTCTTGCAATATCCAGTGCCATTCTACAATTATTCCATTTAGCAACTGAAATTTGTGAAGGTGTCAACTTACCTGCATCTTTCAATTTGCCAAGCTTGAAAGATAAAAGCTGAGCAGTTGTAATTCTTCTGGACATATCAGCAAGCCGGATTTGAATAGTTTGTGTATGGGAAACTGGCTTATTGAATAAGATGCGTTCTTTAGAATAGTTAAGCGCCTCTTCGAGGCATGCTTGAGCTGCACCAATTACTCCCCATGAGATTCCATATCTTGCTTGGCTTAAACAGCTAAGAGGTCCCTTCATACCAACGATTCCAGGTAGTACATTTGAATTTGGAATTCGGACATTATCAAAAAATAGGGCCCCAGTGATAGATGCTCTCAAAGAGAATTTGTTATGAATTTCCTGGGCATCAAATCCAGGCATATCTTTTTCTACCAAAAATCCTCTAACACCCTCATCTGTCATTGCCCAAACAACGCAAACGTCAGCAATAGATCCATTTGTAATCCACATTTTTGAGCCATTTAGAATCCAATCATCACCATCTTTCTTTGCATGTGTTTTCATATTTGTTGGATCAGATCCACCATGGGGCTCGGTAAGACCAAAACATCCCACTTTTGAGCCTTTTGCTAACTGGGGTAACCATCTATCTTTTTGTTCGTCGGAGCCATATGCATGAATAGGGAACATCACAAGACTGCTTTGAACCGAAACAAAGCTTCGAAGGGCACTATCACCTCTTTCAAGTTCTTGGCAGATTAATCCATAGCAAATGCTATTTAGTCCAGCACAGTCATAACCATCTATAGAACTCCCAAAAAGCCCGAGATCTGCTATGTCACTAACCAATTCATTAGCGAATGTATGATTCTCAAATGATTCTTTAATTATTGGAAGTACTTTATCATCGACGAAACGAGCTACAGAATCTTTAACCATCAACTCTTCTTCCGTTAGATCACTTCTAATATCTAGTAAGTCAAGCGCATCAAGAGGTTGATTTTTTCCTTTTGTATTTGCCATTATTTTCTCTGACTAATTAAGTCCTTTTATTATATTTTCTAGCGTTTAATAAACCCAAAATCAGGCTTATATTATAGTGTAATACCATGAAGCAAGCCAAAAGATTGTAATATTTTCGCAAAGAAAATATATTATATTTTTGGAAATATATACAAATTTTTCGAGATTCGTTCTTTGGCAATCTTAACTACTTAAAAATTTTTATATCATTGAAAGACGTAACTTTTTGATTGCATTTACTTCAATTTGTCTTATTCTCTCAGCTGAAACACCGTATCTTTCTGCAAGGTCATGAAGAGTTTCTTTTTTCTCAGACAGCCATCTGCTATTTAAAATATCTTGACTCCTAGGGTCTAAGTGATTCAGAGATTCCTGCATTTTAGCAATTGTTGAGTTTCTCCATTGTTCTTTTTCGACAGTCTCTGCCGGATCACTGTCTGGGCTGGGCAAATATGCTGCGGGAGTAAAACTTTGACTATCATCATTGTCATCTCCATTTTGATCGAACGTCATATCATGCGAGCTTAATCGTTTTTCCATTTCACTTACTTCACGGACAGATACTCCAAGATCATCCGCCACGGCTTTTGTTTCATCTGCAGATAACCAGCTTAGACTTTTTTTATGTTTACGGAGATTGAAGAATAGTTTTCTTTGTGCTTTTGTTGTTGCAATTTTAACAACTCTCCAATTCTTTAGAACATACTCATGGATTTCAGCTCTTATCCAGTGCACTGCAAATGAGACGAGCCTAACATTAAAATCAGGATCGAATCTTTTTACAGCTTTCATAAGACCAACATTTCCTTCTTGGATTAAATCTTCTAATGGTAATCCATAGCCTGTGTAGCCTTTTGCAATATGTATTACAAACCTAAGATGAGCCATGACAAGTTCTCTTGCTGCTTTTAAATCTTCTTCATTATTGTATTTATTAGCGAGCTCAAGTTCTGCCTCTCTGGTCAACACAGGTATAGCTCCTACACCTTGAATATAGGCGTCAAGACTTCCTACAGGTCCTGCCTGTATTAAATCATAATTAACTTTTGGTAATACTGTATCCATATTTTTGTATTAATTTTTACCTAATAATGTATAGATTTTAGCAGTCTCCTAATACGAGTGCTAATAAAAACAGGCAAAAATAATAAAACATTTGTATAAAATATATATAAATCAATAATTTAGTATATATTTTATTGTTAATAATTTGGCGATATTTTAGTGATTTTTTGCGTTAAATCGCGTAAATCTTAAGGCAATAGATTATCAATTTCTTTCATTTGGGTTAGGGTAATCAAGCAAGGCATCGACGTATTCAAAACGATCAAATGTTTTCATATCTTCAGCTTTTTCACCTATACCAATGTAACGAATGGGAATATTTAATTGATTGGCAATACTCAAAAGAATTCCTCCTTTAGCGCTTCCGTCAAGTTTAGTAATGATTAAACCTGTTACACCTAGAGTCTCGTTAAATCTCTCTGCTTGAATCAGAGCATTTTGACCTAAACTGGCATCAAGAACCAATAGAATTTCATGTGGTGCATCCAAGGATTGCTTATTGAGAGTATTTTTTATTTTAACGAGTTCATCCATTAGCCCTTTTTGTGTGTGAAGCCTTCCTGCTGTATCTACCATTAGGATATCGATATTTTTTGCCTTTGCAGAATCATAAGCATCATAGCAAACAGCTGCAGGGTCAGCGCCGCTGACCTGAGAGACAATATCAATATTATTTCTATTCGCCCAAGATTCCAATTGTTCAACAGCCGCTGCTCTGAAAGTATCTCCTGCGGCTAATAACACCGAATTATTATTTGATATAAAAGAGCTAGATAATTTTCCAATAGAAGTTGTTTTACCGGCACCATTAACTCCAACCATGAGAATAACGAACGGTTTATCCTCACTTTCGACGGTTAATCTAATATCTACAGGTTCAAGGATAGATAGCATGATATTTTTTAGGACATTCTTGAGGTCTTTTATCTCTGAAATTTTTTTCTTTGTTTCGTTTTTAAGTTGCTTAATAATTATATCTGTTGTTTCAATACCAACATCTGACATGATAAGGTGCGCTTCAATGTCTTCAATAAGATCATCATCTATAGAGGTTTTACCCAAGAAATTAAAAAAATTATCTGTTACTGATGCCTTTGTTCCAGCAAGAGTATTTTTTAATCGAGAAAAAAAGCTTATTGATTTACTTTCCTTATCACTCATTTTGTCATTCTCAGTTATGATTGTTCTATTATATAAAAATATACTTTGAAAATGACTAGTAATAAAAAATATTCATCAAAAAATATTTATAAAGGAAAAGTAAGAATTATCTCTGGAAAATGGCGCAATCGAACTCTTAAAGTAGAGAATTATGAAGGATTAAGACCAACATCAGAAAGAATTCGAGAAACGCTATTTAATTGGTTGAGATCTGAGATATCAGGATTGAATTGTCTGGATCTCTTTGCGGGAACAGGAAGCCTTGGTTTCGAGGCTCTATCCAGAGGTGCGGATAATTGTATCTTTATCGATAAAACAGAAGTGGCAATCAAACAGCTGAAAAAAGCAAAAGAATTATTTATTGCAGAAAATTCTCATATTTTTAAAACAAATGCTTTTGATTTTTTATCTTCAAATAAAAATAATTCATATGATTTGATTTTTTTAGATCCTCCTTTTACGGATAATATAATTGATGAAACGATTAACCTGATTATTAAATATGAGCTTGTAACGCCTAAGGGATATATTTATATTGAAATCAACAAGAACCAGAAATTTCCTGATTTACCAAAAAAATGGATAATAGCTCGAAAAAAAAATATTGCTAATGTTTGTTTTGCATTGATAAAAGTTATTTAATTATAAATAAATACAAGAGGATTTAAGATGTCTGTTAAAGCAATGTATCCAGGAACATTTGATCCCATGACTCTCGGTCATAGGGAGCTTGCTACTAGGGCGTCAAAAATATTTGATTCTGTAATTGTTGCTATCGCTGCAAATCCAGAAAAGAATCCGATGTTTTCACTTTCTGAGCGCGTCTCAATGGCTACAAGTGTATTAAGTGACATAGAAAATATTGAAGTTTGTGAATATTCTGGCCTAACTGTAGATTTTGCAGTTGAAAATGATATTGGTGTGATTGTAAGAGGGTTAAGGGCAGTGTCTGATTTCGAGTATGAGTTACAATTAGCAAATATGAATCGTTATTTAGCTAAACATATTGAAACCGCATTTCTTACACCGACGGAATATGCATTTGTAACATCAAGCTTAGTCAGGGAGATCGCAACAATGGGGGGAAATGTTAGTGGTTTTGTGTCTCCTGTTGTCGAAAAAGCTTTAGTTGATCGCTTCAAAACTAATTAAAAAGAATTATCAAGTCTGGCAGTTTTTGCAATAAAAAGTTGATCGCTGGCCTAATTTCTTCATTAGTATTGACGCATCGCAGATAATGCATGGACTGTTTTCTTTACCATATACCTTTAATTCTTGCTTAAAATACCCTGCGTTACCATCGCTTTTGTAATAATCTTGCAATGTTGTTCCACCAGCTTTTATAGCTTCGTTGAGTACAGTTTTAATTTTGGATGCTAATTTTTTCATTCGAATTTTAGATACGCGGTTCGCTCGTAATGATGGATTTATTCCGGAAAGAAACAATGATTCAGATGCATAAATATTTCCAACACCAACAACAATTTGAGAATTCATAATCAATTGTTTGATGGTTGTTTTTCTGTTTCTAGATTTTTCCCATAAATAATCTCCCGTAAATTCATCTAATAAAGGCTCTAAACCAAGCTTACAGAGCAGTTTGTGCTTTTGAGGTTTTTCGCTCCATAAAAAAGCACCAAATCTTCTTGGATCACGATATCTTAAAGAAATTTTTTTGTTAAAAACAATATCAAAATGATCATGTTTCATAGGAGGCTCATTGCTCTCGATAACTCTTAAACTTCCAGACATACCAAGATGAATAATTGCTGACCCATGTTTAAGATTTAATAAAAGGTATTTCGCTCTTCTTGTGACAGATTTTATTTTGTTACCTACTAATCTAGATCGAATGTAGTTTGGTATTTTCCAACGAAGCCTGTCTTCCCTAATAACAACATCCTCTATGAGAATATCTGTAATCCAAGGACGAATTCCAATTTTGGTAGTTTCAACTTCAGGTAGTTCAGGCATTCTTCAGAGTTTGTATAATATTAAATGCCTATATCAAATCACCAGTTCGAGCAGTTATGGACTGGAGGCGGATTATTTGATTTTTGCTTCTTTGTATAGAACGTGTTTTCGAATCGTTGGATCATATTTCTTCGTCTCCATCTTTTCTGGATGCAAACGTTTGTTTTTATCTGTGGTATAAAAATGTCCAGTTCCAGCACTTGATACAAGTCTTATTTTTTCTCTCATTTCTATTACCCTTTAAGCTTTTTAGCAGTTTTTTTAATGTCAGCAAGAACTTTCTCTAACCCATGCTTATCAATTAAACGGAGTCCTTGTTGGGAGACTCTCAATTTAATATATCGATTCTCTTTTTCTAACCAGAATCTCTTATATTGTAAATTTGGAAGAAAACGACGACGAGTTCTATTATTAGCATGCGAAACATTGTTTCCACTCATTGGTCTTTTTCCAGTAACTTGACAAACTCTAGACATGTTAATTCTCTTAAAATCTAATTAATAAGGTGATAGCTAGTAAATCAGCGAAACTTTATACCAGTCAAACGCTATCATATCAAGATTCTTTATTAAATAATTTAATTTTGTTGTTAATACATATTAACTGTTTTTCATGGATTAATAAAAAAACGTATTCTTCAACCCTTAAAGATAAAATTATTACTGGAAATTTATACCCCGAAACGTATAAGCTTGCAGTCTTGGAGATACAATTACCCAGATTATTATGAAAAATATACTATTAGGAATAACCGGAAGCATTGCTGCTTACAAAACACCAGAATTGATAAGATCTTTTCGGGCTAATGGAATGTCTGTAAGAGTGGTTTTAAGTGAGAGCGCAAAAAAATTTGTCACGAAAACTACACTCCAAGCAGTTTCATCGAATGAGGTAAGAAGTTCATTGTGGGACGAAAAAGCAGAAGCCGCAATGAGTCATATCGAGTTAGCTCGATGGGCTGATTGTATTTTAGTTGCTCCGACGACAGCAAATTTTATGTCTAAATTAGTTTATGGTTCTGCTGAAGATCTCCTATCAACACTCTGTGTTGCATCAGAAGCGCCTATTATAATATCGCCGGCGATGAATTCTGTGATGTGGGCAAATAAAGCAGTTGAGGAAAATAAAAAAATATTAAATGAACGTGGAGTAGGAATTATTGAACCTGAATATGGCGACCAAGCATGTGGCGAAATAGGTAAAGGCAGAATGCCTGAGCCAGATGTTATTTTGGACTATATTGAAAATAAGTATTCTTTGTCTTCACCTCTAAGATCAAAAAAAATCCTAATTACAGCAGGACCGACACGAGAAGCGATAGATCCAATCCGTTATATATCGAACAGAAGTTCTGGAAAAATGGGATATGCAATGGCAAGCGCCTTCTCGTCCTTTGGTTGTGATGTAACACTGATAAGCGGTCCATCCCATTTACCTACGCCCGATGGTATTAAAATGGTAAAAGTGGAATCAACACAAGAGATGTTTAAAGCTGTGCATAATAATTTACCAAAAGTTGAGATATTTATCTCAGCGGCAGCAGTTTCTGATTATCAATGTAATAACTTATCGAACCAAAAAATAAAAAAACAAGGTGAAACACTGTCACTCAAATTGACAAAATCACCAGATATCCTTTCATCTGTTGCAGAGCAGAAAAAACCTCCTTTTACTGTTGGTTTTGCGGCAGAAACGGAAAATCTAAAAAAGTATGCAAAAGAGAAACTTAGATTAAAATCTTTAGACATGATAATCGCTAACAAGGTTGGAAAAAATATTGGTTTTGATGTTGATGAAAATGCTGTAAGTGTTTTTTGGAATGGTGGAGAAAAAAAATTCGAGAAAAAAAGAAAAACAATACTCGCACAACAACTTGTTGAATTAATTACAGAGAGATTCTGTCTAAAATTAGATAATAGTAAAATGAAAACTTCGAATGTAATGTCAATTCGTTAAATGGTTAAAATATTGAGATCTATACAATTAAAAATACTTGATTCTAAGATTGGTTCATCAATTCCATTGCCACATATAGCAACCGATGGATCGGCTGGTATGGATATGAGAGCTTGCATAGACGAAGAAGTTAAAGTGACTCCAGGTGAAACTGTTTTGATTCCAACAGGAATAGCAATCTATATTGCAGACAATAAACTTGCAGCAGTCCTTTTACCTAGATCCGGCTTAGGTCATAAACATGGGCTTGTTCTTGGGAACTTGACAGGGCTAATCGATTCAGACTATCAGGGCCAAATCTTTATTTCGTGTTGGAATAGAAGTTCAACTTCTTATTCCATTAAACCTGGCGAAAGAATTGCTCAAATGGTATTTGTACCTGTTGAACAAGTTGAATTTGATATTGTTCAAGAATTTAAGCAGACAGACCGAGGAGAAGGTGGGTTCGGACATTCTGGCAAATCATAGAGTAAAATTATATTGAACAATATTTAGATTGATATCTTTTCATTGAAGATAAATATTCTATTAGGTTTTGGCTAGTTTCAATATGATTGATTAGATCTTGAAGATTCGCGATTGACACAACAGGAATATTTAAATTTTCTTGCAGTTCCTGTATAGCTGATTTATCTGAACTGCCAATCTCCTGGCGGTCTATTGATACCACGAGGCCTGCCACGTTAGCTCCTGATGACTTAATAAGTTGAAATGCTTCTTTTACTGCTGTTCCAGCAGTAATAACATCATCTACAATCAAAACTTTGCCCTCTACTTTGGAACCAACTATCAGGCCTTGTTCGCCGTGTTTCTTTTGCTCCTTACGATTATATGCGAAAGGTTTGTTTGTATTGTATTTTCTTGATAGTGCTGATGCCGTGGATGTTGCTATTGGGATTCCCTTGTATGCAGGACCGAAGATCATGTCAAAATTAATATTAGAAGACATAATGGTATCAGCATAATACTGACCTAGTGCCGCAATTGATTCTCCAGTATTAAATAATCCAGCATTAAAAAAGTATGGACTTTGCCTGCCTGATTTTAATTTAAAGCTGCCAAATTGAAGAACATTCATTTCAATTGCCATCTTCAGGAATTTTATTTTATGTTCTTCCATATGAATAAAAATATTATCAATTAAACAATTTAGCGATTTTTTGTTGCACAACGATATTATATGTTTATGTAATTTTTATTGTCAGTATACTTTAGTGACAAAAGGGCAAATTAGGATTAATTTTTGTTAAAAATTATAAGTGTAAATACAAATGGAATAAGGGCTGCTGCCAGAAAAGGATTCTTCGATTGGCTAAAACGCCAAAATGCTGATGTAGTCTGTATTCAGGAAACTAAAGCGCAAATTCATCAGCTAGAAGATGAGTGTTTTAGACCTAAAGGTTACTTTTGCTACTACAATGATGCCTTGAAGAAAGGCTATAGCGGAGTTGCAATATTTTGCCGCATAAAACCAAAGAAAATAATTTGCGGAATCGGATACAAAGAATTCGATGAAGAAGGCAGGTATCTCGAAGTACGTTTTGATTCGATAAATGTGGTTTCTATTTATCTGCCATCAGGATCTTCAGGAGATGTCAGGCAAAGTTTTAAAATGGAGTGCCTAGAAAAGTTTGAAAATCATCTTAAAAAATTAAGAAGACGACACTCAGAATATGTGTTGTGTGGAGACTGGAATATAGCGCATCATGAAATTGATCTAAAAAACTGGAGAGCTAATAAAAAGAATTCTGGATTTTTGCCAGAAGAGAGAGAGTGGCTTACTAAAGTTTTCTCAGAATATAAATATTCTGACGCTTTTCGATTAATTAATGATAAAGAGGACCAATATACCTGGTGGTCAAATCGTGGAAGGGCTTGGGATAATAATGTTGGTTGGCGCATTGATTATCAAATAGTTACATCAAAATTGAGAGATCGAGTCCTTTCAACTGAAATATATAAAAGGAAGCGTTTTTCAGATCATGCGCCTTTGATCATTGAGTATGATTGGAGCATTTAGATTGAATAGTGAGAATTCAAAAATTTTCTTTCTTTCTAAAATAGATTGGAAATTTTATTTCCAAGAAAAAATATTGACGATATTCTTTCTAGGATTCTCAGCAGGCCTACCATTTCCCTTAGTCTATTCAACATTAACAGGCTGGTTAGAAGAATCGGATATCGAGAGAAGTACGATTAGTACATTTGCTTGGCTTGGTTTTGCATATAGTTTTAAGTTTATTTGGTCGCCTCTAGTAGATTCATTAAAAGTTCCATTTTTAGGAGGATATCTTGGAAGAAGAAGATCATGGCTCCTAGTATCACAAATTGGTATTGCTATTTCTTTGTTTTATCTCTCTAATATCGACCCTAGAAACGCACTAACCGCATTCACTTTTGTAGCTATCGCAATCGCTTTGCTATCAGCCACACAAGATATAGCACTTGATGCATACAGAATCGAAATCGCAAAAATTGAAATGCAAGGAGTTCTAGCTGCCTCCTATCAGTATGGGTACAGAGTGGCGATTGCCTTTGGAACGGCAGGTGCTTTTTTATTTGCTGAATACAGTTCGTGGTCTACAAGCTATAAAATGATGGCCTTATTTATGTTGATTGGAATATTGACAACAATTTATTGCAAAGAGCCACCATCTATAAATTGTGAAACGAAATCTTTAAATCAAAATCAAATAAATGGAAAAGAATGGATTATATCTGCTGTAGTCCAACCTTTTGTTGACTTTTTTGATCGTTATGGAAGGTCGGCCATTATGATCTTAATATTTATTTCATTTTTTAGAGTTAGTGATTATGTGCTAGGAATACTGGCCAGTCCATTCTTATTGGATATAGGATTTTCAAAAACAGAGATTGCAAGTATTGCTAAATTCTATGGACTTTGGGTCTCTCTTTTAGGTACTGCAATCGGAGCTGTTGCTATCCTCAAGCTCGGATTATCAAGATGCATTATTATGGCTACTATTCTTATTGCTAGCACCAATCTTTTCTTCGCAATTCTTGCTTTAGTTGGTCCAAACATTGGCATGTTAACTATTACAATAAGTGCTGATAACTTTACCATGGGATTCGCAGGAACAGTTTTCATCGCATATTTATCCAGTCTCACTAATCTCAAATTTACTGCAACACAATATGCATTATTTTCTTCAGTCAGCACATTTTTTGGGAAATTTTTAGCAGGTTTTTCAGGAAATATTCAAGAAATATCTGGTTGGCTTGGGTTCTTCATTTATGCCGGAATTCTTGGGTTGCCAGCAATATTTTTATCATTTTTTGCAGCAAAACAATACGATAAAATTAAACATGAAGAATAGAAACTCAAACGAGTTTAGCATAAGCAATATTGATGAGATAAATGATTCTGGTTGTAAGGAGTTCAAAGTGGGTGAGGGTGATTGGCCTTTTCATGGCTTCTTAGTAAAGTATGGTAAAAATATTTATGCATATAAAAACTATTGTCCTCATGCTGGGCATCAATTAAATTGGAGTCCGGATAATTTTTTAACCCCAGATAAAAAGAAAATTATTTGTTCTTCTCACGGAGCAATTTTCGATATTGAGAGTGGATTATGTGTTTCCGGGCCATGTGTGGGGAGTAAATTATTAAAACTAGAATGTTTTATCAATAACGAAAGAGTGATTATAAAGTTGCCATGATAAATTTTAATCTAGTTAGTCTTTTTTAAAACCCAATCCCAGATTAAATGACCTTTCTTTAAACCTTTTTTTTCGAATTTGGTGGATGGTCTATTTGCTTCACCTTCACCTTTATGAATTAAACGTATTTTAATTGTAAAGTTTTCGTTCAGATCGATTACAGAATCAATGTGTTCAGCATAATTTCTCCAATCTGTTGCGATACAGAATATCCCATGCATTTTAAGTTTTTTTGCACATAAGTTTAAGAACTCTGTCTGAATAATTCTTCGTTTATAATGTCTTTTTTTTGGCCAGGGATCAGGAAAATAAAGATTTATCCGATCTAGTGAATCATCTTTAATTTGTGATTTCATAACCTCCTGAGCATCGTGCGATGAGATCAATATATTACTCAGTTCTTTCTTTCTGATCTCCATTAAGCATCGTCCAATCCCAGGTCTATGGACTTCAATACCAATAAAATTTGTTTTTGGATTCTTTTCTGCCTCTTGAATAAGAGCATTTCCGTCACCGAAACCAATATCAATATGAACAGGCGATTGATTGCCGAATAATTTTTTTAAATCTAGGATTTTTTCGGTGTAATCGATGCCGAATTTACACCACATATTTTTTAAAGCGAAGACTTGCCCAGTTGTTATTCTTCCATTTCTTTTTACAAAACTTTTTACCGTTCTCACAACTTTTACCTAGCTTTGAAAAAACTCATAACACCTATAAATAATAAGGTTGAACCAATTAATGGACTTGATCCAAATAAATGAATAAGGACTCCTGATAAAAATGAAGTGACACTCACACTAAGAGTAAAAAGTTGATTTTTTTGTTTCAATAACTCTTTTTGAATTTCAATAACTTTCATTTTGTTTGTGTTTTCTTGTTCTGACCTTAATGTTATTTCTTTTAAGATCCTTGGAAAATCTCGTGCAGTTTGCCTCAATAAGGGTAGGTTTTCCTTCAGATCAGTTACTACTGCTTTTACTCCTATTTGTTCATTCATCCATTCTTTTAAGACAGGATACGCAGTTTTCCATAAATCTAGGTTTGGATATAGTTCCCGCCCCAAACCTTCAATATTAAACAGTGTTTTCTGAAGAAGGATCAGTTGTGGCTGGATTTCCATATTAAACTGCCTGGCAGTATTAAATAAACTAATTAGGACATTGGCGAATGAAATTTCTGACAGAGGTTTATTGAATATGGGTTCACATACTGTGCGCACTGCTATTTCAAGTTCATCAACCCTTGTTTCTCTTGGAACCCAGCCAGAGTCAATATGTAATTGTGCGATTTTATTATAATTACCTTCAAAAAATGCCAAAAAATTTTCCGCAAGATAGTACTGATCGTCTTTTGTTAAAGTACCAATTATTCCAAAGTCGACTGCTGCGTATTTAGGGTTATTTGGATCTTCTATTTTTACAAAAATATTTCCAGGATGCATATCAGCATGGAAGAAATTATGCCTGAAGACTTGAGTAAAAAATATCTCAACTCCATTCTCAGCTAATTTTTTCATATTTGTATTATTTTTTTTAAGCGTCTCGATATCTCTTATTGGTTCCCCAAATATTCTTTCTTGCACAAGAATATTGGATCTACAATACTCCCAATATATCTCAGGGACGTAGAGTAGATCGGATCCTGAAAAATTTCTTTTTAGTCTAGCCGCATTTGCTGCTTCTCTTTTAAGATTGAGTTCATTTATGATGGTTTTTTCATACTCTTTGACAATTTCTATTGGCTTGACTTGTTCACTCTCATCCCAAAACTTTTCTAAGGATTCAGCAATCGCATATAGGATCGCGATATCACGTTCAATTTGGTTTTTTATATTTGGACGTAATATTTTTATTATTACTTTCTTGCCATTTTTCAATAAAGCACTGTGCACCTGTGCGATTGATGCTGCTGCTAATGGTTTTTTATCTATTTTTGAAAAAATTTCTTTGAGGGGTTTATCGTATTCATTTTCTAGTATTTTGATGGCTTCAGATTGAGCGAATGGAGTAACTTGGTCTTGAAGTTTGGCTAGTTCATTGGCTATATCAGCGGGGAGAAGATCACGTCTTGTCGAAATTACTTGCCCAAATTTAACAAAAATGGGACCCAATTCTTCTAATGCTCTAGTTATTCTTTCTCCTAATGAGGACTGATTATTTATTTTTTTAGGAAAAAAGAAAAATAAATATTTAAAAGGCTTTAATATTGGAATTTTATCGATCAATTCATTTAGCCGATAGCCAAAAAGAATTTTTTGTATAGTAAAAAGTCGGATAATATTTTTAGGGGTTAACATTTTTTATCTTGAGTTTAATGAGTTTTTAATTCTGATCTCAATACGTTCAACATCATCTCGAAGCTCACTGATTTTTTTTGAGAAATTATTGAACTCAAATTTATTAGGCATAATTCTTGTTTCTTCTTGGAGATACTCAGCGATATTCTCATCAAAAGTATTTTTTGAATTAATCGCCCACCTCTTTGTCGCCCTTACAAATGAACTAAAATTATTTGCCACAATATCCCCAACAAAATGAGATAATTCTTCCTCAATATCAGGTTTTAATAGACCAATTAACTTCTGATATTTCTGTCCTACACCCACATCACCATCAAAATTAATAGAGCCATCAATAACTGCATCTTTAGAATCTTTTCTCGCTAAATTAACGAAGCTCAGAAGTGAGCCTGATATTTTTACATGATATTCATTTGGTATGGGATGTAATTGGAATTCTTTTGATTTAATTATCACATCGAAATGGTGTGATGTATTTTTTATATTGATTGAGATAATTTTACCTTCCAATTCTTCGCATAGTTTAACAGCAGGTGTTTTCGTTTCTATCTGTCTGTTAATTGCCAATAGAAGTGGTTTAATTAAACTATGTTTGTCTGACATTAATATCAAAATTTATACCCTTCGTGTAAAGCTACAATTCCACCACTTAAGTTTGTAAAACGGCATCTTTCAAAATTTGCATCTTCCATCATCGTTATTAGTTTATCCTGATCTGGATGCATCCTTATTGATTCAGCTAGATATTGATAACTATCTGCATCATTAGCGACCAATTTACCCAGAAGAGGAAGAATTTTGAATGAATATAAATCATATGCAGGACGCAATAAATTTATGGGTTTTGAAAATTCTAAAATTAGAAGTTTCCCCCCAGGTTTTAATGTCTGATATATAGAAGAAAGTGCTGCCTGTTTATCAGTAATGTTTCTCAGACCAAATGCAATAGTGACAATATCAAATGACCCTTCTTTAAAGGCTAAATTTTCTCCGTTAACTTGCGTGATTGATAGATTTCCTGAAATTCCTGAATTTATTAATCTTGTTCTACCTTCGTTCAACATCGAGAAGTTAATATCAGCTAAAACAACATGACCCTCATCTCCTACCTTACCTGCAAAAACTTTAGCTAGATCACCTGTGCCACCCGCCAAATCAAGGATTTTCTGGCCATATCGAGCTGAAGCCTTATCGATTGTGTATTTTTTCCATAGCCTATGTAAGCCGCCAGACATAAGATCATTCATCAAATCGTATCGATTTGAAACGGAATCAAATACGTCTTTTACATAACCCGCTTTCTCTTCTTGAGAAACAGTTTTATATCCAAAGTGAGTTGTTTTTTTATTCATGATCAATTTTATTTGTACTAGATCGAAGTATATCTAGAAGCTTTAACTCGGTCGAGATAAGCTCGCCAATACTTAGCTTTATTTTCTCCCAATTCTTGAAGATATTTCCAGGTATAGATACCTGAGTCATGACCGTCATCAAAGATTAACTTAATAGCATAGTTGCCTACTGGCAACACTGATTCAATCGAAACATTTTCTTTATTTAATTGAAGTACCTCTTGACCTTGACCATGACCTTTCACTTCTGCGGATGGAGAGTGAACTCTTAGGTATTCGAATGATAATTCGAAAGATTGTTTATCAGAGTATTCGATAACCAATCTTCTTTGTTTTTTTTGTACTTTTATTTCAATTGGTACACTTGGCATTTATCTATCTGGTTGCGATTAAAGTATGTAACGACTTAAGTCTTCGTTTTTAGACAGTTCAACCAAATGCTCATTTACATAATTTTTGTCTATTTTAATATTACTCCCATCTATTTCAGAAGCCTCGAAGGACACAGTTTCAAGTAGGCGTTCCATGACAGTATGAAGTCTTCGTGCACCAATATTTTCTGTATTTTCATTAACATGGAATGCCACTTCAGCAAGTCTTTGAACTCCATCTTTAGTGAATTTGAGATTTACTCCTTCAGTTTTTATGAGCGCTGAATATTGTGTTGTTAGTGATGCATCGGGCTCCGTTAGAATTTTTACAAAATCTTCTGTTGTAAGAGATTTTAATTCAACACGTATTGGGAATCTTCCTTGTAATTCTGGAATTAAATCTGAGGGCTTAGAAACATGAAAAGCACCAGACGCGATAAAAAGAATATGATCTGTTTTAACCATTCCGTATTTTGTGTTAATAGTTGAACCTTCAATTAAAGGCAATAGATCTCTTTGAACACCTTCTCTTGATACATCCGCACCGACGCCTTCTGATCTTCTGGCGATCTTATCAATTTCATCTAAAAATACTATGCCCTGATTTTCAACAGCTTCTATGGCTTGAGATTTTAATTTTTCATCGTCAAGCATTTTTGCAGCTTCTTCGTCAGTCAAAATTTTCATAGCATCTTGTACTTTTAACTTACGAGTCTTGGTTTTATTATTTGAGAGGTTTTGAAACATTCCTTGAAGTTGATTAGTCATTTCCTCCATCCCTGGTGGTGCCATGATCTCTATTCCAACTGGAACAGCTTGAATATCTAGTTCAATCTCTTTTTCACTAAGCTTTCCTTCCCTAAGCATTTTGCGAAATTTTTGTCGTGTGTCTTGCATTTTAGATTCAGGTTGCCCATTGCCATCTTTGTTACTTGAAGGTGAGGGTGGTAGCAGTGCATCCAAGATCCTCTCTTCTGCTGCATCTTCAGCGCGATGCTTTACTTTCTCCATTTCACTTTCTTTGGTAATTTTTACTGCGATATCCACCAGATCTCTTATGATGCTATCTACCTCTCTACCAACATAACCAACTTCAGTAAATTTTGTGGCTTCCACTTTTATAAATGGGGCTTTTGCAAGTTTTGCTAGCCTACGAGAAATTTCAGTTTTCCCAATCCCGGTTGCTCCTATCATTAATATGTTTTTTGGAGTAATTTCGCTTCTGAGTGGTTCGTCGACGTTAGAGCGTCTCCATCGGTTTCTTAGAGCAATTGCAACCGCTCTTTTTGCTTCATCTTGCCCAATAATGTGATTATCAAGTTCTTGAACAATTTCTCTGGGTGTCATTTGGGACATAGTTATCTCGTATGTTTATTTCTTAATCAGTTCTTCAATAATAATATTGTTATTTGTGTATACACAGATTTCGCTCGCAATATTTAATGATTCTTTCGCTATAGTTTTCGCATCTAATTTAGTGTTCTTCATTAATGCAAGTGCGGAAGCTTGTGCGAAGGATCCTCCAGACCCAATAGCCATAATATTATTCTCTGGCTCTATAACATCACCATTTCCAGATATAATAAAAGAAGATTCTTGATCTGCCACACAAAGAAGAGCTTCGAGGCGACGAAGTCGACGATCTGTTCTCCATTCCTTAGCTAACTCTATGGCTGCTCTTGTAAGATTTCCATATTGCTCTATTTTGCTCTCGAATAATTCAAAGAGTGTAAATGCATCTGCTGTACCACCTGCAAAGCCAGCAATCACTTTTCCAGAAGCCAAAGTCCTTACTTTTTTCGCATTCCCTTTCATAACAGTATTGCCTAGGCTAACTTGCCCATCCCCAGCAATTGCAACTTTATTATCTCTTCTTACAGAGACAATAGTGGTGCCGCGAAATTGTTCCATTTTTCCCTCACTTTGTAGCAAAAAACTACCAATTAAACTATTACTCATTCCTTCCGCTTAATTTTTGCTCGCGGATGTGAATCATCATATATTTGGGCAAGGTGCTGAAAATCAAGATGTGTATATATCTGAGTTGTACTTATGTTTGCATGCCCAAGTAATTCTTGCACCCCCCTGAGATCCTGGCTTGATTCTAATAGGTGTGATGCGAAAGAATGCCTTAGCATGTGCGGGTAAATTTTTGTGGGTATATTTTGCTTCCTTCCCCAATAGTCTAATCTAGATTGGATGGATCTGTTGCTTATTCGTTTCCCTTTTTTTGTCATAAAAAGAGCTTTACTTTCTGAATACAGAATTTCATTTCTTGATTCCAACCATAAACTTATGGCTCTAATTGCATATCGCCCAACTGGTATTATTCGTTGCTTATTTCCTTTTCCAGTTACTATGACAGTTGCATCCGACAAATCTATATCAGTAGTATTCAGATTGACGAGTTCAGATAATCTTAATCCAGAAGAATACATTAACTCAAAAATTGCTCGATCTCGGTTGGGTATAAATCCATTTTCTTTAATATCGAGTAATTGCATCATCATATCTGCATCTATATTTTCGGGAAGTTTTTGCTTTGTTTTTGGCGCTCTTACCGATCGACCTGGATTATTCTTTAATTTATTTTCTTTTATTAGATAATTAAAAAAAGATCTTATTGAGGAGAGATTTCGTTGAATGGATTTAGGATTAATTCCAGATCTGAATCTTACGGCACTGAATGATCTAATGTGCTCAGAGTCAATATTGTTCCATGAATCAAGATCACCTTCTTCGCAATATTGGAAAAATAAAATCAAATCTTTGTAATAGTTTTTGCAGGTATATGGAGATAATTGTCTCTGAACTTTAAGATGATTTATAAATTTATCAATCCATTTTTTTTCATTCTTCATGGCATCAGGTGCAAGCTAATTATTTCTCTAAAATCGTAATATTGCATTGGAGATAAGTTTACCTATGATTAAAAGATAATCCATACTCATATCAGGACTGAATCGCTCTTCATCAAGACTACTAATTGCGAGAAAACCGATATTTTCACTTAGGCCAATGGGAATTAGAGCACTGGATCTAATTGAATCAGAATTAATAAAAAGAAATTGGTATTGAGTGTCACTTAATTTGTTGCATCTCGGGATATTATTTTTAATAAATGATTCAAATAACTTTAAAGATTTATCTGTTTTATTTTTTATCAGTAAGAATTTAAATTTTTTAAAATCGCGTTTTTCATAAAATACGAATGTACAATCATTAATTTCAAACTCATTTATCAGAAATTTTCTTGAATAACTTAATGCCTCTGATGAGCTTTTACTTTGAATTAATTTACATGAGAGATTCTGTATTTTTTCTATTATCTTATGGTTTGATGAAGCGTTTTTTATAAGTTCGTTAAGTTGGTTTTTTAGTTGCTTATTCTCTTGCTGTAAGATTTCAATTTGGTGTTCTACAAGAGATATACTTCCTTTTTTTTGATGAGGAATTTCTAAATTAATTAGCAAATCATTCTTATCGAGAAAGAAATCAGGATTATCTTCTAAATACGAGATTATTTTATTTTCATCAGTGCTATTTTTTTTTGTCATAGGCGTCCTCTTAAGGCAGGCTTTCTTTTATACCATCTATTGCGTTTGGGTATCTGAGGTTATCGATTAATTCCCTTTTCATTTTATTAACATCAAGTCGTCGCGATTCATTGAGAAATGATAATCGCATTGCTCCCCATTTCATCTTAGCCTCTGCAGCTTCTATTTCAGTTGGATTTTTTATACCAACTTGATGACATACAGCTTTATAAAACCAAGTCTGATTACTATGATCTCCATCTCCAATATTATAAATATTACTTAATTTATCTTTCATCATTGCACTAATACAACAATTAGTGAGATCTTTTATATGAATTCTATTGCTGGGTTTTGCTTTAGACTGCTTAATTACAGTCAGACCTTGTCTTAACTTTTCAATACCCAATCTATCAGGTCCATAAATACCTGAAACTCTAAGTATGACATGCTCAACTTTATTCTTATGACACCAGTCAGTAATGCATTTTTCTGCATTTAATCTTCTGATGGCTCTTTTTGTTATGGGATTAGGCTTGACTGTTTCATCTGTATAATTTCCTTTCCTATCTCCATACACACCACTAGAGCTTAAATAAACTATTCTGTTTGGATTTATTTTCAATTTTTTTAAAAATAATTTTAATCTCTCATCACTTAAACTCGCGGTGTTAGGTGGAATTGTATAAAGAACTACAAAAGGTGAAGTAATTGAAATTGTAAAATCGTCTTTATCCAGATCTATCTTTTGACTATCGAATTCTAGTTTATTATTAAAACTTCTACTCAATAAAGTTACCTTTTCTCCTTGCAATTTTTTTGCAACTGACAAACCGGTATACCCAGCTCCTGCAATTAGATAATTCATGGAGATATTTTCGGTTGAGATTTATTGATCTTCATTTTCATCCCTTTTCGGTAGGCTTCACAAGCAGAATCAACTTTGCCAAAGTGAAATAATATTTCTCCTAATATAAAAAAGCTTTCTTCTTTTGTCTCTATTGATATGGCTTTTTCAACGAGGTTTTTTGCTTCGTGCCATTCTTCATTTTTTATTCTTACTTTAGCAGCCATGAGAAGTAATTCTGTTTGTTGAGGGTATTTTTCTATCCACTGGGATAGTTTTTTTATCACATCTGTTGTCTGATTAGAGTGAATTTTAATAAAAGTTTTTACCAGATCATTTGAGTATTCTTTTTTCATAAAAGACAGTATTTCTTTTTTCGCATTTTCCTTTTCATTTTTACTTGATAATTTCAAACAATATTCATTCAGTAATATAGGATTATTTTTTAAGGATTTAGATAAACCTTTCCAGTACTTCTTAATACTTTTTATATTATCCTTAGAATTTATTAGTGCATTACAAATTAAAATCTCTAACTTATCTATTTTATCCTTCTCGAATTTACTTTTATTTTTAATATCATCAAGATCATTTGAAAGTGATTCCCATTCTGAAAATCGAATATACAGATCAGTTAATAGTTCTTTTGCTAAAATATTATTAGGATTTTTTTCTATTATTTTTCCTAGTGTTGCTCTAGCATCTTCATAGTTTAATTCTCTCATCTGAATTTTAGCTTGAGTGTATAAAATCACTTCTTCGGCGTATTTAAATTTTTTAAATGCATTTTTAAGCCAATCATCTCTCTGCATGCGATTTTTTTGGGCGTCAGTGGCATGTATGATCTGCATATAAGCTAACAAAGGAGAGCTGCAATTGAATCTTGCTTTTTTTGCATATTTTTCAGCAATTGGATAATTACCCTTCAACATTTCTAGGTAGCTTTTTTCAAGAAGATTATTTGCTTTATTTTGAATTGCGATCCTAGTTTTTTTGAGAATTATTTTAGGTGCTTTTAATGTTTTTATTAAATAGTGAAGAAAAAGAAAAGTTAGGATTAGTGCAAAGCAAAAAAAGATTAAAGAAAGCTCAATAACATAATCTCTAAAATAAATAGATATATATCCAGGGTTCTCATTCAAAATCTGTGCAATAAACGCACCAAACAAAATTGTTAATACGATGTATAAGCCAAATTTCATTTAATTCATTGGCGGTTGATTAGTTAAAAGTACTGTTTTTTCAAAATTTTCAATTAAATTTATTATGCCTTTAATGTTACTCAGATATTTATTCTCCTCATCTTCCATTTTTTTTATTTTTTCCTGAATTCCTATGACTTCATTATCATTTTCATCAAAATAGAGCTTAATCCAATTACTTGAGGCTTTTAGTGATGCTTTAAATGAGTCTGTATTGTTGAGTTCTATTGATTGTATTGCATCATTAAGTAGTTTTTTTAATTGTATCGATATTATCTTTTCTGATAATTCTCTATCAATATCTAGCGAGTCATATTTTTTTATTGAAATCACATCATTTAAAGCCTCTTTTATTGAAATCCATAGTTTTTGATATTTTGAGGTAGAGGTAACCTCAGTTTTAGTATTTATAGAATAAGAATTTTTTGTTTTTAGTGATTCTACTTTATTACTAAGTTGTGACAGTTGCGATATCAATTCTTCATTGTTATCTTTATTCGACAATAAATCTTGTATCTCATTTTGGATTGCCAATTTTATTTCATCTATTTCTTTATAATTTAATCCGTCTAAAATTAGATTTGCTTCTCTCAGTAAATTTATAATGTCATTCTTTTCTCTTGATATAAGATTACGGGAAAATGCCATCTCCAGAAGATATTTTGTCTCTGATACCAAAAAAATATCAGAATTATTGGGATGATCTTCCTGACGAAAATCATTATTTTTCAAATAATCATAGTCGATCATTAATTGATTTTGATTATTTTCTATTTCAAGAAGCTTTTTATTAATTTGATTATAGATTTTACTTTGATCTCCTAGTCTCTCGTCAATTAGCATCTCATATTTATTAATAATTGATACTTCAAAATTATCTTTATGAATAAAATTCCTCTCAAAATAAATATATAAAATTACAATAAACAGGCTTAACAAAATTAACAGCACTGTTAATATAGCCGACGATTTTGAATTAGATTTATCTTTTTTGCTGACTTCTTTCATATTAGAGATATTCGATTAAAGTATTAACAATTGCTTCGTCTCTTGGGTCATCTGTAACTATACATTTTGAACCCCGTATATTCTTTCTTATGTATTCAGAAATCCTTTGACTAGGAACGATGAATGTAGGTAATTTTTTTGTTTTTATATTATGTGAATTTAAGATCATAATAAAATTTGCAACTAATTCTGTTGACATGACGACAATATATTCTATTGTTTTATTTTCAATTAGATATTTGAGTTGATTTACTTCGTCAATAGTTAGCTCATTGATTATTTTTTTATAGGTGACTAAATTCTTAACATTTGCACCTCTAATTTGAAGTTCTCTTCGAAGTTTATCTCTTCCAGTATCTCCTCGAACAATCGTTATATTATTATTTTTAACATTTTTTAAAAAATCACTATTAAGTAAATTTTCACTAGTAAAATTATCTTTTGGACAGAAGTTTACTTTTGCTCCAGATTTTTCAATTTTAGACTTTGTTGTGGGTCCAATGGCTACTATTTTCGAGTTATTAAAACTTAAATATTTATAACTTGTTTCCACTGCATTCTGACTAACAAAAATAAAAATATCTGTCGAAGATATATTATTTATGGATTTAATAATTTTTTCAGATTCGAGTGCTTTTATAGACATCAGTGGCAGTAAAATAAATCCTATGTTGTTTTCATCGAGTGATTTTATGAGATTTTTATTTTGTTTTTTGAAACGAAGAATGAGTGTTTTTGGATGAATTTTTTTTGATGTAATCATAATTGAGATAATTTAATTATATCTTCTGCACCGAGAGAGATTAATTTCTGGGCTAATATTTTACCCAATTCAACTGCTTTGTCCTGGTCTCCAATTATTGATTCTCTAATTGTTTTCGAGCCGTCTGGCGAAGCAACTATAGTTTCAATTTTACATTTTGTTTGAGTTATTGTCGCATAAGATCCTATTGGAGATTGACAATCTGCTTTTAACTCTCTGTTAACTGATCTTTCTGCATTAGTAGTAATAGTTGATTCTTTATCATCGAGAGCGCTTAGTATCTTAATAATATCTTTATTATTTGTGGCGCATTCAATACCTATAACACCCTGTGCTGCTGCCGGGATCATATCATCAGGTGAAAATGTTTCTGTAATGCTCTCAGACAAACCTAACCTCTCAATGCCAGCTCTTGCAAGAATGATTGCATCAAATTCGCCTTCTTCGAGTTTATTCATCCTCGTATTAACATTGCCTCTTAGGTTTTTTATTTCTATATCCGGGCGAAGTCTTAAGATTTGAGATTGCCTTCTGAGACTGGAAGTACCTATGATAGCTCCACTTTTCAGTTGTTTGAGTTTTAAGTTATTATTAGTGATCAGTGAATCAAATGGTGACTCTCGTTTTAGAGTGGCCGCAATACAGAATCCATCTGGTAATTTTACGGGCATGTCTTTCATTGAATGAACTGCGATATCAACTTTCTTTTGAAGAATTGCATGTTCTAATTCTTTGATAAAGAGACCTTTTCCACCTATTTTTTGAAGATTTTGATCAAGGTTTAAATCTCCTTCAGTAGTCATAGGAACGAGCTCAACACTACTTATTTCTTCCAAATTTTTTAGTTTTTCACAGACATGATTTGCCTGCCACATTGCAAGATCGCTTTTACGGGTTGCGATTCGAATATTCAACGCTTACATCCAGATGAATTAAACAACTTTATTTATAACATAATTTTAAT
>QOPG01000003.1 GCA_003331585.1 Gammaproteobacteria bacterium | reverse complement strand
AAGTAATTATTATTCTGAAGCTTCCACCATCCTTCAGTCTCTATCAATAATAATGCTACCTATATTGTCCCCATCACAGTTGTAAAGGAAAAGTAGCGTTACTTAGAGAAAATTACAAGCTTTAAAACAAATTTAATTATTTTAAACATAATTACTTAAATTTTATTGAATGTATTAAAATAACTTGAGAACATCTCTATTATAAATATCTATTCATGAGGGGGGTAAGTGGGAAGATATCAAGTCAGCATAAAAATTATTCTATTGTTCTATCTCTTTCCATCATCTATTTTAGCTGCAGATGAGATAACCAACTTAAAAGAAACATCAATTCACAAAAACATGGATGAATTCTTTAATTTTGGAACAACTGCAACTATCGAAGAAATAAAAGCATGGGATCTTGACGTCAGTCCTGATGGGACTGGATTGCCAGAAGGCACTGGAACAGTTGAAGAAGGTGAAATACTGTATACCTCAAAGTGCTTGTTTTGTCATGGCGTGAATGGTGAAGGAGGTATAAATGAGAGATTGGTATCAAGAGCTGGAGAAGAATTCCCTGATGAGGATGTCGCTTGTGGGTTTGAGTGCAGAACAATTGGTAACTATTGGCCTTATGCCACTACGCTCTATGATTATATTCTGAGATCAATGCCAATGAATGCACCAGGTTCATTAACTAATGATGAAGTTTATTCGATTTCTGCTTATTTGCTTTATTTGAATAGAATTATTTCAGAAGATACTCAGCTTAATGCAGAAAACCTTAAGAATATTGTTATGCCTGCAAGAGATAAATTTATAAATGATGATCGACTTAATTTCAAAATAGCGCATTAAATTATGAAAAATAAAATCAATAAAAAAGATATATCAAGAAGAAGTGTTCTAGCTGGTATGGCAGGTGTTGCAGGTACAATAATATCAAAAAACTCAAATGGGAAAGAAATTCAAACCTCGTCTGATCGTCCATTTGCGCCGAATAATCCTGAAAAAGTTACAGCAAATCAATGGTCAACTAAAGTTGGAAAGAGGTCAGTCTTCGAAAAATATGAAAGGCACTTAAGATACTCGGGAACAAGTTCGAGATCACCATTACATCAACTGACAGGAACTATCACTCCCTCAGATCTTCATTTTGAACGTCATCATGCTGGTGTCCCCTTGATTGATCCGGTAAAACATAAACTCATAATTCATGGAATGGTTGATCGCCCATTATCTTTCACTGTTGATGATCTTAAACGTTTTCCTGCTGTTAGTAGAATTTGTTTTATCGAATGCTCTGGAAATCTAGCTAGAGAGGCTGATGAATATACCACTCCACAAATAATCTGCGGAATGACAAGTCAGAGTGAGTGGACAGGCGTATTACTATCGACATTGATGAGAGAAGTAGGTGTAAAATCCTCAGCATCATGGTTTTTAGCAGAAGGATCAGATGCTGCAGTCCTTACACGGAGTATTCCAAAAAATATTTGGAACGAATCGATAATTGCTTATGCTCAAAATGGTGAAGCTGTTCGGCCGGAAAATGGTTACCCTATTAGATTACTAAATCCAGGATATGAAGGTAATACGTCTGTTAAATGGCTCAGGAGAATGGAATTTTCTGATAAGCCTTTTATGACACGTGAGGAGACTTCAAAATACACTGAAACCATTAAAGGCGGTAAAGCAAGGCAATTCAGTTTAGTTATGGATGCTCGTTCTATTATCACTTATCCGGCTTATCCCAATACTGTCGAAAAAGGATGGATCGAATTACAAGGAATAGCTTGGAGTGGAAGAGGAAAAATCACCAAAACAGAGGTGAGTATTGATTCTGGTAAAACTTGGCATGCAGCTAATCTTCAAGAACCCATTCTTTCAAAGGCTCATACTAGATTCAGATACCTCTTTAAATGGGATGGAAAAGAAACAATCATTCTAAGTAGGGCAATCGATGAAACTGGATATACTCAACCAGATAGACCGACCTTAATTAAAGCAAGAGGAGCAGGTTCAATCCCTTATCACAGCAATCCAATTACAGGTTGGCGACTAAGAAAAGGTGGAGATGTTGTTTATCGAGTTGAAGATTGGGGTTAATTAAAGATTGTAAATAGCATGCTAATAAAAAAACCAAATAAAATTAAATCTTTCGAAATAACCAGTGAAAGAAATTATATAAATCGTCGTAATTTTATTAAATCTGGCTGTCTCATTGGTGGAGGAATTATTTCTGATAATTTACTCACTGCTGAATTACCATCACAGCCTTTTGAAATTCTCAAAAATATAAAAGAGAGCCAATACAGCACAGATGAACAAATTAATAATATTATAGATGTGACAAGTTATAATAATTATTACGAATTTGGTTTAGATAAAGATGATCCAAATCTCAATTCAAGAGATTTTAAATCAAGGCCTTGGACTATCGAAGTTGAAGGTGAAGCAGAAAAAACTGGTATTTTTGATATTGAAGACTTTATAAGACCATATCAACTTGAAGAGCGAATATACAGAATGCGATGTGTTGAAGCTTGGTCAATGGTAATCCCCTGGGTTGGAATCCCTCTAGCGAATGTGATTAAAGAATTAAAGCCTCTCTCTTCTGCCAAGTATGTCAAATTTGAAACATTGCATGATAAAAAAAGAATGCCGGGACAGAAATCAGGAGTTCTAAGATGGCCGTATAGAGAGGGATTAACAATTGCTGAAGCCACTAATCCCCTACCTATCCTCGCTGTGGGTATTTATGGAAGAGCGCTTCCAAATCAAAATGGGGCTCCAATAAGACTCGTAGTTCCATGGAAATATGGATTTAAAGGTATAAAAGGCATCGTGAAAATAAGTTTTATAAAAAACCAACCTAAAACAAGCTGGGAAATGGCTGCTCCAAATGAATATGGGTTTTATGCAAACGTGAACCCCAAAGTATCTCATCCTCGCTGGAGTCAAGCTAGAGAGAGAAGAATAGGTAGTGGTGTTTTTGCAAGTAAACAGCCAACCATGTTATTTAATGGCTATGAAGAACACGTCGCCCACCTTTATGACGGACTTAATCTTCGAAGGAATTTCTAGATCATTCTGAAAAAATGACGTCATTAAAAATAATTAGATTGTATCTAAAACCAATCGTATTTTTGATTTGCCTGTTGCCAATCATTTTGGTGCTTACAGACTTATTTGAAATATCTGGAACTCTGGGGGCTAACCCAATAGAAAATATTCAAGACAGATTTGGTATTTGGGGATTACGATTTATAGTTATCCTATTGCTGATTTCACCGCTAAAGAAAATATCAGGAATTATTTGGCTAATTCAATTTAGGAGAATGATTGGTTTGTTCGCTTTCTTTTATGTCTTAATGCATTTTTTGGTATGGCTGCTTCTAGAGCAGAGTCTATTGATGCCTGCGATTATAGAGGACGTTACCAAAAGACCTTTTATTACAATAGGATTTATTGCTTTATTAATACTTTTGATTTTAGCCTCAACTTCAACCTCAAAAATAAGAAGATCGATGGGTAAAAAATGGGATAAGCTTCATCAATCTGTGTATTTGGCAAGTATATTGGGCGTCTGGCATTTCTGGTGGCAAGTCAAAAAGGATATAACTGAACCACTAATTTATGCGGTGATTATTTTTATTCTTCTTACCTATCGATTATGGGATAAATATAAAAAAACTCAACCAAAAAAAAACCCTGCTTAAGCAGGGTTTTTTTGCGATGATTAGAATTGATTTACATCATTCCGCCCATTCCGCCCATTCCGCCCATTCCGCCCATATCTGGCATCGCAGGTGCAGCTGCTGGTGCATCTTGTGGTGCATCAGCAACCATTGCTTCAGTAGTCAGAAGTAAACCTGATACTGAGGCGGCATTTTGTAATGCATATCTTGTAACTTTAGTTGGGTCCAGAATACCTGATTCAATCATATCACCGTATTCATCTGAAGCTGCATTATATCCATAATTGCCTTTTCCGGCTGCGACAGCATTTAGGACAACACTTGCGTCACCACCAGCATTACTAACGATTTGACGGAGCGGTTCTTCGACAGCTCTTCTTAAAATCGCTATACCGACATTTTGATCAGCATTTTCACCAGTAAGTTTAGATATACCAGAGACTGCTCTGATTAATGCTACTCCTCCACCAGGAACAACACCTTCTTCAACAGCCGCTCTCGTAGCATGAAGTGCATCTTCAACCCTAGCTTTCTTTTCTTTCATTTCCACTTCTGTTGCAGCACCGACTTTTATAACAGCTACACCACCAGAAAGCTTGGCAACTCGTTCTTGAAGTTTCTCTTTATCGTAATCAGAAGAAGATTCTTCAATTTCTCTGTTGATCGTATCAACTCTTCCCTTGATTTCTTTGGCACTTCCGGCTCCATCAATAATAGTAGTATTTTCTTTATTGATTTGAACTTTTTTCGCATCGCCTAAGTCATCCATTTCTGTTTTTTCTAGAGACAACCCTACTTCCTCAGCAATTACCTTGCCGCCGGTTAATATAGCTATGTCTTCAAGCATTGCTTTTCTTCGATCACCGAATCCAGGTGCCTTTACAGCAGCAACTTTTACGATGCCTCGAATATTATTTACAACAAGTGTTGCGAGTGCTTCACCTTCAACATCTTCTGCAATTATCAAAAGTGGTCGGCCGGCTTTTGCGACCCCTTCTAGAAGGGGTAATAAATCTCGAATATTAGAGATTTTTTTATCGTGTAGTAAGATGAATGGATTTTCTAATTCAACAGTTTGACTTTGTTGGTTATTGATAAAGTATGGAGACAAATACCCTCGATCAAATTGCATACCTTCAACAACATCCAGCTCGTTTGATAATGCTTGACCTTCTTCAACTGTAATAACTCCTTCTTTACCAACTTTTTCCATGGCTTCAGAAATAATTGCACCCACTTCCGTATCAGAGTTTGCTGAAATACTTCCAACCTGTGCAATTGATGTATCATCCTTGCATGGTTTTGAAATTTTTTGAAGCTGCTCAATGATAGCTGCAGTAGCTTTATCTATTCCCCGCTTCAGATCCATAGGGTTCATACCAGCAGCGACTGATTTTAATCCTTCTCTCAATACAGCTTGCGCGAGTACTGTAGCCGTTGTTGTTCCATCCCCTGCAATATCGGAAGTTTGCGAAGCAACTTCTTTTACCATTTGGGCACCCATATTTTCAAACTTATCATCAAGTTCTATTTCTTTTGCGACTGAGACACCATCTTTTGTTACAGTAGGAGCTCCAAAGCTCTTATCAAGAACCACATTTCGACCTTTTGGGCCAAGGGTAACTTTTACTGCGTTCGCCAAAACATTTACTCCTGCGAACATTTTTGATCTAGCGTCGTCGCTGAATTTTACTTCTTTAGCAGACATTTAACTTTCCTCTTAATTTTTATTCTATATTTAAATTATGGAATACTTATTCCATTAACCTTCGAAAATTGCCACGATGTCATCTTCTTTCATTACAAGAAGCTCTTCACCATCAACTTTAATTTCGGTACCACTGTATTTACCAAATAAAACTTGGTCACCAGCTTTAACATCTAAAGCACGGATCTCACCTGAGTCCATTACTCTACCGTTACCTACGGCAAGGACTTCACCTTTAACTGGTTTTTCTGTTGCTGCATCTGGAAGTACGATTCCACCTGGGGAAGTACGTTCTTCTTCCATTCGCTTAACGATGACTCGGTCATGAAGCGGACGAATATTCATCGGTTGCTCTCCTTTAATATTGTTTAACTAAATTCATTTCTCTAAAATTCAATTGCATTGGCACTCGAATCCAGAGAGTGCTAATAATAAGGTCATTGTGGTAAATTTCAAGTAATAATGAGTAAATAATAAAATTTTTAGTTTATTTTAGGCTTGGGAATATAACTGCATGACTAATGACATGCGGCTGATGTCAATGTATGCTTCTTCACCAAAGAAGAAATTAGAAGTAATTTTTTGATAAAATCAAAAGAAAAAATAGATAAATATTCAGAATCATGAAATTAATTATAAATCATTTGAAATCTTTGTTTTTTGCGTTTTGGCAATTATTTTTGATCGTTCTGCTTACTAGTTGCAGTGAAGACATATCGAATGAAAGTGATAACTCTGAATCGCCACTTCTTAGGGTAGAGGAAGCCTTCAAATATGAATTGGTTAGTGAAGATTCTTCATTATGGGTCAGGTGGATTATTGAAGATGGTTACTACTTATATAAGGATAAAATTAAATTTGAATCGGATGATATTGATATAAAATTTTTTGAACTACCGCGGGGTTTATTCCATGAGGATGAGTTTTTTGGAGTACAACAAATATATAGAAATAGCGTTTCATTTCAGATCCCATACGAAAATAAAAATAACATTCAGGATGCGATAGAAATAAAAATCTCATCCCAAGGATGCGCCGACAGAGGGATATGTTATCCACCTCAAAGGTGGAGCAATTCAGTTGAAATAAATACTACCAGTGTAAATCTCGAGCCTAAACTTTTGGGAAGCATTAGTAACAATAATGAAACATCATCGAATACCCCTTTTAAGCCTTATCTTTCTGCGATTGATAACAACACCATGGAAATCGCTTTTCAAATATCTCCAAATTATTATCTTTATAAAAATAAAATTACAATAAAAGCGCTAAACCCATTCATCACAATGGGAGCTATTGAACTTCCAAAAGGAAAAATTAAATCTGATCCCTGGTTTGGTGAAAATGAAGTATATTTTAATGAGGTTTTTGGGAGAATCTCTCTATCAAAGGATTTTATAACAGAAGAAAATGTTGATTTTATCCTTGAATACCAAGGCTGCCTGGAAAATGAAATTTGCTTACCACCTCAAATCAAAGAGATAAATGTTGAATTCAATAAAAATATCTATGAAAAACAGAGTAAATCAAAACCAATTAAGATATCTGAGCAATCTCGACTTGCGTCATTAATATCAGAATCAAATCTTTGGGTTGTTGTTCTTACTTTTTATGTTGCAGGATTATTGCTTTCATTTACACCTTGCGTCTTACCCATGATACCTATTCTTTCAGGTATTCTTGCTGGCGAAGGTGAAGAGATTTCATCCTCAAGGGGCTTCAGTCTAGCATTATGCTATGTGATGGGGATGGCGATTGTTTATACAGCCGCTGGAATTGCAAGCGCATCAATAGGAATACAGCTACAGGCATTCTTTAATGCTCCTTGGGTTATACTTCTTTTCACATCTTTATTTTTAATTTTTGCTTTGGCTATGTTTGATATAATTAAATTTGAATTGCCTACATCAATTCAAACCAGACTGTCAGAATTAAATCAAAAAATGTCTTATGGTACATACGTAGGTACTTTTCTAATAGGTTCAATTTCCTCATTAATCGTTACAGCCTGTGTAGCACCTCCGCTTGTGGCTTCATTAATTGTTATTAGTCAAACTGGAGATATATTAAGAGGAGGTACAGCTTTATTTGTAATGAGTATAGGTATGGGTACTCCATTATTAATAATTGGCACTTCTGCTGGAAAACTTCTCCCCAAAGCTGGTGAGTGGATGACTACAGTAAAAAATATGTTTGGCTTCATGATGGTCGGCCTCTCAATTTATATGTTGTCGAGAATTATTGATAGCACATTAACATTAGCATTATGGGGAATATTGGCGCTTATGATTGGAGTATCCATAGGGGGCCTATCTTCCCTGGGATTAAATTCCAATTACAAAAGCAAAGTAAAGAAAACGATCGGTATCGCAATAATTGTATATGGTGTTGCTTTGCTTCTTGGTTCTTTTTCCGGGAACAATAACCCTTATCAACCTCTGGCTAACATCAAATTCATCAATGATCAGGCAAATATAAAAAAACATCTCGATTTCAAAAGAATTAAATCAATTGATGATTTAAATATGGAAATCAATCTAGCCGCGTCTGAAAATAAATCAGTAATGCTCGATTTTTATGCTGATTGGTGTGTATCTTGCAAAGAAATGGAAACTTACACATTCACAAATAAAAAAGTTCAAGATGCATTGTCCAACACTGTTTTAATTCAAGCAGATGTTACTCTGAATGATTTGATTGACCAAAATCTTCTTAAAAAACTTGACGTTTTCGGCCCCCCCACTATTATATTTTATGATCAAAGAGGACGAAGACAAATTGGTTATGAAGTTGTAGGTTATATGAATGCAGATAATTTTTCTGAACATATTAAAGAAGCTCTTCAGGGTACTATAGGAAATGCCATTTAAAATATGACTAAAATGAATAAAATTTACGCTGTGATTCTGACTCTTATCATTCTTTTATTGACCTCATGCAGTCAAGAATCGAAAGATAGGGCTATTCAAATAGACTCTCAAGAAACAAAATCAGATAAAACGTATTTGAGTAATACGCTGAAGGAGTTCGATCTTGTTGACCTTAATGGCGTAATAGTTAATTCATCAAAATGGAATAATCAATTCAAATTAATTAATTTCTGGGCAACTTGGTGTGCGCCATGCAGAAGAGAAATTCCACTTCTAAATAAAACACAGAATCAATATAACGAGATGTCTGTTCAAATTATAGGAATAGCAGTCGATGTTCTGGAGGATGTAATTTCATATTCACAAGAAACAGCATTTAATTATCCAGTATTAGTGGGTGAAGAGGAAGCTGTAGCGATCGCAGAGGATTCAAATGTAGAATTTATAGGATTGCCATTCACTATGCTTGTTGACAATAACAATGAAATTATCAAAACACACATAGGCGAAATAAAACAACATCATATAGACCTGATAACTGAAGTGATAATAGGAATGCAAGAAGGAAAATTATCAATTCTCGATGCAAAAAATATTTTAGGCAAAATCTAGTAAATCTTAAAAAATATTACTTAATATTTGTATTTGCTGCTAAATGTAGTAAAATTTCATTAATTTCTCGTAAAATACTATAATTTCATTTATCTTCTATCAATATTAAGTAAATAAAAAATAATTATGAAAAAAATACTAATGATTAATGGGCCAAATCTTAATCTTCTAGGGTCCAGAGAGCCAAATGTTTATGGTATGGATGATCTGAAATCAATTGAAAATCGGTTAACTAAAAAAGCAGCAGACCTTAACTTTGAGTTAGGCTGTTTTCAAACTAATGCTGAGCATGAAATGATAGAAAAGATTCATGATGCGAAAAAAAATAATGTATGTTTCATTTTAATAAATCCTGGAGCATATACTCACACAAGTATCTCTGTTCGCGATGCACTCTTATCAGTATCAATTCCATTTTATGAAATTCATCTAAGTAATACATTTTCTCGGGAAGAATTTCGTCATAAAAGCTATTTTAGTGATATTGCTTCTGGTTGCATAATAGGATTGGGTTCCCATGGTTATGAGCTAGGTTTAATCGCAGCTATAAAGAAAATACAGCAATCTTAGGAAAAGATTATGGACTTAAGAAAAATAAAAAAATTAATAGAGTTATTAAACGAATCCGGAGTAGGTGAAATTGAAATTACCGAAGGTGATGACTCAGTCAGGATTTCTAGAGATTCAGCCAACGTAATCAAACCATCCCAGACAACCCAAGAAATATCAACTCCTTCAGAAAAACAAGAAGATAGAATTCAAAAAACTCTAACGCCAAAAGAAACAAATATAGTCACTAAAAATACAAATCAGTTTGATGTGCTCTCTCCCATGGTTGGAACGTTTTATGCCAGCCCTTCTCCAGATGAACCGCCTTATGTAAAACTAGGAGATACTGTAAAACAAGGTGATACTCTATGTATCATTGAAGCTATGAAAATGATGAATCAAATCGAGGCAGATGTTAACGGAGTGATTAAATCCATCAGAGTACAGAATGGAGATCCTATTGAGTATGATCAAATAATTTTCGTTATTGATCAAGATTAGAAACAAATAAGAGATCCCGATAATGCTTGATAAAGTAGTCATTGCTAATAGAGGGGAAATTGCCCTTAGAATACTCAGAGCCTGTCACGAAATTGGCATAAAAACTGTTGCCGTTCACTCCTCTGCAGACAGTAATCTTAAACACGTTTTATTGGCTGATGAGAGTGTCTGTATAGGTCCAGCTGAAAGTATTAATAGCTATCTTGATATGCCAAAAATCATTAGTGCCGCCGAGGTAACGGACGCAGTTGCCATTCATCCAGGTTATGGC
This sequence comes from Gammaproteobacteria bacterium, assembly GCA_003331585.1. Lineage (GTDB taxonomy): Bacteria > Pseudomonadota > Gammaproteobacteria > Steroidobacterales > Woeseiaceae > SP4260. The sequence continues at coordinate 85,247 of QOPG01000003.1, read as the reverse complement.
TTTCTCTCTGAAAATGCTGATTTTGCAGAAAGAGTTGAGTCCTCTGGTTTCGTTTTTATAGGACCTCCATCCGAATCAATCAGATTGATGGGTGATAAAGTATCTGCAATTAAATTAATGAAACAAGCAGGTGTTCCGACTGTTCCGGGCTCTGATGGAGCACTAAATGATGATCCAGATGAAAATATAAAAATAGCAAGAAATATAGGATATCCAGTAATTATAAAAGCCTCCGGAGGTGGAGGTGGAAAAGGAATGCGTGTGGTTCATGCCGAAGCAGCCTTACTTAATGCTATTGCACTAACTCAGGCAGAATCAAGATCGGCATTTGGTAATGATGAAGTTTATATGGAAAAATTTCTAGAGACTCCTAGGCATATCGAAATTCAGGTACTTGCAGATGGGCAAGGAAATGCAATTCATCTAGGAGAGAGAGATTGCTCGATGCAAAGAAGGCATCAGAAAGTTATTGAAGAGGCGCCAGCACCAGGGATAACAGAAGAACAAAGAAATTTTGTTGGTAAGAGGTGCGTTGATGCATGCTTGGAAATGGGATATCGAAGTGCTGGAACTTTTGAGTTTTTGTACCAAGATAAGGAATTTTACTTTATTGAAATGAATACGAGGCTCCAAGTTGAGCACCCAGTTACTGAAATGATTACAGGGATAGATATTGTCAAAGAACAATTAAGAATAGCATCAGGAGAGAAATTAAAAATAACTCAAGATGATGTCCAAATAAAAGGTCATGCAATAGAATGCAGAATGAATGCCGAAGACCCAAAAACATTTATGCCGTCTCCTGGAGATATAAAATTATGGCATATGCCTGGAGGCCCAGGAATCAGAATAGATAGTCATATCTATAGCGGTTACCGAGTTCCGCCATATTATGATTCAATGATAGGTAAAATCATCTCTTTTGGAAATAATCGTCAATCAGCAATGACAAGAATGGAGAATGCTCTTAAAGAAATTGTAGTAGAGGGAATAAAGACAAATATACCTCTTCATCAAGAAATACTTCAGCATTCTGCATTCAAAAGCGGAGGCACTAATATCCATTACCTAGAGAAACGACTCGGACTCTAAGAAATGAACCGCTCGAATTCTCAAGATTGTTATCAATTCGAGTTTGAAACAGAAGAAAAATATATAGAGATCATTGAGGAAAACTTATATCTCCATGGGGTAATATCCATAACTATTAATGGAAGAGGAAATGAACAATTATTTGAACCTCTACCTGGCGAGATTCCAATCTGGAAAAATATTCATATTTCCTGCCTCTTTGGAGGCAAAAGTGATCTGGCTCATCTGGAGAGTAAATTACTTCAAGAATTAAATTTAAAAATATTACCAAAAAAAAAGATAACAAAAGTAACTCAAAAAAATTGGCATGAAGAATGGCAAAAATCTTGCGTCCCTATAAAGATAGGAAAAAGATTACGGATATGTCCAGATCACTCTACGATAAATGATGATAAATACATCCAAGTAATCTTAAATCCAGGTCTTGCATTTGGCACTGGATCACACCCCACCACAAGTCTCTGCCTTGAGTGGCTGGAAGCCACTAATTTGAACAAAAAAAATGTTTTGGATTATGGATGTGGTTCTGGGATATTGGGTATTTCGGCTATTAAGCTTGGAGCTAATCATGTAACAGGAGTAGATATTGATCCGCAAGCAATTCAGGCCTCGAAAGAAAATGCAAAAAAAAATAAAGTGGAAGATTCGATTCACTTTATTCATTGTGATGAAGAGAATGCAAGAAAATATGATGTGATAGTAGCCAATATTTTAGCTAAGCCATTAATTGGGTTGTCATCTTATTTTTCAAAAAAATTAAAAGATGATGGATTAATTTGTGTTTCAGGAATACTGGCTCCTCAAACTGATGAAATCAGACGTGCGTATGAGTCTGTGGCAAATTTTTCTGTTTGTCATCAGGAGGGAGATTGGGTAATGCTTGCAGGAATCAAATCATGCATATAGGTGAATTCGAGCTTAAGAACCCCTTCATATTAGCACCTATGGCAGGTATAACGGATATGCCTTTTAGGCGACTATGTCATAAATTTGGGGCATCAATGACCGTATCAGAGATGACAACTGCAGATATTGATTTATGGAAAACATCAAAATCAACTCATCGCCTCGCCCTTGATATGAGTATTGAACCAAGAGTCATACAAATTGCTGGATCAGATCCAAAATTGCTATCTAAAGCGGCAAAGCTATGTGTCGATAAGGGGGCACAAATTATTGACATAAACATGGGCTGTCCTGCTAAAAAAGTCTGCAATAAACTTGCTGGATCTGCACTTATGCAAGATGAAAAACTGGTGAGATCAATACTTGAAGCAGTTGTGTGTGCGGTTGATGTTCCTGTAACGTTAAAAATGAGAACTGGCTGGAGCCCGAGTAAAAAAAATGGAGTCGAAATTTCAAAAATTGCAGAACAATCGGGAATAAAAGCAATTGCGATTCATGGGAGAACACGTGAATGTAGATTTTCTGGGAAAGCAGAATATAAAACAATTGCGCAGATTAAGAAAAAAGTTTCCATACCAATAATTGCGAACGGAGATATTAACTCACCGGAGAAATCACTCGAAGTAATGCAACTATGCAATGCTGATGCTTTAATGATAGGAAGATCTTCTCAAGGTAAGCCATGGATTTTTAGGGAATTAATTTACTTTCAAAATGAACAAAAAATTTTACCTCCTCTGGAAAAAGATAATGTGCGTGATACTATTCTTGAACACTTAGAAGATCTTCATCAATTTTATGGAAGAAATTTGGGTGTCAGGCTAGCAAGAAAGCATCTCAATTGGTATTGTAAAAATATTGATGGAGCTGAAACTCTCAGAAAAAGAGTTTTAAGAGTAGAAAAAGCAAGAGAACAAAAACAACTTGTAGAGGATTTTTTCCAAACTCAAGTATGATTTTCTTTTTATAGAATACAATTCTCAAGCGTCAACGTTTAGGAAATCTCAGTTAGTGGCAAAAGAAATAAAATCAACCCAAAATAAAAATGGTCAGCTCATGAACGGCAAGCTCTTGCGAGTTCATACAAAGGATGCACTAACTAATTACTTTGATAGTCTTAATGGTCAGAAACCAGGAGATTTATATGAATTGGTTCTAGGTCAGGTTGAAGAGCCATTATTCAAAGCGGTAATGAAATATGCCAAAGGCAATCAAAGCCGAGCATCAGAGATACTGGGTATTAATCGAGGTACGCTCAGAAAAAAACTTAAAACATACTCAATTACTTCATAGGATGAAAAATGCTAAAAATAAACCGCGCACTTCTTAGTGTTTCGGATAAAAGTGATCTCATTGTTCTAGCAAAAAAATTAGTTGAAAATAACGTAAATATTCTCTCGACTGGAGGCACCCACAAAGCTTTAAGTAATGAAAATATATCCGTGACTGAAGTATCAGATGTTACAAAATTTCCAGAAATTATGAATGGAAGAGTCAAAACTCTTCATCCAAAAATTCATGGTGGTATTCTTGGTAGGAGAGGAACTGACGAAAAGGTTATGGATCAATACGATATTCATCCAATCGATCTTTTGGTTGTTAATTTGTATCCTTTCAAAGAAACAATTAGAAATAAAGATGTTGAAATTAATAAAGCAATAGAAAATATTGATATTGGTGGCCCAGCGATGATAAGGGCTGCAGCTAAAAATCATGAAAATATTATCGTTATAGTTGATCCTGATGACTATTCGGAATTCATTAAAAAATATGAAAATCATGAGCTCACACTAGAATACAGGCAATATCTTGCAACTAAAGCATTTGGGCATACTGCTAGTTATGACGCAGCAATATATCAATATTTTAATAGTACTATTCTCAAGAATAATATTTCAGATCAGTTTTTCTATACAGGTAATCTAATTACCAAGCTTAGATATGGCGAAAATCCCCATCAAAATGCAGCTTTTTATTCAGATGATATAAATTTTGATCAAAATAATTTCACTCGATCAAAAAAAATACAAGGGAAAGAATTATCCTTTAATAATATAGCAGATAGTTCAGCGGCTTTTGAATGTGTAAATCAGTTTGAATCTCCTGCATGTGTCATTGTTAAGCATGCAAATCCCTGTGGAGTCGCAATTAATGAAAATATAAAAGATGCATATTTGCGTGCATTTTCCACTGACCCAACATCCGCATTTGGGGGAATAATAGCATTTAACAGAACGTTAGATGGTGATACTGCACAACTTATTATCAATAATCAATTTGTTGAAGTAATAATTGCACCAAAAATTTCATTAGATGCAATTTCAATCCTCAAGGATAAAAAAGATGTTCGGATACTCGAAACCGGCACCCAAAATCAAAAAAATTATATTGATTATGATCTTAAAAAAGTTCCTGGTGGTTTATTAATTCAAACTATTGATGACGGAAAAATTAATAAGTCTGATCTAAAAATTGTTACAGATAGAATACCCAACGAAACTGAAATCACTGATCTGCTTTTTGCTTGGCGTGTAGGAAAATATGTAAAGTCAAATGCCATATTGTTTTGCAAAAATAAAATGACCATTGGAATAGGTGCAGGTCAAATGAGTCGAGTATATAGTTCAAAAATCGCAGCAATAAAAGCACAGGATGAAAATTTGGATATATCTGGCTCAGTTATGTCATCAGATGCTTTTTTTCCATTTAGGGATGGGATTGATGCAGTTGCTGATTATGGGATAAGCGCAATAATTCAACCAGGAGGTTCAATTAGAGATGATGAAGTAATTGCTGCTGCAAATGAACATAATATGGCAATGGTATTCACTGCTATGAGACATTTTAGACACTAAAAATTAATATAGAGAAAATTTATGAAAGTATTAATTGTTGGAAATGGAGGAAGAGAGCATGCCTTTGCATGGAAATGTTCACTTTCACCAAAAGTGAGTAAAGTTTTTGTTGCTCCAGGAAACGGAGGAACCGCCAATGAAAAAAATGTTGAGAATATAAATATTTCATCTAATGATATTCAAAAACTCTTATTATTCGCGAAAAAAGAAAGGATCGATTTAACTATCATTGGTCCAGAAGCACCACTAGTAGGGGGTATAGTTGATGAATTCTCAAAAGCTGGGTTATCTTGTTTTGGTCCTTCAGCAAAAGCATCGCAACTAGAGGGTTCAAAATCATTCACGAAGGATTTTCTAAACCGTCATAATATTCCTACCGCAGATTATAAAAGTTTCACAGAATCAAAACCCGCAATCGAGTATATCAAATCAAAAGGCGCTCCATTAGTTGTCAAAGCAGATGGGCTAGCAGCAGGTAAGGGTGTGATAGTGGCAATGAACATAGATGATGCTATCCATGCTGTTCTGGATATACTTGAAAAAAATGATTTTGGTGATGCTGGCTCAAAAATTGTTATTGAAGATTTTCTAGAAGGTGAAGAGGCAAGTTTCATTGTTATAACTGATGGTGAAAAAGTATTGCCACTCGCAACCTCCCAAGATCATAAAGCAAGAGATAATAATGACCTTGGTCCAAATACAGGTGGAATGGGGGCTTATTCACCGGCACCTATCGTCACTGAGGATATGTCAGAAAAAATAATGAACGAAATTATTTTACCCACGCTTGAAGGTCTTAAAAAAGATGGGATTAGTTACTTGGGCTTTTTATATGCAGGATTAATGATAGATAATGATGGTAATCCCAGGATACTAGAGTACAACTGCCGTTTCGGTGATCCCGAAACACAACCCATCATGATGAGAATGGAATCAGACTTAGTAGATCTTATTTTATCGACTATGAATGGCTCACTTTCTTCTGACACTGTAGAATGGAGTAATGATGTTGCATTAGGTGTGGTGATGGCTGCTGGCGGTTATCCATTAAAATACGAGAGTGGGAAAAAAATATCAGGGCTTAATAAGATTGATTCTGAAAATATTAAAGTTTTTCATGCAGGAACAACAACCAAAAATAAAGATATTGTTACCAATGGAGGACGAGTTTTATGTGTTGTTGGTAAAGGGAAATCAACCCAAGATGCAAATATAATCGCCTATTCGATGGTAAATAAAATAGAATGGCAAAATGAATATCATCGGGATGATATAGGCTATCGTGCTATCTTAAGAGAGAGAGAATGATATCTCCTGCACAAGCAAAAAAACTCATTGCTGCTAACCTCATAAAAATAAAAAATCAAAAAATAAATACCAATACTTCAATTGGTTACACACTAAACGAGACTATATATGCAGAACGCGATCAACCTCCATTTGATCGAGTCACAATGGATGGCATTGCTATCAATAGCCGAACGTTTAAAAATAATAATTATGAATTTAATATCGAATCAGTCCATTTTGCGGGTGATTCAAAAAAAACGTTAAAAAACAAATATTGTTGCATAGAAGTCATGACTGGATCAGTTTTACCTGAGGGAACTGATTGCGTTATCCCAATAGAAAGATTGACTATTAAAAATAATATTGCGTGTTTGGAGGCAAATTATGAATTAAAAAAATGGCAATTCATCCATAGACAAGGGTCTGATCATAAAAAAGGTGAGAAAGTTCTTCAGCCTGGTCATAAAATTGCACCAATTGATATTGCACTAATTCTATCTTGTGGCAAGGATAAAATAAATGTAAATGATGAGCCTTCGATTAGAGTTATTTCTACTGGATGTGAGCTTATTCCTGCTGGAAAAAAAATACAGCCTCATCAAATTAGAATGTCAAATGGCCCTTCAATTGTGGCTATGTTAAATGAGCAAAATTATAAAAATTGTATGCATCACCACTTAGTTGATGACAAGCAAATCCAAAAAACGAACATAAAAAAATATTTATCCCAGTCAAATATCCTAATTCTTAGTGGTGGTATATCAATGGGTAAAGCAGATTTTATACCTAAAATTCTTGATGAATTAAAAGTTGAATGTATTTTCTATAAAATTAAACAGCGTCCAGGAAAACCTATGTGGTTTGGAGTGGGACCAAAAAATCAATTGGTTTTTGCTTTACCCGGCAATCCTGTGTCAGCAATAACATGCTGTCGTCACTATATTATTCCTGCTTTAAAAGAAATGTGTGGGGGTGAAAATCCAGACAAGGAATATGTCCAGTTACAAAAAAATATTCATTTAACATCTAAATTAACTTATTTTCTTCCTGTAAAATTTTTCAAAACAAGCAGTGCTATAAGAAAAGTAATTCCAATAGAAACTAACACATCAGGTGATTTTACATCGCTGAGTGGAACCTCAGGTTATATCGAGCTCTCTGGAAATAAAAACAAATTTAGTAAGTCTGAAAATATTATTTTTCATAATTGGAAACATCCATAATTTTCGACATTGCCCCCCTTAATATGTAATTATTAGTTATTAGTCGTTTAATTTCATATTTTATAATGCAACTAAATGATTATTTTTTTAACTTATAAAGGAAAATATTATGGACTTTATGAAACAATACAAAGATGAAACCTATGCTCTACTTAGAATAGTTTCAGGTTTTCTATTCATCTTTCATGGTATCCCTAAAATGAGTGCAATTATGGCAGGAACCGCGAATTGGATGACTATGCTTGCAGGCCCAATAGAAGTAATCGGCGGTCTTATGATAATGGTCGGATTGTACACGTCAGCTGCTGCTTTTTTATCTAGTGGCCTCATGGCAGGAGCCTACTGGTTAATTCACTTCTCAAAAATGGGGAACCCTGAAAAAGCATTTTATGGTTGGCCAATAAATAATGGTGGTGATGCAGCTGTTCTCTACTGCTTTATCTTCCTATTCATTGCTGCCATGGGAAGTGGTATCTGGAGTATCGACAATAAAAAAGGCTAGGTAGTTATTGAAAAACTATTCGTAGTCACAATATCTAAAACTACTTAATTTGTAATTTTAGATATACATTCATAATGCGCCCTGCGGCCGTACTTGTGGTTTTGTCTAATTATATTGCAAAATCATTTGTACGGTGTCAGGATAGCTGCAAATCATAAGAAATTAAATCTAAAAGGGAAGTTAATGAGAAATTTTGTGTCTTTTTGTTCTGTTATTCTTACTCTTTTTTTAACTTTTTCTACGAACTCATTGTTTGCAAAAGAATGGAAAGTGAATGAAGAATCTAGCAGTGTCAGATTTATTTATTCGCTTGAAGGAGCTTCATTTCGTGGGCGTTTTAGAAACTTTAGCGCTGATATAAATTTCGATCCAAGTAATCCTGAAGATGGCTCGATCAATGGCATCGTAAAGATAGAATCATCAAGATCAAGTAGTGCGGAGCATGATGAGTATTTGATGGAGGAAGATTGGTTCAATCCAAAAGAATTTCCTGAGTCGACTTTTAAATCTGAAAGAATCGAAATTAGTGACAATGACAAATACCTTGCTTATGGTCAACTTAACTTAGCTGGGGTCGATCAACCAATTACAATGGAATTTGAATTTGATGTTACAAACGAAAAAGCCCAGTTCTCAGGCTATTTTATGATCAAAAGATTATTATTTGGTGTTGGTTGGGACACAACAAACTGGATTGCTGATGAGGTAGACGTTCAGATTAAACTTGAATTAGAGTGATGGGTAGCGCGTGAAAAAATCAAACAACAACTCAATCAAAATGACAAAGAGACAATTCCTCGAATCTGTATCTGCTGTAGGTGGTGTATCAGCGATGCTTACTGCTCTAAATGGTTGGGATATGGGCATTGCTTCAGCAGCTGAGAGCCCTCCTGATTTAAGAGGAAATGGAAATAATAAAAAAATACTAATACTAGGTGCCGGACTAGCAGGTATGACTGCTGCATATGAATTAGGTTTAAGAGGCTATAAATGCAAGATCTTGGAGGCGAGATCTTTTGCTGGAGGAAGGTGCCAATCTTCACGATCTGGCTTTAAAACAACAACGATTGATGGGAAAACAAGAACATGTAATTTTGATAATGGCCAATACTTTAACCATGGTCCATGGAGAATTCCTAGCTATCATCATGCTGTATTTCATTACATAAGAAAATTCGGTGTCTCAATGGAAATAATGGTGCAAGAAAATGATCTTGGTTACCTTAAATATGACAGAGCGGAAGGCCCATTATCAGGGAAACGTCTTAGAAAACGTGAAATCAAAGCTGATATGAGAGGTTACACATCAGAATTGCTAGCAAAATCGATCGATCAAGGTGCCTTAGATAAAGAGATTACAAGTCAAGATAAAGAGCAACTCACAGACTATTTAATCAGTGAAGGGTTTTTGAATGCTAGAGATCTATCCTATGATGGAACACTTCATCGAGGTATAGAGTCATTTGATCCAATGGGTGAGACTGTGGCAAGCAAGCCGCTACCATTTAAAGATATTTTGCAATCGGGTCTTGGAAATACTTTTAAAGGTGTCACAACAATTGATCATCCCGAAATCATGTACCAAGCTGTTGGAGGAATGGATCATATAGCAAAAGGATTTGAAAATGCCATCAAAAATACAATTACTTATGATGCTGAGGTGCTTGAGCTGAAACAAGATGATAGTGGAGTAACTGTTCCTTATAAAAACACTAAAACTGGTGAAGTGAGAATTGAAAAAGCGGATTACTGCATTACTACTATTCCTGTTGGAATGCTCTCAAAACTTCCTTCAGATCTCTCTGATGAATGCAAGGAAGCCATGGCTGCTCCAAGAAAAATGGCAGTAGGCAAATTAGCTTTACAGATGAATCGTCGTTTTTGGGAAGAAGATGATAATATTTATGGTGGATCCAGCTCGACTGGAGTTTTGGGCCACACAGTAATTTATCCTTCGTATGGGTACTGTGGTAAAAAAGGTATAATACAAAGTGCCTATGCTTTTGGTCCAGCAGGAGTAAAACTTGGAATGCTGACTCTTGATCAGCAAGTTAAACAAGCTATTGAGAGAACTGAACCAATTCATCCCGGGCAATTCAAAAAACACTATGACAATGAAGCATTCTCGATTGCATGGCATAATACAAAATATAGCGAAGCCGGATGGGCGGCATGGTCACCGCCAGCGAGAAAAAAATATCTGCCAATCCTCAGAGAACCCCAAGGAAGAGTTTATTTCGCCGGAGATCAAATAAGTAATATAACTGGTTGGCAGGTAGGGGCTATTGAATCAGCCTGGACTCAAATTGAGAAAATTCACACTGTAGCAATGAATTCTTAATCAAGCGCTTATTTAAGAACCTTTAATCTCAAATTTTATAACCATTAAATCTCGGACGGTAAGTAAACCGCCTAAGGCGCTGAAAGGCGTTAATCCTATTAAAGCATGAGTCATATCTATTTGACCCTTTGCTATAAAATTATCACCCTCCAATTGAACTTCTGCTGGAAAAGTCACATTATGATCACGACCTTTGATATTAACGACAGAATGGATTTTTATATTCGGAAATTGACCTTCTATATTTTTCGATCTGATATAGATAGTAGAAAATTGAATTGAATCAAGTAAATCCTCACTAAGCATATTCACTTTTGTTCCATCAATATCTTTCTGTGGAACTTCACCATCAAAAACGCCACCCTCTATCATTCTGAGAGACGGGTCATCAACAACAAAATCATTAACATCCAATTCTATATATATAGATGAATTTAATGGATCTTTAGAAAGTTTTACATTTCCGTTGATATTTTGATGGGAAATTACATGATGGTGACCTAAATGCTTTAATCGACCATCTGGGTAAGCAAGGACTCTCAGCCAACTCTTTTCAGATGAAATTTTTACATCAATAATTTCTGGATTTTCATCCGAATAGACAGGCAGACAAAAAATTAGATTAAATAGGATTAGAGCTAAGCGCATATTAAAATTTAATTTAAAGAAATAATCTCTTAACGCTTCATTGCGTCGAAGAATTTATCATTAGTTTTTGTATCTTGCATTTTGTTAATTAAGAATTCAACTGCGGCGATTTCATCCATTGGATGAAGGACTTTTCTGAGAATCCATAATTTTTGTAATTCATCAGGATCTGTCAGAAGCTCCTCTTTTCTCGTGCCTGAGCGGTTAATATTAATAGCAGGAAATACTCTTTTTTCTGAAATTCTCCTATCAAGATGAATTTCCATATTCCCAGTACCTTTAAACTCCTCGTAAATCACTTCATCCATTTTTGATCCAGTATCTACCAGTGCGGTAGCCAGAATTGTCAGGCTTCCTCCCTCTTCCACATTTCTCGCTGCACCAAAAAAACGTTTGGGTTTGTGAAGTGCATTTGCATCAACACCTCCAGTTAAGACTTTTCCAGATGACGGAGCAACTGTGTTATATGCTCGCGCGAGACGAGTTATTGAATCCAAAAGAATAACTACATCCTTTTTATGCTCAACTAGTCTTTTTGCCTTTTGAATTACCATCTCTGCTACTTGAACATGTCTACTTGCTGGTTCATCAAACGTTGATGATACGACCTCACCTCGAACAGTTCTCGCCATCTCTGTTACTTCCTCTGGGCGCTCGTCAATAAGAAGAACAATCAAAGTTACATCTGGATTATTGGCACATATTGCGGATGCAATATTCTGTAATAATATAGTTTTACCTGCTTTAGGTGGTGACACAATTAATCCACGCTGACCTTTTCCAATTGGAGAAGCCATATCTATGATACGAGCAGTTAAATCCTCTTTACTTCCATTACCTTGTTCAAGAGTTAGCCTATTTGCAGGATGAAGTGGGGTAAGATTTTGAAATAGAACTTTACTTCGTGTATTTTCAGGAACATCAAAATTAACTTCACCAATCTTAAGTAAAGCAAAATATCTTTCGCCGTCTTTTGGTGGTCTTATCAAACCTGAGACAGTATCACCTGTCTTTAGATTAAATCTTCTTATCTGGCTGGGAGACACATAGATATCATCTGGTCCAGCAACATAGGAACTATCAGCTGATCTCAAAAATCCAAATCCATCTTGAAGTATTTCTAAAACACCATCACCATAAATTCCCTCGCCATTCTTTGCGTGTGCTTTAAGAATAGAAAAAATAACATCCTGCTTGCGAGATCTGGCTAGATTTTCTAATCCCATTGATTCGCCTAATTCTACCAATTCTGATGGTGGCTTGACCTTCAGATCGGTGAGATTCATTCCTTTCTTACTTTTTTCTAATTGATCCGGAGATATAACTTCAAGACTCTCAGCATCATCAGGATATACATCATTGCGTCTTGGGCGTCTTCTTCTTCGGTTCGAATGATTTTGAGATTTAGATCTACCCTTAGATCTATTATTTGAGTGATCGTTCATAAATTAGATTCCAAAAATTCAGTAAGTTGTGATTTTGATAATGCTCCCATTCTCTGAGCTTCTACATTACCGCCTTTAAATAACATTAATGTCGGTATGCTTCTTACAGCATAGGTTTGTGGTGTGGATTGATTATGATCAATATTTATTTTAGCTACTAATACTCTATCCCTATATTCTTCTGATATTTGATCAAGTAATGGAGCTATCATTTTGCACGGTCCGCACCATTCAGCCCAAAAATCGAGTAGTACTGGAATTTCAGAATCAAGTACATCGTTTTGAAAGTTTTCATCACTCGTTTCAATAATATTGTCACTCATCGGTTTTTATCCTCCGAAAAAAATTGTTTTCAGCTATAAATTCTGCTCAAGTAATTAAAACTACTAAAAGCTACGAAAAATTAAGTGACGATAGGTTCTCAATCAGGCAATATGTTGAAGTTATAACGTCACTTCTTTTGATTTTGGGTATTAAATTCTGGCTGATCCAACGAAAGTTGTCTCCTAATACCTATAATTTGACTCTTTTGTGAGTCATTTTGCAAGTATTTTAACTAATTTTTTGAGAAAAAATGAAAGATAATCATCTTACAAAAATAAAATTTTCATCATTAAATATTGATCCATCGATAATAAAAGGTATTAATGATCTTAATTTTAAATTTTGCACTCCCATTCAATCAGAGTCACTTCCGATTGCTCTACAAGGTAAAGATGTGGCAGGACAGGCCCAAACAGGAACTGGAAAAACTGCTGCATTCTTGATTTCTGCAATTCAAAGGATCATAAAAAATAAACCTTCTGTTAAAGACAAAAAACAACCCAGGATATTCGTACTAGCACCTACCAGGGAATTGGCTATTCAAATAGCAAAAGATGCAGAAGCGATTGGAAAACACACAAACCTTAAAATCGGTTTAGCGTATGGCGGAACTGACTATGAAAAACAGTCATCTATTATCACGAAAGGGATTGATATTTTAATTGGAACACCAGGAAGAGTAATAGACTATTATAAAAATAAGATTTTTAAACTCAATGATATTGAAGTACTCGTGCTAGATGAAGCTGACAGAATGTTTGACTTAGGATTCATCAAAGACATACGTTATTTGTTGAGACGACTACCAAAACCTCAAAATAGGTTAAATATGCTTTTTTCAGCAACATTATCTCATCGAGTTCTTGAATTAGCATATGAGCATATGAATGATCCAGAATTAATTAAAATTGAAGCTGAAAAGATGACTGCCGATAATATCAGACAAGCTATTTTCTTTCCTTCCAATGAAGACAAGATACCGCTCCTGATTGGTCTAATAAAAGAAATGGGAAAAAGTAAAGTTATGATCTTTGTGAATACAAAGAAAGAAGTAGAAAGATTAGAATCAATCATGAAAAGAAACAAAATAGATGCTGAATCGATCTCTGGAGACGTTCCGCAAAAGAAGAGAGTTAAAATGTTAAAACGTTTTGAAGAAGGTCAATTGAGTGTATTGATTGCAACTGATGTGGCTTCTAGAGGTTTGCATATCCCAGACATAAAATATGTAATTAATTATGATCTTCCTCAAGATGCCGAAGATTATGTTCATAGAATTGGAAGAACTGCCCGAGCAGGAACAAATGGAAATGCAATAAGTTTTGGGTGTGAGACATATGCAATTTCACTGCCAGAAATTGAAAATTATATTGGCATGAAAATACCCGTTGCAAATTTTAATTCATCATCTCTTCCAGAGATTATTTGAAATAAAAAATAAAATTTAATAGGAATAAAATTAAAAAAGCAATTCTGTAAGATCACGGATACCCTTAAATTGTGATCTTTTTATTTCTGCAGAGCTAGTATCTGGATACAAAATTTGAATTAATGAACCTAAACCAAATTTCTCTGCCGATTTCAGAACATTTACATTATCATCAACAAAAATAGTTTTATTTTTTACAAAATTTTCCACAGATTGAAATCTTTTCCAAAATAACTGATTCTCTTTCGGCGCATCAAAGTCATGAGAAATGTATATATCATTGAAATATTTATCTAATCCTGTTTCTTTTATCTTTAAATTTAATGTATCTCTATGAGAATTGGTAACCAAAATAGCCCTAATCTCACTTTTACTCACTTTTTTTAAAAAAGATTCTGCACCTGGAAGATATCTTATTTCGTCTTTTTCTAATTCATGGACTCTTAATATATCTATATCTAATAATTCACTCCAATGATCGATGCAATACCATTTAAGTGAATTTTCCATCTTCAATACTTTTTTTTGAAGAATAGAGCTAGCATCATCAATTGAAATATCCATTTTTTCTGCATAAATATTGGGAATTAACTTCAACCAGATATGACTGTCATATGCGAGATCAAGAATAGTACCATCCATATCCATCATCAAAGTGGTATTTTCATTTGTATTTTTAAGTTCGAGAGTATTCATAAATGTTGATTTACTATTATTTAATTTGTCAGTTTATATATTTTAGTTAATTTTATATCATGATAAATATGAATCTTATCAAATTTATTAATCCGATTTCAGACCTAGCTATTTTAGCGGGAGAGGCAATTCTTGAAGTATACAATTCTGACTTTGAGATAGAGGAAAAATCAGATCTTTCCCCATTGACTGAGGCTGACCTCAGATCACATAAAGTTATTGTAAGAGGATTGGAATCTATTGATCGAAAAATACCAATAATATCAGAAGAAGATAATCTTCAAAATTTCGATAAAAGAAAACAGTGGAAAAGATATTGGCTTATTGATCCATTGGATGGAACCAAAGAATTTATAAATAAGAATGGAGAGTTCACGGTAAATATTGCTCTTATAGAGAACAATAAACCAGTATTAGGAGTTGTTCATGTGCCTGTTTCAGCAGAAACTTATATTGCCTGTCAAGGTTTTGGAGCAAAAAAAATTGACTCTCAGGGTACGATAAAAACTATTTCAGTAAGAAAAAAAACGAATAATCCTATAAATGTCATAGGAAGTAGATCACACCGTGGTGACTCATTAGTAAAGTTCCTAGATAATTTAGGAGATTATCAATTTTATTCAGTAGGAAGTTCTCTAAAATTTTGCATGATTGCAGAAGGTAAAGCGGACATTTATCCAAGATTTGGTCCCACCTCAGAATGGGATACAGCTGCAGCACAAGTAATTACTGAACAGGCAGGTGGAATGGTAATTGATATAAAAGGAAATCAATTACTTTATAATACAAAAAAGGATATTCTGAACCCGTATTTCTATGCCATTGGCTCAAATGATCTTCTTCATTTAGCTAAAAATTACAAAATAACTCAATAATTCAATTGCTCTTATATTCACATTACTGTTACATTTTATGTAACAGCAGTTTTATTTTCATTATAAGAGGTTAGAAATAACTCAAAATATATGTCTGGAAAAGTTGATAAAAATTCTTTTGGAAAACTAACAAGACTGAAAGAGCTTCGTATTAAACATCAAAAAATTAATGCTGAAATTGACCAAATATCATCCAACCCAGAAACAGACCAATTAAGTCTTCGCAGATTAAAAACAAGGAGGCTTTTATTAAAGGATATGATTGCTAGCCTGGAAAGCTCATTAATTCCCAATATTGATGCCTAATCAATGATCTAAATATTATTTGATAATTTTACCAATATGTTTTTCACCTCTTTTCTTTGCTAAATCTATTTGTTTTTGTCGCTCCTTAAATCTTCGCAGCCGATCCTCGGATATCTTATCAATACATTTAGGACATGAAATTCCTTCAATATAATCCTCCGATTCTATTTCATTCAGTGCTAATGGATTTCTGCATGCATGGCATTGAATATAATTTCCATCTGATAATTCATTATCAACTGCGACTCTATCATCAAATACAAAACACTCGCCTTGCCATAAATTATCTTTATCATTAATTTCTTCAATGTAATTTAATATTCCTCCTTCTAGCTGATTAACATCCTCAAAACCCATCTCGATCATAAGGGCAGCAGCTTTTTCACATCGAATACCTCCAGTACAAAACATTGCGATAGGTTTTGATTTATTTTCAATGGAAATATTTTTAACAAAATCTGGGAATTCTCTAAAAGTTTTAGTTTTTGGATTAACCGCATTCGGAAATGAACCAATCTCAATTTCATACTCATTTCGAGTATCAATTATGGTTACATCAGGATTTAAAATTAAATTATTCCATTCTGATGGTTTAACTGAATTTCCTGCTTTTTCAAAAGGTTTTATATCCTCTCTGCCCAATGCCACAATCTCTCTTTTTATCTTCACTCGCATTCTTCTAAATGGAGCTTGATTCGACTTATTCCATCTCGCTCTTTCTGCAATTTGAAAATTAAGATTTAATTCTCTTTGGAGCCAGTCAAAGTATTTGAGAATGGATGCTTTTTCTCCCGAAATTGAGCCATTAAAGCCTTCTTTTGAGATCAGTATAGTCCCCAACAGATTAATATTAGTGCAATATTCAAGTGATTTTGTTCTGAGAGAGTTTACTTGAATGATTTCTTTAAAATGATAAAAAGATGTAACGAAAACTTCAGTCATAGTTTAAATTGAGTTAATAGACGCTGGAAACATAATCTTCACTCTATTCTTTTAAGAAATTGTTGAAAATATAAATTTATATCATCTAAATTTTCTGTAAGTCCGTGATTACCATTTAAAATGTGTAAATTTCCATGCTCTGATTGAGCGAATCTGATGCTATTTTCAACCGGAACAATATCATCATGCCATCCATGAACAATTTCAAATGGAACAGAGATAGAATCAATCAATGAATGATCAAAACCTTCAATATAATATGCTGGAGCTAGCACAAAGAGACCTTTTACGTTTGGGTGATTTGATGCCGCAGTCGCCACATATCCACCCATACTAGAACCAACCAGCAATACTGAAGTAGAAATATTCGCAATTTCCTTGCTGAGTTTTTTTACTCTATCGCATGGGCTCTTTATTCCACGATAATCGATACTTATAACCTCGCAGTTCATTTTTCTTGCTACATCAGACATTGCTGTAATTTTAGTTCCCCATGGCCCGCTTTCTTGCCCATGAGAGAAAATGACACACAGTGACATAATCGTATTCCTTTATTTTTTTATAATCTTAGAGATTACAATTTGGCGATAATCCATTTGCTTTTGCATTATTAAAATATTCAAGTGCCGAGGGATATTGCGCAATAAGATCGTCTATTCTTGTTTCCCCTGATGGATGTGTAGAGAGATATTCAGGTATTTTTGATGCATTTTTTGCATTCATTTTTTTCCAAAGCTCAACACTTTCTCTAGGATCAAAACCTGCTTTTGCCATGTATTCAATTCCAATTACATCTGCTTCTGTTTCTTGTAAGCGACTAAAAGGATTCAGAAGTCCAAGAACAGCACCTGTAGAGAGAGCATCTCTCGCACCCTGTGTCTGATTTCGATATCCTCCGCCTAAAATGATTGCTGCAATATCAACACCAACACCTGTCACAGCAGCCCTTGAGGCGCGTTCATTTGCATGTCTGGAGGTTACATGTGCAACTTCATGACCGATTACAGCAGCCAATTGATCTTGATTAGTTGCCATATTTAATATTCCTGTGTTAACTACAATTTTACCTCCAGGAAGAACATAAGCATTAACATCCGGTTGGTCAACCACAGCAAGCTCCCAATACAAATCGGCATAATCTCCATCAACAACATCAATTATTGAGTTGGTGACACATGCAACATAATCTATCGTTCTGGGGTCCTGAACTAATGGCAGTGATTCACGAAGTTTTCTAAATTGCCTTGCACCCTCTTGCTCAAGTGAAGCGTCAGATTTAAGAATCATTTGACTTCTTCCTGTAGGCGAAGAGGCACAAGAAATTATAGAAATAATACTGATAAAAATAACAGAGAAACGAAATAAGGAATTTCCAATCATTAAAATTACCCTCTTTGCAATTTATTTAGTTTTCGAAATTTTTTGACCACCTAATATCCTCAAATTTTCCAAGTAGGCTGTCCACTCCAGACATTATTCGTTTTTTTAAAGGTTGTTTAATCTTGAGTTTTACACTAAATATTTCATATTTTTTACTCATTTCAAGAAGCAATTCGTCGCTTGTCTTAATCTCATCAATCAAACCAAGCTCTAGAGCTCTTTTACCATACCAGTATTCCCCAGTTGCAACTTTATCTAAATTTAATTCTGGTCTATATTCATTAACAGACGATTTAAATAACGAATGAATTTCTTCTAGCTGTTCTTTTAGCTTCTCTCTATCTTCGTCTGTATTTTTACCAAACATCGTAACATTTCTTTTGTATTGCCCTGCTGTAACTTGCTCGAAGTCAACACCATAATTATCCAATAAACGATTAAAATTTGGAAGTTGAGCTATTACTCCGATAGAACCAAGAATCGCAAATGGTGCAGCATAAATTTTATTTGCGACACAAGCCATGAGGTAGCCTCCACTTGCAGCAACCTTATCAACAACTACAACGAGATTTATCTTTTTCTGCCTTATTCTGGCGAGCTGTGATGCCGCTAATCCATGCTCGTGAACAACACCTCCATGATTATCTAGTCGAAGAATAATTTGATCATTCTTCTTCGCTACATCGAGGATTGCAGTCACTTCTTCCCTGAGTGATGGAACTGCACTGGCTTTTATGTCACCTAAAAAATCTAAAACAAAAGCTTTTGGTTTCCTTTTCTTTTGTTTCTTATGGTTTTTTTGAATGGCTTTATCATCTTTTTGTTTAGCTTTCCATTCATCTTTTTGCAATACCACTTTATTCAAACTATCTGATAATCCTTTATACTTTTTATTAAGATTTTCTACATCAAGCCCCTCTTGATTGGAGTTTTTTTTCGATGCAGCAACAAAAGAGATAAGAACTATAAATGATATCAATATAGTAATCACTTTAAGTAAAAACAAACCGTATTCTGAAAATATCTCTAACATTTTAGTCCTTTTTATTTCATTGTAATTTAAACAGCTCTCAAACTCATGCCAACATTATTTTTATTGAATACCTTATCCGCACGATAACTCGATCTTACAAGAGGTCCGGATACAACCTCGACAAAACCCATTTTAAGGCCTTCTTCTCGATAAAAATTAAAGTCACCCGGTGAAACATATTTCTCAACTGGAAGATGATGGATGCTTGGGGCGAGATACTGTCCAAGTGTAACGATATCTACTTGATTGTCTTTTAGATCTCTCAAAGTTGATAAAACTTCATTTTTTGTCTCACCTAACCCTAACATCAAACTTGATTTTGTTAAAATATCGGTTTTAAATTCTTTTGCGTAACGGAGAACTTTTAAAGTTTTACCGTATCCTGCCCTGGGATCTCGTACTTTTTTTGTCAACCTTTTGACTGTTTCAATATTCTGAGCAAATACATCCAGTCCTGAGTTCACAATTTTTTTAATATCATTAAGCTGTGCATTGAAATCGGGTGTGAGTGCCTCAATTGCAGTAGTTGGGTTATATCGCTTTATCTCTTCAATGCATTTTGAATAATGATTTGCACCGCCATCAGAAAGATCATCTCTATCTACAGAAGTTATAACAACATATTCTAATTGCATTAAATTGACCGCAATAGCAGATTTCTTGGGCTCCTCGGGATCTAAAAAACCCTTTGGATTGCCAGTATCAACCGCACAAAACTTACAGGCGCGAGTACACACTGCACCCATGATCATTATAGTTGCAGTACCATGATTCCAGCACTCTCCTATATTTGGGCACAATGATTCTTCACATACGGTACTAAGATCGTTTTGATCTACTATAGTTTTAACTTTATCGTAAAACTTACCACTAGGTAACTTTGCCTTTAACCATGATGGTTTAGGTTTTTTGCTATTGATGTCTAAGATATTTTTATTTTTTTTTATTCCATTTTTTATAGCACTAAAGCCTTCTGGAGTTTTGTATTTTTCTCCAGATAGAACAATCGGAATTCCATTAAATTTATTTACTTTGTTCATTAAAAACTAGATAAAAATATATAAAGTTGTATTCTGTCATAATCTAAATTGCTTAACATAATAGATATTATATATGTTTTTGATTAATTAACTGAAATACAAAAATTAAATAAGTTAATAGAAATGAAAAAATATACACTCCTTATATTATTCCTATCGATAAGCTCAATTTCGTATTCCCAAGAATTGTCTAGTTTAAAATGCATAGAAGAAATGAATAAATCAGCTAAAAAAGCTGAAAAATTAAGCGCTAATATTCTCTCAAGCCGGAATTATGAAAAAGCATTAAGATATAAAGAAAGAACATTATCAAGCAACAGATCAGTTAAATATATATGCCAAAATGCGCAGAGAGCCATAGAATCTTATGAATTAGCATCACAAATTTCACAGCTAGCAAATATTGAACTAAAAGAAACAATTCAAAGAAGAAGTGATGCAATTAAAGTTGAAAGTGAAAAAAAATATCTAAAAGACTGGGATAAAATAGAAAGAAAATTTCTCCAAGCCATAAAGTCTCTTGAAAATGGGAATATAAAAAAAGCACAAGAATTAAATATAATTGCTTCTAACGAATTTTCTGACATTGAGCTAAGAAGTATAAAAGATAATTATCTCTTTGCTGCTAGATCGAAAATAATATTTGCAAGAAAAGAAAAAGCTGATCGTTTTGCACCAATAACACTATCTGAGGCAATCGTATTTTTATCCAAAGCTGAATCAGATCTGGAAAATAAACGTTATGAAAACCAATTAGCAAAAAAAAATGCAGAACTATCAATTGAAAGAAGTGAGCATGCAATATTTTTAACTAAACTTATTCAAAGTATAGATGAAGATCAACTTTCGATTGAGCAACTGATTATTCGATCCGAAAAAAATTTAGAAAAGATAGCAAGCTCGGCAGATATATATCCTCTTATGACAAATGGTTATGAACCCCTCACACAGAGTCTTTCGCTTTTTATAGACACACTAAAAAGAGATAAGCTTTATCTTGAGCAAGATCAAAAAGATAATTTAATTCAAATTGCTGATATGGAAGAAGAAATCCGCAACCTAGATAAAATGTTAGGGGGTGCTACTGAAGAAAAAGAAAGATTGATTCAAAGTATCGAGGCACAAGCTCGTGTAAAAGAACAGTTTGAAAGGGTAGAAAGAATATTTAACGCAAACGAAGCAAGAGTTTTTAGGGAAAACAATAATGTAATTTTAAGATTGATTGGGATAACTTTTGAAAGTAACGAATCAAAAGTAATGACAAAAAATATCCCTTTGCTTACAAAAGTTGAGAAAGCTATTGATGTCTATCCAAATAGTGAAATAATTATTGAAGGACATACTGATTCCCAAGGAGATGATCAGTTAAACCAAAATCTTTCTCAAAAAAGAGCAGATTCAATAAAACAATATATGATCAATGCTATGCTAATTCCAAATTTTCGTATCATCGCTACAGGATATGGAGAAACAAAACCAATCGCTAACAATGAAACGTCTCTCGGGCGTCAAAAAAATCGAAGGATTGATATAGTAATCAGCATGAATGGTAATTGACTCGAATCTTTTTTTTGATCAATCAAATATTTTACAAAGCTCATCTATTTTACTAATGATAATATCAGGGTTTTTCAAATCCGAAGGCCATTCTTTTTTTGTGGAATTCATCCATACAGTTCTTATTCCTGCATTACTCGCTCCAACAATATCGGTCTCAGGATTATCACCAACATGAAAAATTTTTTCCTTATCTTTCCCTGATCTTCTGATCGCTTCGTTAAAAATACGTATGTCTGGTTTTGGATATCCGAAATCTGCCGCATAAACTGAATCATAAAAAAAATGCTTTATTCCAATAGTCTCTAGATTTGCATTTCCATTTGTTAGGGCAATTAATCTATATTTTTTAGACAATATTTCAAGTGTTTCAATTGCTCCTTCATAAGGAGTGACTTTATTTCTATGCTTATCAAAAAAATCGAAAGCATCTTCAGCATACTTTGAGTCATAACCCGAAACTGAAAACATTATTTTTAATACAGACCGTCTTATAAACCTATAATCGTGAGTTTTATTTGGATATTCGCTTGTGATCTTCTTACGAAGTTTTAAAACTGAATCTGAATCAAAACATTCTATTATTTCAGGATAATTAGTATTTAACCAATCCCATAGCTTTTCTTCTGCTTTGGTTATTACTGGGTGACAATCCCACAATGTATCATCAAGATCCATCGTAATGGCTTCGATATTTGGCAATTTATTTCCTCTTAAGATTAAATACCGCTAAAAATTTTGGTAATTATAAATCAGTTATTAATATAAAACCTGATAAAACAAGAAGTAATAATTACTCTTATTTTTAATTAGGCATTAGTGGTGGCAAAGAATTTTGAATCTCATGGATGTTATTTTCACTGGATAAAGAGATATTTTTTAGCGCTTTAGCCATTAACTGGCCATTCCAATTTTTGGATTTGTTCGGGCCATATGTCAAATAAGCTAAATTCCTTAATTCACTCTTCAAAGGATCACCAACTCTTGATGCTATCTGCTCAAGACTAAGTGGTTTTTTGTCAGGCCACTGAAATTTTGCCCATTCTATAATTATTTGTTTAAAATTTTCTATATCTCCGGATGAGGCCAACTTTTTTGCGTGTCTTAATAGTTTTTCTTGCTTTTTATGTGGTGATATTTCTGGTTTCATTTTTTTCTTCATTTTCACTGGTTTAGAATAAAACCAGACAAGTATTGTAAAAATCCAAATTGCAGCTAGTACTCCACTTATATTTTTCCAAAAGTCACTATTATTTTGAGAAGTGGAAATTTCAGATAGATTTTCTTGTTGAACAATCTCATTTTCAACAAGATCATCATCTGATGGCTTAATGTTAATTGAGCGATTAGATATTGTGGCGAATTTCCAAGTTTCTTCATTAATATCCCACCAAGGCAATTGAATACTTTTTAATTCAACTTCTCCTGGGTTAGAGCCAATTACTGCGTACTGATCTATTCTCGATGCGACCATATCATCCGCATTGATAAAATCAATTAATTTTGGTTTATCAGGATAGATCTTTAAATCATTATTTTGGTAATCAATTACTGGTAATTGTGTTGATAATTGACCAATTGCTGTAATTGTGATCTGCCGAGTTATTGGTTCTCCTGACTTTAGATTTGATAAATCTCTTGACCATTCTTCTGTAATTTCAAGATTTTTCGCTGGAAGCCAAGCAGCATTTGGATAATTAATAGGTGGAGATGGAATAGGCAGTATATCAATATTTATTTCTTTTGATTGATAGTTCCTTCTTCCTGTTATGGATCCATTTTGCAGGATTCTTGCTTCGAATCGAATGGGTTCAATTGAAAGTGAGCCACTTTCTTGAGGAAAGAGAGCATAAACTCGTTCAATCACATCATAAGTCTTTCCATCTATAATCGATTCATAATTTCGATCATCTCCAACAATTTCGATCACAGTTTCGACACCTTTTATTTCAGGTTCATATAATCTCGGTTGGCGTGTTTGAACATTTCTATATATTTTAATTCGGAATATATTCTGAGCCTGAACAAATCCCCGTTCCGAATCAACTTCAGCAGAAATAAAAATATCTGCTCGACCCAGAACAGATTCTGATTGAGGTGCGATAATTATATTGATAGGTTGACTTTTTTGGTTACCGACAATAACTGGAGGAATTGTTATATTTCCTGATCGTTTTGGCATTAATGCGTATGACCATGTTCGGTTTCTTGATATAGCTCCATTAATTATTGTTGTATTGGTAAGTTGGCTTCTCGTTCCAACATAAAAATCTTTTTCCAAAGGTGAAGCATCGGGTTCCAAATCAATAGCAGAATCCACAATAATTTTAAGAGTAAATGTTTCATTTAACTCCACTTTATTTCGATCAATGGATGCTGTTACAGAAGCCCATAAAGGAAGCTGGATAAACATAATAAAAATAACTGATCTAATTACTAAGCAGAAAATTCCATATAAAGTCTCTAATTTTTTGTTAATGATTGTGTCTACCACGGTTGCGCTCCATCGCCTGGCCAAATCTGATTTCCATCCTGATCAACTCCCTGTCTTTGGTATTGATATCTAAACTTTCTCCTTAAAAGGCCTCCAGGATCATCGGGAATTCTTCTGAGCCATTGCTCTAAAGCTTGTTCTTGCTCCTGAACCATTCTTTCATCAACCTCAGTCTCGTTGGAAGTATTTTCTTGAAGTTCATTTTCAGAGTTATCTGCTGCTTTTTCTAATTCTCTTTCAATTGCCTCTATATCCTCTTCGTTTGATTGTTCTCGATTTGAATTGAGTTCATTCTGATCATCATTATTTCCATCTTCAGAACTACTCTCGTTTTGAGTTTCTTGGGAATTTTCACTTATTTCATCCTGATTATTATCACCGGAACTACCCTCATTAGAAGATTGTTCGTTGTTGTCATTTTCTCCTTTTGATTCCTGCTCTTTAAGTAAATTCATAATTAAATCTCTATTATAAATTGCATCCTCTGGCTTATTCTCAAGATCAATAACTTCGTTATAAATTTCCAAAGCTTTTTTAAGTTGACCAGATTTAGCTAATGAATTTGCATAATTATACAAGGAATCACCATCATCTATTGAGTTAAAAATTTGAGCGCTTTTCTGAAAGTTTTTTGCATCATAATTTGCGGCAGCCAACCATTTTGGATCGGTAAAGAGAGATACTGCGGTATCATAATCCCCATTATCAAAAGCTTCTTTGGCTTGCTGATTTTTTGTTTTCCATAAATCAATCCACTCAAAAGCATATATTTGATTATCATAAGGTAGGACGGTAAAAATTAAGATAAAAACCCAACCACGTCTAAAAAATAGGGAACTTAGAGGCACGATTAATAAAAGTAACCAAGGTCCGAATTCATACCATTGATCAGTGGCAAGAGATTCATCACTTTCTTCTGCATCAAGAACTCTTTCAGATAACAACATATTTATGTCTTGATCATTTGACGTTAAATTTGTGTATGTTCCGCCACCAATACTTGCAAGCTTAATCAAATCCTCAATTTCAAGTCTTGCAATAGCAATTTGCCCACTATTATCTATAACAAAACCGCCAGATTCTTTTGGAATAGGTGCACCATCTTCAGTCCCAACACCCAAAACAGACAGTTTATATCCTTCATTTTTTAGCTTTTCTACTGAATCAAATGCATCAGATGTTATTCCTCCATCAGTCACAAGAAGTATTTCTCCATTGGAAGCACCTGCTTGTTTTAATAACTGAATTCCTTTCTCAATTGCAGCTGATGGATAGCTTCCTCTGCTGGGCATAATCGTGGTGTCTAGACTATTTATGAGCGAAATAATTGTATCTGAATCTGAAGTAAGCGGGGTAACCGTGAAAGCGTTAGCTGAATATACAATTAAAGCTACTTGGGCACTCCTTCTTCGCTCTAAAATATCCAATATTTTCAATTTTCCGCGAGTAAGACGATTGGGGCTTAAATCCTGAGCATTCATAGATCTTGAGAGATCTAATGCAATCACGAGAGCTTGATCAGCTCTGAATGACGGTTGTTGAATTTTCTCCCAAGTAGGTCCAGCCATTGCAATCACTGCCAGAATTCCAGTGACAGTAAATAACCACCATTTTTTGGGATCTTCTTTGAGTTGATCTCTATGTAAGACGTACGGTATTAATTTCTTATCAATTATATTCCCCCAATTACCAACAGATAATCTTCTCTTTTTGAAAACAATTATCAAAAAAAAGATAAATGGAATCATGATTAGCCATAGTGGACGAATGAAATGAAAATCTGTCTCTATCATAGATTCAAATCCTCTCTCAGTCGGTGTAAACCATTATTTTCAATCAAACAAATTAATGCTAAGAAAAACGAAGTAATTAATGCAGCTCCAAGAGGCCAATAAAAGAACGATTTAATTGGCCTAAAACCTGCTTCATTTTCTGCAACCGGTTCAATATTATCTAATAATCTATAAATTTCTTGTAATGAAACTGTATCTCTTGCCCTGAAATACCTTCCGCCAGTCATTCTTGCAATCTCTTGAAGTGTCCCTTCGTCTAGATCTGCTGATGGATTAACTCTTCTTAGTCCACCCGTTAAGGACGAAACAATCATTTGGTCCGCCCCAATACCTATGGTATATATTTTTAATCCGATGTCTTTAGCTAATTCTGCTGCTTTTATTGGTTGGATTTCACCTGCCGTATTTGCGCCATCTGTTAAAAGAACAAGCACTTGATTAGATTCGGTTTTATTTTGATCATGAATTCTTTTAACAGCCAGAGTGATTGCGTCACCGATCGCAGTTTTTTCTCCCGCCAAACCGATAAAAGATTCCATAAGAAGTGTTTTAACAGTTTCCCTATCCAAAGTAAGTGGAACCTGAAGATAAGCTTGTTCTCCAAAAAGAATAAGGCCTATTCGATCACCTTTTCTTCTTGAAATAAAATCACTTGCTACGGCTTTTGTCGCCGAAAGTCGGTCTACCCTTACGCCGGCTAATTCGAAATCTTTCGCATCCATACTACCTGACAAGTCAACTGCTAACATTAGATTTCTTCCAGAGATAGGAATTTCAACTTCCTCTCCAATGAATTGTGGCCTTGCACTAGCAATAACAATTAGCAGCCATATAACTAAACCTAACCAGAGTCGCCAATTTGAGTAATTTTCTATATGAGGCCTGTCAATTAACTGTGAAAATAAAGAAAAACTTGGAACTTTCAGTCCTGATTCATTTACTTTTTTTCTCTCAGGCAAAAAATGCCTAATCAAAAGAGGTAGAGGTAAAATAACTAACATCCATGGCCAAGCAAATGTCCACATTATGAATCAGCTCCTGGTGTGATTGGTGTTGTTATTCTTTTTTCTACCAAATCGCAGAGCTCAGCGACATCAATCGATATTAAATCTTTTGGATTCTGGTATGGAAACAAAACAAGGGATCTACCTACACCTTGTGAAAAATACTTTTCTTCCAAATTCTGGTCTAAAAACTCTAGCCACTCTTCACCAACTAAACCAGCAACTGTATCTCTTGATTCATAAGCAAGCATGGATTTTCTGATCAAAATAGATAACTTATTCGTAAGCAAAGAAACGTCAGAACAAATAATTTCATCGTTTCTTATTCTATTTAATTCATTTAATGCAATTCTTCTCTTTTTATTTCTTTTGAAATTTCTCAAAAATCTCATGACAAAAACTACAATTACACTTATTATAATTGCCAATATAATCCACCAACCAAGAGCCATGGGCCACCATTCTATATCATTAGGGTAACGTATCTCTTTTAGCGCTATCGTTTCCGGATTCATAAAGTTATTTATATATTTTTTCTTTGCAATGAGGATATCAACAACTCAATTGGATCGCATTTGGTTGTCATATTGATATAATTAATACCGTATCTACTAAAAAACTCAAAAAGCATAGATCTTCTGAGTTTGAAGGAATTAGAATAATCATTTCTAGCTTGTTTAGAATGAGTGTCTATCAAAATATCATTCTTGGAAGCTATGAGTCTGTATTTACCAGGCGGTGGAGATTTTTCTTCAATCGGATCATTTATAAAGATTGCAAGTATGTCATTATATTGAGACAGTCGGGCGAGATAGGAACGACTCTTTTGTGAAAACCCCAAAAAATCACTTACAATGATGATTAAACTCCCTGGTCTCACTATTTTTCTGAGCGATATAACAGCATTTAAAAGTGCGATTTCTTGATTTGAATCATTCTCTGTAAAAGACGTTTTCCAGTCTGGGTGGTCAGTAAGTTTATGCAAATATCTTAATGCAGCTTGCCTTCCCAACTTCGGTTTAATCTCCTGGCAATTACTATCTCCGTAGATTATTCCTCCCAATCTATCTCCTCGGTGATGTGCTGCCCAGGATATGCATGCTGCCGAATAACTGGCTATTACTGACTTAAAACTGCCCTGCGTGGCAAAATGCATATTACTTCTAAGATCTGTCATTATATAAACCGGTCTTTCTCTCTCCTCTCGAAAGAGTTTTGTATAGGCTTGATTGCTCCTAGCAGTCACCCTCCAATCTATATTTCTAGGATCATCACCTGGCTGATAAGGTCTTGATTCATCAAACTCCATCCCACGACCCTTAAATTGCGATACATAGGATCCGGCTTGAAGCGATCTGATGATATTTGGCTCAAGTGGGATAATTTTCGCTTTACCGCTCAGAGCAATAAGTTCTCTCTGAGTGACATGAACAGGTGATGAAGTTAAGAAGTTTACTTGGCTCATATTATTTAATTAAAAAATATCAAGGAACCCCGATTCCACTGAGTATTCTATCAATAATATGGTTAGATGAGATGCCATCTGCTTCAGCTTCAAAACTTAGAACTAATCTATGTCGTAAAACATCATGTGCCACCTCTTGAATATCCTCAGGACCCACATAATCCTTTCCTTTTAACCATGCATAAGCCCTTGCCGCTCTATCAATTCCCATGCAAGCTCTCGGACTTGCACCATATAGTATTTGCCCATCCAATTCAGAATTCACCTTGCCGGGATTACGAGTAGATACAACAATATTGACAATGTACTGCTCTAGATCATCAGAAAGATGTAAATCAAGTATTGCATTTCTAGCTTCTAGAATAGATTTTTCAGATAAAAGATCTTTAGGTGCAAAAAAATCATCATTTTCTAATTTTGCTTCATTTCTATTTAATATAAGAATTCTTTTTTCATCTTCAATGGTTGGGTAACCAACTTCAACATGCAATAAGAATCTATCTAATTGAGCCTCAGGGAGCGGATAAGTTCCCTCTTGCTCAATGGGATTCTGTGTTGCCATCACTAAAAATAATTTAGATAACTTATAACTTTTATCGCCCACAGTGATCTGCCTCTCTTCCATTGCTTCCAATAATGCCGATTGGACTTTTGCAGGCGCTCTGTTAATTTCATCAGCCAAAATAAGATTGTGAAATAAAGGGCCTTCTCTAAATTCAAATATCCCATTTTGTGGGCGATAAACCTCAGTACCTGTAAGATCTGCAGGGAGGAGATCCGGTGTAAACTGCAAACGATTAAATGAACCTTCAATGCTATCTGAAAGAACCTTAATCGCACGTGTTTTAGCAAGTCCTGGGGCACCTTCTACAAGAAGATGTCCATCACACAAGAGCGCAATTAACATTCTATTGATTAACTTCGATTGTCCTATAATAAGCTCAGATGCGTGGGACTCAAGCTTCTGAAATTTTTTAATTACTGCCATAAGAAAACTCCCTTCCTATAATGCGAAAGTATTATATATACATATAAAGTATTATTTAATTATTCTAAACTAAAGCTGTTACTTCGTTAAACAAGAAAAATTAAGAAATGAAAAGAAATAAGAATATAACTCAAATTTTAATATTAACTTCAATTCTTATAAGTTCAACTATTTTTGCTAACAATGAACTGGATGATGCATTCGAAAGAAAAAGTATCTTTATTTCATCTTCTAATCTGACTTGTAATCATTTTAAAGTTTGGTTGGCGGTGACAAGAAAGCAACAGATGAGAGGACTCATGCACGTCAGAGATCTGCCAAAAAATAGTGGTATGTTATTTATTTATCCAGATAACAATATAAGGGCAATGTGGATGAAAAATACCTACATTCCCCTAGATATGATCTTTATCGATGAAAATGGCTATGTATCTTCAATTCAGAAAAATACTGAGCCATTATCACTTAAAACAATAAGATCTAAAAAACCTGTAAAATATGTTCTGGAATTATCGAGCGGGATGAGTGACCGAATCAAATTGAGAGAAAACGATTATATTTTTTGGTAATCTCAGAGAACCTCAAATACTGAATCAGCGAGGTAGTCGACGTTCTCAGAAGTAATACCAGCAACATTTATTCTTCCTTGCCCCTCCATATATATCCCATAATCTAATTTTAGTTTTTCAACTTGTGTTGGCGAAATACCAAGATAAGAGAACATTCCATTCGCTTTTTCAATGTGCGAAAAGTCAGATGTATCTGTTTTAGCTTTGAGTGCATTTGAGAGCTCCATTCTCATATTTTTTAAACGATTCCTAGTATCATTCAACTCCAATACCCATTCATTTGATAATTTTTCATCACAGAGTATATGTCCAACCGCGGCTGCCCCATGATCCGGGGGAACAGAGCTCATTGTTCTGACAATCCTTAAAGTATTACTCCTTACTTTCTTAGCTATTTCACTATTTCTAGATATAACTGTTAATCCTCCTACTCGATCACGATATAAACCGAAGTTTTTTGAGCATGAACTAGAAATAATCAATTCATCAAAGCTCTCGATCATTAACCTAATTGGTATTGCATCCTCATCTAAGCCATTAGCTAGCCCTTGATAAGCATTATCAATAAAAGGGATTAAATTGCACTTTTGCATAACCTCAATAATCTGTTGCCATTGATCTGGATTAGGATCCATACCTGTCGGGTTATGGCAACAAGCATGCATCAATACTACATCGCCACTAGGGATATTTTTAAGGCATTCTATCATTTGATCGAATTTCAGTTCATTAGACTTGGTATCGTAATATGGATAAACCTTATATTTCACTCCCGCACTATCTAGTATCGGTTCATGATTATTCCAAGTGGGCTCACTGACCCAGACACATATATCCTTCGAGGAAATTTTTAATAATTCTGCAGCAATTCTTAATGAACTGGATCCTCCGGCAGTCTGAATAGTAAAAATACGATCTTTTGGTAAATTGTTATCGCCGAGCATTAATTTCTGTATTCCATCAGTAAAATCGGGATCTCCAGCGAGTCCGATATAAGCTTTAGATTCTTGAGTTTTTAGTAAATACTTCTCAGCTTTCTTAATCACTGACATTACTGGTGTATTTCCGTTTGCGTCTCTATAGACACCAACTCCCAAATCAATCTTATTGGGGCGATGATCCGCATTATACTCAGAAATAATTTTTAATATTGAATCTGGAGGAATTAATGATAATTTTTCAAACAAAGCAAAGCTCCAAGCGTATGTAAATAATGATATATTCTAGTGAGAATTTAAATAAATTAATATAAAGAAATAAGGTTTTTTATAGTAAATTATTTAATTAAAATAACGCATCAGTTGAGAAGATAAGACATCTATGTCAAAGCTTAGTAAAAAAATCACAATTGAAAAAATTAATAACTCAGCGTCTGTTATTGCAGAAGACTTTGTAGCAATTGAGGAACCACTAGAAATTCAAATATGTTCTGAGCGAAGCGATCACTCAGCGGCAAAAAGCTTATCTATCACGATGAGAACACCAGGAAATGATCATGATCTGGCGACAGGGTTCTTATTTACTGAGTCAATTATAAAAAAGGACTCTGATATACAATCCATAGAATCTGTCGGTGAAGTAGATCAGATAAATGGAGAACAAAATACAGTAAGAGTGACTTTAGATAAATCTGTTGATCTAGAAATGGATAAACTAACAAGGCATTTTTATACGACATCTAGTTGTGGGGTATGCGGAAAATCATCTATTGAAGCCTTGGAAAATGAAGGTTGTAAAGTTAATACCAGTAAGTTTTCAATTGCTAAATCAGAACTCTTGGAGCTCCCTCAAAAACTAAGGGACACTCAAATTAGTTTTGATAAAACAGGAGGATTGCATGCCGCTGGAATTTTTTCTTCGGATGGTGAGATTATACTTGCAAGAGAGGATGTTGGAAGACACAATGCAGTCGATAAAGTTATTGGCTCGCTATATAGAGAGAATAAACTTCCTGCAAATAATCTTGGTTTAATTGTGTCAGGAAGAACAAGTTTCGAATTAATGCAAAAAACCATCGTTGCTGGTATTCCATTAATTGTTGCAATAAGTGCACCATCGAGTCTGGCAATTAATTTAGCCAAGGAATATGATGTGACTTTGGTAGGATTTCTCAGAGGGGAGAGTTTTAACATATATTCTGGTAAGCAGAGAATATATCGTTAAAAAGAGAAAAATGAAGAAAAAATATAACGAAAAAACCGCTATAGATATCATAGATAAAGTTGGCGCTCGACCAGAAATGCTGGTCCAAATCTTACATGCTTTTATAAAGAAATTTTCATACATAGATGAACAAGCTATCAGATTAATTGCAAAAAAAATAAATTTATCCAGAGCAGAAATACATGGTGTTGTTTCGTTCTATCATGACTTTAGAACAGAGCCTACTGGCGAAAAAGTCATAAAAATCTGCCAAGCAGAAGCATGTCAATCAATGGGATCTCGAGAATTAACTAAATATGCAGAAAAAATACTTGATGTAAATATGCATCAAACATCAAAAGATATGAAGCTCACACTTGAACCAGTTTATTGCTTGGGAAATTGTGCACTCTCACCTGCAATTATGATCGATGAGAAAGTTTACGGCAAAGTTAATGAAGAAAAATTGAATGATTTGGTTGAAAACTTATGAACAAAAAAATAACCAAAATATTCATCCCAAGAGAAACTGCAGCAATGTCGATGGGTAGTGATGAATTAGCTGAAAAAATAGCATTATTTTCTGAAAGCAAAAATATATCAATCGAAATTGTTAGAAATGGTTCTTGGGGAATGAGTTGGCTGGAACCCTTGATTGAAGTTGATACATCAGATGGTCGTGTTGCTTACGGGCCTGTTTCAATTGATGATATTGAGAGTTTATTTGAATCGAATTTCCTAGAAGGAAGTGATCATGCTCTCTGTCAGGGAAAGACACAGAATATTCCTTACTTAAAAAGTCAACAAAGATGGACTTTTCGCAAATGCGGTCTAATTGATCCTACTTGCATTCATAGTTATATTGAAAATGATGGTTATCTCGGTCTAAAGAAGTCAATCGCTAACCAGAAAAATATTATTAATCAAATCGACATATCTGGACTCAGAGGAAGAGGAGGCGCAGGATTTCCTACGGGCATTAAATGGAAAACAGTCGAAAATGCCGAAGCTGATCAAAAGTTTATCGCATGTAATGCGGATGAAGGTGATAGTGGAACCTTTTCTGATAGAATTCTTATGGAAAGTGATCCATTCGCTCTAATTGAGGGTATGACTATTGCTGGTATAGCGGTAGGTGCAAATCGAGGATATATCTATTTGAGATCAGAGTACCCTCACGCATACAATATTCTTTTAAATGCCGTGGAAACAGCAAAAAAACATAATTGGCTAGGGGAAAATATTCAAGATAGTGAATTTGACTTCAATATTGATATTCATGTGGGTGGAGGCTCATATGTTTGTGGCGAAGAAACGGCTATGCTTGAAAGCTTGGAAGGAAAAGCGGGAACAATAAGATATAAACCCCCACTTCCAGCAATTGAAGGTTTATTTGGAAAACCCACAATTGTGAATAATGTTGTCACCTTAGCATCTGTTCCTGACATCATGGCATTTGGTGGAGATGCTTATGCAGAACATGGGGTGAATCGTTCAAAAGGAACGCTCGCTTTTCAGTTATCAGGAAATGTGAAACAAGGAGGTTTGGTTGAATTGGCGTTTGGAGTTACCCTCAGAGAAATCATTGATAAATGGGGTGGTGGGACAGCATCAGGAAAACCAGTTTATGCGGTTCAAGTAGGAGGACCATTGGGAGCATACTTCCCAGAGTCTCTCCTTGACACACCATTGGATTATGAGGCTTTCTCGGAAAAAAAAGGTATGGTTGGTCATGGTGGAATTGTTATATTTGATGATTCAGTAGACATGGCAGCGCAAGCAAGATTTGCGATGGAATTCTGCTCCATAGAATCTTGCGGTAAATGCACACCATGTAGAATTGGATCCACACGTGGTATGGAGGTCATTGACAATATTACAAATAATCTGGATAGAGAAAAAAATTTAGAACTTTTGGATGATCTGTGTGAAACCATGATTGATGGATCTCTGTGTGCAATGGGCGGTTTAACCCCATTTCCGGTTAA
Organism: Gammaproteobacteria bacterium; assembly: GCA_003331585.1. Classification (GTDB taxonomy): domain Bacteria; phylum Pseudomonadota; class Gammaproteobacteria; order Steroidobacterales; family Woeseiaceae; genus SP4260. The sequence continues at coordinate 50,920 of QOPG01000003.1, read as the reverse complement.
AAGTGCGCTAAAATACTTTCCTGAAGATTTTAAAATAAACAATGAAAATTAAAATGATTAATCAATGAACACGATAAAACAAACAGATTTTGGTACAAAAGAAAGCAAATCAGAAGATATGGTTTCTATCGAAATCGATGGCAAAGCATTGTCGGTTAAATCTGGAACCAGTGTTATGCGCGCTGCAAGAGAAAGTGGAATAGATGTTCCAAAATTGTGCGCTACTGATTCCTTAAAATCATTTGGCTCCTGTAGATTATGTGTTGTAGAAATAGAAGGAAGAAGAGGTTTTCCTGCCTCATGCACCACACCAGTTGAAGATGGAATGAGCATCAAAACACAAACAGAACAAGTAGCAAAACTTCGACGCAATGTTATGGAGCTATACATATCAGATCATCCTCTGGATTGTCTTACATGTTCGGCTAATGGAGATTGTGAGTTACAGGATATGGCAGGGGCAGTTGGTTTGAGAGATGTAAGGTATGGTTTAGAGGGAAAAAACCATCTCGAATCGGTTATAGATGACAGTAATCCATATTTTAGTTTTGATTCGAGTAAATGCATAGTTTGCTCTCGATGTGTTCGAGCCTGTGATGAAATTCAAGGAACTATGGCCTTAACTATTGAAGGGCGAGGCTTTGATTCAAAAGTTTCTGCAAGTATTAGTGAATCATTTCTTGATTCTGAGTGCGTATCATGTGGTGCCTGTGTTCAAGCGTGTCCTACAGCGACACTGATGGAAAAGAGTATCATTGATCACGGACAACCAGACCATAGCGTGGATACTACTTGCGCGTATTGTGGGGTTGGTTGCTCCTTTAGAGCTGAAATGAAGGGTGATCAGGTGGTCCGTATGATCCCCAGTAAAGAGGGAAAAGCAAATAATGGTCATAGTTGTGTTAAAGGACGATTCGCTTGGGGTTACTCGACCCACAAAGAGAGAGTTCTAGATCCTTTGATTAGAAAAAACATAGGGGATCCCTGGAGGAAAGTGAGCTGGGATGAAGCTATTAATTATGCGGCAGAAAAATTCAAAGGAATACAAAAAAAATACGGTAGAAAGTCAATTGGTGGCATTACTTCGTCAAGATGCACTGCCGAAGAGGTATATACCGTTCAAAAATTGGTAAGGACTGCATTCAGTAATAATAATGTCGATACATGCGCTAGAGTCTGTCATTCACCGACGGGATATGGTCTTAAACAAACTCTTGGAACATCCGCAGGAACGCAGCCTTTTGAGAGCGTTATGGATGCTGATGTAATCCTAGTTATTGGAGCTAATCCCACTGATGGTCATCCTGTTTTTGCTTCACAAATGAAAAGGAGACTGAGAGAGGGGGCAAAACTGATAATTATCGACCCGAGGAAAATTGATTTAGTTAAAACCCCAAAAATTAAAGCTGATTTTCATCTTCCTCTTCAGCCAGGAACCAATGTTGCTGTTATAAATGCAATAGCTCACACAATTGTTAAAGAAAAATTACACGACGAACAATACGTCAAAGAGCGTTGTGATATAGATTCTTTTGAATCATGGAAAAATAGCATACTCAAATCAGAAAATACTCCTGAAAATGTTGAAAAAATATCCGGTGTCGATGCTGAGTCTATTCGATCAGCGGCAAGAGTTTATGCCAAAGGAAACAGAAGTGCTATTTACTACGGTCTTGGAGTGACAGAACATAGTCAGGGCTCAACAATGGTTATGGGAATGGCAAATTTAGCGATGGCAACAGGAAATATTGGTTTTTCTGGATGCGGTGTAAATCCACTAAGGGGGCAAAATAATGTCCAAGGATCTTGTGATATGGGATCCTTTCCACATGAGCTTCCGGGTTATCAGCCCGTTCAGGATGAATCTGTAAGAAAAATATTTGAGGATGAGTGGCAAGTATCTATCGATGCTGAACCGGGTTTTCGTATTCCAAATATGTTTGATTCTGCAATATCTGGTGAATTCATGGGGATGTATATTCAAGGAGAAGACATCGCACAATCAGACCCAAATACACAACATGTAGAAGCAGCACTCAGTAATATGGAATGCATTATTGTTCAAGATCTATTCTTAAATGAAACCGCAAAATTTGCACATATATTCCTTCCTGGAACCTCTTTTCTTGAAAAGGATGGAACCTTTATTAATGCGGAAAGAAGGATTAATCGGGTGAGACCAGTTATGAAGCCCCGTCAAGGGATGCACGAGTGGTTAATAACTCAGAAATTGGCAAATGCTCTTGGATATCCGATGAATTTCAATAATGAAGCAGAGATCATGGATGAAATTGCTAAGTTAACACCTACATTCAACAATGTTTCACATGAGTTTCTCGATCGTTTTGGTAGCGTTCAATGGCCTTGTAATGAAAATGCTCCCGAAGGAACGCCAATAATGCATATAGATAATTTTGTTAGAGGAAAAGGTTTATTTATCGAAACCGATTTTGTCGCAACAGAAGAAAAAACAAACAGACGATATCCGCTATTATTAACAACGGGAAGGATTCTGTCTCAATACAATGTTGGAGCTCAAACTAGGCGAACTGAAAATGTTGTTTGGCATGATAAAGATCTCCTAGAGATACACCCTCATGATGCCGAAACTCGAGGTATAAAAAACGAAGATCAAGTATCACTTTCTAGTAGGAAAGGAGATATCACACTTGTAGCTAAAATTACCGAAAGAGTGCAACCAGGCGTTGTATACACTACGTTCCATAATCCAGAGACTGGGGCTAATGTTGTTACGACAGAACATAGTGATTGGGCAACAAATTGTCCTGAATATAAGGTAACTGCAGTTCAGATAACACCAGCAAATCATAGGTCTAAATGGCAAAATCAATTTGATATTCGAAGTGAAAAAGAAGGTAAAATTATCGAGGCAGTTAACTAGTTATCTTTATCTAGTAAGGTAAATACAGATCCCTCTAGAGTTAAGCTGTACATAAGTCCCCGGCTATCAAAGACAAAGGCCACTATTGGGTCCAGTATATTATCTGTATCAATGGATTGATTCATCCCCTTATCTATAATCGTGATATGCCCATCAACCCCAATTTTCCATCCTGGATTGTTCCGAAAATTATTTAAGATATCTTCAGTCATAAAAGCAATAACTATGGCTTTTGCCTGCGCCCCAACTTGAAAACCAAGTGATCCTGAGCTAATTCTGTAATAATCGGAGCTCAATTCTGAAACTTTAAGCACACCCTCACCAGTTTCAAGGCCAATTCCCATTCCTACTTTAACAACTCGAGGAAATACCAAATAGCCATATGCTTGATTTAAAATAAGTTTTGAATCATTAATGTCTTTGACCAATAAATCGATTGCTAACTCTGCATCTTTATCTATTTCTGAGGCAGATGCTTCAACGACATCTCTCAGAGACTCTCTTAAAGTGTTAATTACTATGTTCAAAGAATCTGGAATTTGTTGACTCGATGCAGAAGAAGAAATAATGATCGTAAAGAGCACTGCGATGATTTTTTTATTTTTATTGATGTTCATTTATCTCCTTAATTTTCTCTTGGCATTAAATTTTTATCTAATGGTGCTCTTCTTTTCCAATGACTCGGTGAATATGAAGTGGACAGATAATCTAGAATACTTTTTTCAGTAACCTCATCAAAGCTCCATAAATTTTGAGTTTCTTGCATCCATTTTATCATTTTATACCAACCCTGCCTGTCTGCTTTTTGTGATGTAACTAATTTATAGGAATGACAAGCTCCACAATGCATCCTTACTAGCTCCCAACCAGGCGCAATATCTAATCCTGTTGCAGAATCAATTTCTGAGTAACAAACGTTACTTAGAAGAAATATCCAAATAAAAGTAAATATCCTCATTTTTCTATGATTTAACGCTTACAGCAATTCGGTGACATGCATTATTAAGATATCCTCTGGGATTCCATTGTGGCAAAACGACTGGTTGTGATTTTCCATTATCGTCTTCAGCTCTTGCCCACACCTCATAATATCCGTCTACAGGAAAATTTATTTCATGACTCCAATGCTGCCATGAATGAGTATTAATTGGTTTACTTAATTTCGCTGCCATCCAACTGGCGCCAAAGTCATATGAACAAAAAAGTTTCTTAACTTCATTATCTCCAGCCCAAGCGTGTCCTCTTATTTTTAGAGGAGTGTTTTTTTTATGCGTTAACCCTGATTGCGGAAAAGTAATTATTGATTTAACGGGCATGGATTCAATTATGCACATATCCTCATCGGCGACTGATGATCCTGGTGCAACTGGCTTGCAAGGTACTCTGTATGATTGACCAGCCATCTTTTCACCATCATGCACAATATTTCTAATTAAAATTCTGTTTAACCATTTTCCACTTACAGAGGCAGGCCAACCTGGACATAACATCCTAACTGGAGCGCCATGGATCAATGGTAATGGCTCACCATTCATGGCCCAAACAATTAATGATTCATCTTGCATTGCTTTCCATAATGGAACACCTCGTGAGATCGGTTTTTTATTGATATCACCGGATAAATGCCTATCCTTTCCTTCGTATGCAACATAAACGGCATCATCTTTTATCCCGACGTAATCCAATAGATCTCTAATTCTAATTCCTGTCCATTCGGGACATCCTATCGCACCAGTTGACCATTGATTTCCTCTAGCTGGAGGAGAAAATTCTGATCTACCATTGCCTCCGCACTCCATTTGTAATTGCATTGTATGATGTTCAAATTTTTCTTTAATGTCTTTAAGAGTTATGTTTATCTCATTTATACATGATTCACCCGAAATAGAAATTGACCAATTTTCAGGATCAATCTCTGACTCAAAAGGAGGAATGCCGTTATTTCTAACAAAAAGACGAGATGACGGTGTGACAAAGTCATCAAGCAAGTGAGCTGGAGTCTCTGCATTGAGGGGTCTATCATTGAGAAGTGTCAGTCCATTCTTTCCATATAAATCGAATAATTCTTCTGTCTGAGCATAAGCTGCGGGAATCATACCAGCTGGAAAATATTTTGAGAAAGGAATTGATGAACCAAGCGCTGCACTCATAGTGAGTAAACCACTATTTTTAAGAAAACCTCTCCTTGTTATGGCATTAGATTCTCTTCCCCAAACAATCTTGTCTGCGACTATTGGGTCTTTTTCATATAGCTCATGGAGCCCTTTAATTTTTTTCATTTTTTTCATTAAAAAATACTTTCGCACTCACCTTAAAAGTTTCTAACATTGATTTTAGAAGGAAAGATAATTTTTGAGAAAGGATGTCATCAAATTCTATTGAAGATTCGCACATATAACAAGATTGGGCAATTTCCATTTGAACTGCAAAAAACATTGATGATGGATCACCATATTCGCGAGTAATAAAACCTCCTTTAAATCTTTCATTAAGTGCCACTGAATAATCTGAATTTAAAGCATTTTCATAAATAAGCTCTTCAATTTCTTTAGGGCAACTTTTCCCTGAATTTGTCCCTATGTTGATATCTGGAAGTTTTCCTTTGAAAAGATTTGGAACTTCACTCCGGATAGAATGAGCGTCCCATAATAAAGCATAGCCATGTCGATCTTTTATTTGATTTAGAGTGTTTCTAATTTTTTCATGATATGGACGCCAATATTCTTCGACTCTATTCTTAATCTCATTTTCGTCAATCTTGTAATTATTTTGATATAAATTTTCTCCAGAAAAAGAATATATAGGGCATAGGTTAGTAGAATATTGATCCGTATATAAAGATTTATCGTCAGGTGAACGATTTAAGTCAACCACATACCTAGAATAATTCGATTTTATAATATTAGCGTTTAAGTCTTCAAAGGAGTTATACAATTTTGCAACGTGCCAATCAGTATCTGGCAAACTAAGAAATTTTTTCTTGATTGATTCACTTACTTCGTTTGTCAACATTCTCCCATCATGAGGAATACTTATTAATAAAGGAGAATCTGCAGATTGAAAATCAAATATTTGCATTATTTTCTAAATTGAAGATTTCATAATTATTTTCTGTGATTTTACCTTGAACAATTAGACTGGATAGTAATTTAATATCTTCAGCCAATGATCTGTCCACATCGAGAGATTCGGAATAAGAGCGCACTGTTTTCAATAAACTCTCTAATTTTGCAGAAGTTTTCAATGGATGATGAAATTCCACTCCCTGCGCAGCACTCAATAACTCAATAGCTATTATGAAAGACAAATTTTCATTCATAGTAACAAGTCGATTTGCTGCATGAGTTGCCATACTCACGTGATCTTCCTGGTTAGCTGATGTAGGAATGGAATCAACACTGGCAGGATGTGAAAGTAATTTATTCTCAGACACAAGAGCAGCAGCAGTAACTTGGTGGATCATAAAACCTGAATTTAATCCGCTCTCTTTCACCAGAAATGAAGGTAATCCACTTAAATTTTTATCAATGAGCAAAGCACTTCGTCTTTCGGAAATTGATCCTATTTCAGCAATTGCCAGAGCAAGATGATCAGCCGCAAGTGCGACCGGTTCAGCATGAAAATTACCGCCAGATATAATTTCTTTATCTTCAGTAAAAACCAGGGGATTATCAGTAACAGCATTAGCTTCAATACTTAAAATTGATCCCACATGATTTATTGCATCAAGACAAGCACCCATAACTTGCGGTTGACATCTCACAGAGTATGGATCTTGAATACGATCACAGTCTATGTGTGATTTCACTATATCACTGCCACTAATCAGTTTATTTAACTCTATAGCTACTGCTATCTGACCTTTTTGACCTCTAGCCTCATGAATTCGGTTATCAAATGGTTTTACACTTCCTTTTATTGCATCAACAGTCAGCGCTCCAGAGTGCAGTGCTGCTAAAAATAAATTTTCTGTATCGAAATAAGAGCTCAGTGCAATCGCCGTTGAAACTTGGGTGCCATTCAGTAATGCCAAACCTTCTTTAGGACCCAGTTCAAATGGCTTCATACCGACTTTATCTAACGCATCCTTAGCTGGCATTATTTCACCAGATAATTCTGCAAAGCCCTCTCCAATCAGAACTTGAGCTAGATGAGCTAGAGGCGCTAAATCTCCAGATGCTCCAACTGATCCTTTTGCGGGAATGCAGGGAGTAACATCCAAATTAATAAGATTGCATAAAGAATGCACTAGCTCCAAAGATGATCCTGATAATCCTTTAGCCAAAGTTTTGATTTTTAGGAGAACAACGAGTTTGACGATTGCTTTCGATAAAAAATCACCCACGCCAACTGCATGAGAAAGCACAAGATTTTTTTGTAATTTTCTAAGATTTTCTTTATCTATTTTGACATTTGCCAGAACCCCAAAACCAGTATTAATACCATAAATAGATTTTTCATCTTCTGAAACAGCATGAATGTAATCAGCTGATTGTTTTATATTTTTTTCTACCTCTGTAGACAAAGTAACTGAAAAATTATTTTTATATATTGCCCGTAATTCTTCTAATTTAAATGGTCGATTATTTATCTTAATATTCATTTTAATATCTACTTTTTTATCATCGGTAAATTGAGGCTATGTTTCGTTGCGCACTGAATTGCTTCCTCATATCCTGCATCAGCATGGCGCATAACTCCGCTGGCTGGATCATTCCATAAGACACGAGATATTCTCTCATCTGCTTTTTGAGATCCATCACAAACTATCACGAGACCTGAATGTTGAGAGTAACCCATACCAACTCCTCCACCATGATGAAGAGATACCCATGTTGCACCACTGGCCGTACTCAAAAGTGCATTCAGTAATGGCCAATCTGAAACAGCATCTGATCCATCTAGCATTGACTCAGTTTCACGATTTGGACTTGCGACGGAGCCGCTATCGAGGTGATCCCTTCCAATTACAATGGGTGCACTCAAATCTCCATTTCTTACCATTTCGTTGAAAGCTAGCGCCATTCGATCCCTATCACCTAAACCTAGCCAACATATTCTTGCTGGCAACCCTTGGAATTTAATTTTTTTCTGCGCTTCATCCAACCATCTATGAAGATTTTCATCATGTGGGATTAATTCTTTTACTTTTTTATCAGTCTTATATATGTCTTCTGGATCGCCTGATAGTGCAACCCATCGGAATGGTCCAATTCCTCTACAAAAAAGAGGGCGAACATAGGCTGGAACAAAGCCTGGAAATGAAAATGCTTTGGTAACGCCTTGATCATAAGCAACCTGCCTCAGATTATTGCCGTAGTCAACTGTAGGAATACCCTGCTGGTGAAAGGCTAACATTGCTTTGAGATGAATGGCCATAGATCGCTTTGCCTCCTTCGCAACGAGATCTGGGTTACTCTTTCTGGTCTTATTCCATTTTTCAACTGACCATCCTATGGGAAGATATCCGTTCGCAGGATCATGAGCTGATGTTTGATCAGTAACAATGTCTGGCTTTATATCCATCTCTATCATTTTTGGTAAAACTTCGGCAGCATTGCCTAATAAACCAACTGAAATAGGATTTTGATTATCTAAAGATAATTTTATTAAATGCAGTGCCTCTTCTAACGATTCTGTAGACTGATCTAAGTAACCTGTTTCTAATCTTTTTGCTATTCTCTCTTGATCACATTCGATAGCAAGCATTGAAGCACCTGCCATTGTCGCTGCAAGAGGCTGAGCACCTCCCATCCCGCCTAATCCTGCAGTTAAAATCCATCGTCCACGTAATTCACCGTTAAAATGCCTGCGCCCCATTTCAACAAATGTCTCATAGGTGCCTTGAACAATCCCTTGGCTTCCAATATATATCCAAGAGCCTGCAGTCATCTGCCCATACATCATTAACCCTTTTTTATCCAACTCTCGAAAATGATCCCAATTAGACCATGCTGGTACAAGATTCGAATTAGCTATAAGTACTCGAGGTGCTTCTGTATGTGTCTTAAAAACTCCTACTGGTTTTCCAGATTGGATTAATAACGTTTCATCATCATCAAGATTAATTAAACTTTTCACGATAGCATCAAAAGACTCCCAATTTCTTGCCGCTTTCCCTATTCCTCCATAAACAATCAACTCATCTGGATTCTCCGCTACTTCAATATCAAGATTGTTCATTAACATTCTTAGTGGTGCTTCAGTTAACCAACTTTTTGCCTGAATTTTCGATCCTCTTGATGCTTTTATTTGTCTTTTAATCATTGCAGCTGACCTCTTACATAAATTTTTTATTATTCTTTTGAAACTTATTACTCTTAACAGGCTCATAATGCCCTACTAATTCATATCTATCCCCGGGATGATAAAACTTCCCATACGTTATCATTTCTTTTTTTACCCAAGTTTTTCTTGTAATTAGCAAGCAAGGGCTTTCTTTTTCTATCTCCAGTAAATTGGATATGAGATTTTTTGGAATAATCGCACTTACTATTTGTTCTGCCTGATGCAAGGGAGAAATTCCGCTGAGGTATGAGCTTGGTGTAATAGATAAAAAGTCTTGCTCAAGAAAATTAGGAGCAAAAAACCTATTTATATAACGATCTTCAATTTGGATTGGTATGCTATCTTCATAATGAACTAATAAAATATGAAATATTTGCTCATTACTATCAATATTCATTATTCGTGAAATTTTCCTAGGTACATCAATCAAAGATTGCTTGATGATTCTCGAGTTGTGCTTATTTCCTCTAAATGCAACCTCATCAGCAATATTTTTTATTTCAAAGAGATGAGAATTTACCCTAAAGTCAGAAACAAAAGATCCAACCCCAGCTCTACGGTTGAGATAACCTTCCTCATTCAGCTCTTTTAAAGCTCGGTTGGCTGTCATTCTTGAAACACCCATAGATTTAACTAGTTGATTTTCAGAAGGAACTCTCTGAAGTGGTTTGAGAGCACCATCATAAATTTGCTCAATTATCAGATCTTTTAGTTGTTGATATCTCGGTATTTGTTTATTTTGCATTCGACTCTTCTGGTGTGAAAATTTTTTCAAGCGCGTTATTGAAGATTAAAGTTTTTCCTGCACTATCGGAATTATCTATCCACTCTCCATTTATCATAGTTTGTGCAATCAATGAATTCTGATTTGAAAATACAATCGCGTCTAATAAGGTTTTATTTGAATGGCCAGCTAAGGAAGGATTACTGCTCGATATTTCGAGTAAATTAGCACTGCTACCATCCGCCAGTTGGCCAAGATTAGTATAGCCTGATGCATTGGCACCTCCTTTGAGCGTTTCATTAAAAAGAAACTGACCGCACCCAATATTATCTTTTGAACTTATATTTCTCTCATAATTAACCAATCTTTGCGAATACTCTAACCATCTCAATTCCTCGAATGGATCAATGGAAATATTACTATCAGAACCGATTGCAAACGTACCTTTATGTTGAATGTAATCTTTTAATCTGAATATCCCATCACCAAGATTTGCTTCCGTGGTCGGACAAATACATACAGTTGCATTTGACTTAGCAAGAGTTTCTACCTCTCGATTATTGATATGAGTTGCATGAACTAAACACCAACTCTCATCTACGGAGAAATTATTTATCAACCATTCGACTGGTCTTGTTCCGTATAGTTTTGAAAATTCACTCACTTCGATTTTCTGCTCAGCTATATGCATATGAATTGGAATATTTTCTTTTTCTTTAAAATCAGCAATTTTTCTCAATGATTTTTCATTTACAGCTCTGAGACTATGAATTCCAATAGCTATCTTATGAGGATTTTCTATTAATGATTTTGCATATTCGTAGTGATCCAAAAAATCGCCGATCGTACTGTAAAATTTCTTTTGTTGTATAGATAACTCCTCGTCTAAAAAGCCACCTCTTTGATAAAGTATTGGCGTATAAATAAGATTGATACCTGTTTCTTTGGCTGCCTTGAGAATCGAATGAAATAATTTATTGTTAATGTCTTTTTGATCATCATCACGATGAACATAATGGAATTCAACAACTTGAGTGTATCCTCGAGAAATCATTTCTTTATATGCCTGACAAACAATTGCAGATAATGCCGAAATATCGAGATTATCTACAAGTTGATACATTTTTTTTCTCCATGTCCAAAAATTATCCTCACTTTTTCCCATAATATGCTCTGTATGACCACTTAGAGCTCTCTGGAAACTATGACTATGAGCATTACATAAGCCAGGGATAACAATATCGAGATGTTTTGATATCTTATCTTTTGGAGGTTTTTTCTGTGATATATTGTTTATGAGGCCATGATTGACCTCAAAATAAATATCATTATTCCATCCATCTTGGAGAAGGATTTTTTTAGCGTAGTATGTCGACATTAGTAAGATTAATTTAGTTGTATATACAGGCTAATACATGATAATTTTTTATGCAAGTTATCCAATCAAAGGATTCAAGTAATCAAATGCAAGATTATGATCTACTAATTACTGATATCAATATTGCCTCTATGGCCCAGGATAATTTGGACTATGGAATTATCAAGAATGGTTCAATTGCAATAAAAGGTGATCGAATATCATGGATTGGAAGTAGCGATGAAATTCCCAAAGCGGTGTATAAAGAAAAATTGGCAATGCCGGGGAAATGGATTACGCCAGCTCTAATAGACTGTCATACTCATTTAGTATTCGCAGGTAATCGTGCCTGGGAATTTGAGGAACGCATCAAAGGAAAGAGCTATTCGGAAATCTCTTTAGCTGGTGGCGGTATTATCTCAACAGTTCTTGAAACTCGTAAATGTTCAAAAGATAAATTAATTAACCTCGCAAAAAAAAGATTGAAGTCATTACAATCAGAGGGTGTAGGAACAATAGAAATAAAATCTGGTTATGGATTAGATTTAGAATCTGAAAAAAAAATGCTTATGGTAGCTAACGAACTAGACAATGAACAAATCACCATTAAAAAAACTTTTCTCGGGGCTCACTCTCTACCTCCAGAATATAAAGGCAGGGGTGATGATTATATCAAATACATCTGCAATGAAATGTTACCCGAAATTAACAACGCGGGGCTAATAGATGCAGTTGATGCATTTTGTGAGACTATTGCCTTTAGTAATCAACAAATATCTTCGCTTTTTGATAAAGCCGTATCACTTAATTTACCAGTTAAACTTCATGCTGATCAACTCTCAAATTCAGGAGGTGCTGAATTAGCAGCAGAATATAATGCCCTTTCAGCTGATCATATAGAATATACATCTAATAATGGCGTGAAAGCACTGGCCAATGCTGGCTGTGTTGCAGTGTTATTGCCTGGTGCTTTCATGACAATCAATGAGACACAGAAACCCCCTATAAATGAACTTAGAAAATGTGATGTGCCGATAGCAATCGCCACTGACTGTAACCCAGGATCATCTCCAATATGCTCGATTCGTTTTGCTATGACACTGGCAGCAAATCTATTCCAACTTACGCCAGAAGAATGCCTTGCAGGAGTGACAAGAGAGGCCGCAAAAGCACTCGGTTTAGAGAATAAAAAAGGAACACTAGAAATAGGTAAGGATGCAGACATTGCTATATGGGATATAAATCACCCTAATGAATTAACATACTGGGTTGGATTTAATCAACTATCAAATCTCATCATCAAAGGCAAAGTGATCTAAGTAGTGGTTCCCTAGAGAATCATAGAAGTTTTTTATATCTCATATATCATTACTGAACATTCTCATATGAATAAAAACTTTACAATAAATAAAAGAATCATACTTGTGCTCGGTTGTCTGACCGGTATGGGAGCGCTCTCAATTGATATGAGTCTGGCCTCAATTCCCTTTTTATCTTTTGATTTATCGGCTGATCTATCCTTAAGTCAATATACGGTTGGATTTTTTATGGCTGGAGTGGGTATTGGTCAGATCCCATTGGGATTAATTTCAGATCGGATTGGCAGAATGCCAGTATTATTTTTTGGTCTCGTGGTTTTTGTAATTTCAGGAATCGTCACATCGATTGCCAACTCCATTGAATTAATTTTGTTTGCAAGGTTTATCCAAGGTTTGGGAGCATCAGTTGGACTCTCTATATCACGTGCTATGGTTAGAGATATTTCTAGTGGAAAGCAATCTGCCGATATACTTTCAGCAATGATGATGATATTTACATTTATCCCAATGTTGGCTCCCATCATTGGTGGATTTTTAGTGCATCAAATTCATTGGCGTATGCCATTCATAGCTATTACAGTTTTTGGTGCCATCATTCTTTTTGGAGTTAAAAAGGAGCTTAAGGAAACAGGAGTTGCTAATAAAAATATTCAAATAAAAGAGCAATTTAGAAAAGGAATACGAGAATTTATAGCATACAGAATAAGTATTTTTGGAATGCTGCTGATTGTATTATCTACTATAGGGTACATGTCAGTAATTACCAGTTCATCATTACTAATAATTGAGATTTATCAAATTCCAGTCGAATGGTTTGGAATACTATTTGCACTGACTGGTTTATCCGTTTTTATAGGATCATTAATAAATAGACGCTTATTAAAACGATATAAAATTATTAAAATCATTGGATTTGGAGTTATTCTCATTGGAATCAGTTCTCTATCTTTACTTTTTATCGCTAAGGCAAACCAGGCAAATTTCATTTTGCTATGGGGTAGTGTATGTCTATATATGCTAGGTACTGGATTTCTAATTTCAAATGCAATGGCTTTAGCGCTTGACCCCCTTCCAAAGATTGCAGGTTTAACTGCCTCAATAATTGGTTCACTTCAAAATTTTGGGTCTTCCATTGGCTCAATAGCAACGGGTTTTATATACAATGGCTCCATTAGAAATGTCATTCTCTTGATGGGATTGTGTGGTTTGCTTACTGTTTTGATTTTTATTTTTGGAGCCAAAACAGCCAATCGGCTCTCAATCAATAACAGTTAATATGTCATCTAATTTACCTCTAGATTGAGTGGGTAGTTGCTTTGGATATCCATACCAAATTAGACCAACAATAACCTCAGACTTGGTGTTTATGCTTAGTAAATCATAAAACCGATTATCTCTAGTAATGGCACCAGTAGACCATTTCGATGCTAAACCCGCTTCTGTTAAGTAGAGACTAAAATTCTGAATTGCACAACAAACACTTGCATAATCTTCTTGCTGAGTCAGTTTTGATTCAGATAGTTTAGAAGTCACCACAAGCCACCCTGGGATCAATTTTGAATTCTCAGCTTTGAAATTTCCTATTTCTTCACCTTTTTTTTCCGTAACAATTACTCTTATCAATTCAATGCACTTTTTTATTATAGAGTCATTGAGAATGTAAAAATGCCACGGCTCTGTTAAATGGTGATTTGGCGCCCACCTGGCCAGATCAATGGCTTTCAAAATTAAATCACTATCAACATTTTTGTTTGTAAATTGTTTCACTGTTCTTCGACTTCTGATGGTGGATGCAATGTTTTTAAGATCATTCGTCATAAATTACTCCTACGTCCCTGTATTTTTTTGAGTAGAGTTATATTTTCTTCCGAGATAAAAGCCTGTATAAGCCCAAAACGCCGCTACTATAGAAGCAAAAACACTTATACCTGTCAATCCAAGTCCAAAACTAGCGGTCAGTAAAGTATAAAACCAAGCGGTTAGCATATCTCCACCTCGATAAACCACTATATCTATAACTGGCTTTGCCTTGTAACGAACATCATTATTAACTAGTGTAAATAACATTTCTCTTCCTGGTTTTGTAATTGCATAATTTCCAGCTCTTCTGAGAATTTGTAGGCCAATTAAAAATAGTAATACTGGAGAAACAGCAACCACCAACCAACCTAATATCATCAAGATTGGAATAAATGCTAAAGTTGCAGACATCCCTAAACGATTAGTCATTCTGTTAGTGATAAAAATCGCCGTTACTATTGCTAAAACATTAACAATCAAATCAATTGAAGCCCATATCTGAGTACGTGTTTCTCTATCAAATTCCACAAGGAGTTTTCTTAACTCAAAGTAAACAAACGTATTCATTACTACATAAAAAAGAATAAACAATGCTATTGAAACAAGAAATGGATCTTTCATCAGAACTTTAAATCCTGACAAAAAATCTCTATCAATAATGTCGTTAATTGCATTATTTTTTTGTCTGTTAAGATTCGATTGTGACCAATCATCAGAAAATTTAAATTTTTCCAAGAAACGGATAATAGGTATCGGTATTAGCAAGATAAATCCTGCGATAATCAAAAAATTCATAGTATCAATTTGATTGGCAAATATAATCGGAATAGATGGTCCCAGTATTGCCCCGATACTGGCACCTGAAGCTATGAAACTAAATAGTCTCGGACCCTGTTCTTGCGAAAAAATTCCTGAAATAAAACTCCAGAATACAGACACATGAAACAAGCTAAACACACTTAACCATACATAAAAGAATTTATTTACAATATCTGCATCTTGAATACTTGTTGTGAGAAAGTTGAATAGAAAAAATGAAGTCGCAAAAAACAAATAAACTCCTGGGACAACATAATTTAATTTAATTCTTGATATAATTTCGCCATATAAACTGACTGCGATAAAGCTAAAGAAGAAAGTAGATGTCCAAAGCCAACTTAATTCTGTATCGTTCCAGTCACTCGACATTGCATCCCTTACAGGCCTGAGAATAAAGTAAGCAGTCATAAGCAAAAATACAAAAATAAACGATAAAACGGTTGCTTTTAATTCATCCGGTTTTATCCGAGTGGTGGTATTAATAATATTGAGAATTGAATTTTTAATCATAATTAATAGATAAATTTTTGAAATTATGGGTTGCTTCTTCCCTAGAGATATTCATTAACCTTTCGAGTAATAAACTAGACTTGTCATTTGAGTTAATCTCCAAATAAGGATCATCTTTATCTCGAAAAGATTTACGCCAATCAAGAACTGCCACTGTTGTAGCAACCCTAACTTTAATCAGATCAAATAATATTTCTAGTTCTTTCGTCTTTAATGGCGTTTCTTTGTTATACCCAGACACAAAGTAATTCATTAAAAACATGGGATCCTCATCATCAGTATCTAAATAAGCTGCAGCTACCGCAAGATCAATTATCAATGGCGAATAGACCATATCACCAAAATCAATCATGCCACAGACATTCCTAGTTCCCGATGTATCAATTAAAACATTATCTGGATTCATGTCGTTATGTATGACTTGCCATCGCAATGATTTAAACAGAGGCATAGCATAATCTTCAAATTCATTTAAAACTTCTTCTACCATCGTTCTTATTGGATTGGAGATTATATGATGGGTAATTTCTCTAATTGATAACGCTTTCTTCATATCCCAAAGTAGACTCTGATTTGATCCAGGATGAGAAAAATCTTTTAATGATTTTCCTAAACGAGCTAAATATAACCCCATGCCTTCTGCAATTGATGGATTTGGCTCAGATTCCTTAGAGGCGAATAATGGAACTCCATCAAGATAAGATACTATTCTAGTAGTATAGCTTTTATTACCCTTTTGTAACTTTATGGAATTCTTGCCATCTTTAGAAATTATGACTTTCGGAACTGAAATATTTTTATTATTTTTACTATTGATGTGGACCAATGCAAAGATTTGAAATTCGGTCACGATTGGATCTTCTTCCGAATTTGCAATCTTCAAAACGAACTTCTGATTATCCTTGGTCTTTAAAAGAAAGTTTTGATCTCTTTCACTTACTAAATTAGTGGTTGAAGCAGAAATATTATAATAATATTTTGCTATTTCTTTTGCTTCTTCATCTGAGAAGACTGGTGTCTCAGAGAGAATTATATCAAAAGGATTATCCTGTTTTTTTTGCATCGAAACCACTTAATTAATTTACCAGGGAATACTTTCCCCGTTATATCTATAAAATTTCCCAGATTGCTCAATTGATAAATTATCGATTACATTTCTCAAACCACTAACACTAACCTCTGGAGTTATTGGGGCTTTTCCCCCACCCATACGTGTATTCACCCATCCTGGACAGAGCAATGCAAATTTTATTCCTTGATCTTTTAATTCCATAGCTAAGCTAGCCATTACCATGTTGACAGCGCACTTAGATGCTCTGTATGCATTTACACCGGGAGATACATCTTCAATCGATGCAATACTAGAAGAAATTGTTATAACTTTTTTATCTTTTCCAAGTCTTATATTTTCTATTAAAGACTCAACTATTTTATATGGCGCCAGAGTATTGATATCCATAAGCTTTCTCCAAACATCATAATTCATATGACCAAAACTTTGTCTCAGGTCACCATCAGCTTGTGCTTTCGGCCCAAATACACCGGCATTGTTGATAATAATGTCAATTGGTATGCCACTTAGTTCGTTCTGGAGTATGTCAATACTTTTAAAATCTGACATATCCGCTAATTTTATTCGAATGTTATTCTTTTTTGAAATAATCTTTAATTCATCCGTATAATCATCATTACGACAGATTGCTATTACTTGATCTTCATCAGATGCATATTGTTTAGCAAATTCTAATCCAATTCCCCGGTTGGCACCGGTTACAAGCACTGTTCTCATGATTTATTCCTCCGAACTAAATACCAACAAAACATTTCCTGTTATTTGCCCATAAATATCATAACCTGAAGTTACAACTAAATGTTTTCCTGCAAGGATGGGTCCATCCGAATCAATTGAACCTCCATTTGCAGGTGTATTGTTTATTGTCTGAAATTCTTTAGCTGTATTATATGACCAAAGAAGCTCCCCATCATAAGATGAGATAATTTCTATTGTACCATTCATACTTCCAACAATGACCATATCCTCTGCACTTGATGCAGCAGCACTATAAGAGGCATAACATTTAAATTCTTCACTAAGACAAATTGGAGGCGCTGGTTTGTACCATTTTTTTTGACCATCTTTTATGGTAACAGAGTGAATACCAGGTTGAGGGGGGTGCTCTATATTTATTTTTTCAGGAATATCTGCAATTGGGACATAGAGATTTTCGGTATCAGCAGTCATGCCCCAATGAATTCCACCTTTTTTCCCACCCCTCCCAATTCTCTTTTTCCATAAAACCGCTCCAGCGCTCTCAGGATCAAGAGCATAAACCATCCCAGATTTTTGTCCGACAAGTAGAACATCATTACCGTCTTTATGGTTAACAAGAATTACTGATGCACCTATATCCATATCTGGTCCATACTGACCTGGGCAATTCACCTTATTAGTGACGCAAGCTGCATTCCAAACATCCTCTTTAATTGTCTGATAGTGCCAAACTATTTCACCACTGGACAATTTAACCGCCAAAACAGCATCACTGAGATCATTTGCGGGATGAGAATAATTTTGACCAACTCCAATATAGAGGAGTTGACGTTTTGTATCGATAGTAGGTGTACTCCATACAGGCGCTCCTGATGGACCCCACATTTCAGTTCCTTTCGAATTTTTAATCGTTTTCTTAGGCTCTGGAACGGTATACATTCTCCATAAAAGATTGCCCTCATCTGAATCTAAAGCAATTACGCCTCCGCGAAAAGTGCAACATTCATAATTCGGATCGATAGCATTAATAATCTCAGTCGATGATAGCGGGATAAATAAATTACCATTATAAATAGCCATTGACCCTGTTATTGTAGCGGCATGATGATCAGATATATTTTTGATCCAAATTTCTTTACCGGTGATTGCATCTAAACGATATATATTTGCCTCAAAGTCAGAAAAAAAGATACTTTTTTTATCCTCAGATAGTAAAACTGCACCTCTAACTTCTGCCTTGGCGCGAAAAGACCAAAATATACATCCATCACTCAATGAAAGTGCATAAACTTTACCTGATTGAGTTCCAATATAAATTGTATCTGAGGTAATTAGTGGTTGGGAGCGAACTCTCACAGAATCTTCAAAACCAAAAGCCCAACTGAGATTTAGTTTATTAACATTTTCTTTTGTAATACTTGTTTTTTTTTGAAATCGAGAATTATTTTTATCATTCCCCCATCCATTCCAGAGAGATTCTCTATTATTTTTTTGAGTATATTCACAAAAGTTTTGATTAGTTGAACTTCTGCTATTATTTTTTTCGGTAGGCGACAAGAAATTGATCACCGCAATCAATTCTTCTTCTTTTAAAGTATTTCCAACCTCCTGCATTGAACCATTTGTCAGCGAATTTAATAACCCCTCTTTACCTATAAGTTTTAATGCAGCGAAATTAGGAGCACGAAGTAATTCATTCTCATGACAATTAGCGCACGAATCCTGATAAATTTTTTCACCAAATTCTTCTGGATATAAATTTGAGGTACAAAAAAGATTTATTAGCAATAAAAGAGAGGTGTATTTCACCACGGTATTTCAGTGCCGTCATTATTCAAAAAAAGACCTGTTTTTGACCTATCTAATTTATCAATGACTGATATCATTTTTGTAACACTTTCAGATGGTGTGAGCGATTCAAACCCATAATCAAAATCTTTTTTATTGCTGGCTTCTTCAATATCCATTCCAAACGCTTGATGCATCATTCTGGTTTGAACCGAGCCAGGAAATAACATAGCGACATGAACACCATCGCTTTCTAGTTGAGTTGCAACCGTCTTCATTGCCATATTGACAGCCGCCTTACTTATTGCAAGAGAAGGTAAAGGGGTCGGCGAGTTTCTCATGCCAATGGACCCGATAATACTAGATAGAACAATTATTTGTTTTTTTTCGCTAGCGATAACATTTTTTGAAAAGGCTTCAGATACTTTTAGAGGACCAAATACGTTTACATCCATAAGCTGATCAAATGTTTCCTTATTAATTTCACCCCATTGTTGCTTACTTCTGTCGCCTAAGAGGCCTGCATTATTTATAAGAAGATCGATGGGTCTTTTTTCTAACTTTGCTACAAGAGCTTCAATTTCATGTTGATCTGTAACATCTAATGTTTCAATCTGAATATTCTTGTATTTCTTGGCTAAAGCTTGAAGATCATAATCATCCATTGGAGAGCGACTTGTAGCAATGACATCCCAATCCCGCTCTGCGTATTGAGAAACAAATTCTAATCCTATCCCTCTATTCGAACCGGTTACAAGAACAGTCTGAGCAGCTAGTGTATGACTTAGAGCCAATAAACTTAAAATTATAGAAATACGATACATAAATAACCTCATCATCAAAGAAATAATTGCAATCACTATAAATGAAAATTAAAAAATATTAAATAATACTAGATCTGTACTTAATAATTTCGTCTTTACTTAAACTCTCAAGCTCATGCGGGAAAACAATCCATTTATTCGTCTCATGTAAATAATAATCTGGTGATATTAGAGTTTTATTATTTTCTGGTTTAAACCATGGCACTGCAATTCTAATATCTTTAATGACATAACTATGTTTTTCATTGATTGCATTTATAACTGCATCAATAGTTTTACCAGAGTCAAAGATGTCATCAATAATTAAAATTTTTTCTTTTTCACCTAATCTATCAAGGGTGCCATCTAACCCAAAAATTTTAACGCTCGATAACTGCTCAGTATTCTTATAAGAGGACGTCTTCAAAACATTATGATTAGTAATAATCTTTTTGTATGACATTAGCTCATCTATTACAATCCCAACAGTGGCCCCACCTCTCCATAGCGTTATGATTGTTGTTGGCTGATATCCGCTCTCGATTACTTTGATGCCAAGTTTGAAAGAATCATCAATTAATTCTTGTGCGGTTATAATTAATTTTTCTATATTATTGTTGCCCATCACATTAGTTTCATAAAAGAAATATCCGTATAATAATTCCAAATAGATTCTTAAATATCTATATAAAGAATAACAGAAAATCTTATCTAAGGAATTTACATATTTATGCAGAAAAAAACCCAACTTATTGGAATTAGCAATGCCATAGTGGATATATTATCAAAAGTAAATTATGACTTTCTTGGTGATATAAATGCTGAACCAGGATCAATGAATCTGATTGATGCAACCGAAGCAGATCTTTTGTATGAAAAACTCACAAAAACAAAAGAAATGTCGGGTGGATCTGTTGCAAATACAATTGCTTGCTTTAGTAACTTTGGGGGGGATGCTGGATATATAGGCCAAGTTAAAAATGACAAATTTGGAAATGTATTTATTGAAGATATGAAATCAATGGGTGTAGACGTGAGATTAGAATCTTCAACTATGGGTTCTCCAACAGCAAAAAGTCATATCCTTATAACAGAAGATGGTCAGAGAACAATGCAAACGTATCTGGGGGCATGCACGGAGCTGTCTTCAGAAGATATAAATTCAAAGACGATTGGAGAAGCGGAGATTATTCTTTTAGAAGGATATTTATGGGATATCCCTGATATCAATGCAATAGCAGAAAGAATAGTTAAAATAAAAAATAAATCTAGCGTTAGGATTGCTTTGTCGTTGTCTGATTCATTTTGTGTAGAGAGACATCACAAAGCCTTTTCAGAAATCGTAAATGATATGGTTGACATTATATTTGCAAATGAAGAAGAAATGATGGCATTAACCGATTCAGATTCATACGATGATATGATTAAACGAGCATTAAAACTAAATAAAATCTCAATTGTAACTCTTGGTGAAAAAGGCTCCGTTATTATAAATAAATCAGACGTAATTCAATCAAAAGCAATTGAAACAAAGAACGTTATTGATACAACTGGTGCAGGTGATACTTTTACGGCGGCGTTTCTTTTTGGATTCATCTCTGGAAAAAATATAAAAGAGTGTGCTGAACTTGGTTCATGGTCAGCATCCAAAGTAATCCAACAGATCGGAGCTAGACTCGATAAAAATACTTTAAAAAACTGTCCGCTAATTTAAATTAAGTTCAACTAAATTTCTTCAGACGTTTAATTAAGAGATCATAAAACCCCTCATCATCAATGTTTTGCATCCAAATTGCATTTGGTTTGATTCCTTCCACCCCCCAATAATCAACGGATGTATGTCCCATAGTCAACGGAGAACAAGTCTCGATCCTAACATTGCATTCCTTTCCTTCAAAAAGATCTGGTTGAAGAAGCCAAGCAATCGTACACGGATCATGAAGTGGGGCGCCGTCTTTTCCATATTTATTTGAGTCATAGCGTGCAAAGAATTTCAACATATCTGCTGTAGCACTAGCTACATTATTTCCTATATTTTCGATTCTTTTAACTCTTTCCTTGGATGTTAACACTTTGTGAGTGACATCAAGACTCATCACAATTATTGGTTTTCCACAATTAAAAACCTTTGCTGCGGCATGCGGATCGACTCGCATATTAAATTCTGCAGAAGCAGAAAGATTTCCGGCTTCACGCATTGCTCCACCCATTAAAACAATCTGTTTAATATTTCTTAAAATCGTTGGATCTTTTATGATAGACATCGCAATATTGGTAAGTGGTCCCATTGGTACTAAAGTTATGGAATCTTTTTCAGCTCCTTTGAGAGTATCAATAATAAAATCTATAGCATGCTTATTTTCGATCTCCTTTTTTGGTTTAAAAATATCGATTCCATCAATTCCCGTACTTCCATGAACATTTTCTGCTGTAACTAATTCAATCATCATCGGTCTGGGACACCCAGCATAAACTGGAATATCTTCACAATCAGCAATCTCGCAAATGATTCGGGCATTTCTTTCAGTGAGGGCAAGAGGCACATTTCCTGCTACTGTCGTTATACCTTGAATATCTAATTCATCTTGTGAAGCAAGCGCTAAGAATAAAGCTACAGCATCATCTTGACCTGGGTCACAATCAATTATTATTTTTTCAGACAAAATATCACCGATCTTTATAACCCATACAATAAACCAGCGAATGCGGCACTCATAAGATTTGCTAGCGATGCTGCTAACACTGCTTTAAGACCGTACTTGGCAATAAACTCATTTTTATCTGGTATTAAAATACCAATAGACCCCATTAAAATAGCAATAGAGGCAAAATTCGCAAAACCGCAGAGAGCAAAAGTTACAATTACTGTAGTTTTTTCACTCATACCTGCGAGGTACTCAGTTAAATGACTGAAAGCAACAAACTCATTAAGAATTAATTTCTCTCCGAATAACGCACCAGCTGCTTGAGCTTCATGCCATGGAATATTTAAAAGAAACATCAAAGGCGAGAAAATCCAACCTAGTATTTTTTGCATTGTTAAGTCTTCAATTCCAAGGATTGAGCCAAAAGCGATAAAGATACTGTTAGTCAATGCTATCAATGCAACAAAAGCTATTAGCATCCCACCAATGCTTACCGCCAGTTTTATTCCGTCTGATGCGCCTTGTGCTGCAGCCATAATAATGTTGGTATGAGGACTCTCAACAGAATTTAAATCTATCACTTCTTCTGAATCTTTTTCTTCAGTATCCGGCATTATAATCTTTGCCATAAGCAATCCGCCCGGTGCAGACATAAAACACGCCGCTAATAAATATTCCAGTTGTGCACCCATCTGTGCGTATGCAAGAAGAACCGTTCCTGCGACTGAAGCGAGTCCCGAAACCATAATCGCAAACATTTGTGCATTATTTATTCTAGTTAAGTAGGGTTTAACAGCAAGTGGTGAACTATCCATACCAAGAAAAATATTGGCTGCCGCATTCATTGATTCAATAATTTTTGTTCCCAGTATTTTTTTTAATGCACCACCAATTATATTCACAAAAAACTGCATTATTTTTAGGTGATAGAGAACTGCAGTTAAAGAAGATAAAAAAATTATCACAGGAAGAGCATTAATAGCAAAACTCCACTCATTAGCGAGCGGGCCAAATACAAAACCAACTCCTTCTTGGGAAAAATCGATAATATATCTCGCACCATTGCTTAATTTCTTTACTACTAATTTTCCAAACTCTAAATGTAGCGAAAAGAGTGCAATGAGAAATTGCAACAAGAAAGCCATAATTACTATCTTTTTATTTATAGCATTTTTATTCTCAGAGAAAAGATAAGCTATTCCCAGGATGACCAATATACCTATTATGCTTATTATAATTTTTGCTCCTAGAGTTCTTGGTAATAAATAATAATACAGATCTTTCTATGAACAATAATATAGGTTAATGTTTTATTTTAAAACTCTATAGGTCGATTAATGCCAAAATTGTTAATCAAAAAATTCATATTATATCTATTGTGTCTGACACTATTAAGTTCTTGCGAAAACCCCAGACAATCAGACAATTTGAGTGTGGATATAATCATAGAAGCTGATCATATATTAACAATGAATGAATCACTTCAAATATACGAAAACTCTGCAATTGCAATTAACAAGGGAAAAATTTTAGATATTGATAGTGCAGAAGTAATTAATCAAAAATATCAATCGAATAATAGAATATCAGGGAAAAATCGAATACTTATGCCTGGACTTATAAATGGGCATTCTCATGCTGCAATGACACTACTAAGAGGTATAGCTGATGATAAATCTCTAATTGATTGGCTTAATAATTATATTTTTCCTTTGGAACAGGAATTTGTGAGTGAAGAATTCGTGAGAATTGGAACCAAACTTGCCTGCTGGGAAATGATTAGAGGTGGAACAACGACTTTTGTTGATATGTATTTCTATCCAGAAGTTATTGCAGAAGTTGCTAGCTCCTGTGGATTGAGGGCTTTAGTTTCATCAACAGTAAGTGACAATGAAACTCCCAATGCTATGAATGCTGATGATGCATTATTAAATGGACAAGATTTTATTGAACGATGGAAAAATAAGAATTCATTAATAACACCAATTCTGGGGCCTCATGCCATTTATTCTGTGAATCTACAGCAACTTCAAAATACTCGAAAAATTGCAAATGAAACAAATACACCCATTAGTATTCATTTATCAGAATCACAATTTGAAACACAATATTCTTTAACAAATTACGGAATGACTAGTATAAAAGCACTTGAATCCATCAATTTTTTTGATGGGTTGACTATAGCTGCCCATGTCGTCTGGCCAACCGATGAAGAAATTCCAATATTAGCCAATAATAAAGTTGGTGTAGTTCATAATCCGACATCGAATATGAAACTCTCATCTGGCATAGCGCCAATATCAAAGATGCTGGAAGCCGGTGTCCTTATAGGAATTGGTACTGACGGTGCTGCCAGCAACAATGATCTAGATATGTGGGAAGAAATGAGACTTGCTGCTTTATTACAGAAGGTAAGTACAATGAATCCTGAAGCACTTCCTGCAATTGAAGTGTTAAAAATGGCTACCGTAAATGGCGCTAAAATTATCGGAATGGATAATGCAATTGGTAAGATTGGAATTGGAATGACAGCAGATATCATTCAAATTAGCTATGATGATGTTCATCACTTGCCAAGCTATGATATAGCTTCACATCTAGTGTATGTTACTGATGAACAAGATGTTATAAATGTGATCATCGACGGAAAGCTAGTAATGCATGAAAAAGAATTGTTAACAATCGATACCAAAGAAATAGAAGATGATGTTCTTTATTTCGCCGATAAAATCAAAAAATCGATAGAAAATAATTAATGACCAGCACCGCTATCGTGGTGATATACAGGAACAAAATCGCTTTCAGTAAAAAATTCTATTCGAGTTAAGAACGTATAGTCCGCTTCAATAGCCATTATCCCTATAAAAACCATAAGAAATACAGGTGGCAGGAGAATTGCCAATTGTAATGCTAACCTTTCCCAAGTCATATGCATAAAAATAGCAGTTATAAAGCCAGCCTTTAGAAACATAAATATTAATATCAAAGTCCATCTCAAAGTTCCTTGAAGTTGATAATAATCAACCGCATAAGAAAATGCGCTTATCACAAAAAGCAAACCCCAAATCCAATAATAGATACTCAATGGATGTTGCTGACCTGAATCTGACATATTAATAAACTCCGTTATTTACCAAAGATAGAAAAATGCAAAAATAAATACCCAAACCAAATCTACAAAGTGCCAATATAATCCAGCTATTTCGACGATTGAATAGTCATTTCCACGACGCTCGTAAAATCCATTTTTTACCCTAAATGCAACCACAAGTAGATATATTACGCCGCCAGTTACATGCATACCATGAAAACCGGTAATCATAAAAAACGCTGCACCAAATTGGGATGCTCCCATTGGATTAGCCCATGGCCTTACACCTTCATCTAGTATTAACTTTGACCACTCAAATACCTGCATTCCGACAAACGATGCACCTAGTATTGCTGTTGCTAGCATGAGATAGAATGTTTTCTTCTTTTCTTTTCGATATCCCATATTCACAGCCATTGCCATAGTGCCGCTAGACGTTATAAGAATAAATGTCATTATTGCTATCAGTAATAATGGTATAGGCTCACCTCCCATACTCAGTGCAAAGACCTCACTTGTTAAAGGCCATGGATCTTGCGCGGACATTCTTACAGTCATATACCCGATTAGAAAACTACTAAAAATAAAGGTATCACTAAGCAAGAAAATCCACATCATGGCTTTACCCCAATGAACGTGAAAAGACTGTTTATCAGAAGAAAAATCTGAAACAACTCCCGCCATTCCTTCTTGGAGTGGTTCTTGTGTTTCTACTATCGAAGTTTCTGACATATTATTACCTATATTTAAGTTAAGTTGCGATCATCAAACCAAAGAGAAGTAGCCATACTAGAAGCATAAAATGCCAATAAATTGTACACAACTCAACACTTGTTCTAACAATCCTTAAATCCTGATTTTGATATATTTTTGCTAATGACCTTGCCCACACATAAAGCCCACCCAGAAGGTGAATCCCATGCATTGCTGTAAATACATAGAAAAAAGCAACTGCTGGGTTTGAGGATACATAAAGACCTTTCGAATTCAATTCTTGCCATGCTGATAATTGACCAAAAATAAAGAGTATTGAAAATACGCCTGCGATACCTAACCCAATCACCAATTTTTTTGATCCAATATCGGTTGATGCTACTTTTGCTCGTGACCATTGATAAGCAATACTTGCTAAAACTAAAAAGAATGAATTTATCCAAAGAATCATAGGTTCATTCAATGGTCGCCAATCTGGCATCTCCATTCTCAGTGAGTAAGCACTTGCGAACAGAGCAAATAGAGATGTCGCGACTGCCATAAATGTAGTTAGTGCAATTGCTTGGGGTTTTAAGTCCAATGACATTCCCGTAACTTCATCCGCAACCTCATCTGAAACCCAAGGCTGGATATTAAAAGTTTGCCTTAACAACCAAAAAATAACTGTTGCCATAATACATGCAAGAAAAATTAATGTAATAGTCATTACTTATTAAATTCCATTATCAAGTATCATGATCAACGCCATGATCTCGACCAACAGGAACTTCACTAGCAGGAACAGTTTGTGGTGTGAAATCTTGGCTTTGCCCAGGAACACTATAATCATAAGCCCATCGATGAACTTCAGGAAGATCATGGCCCCAATTTCCATGCTTTGGAGGCGTATCAGGAGTCAACCATTCAAGTGATGTTGCACCCCAGCAATTTGGTTTCGCTTTTTTTCCATTTCGTAGACTTATAAATATATTTATAAAAAAGAGTAATTGAGCTAAAGCTAGGATAATAGCTGAGATTGTGATGCTAGCATTTAAGGTATGCGCTGATTCTGGAAGAAAGTCTGTAGTACCTAATGAAAAATATCTCCTAGGAACTCCTTGGAAGCCCAGATAGTGCATTGGTAAATAGACAGCATAAGCTCCTAAGAAGGTTAACCAAAAGTGCCATTTACCTAATGTTTCATTAAACATCTTTCCTGACATTAAAGGAAACCAGTGATAGATAGAAGCGAACACCACTAGAACTGGAGAAACGCCCATAACCATGTGGAAATGCGCAACAACAAAATAAGTGTCTGATAAAGGTAGGTCAATGGTCACGTTACCTAAAAATAATCCCGTTAGCCCTCCATGGATAAATGTAAATATGAAGCCAATCGCGAATAGCATAGGAACCCTCAAGTGAATATTTCCCTGCCATAACGTTAGAACCCAGTTGTATACCTTTAGTGCTGTGGGAACTGCAATAATTAACGTTGTTGTGGCAAAAAAGAAGCCAAAATACGGATTCATTCCACTGACATACATATGATGAGCCCATACTATGAAACTTAATCCACCAATTGCGAGTATTGCCCATACCATCATCCTGTAACCGAAGATATTTTTTCTGGCATGAGTCGCAAGTACGTCTGATACGAGGCCAAACGCTGGTAAGGCAACAATGTATACCTCAGGGTGACCGAAGAACCAAAAGAGATGCTGAAATAATATAGGGCTTCCATCATTGTAGCTTAGCTGCTGACCTTCAGAGATCATTGCCGGCATAAAGAAACTAGTCCCAACAGAATGATCGAGTATCATCATAATCGCGCTCACCAAAAGTGCTGGAAAAGCAAGTAAAGCTAGTATTGTTGCAGTAAATATACCCCAAACTGAGAGAGGCAACCTCATCAATGTCATTCCTTTGCAACGATACTGAAGTACTGTAGTTACGTAGTTTAACCCACCCATTGTGGCTGCGACGATAAATACACCAAGCGATACTAACATCAGTATAATTCCCATATCAGTACCAGGTGTTCCGCCAGATAGTGATTGGGGGGGGTATAGTGTCCATCCGGCGCCTGTAGCACCTCCTGGAACAAAGAAACTTGCTATTAGAATTATGACCGACAAGAAATAAACCCATACGCTTAGCATATTCAAAAATGGAAAAACCATATCTCTAGAACCGCACATCAATGGAATTAAGTAATTACCGAAGCCCCCGAGAAATAGGGCAGTTAGAAGATAAACAACCATTATCATTCCATGCATGGTTACAAATTGGTAATAACTTTCAGGATTTATTAAAGCAAATTCATTTGGAAACCCTAATTGCAATCTCATTAAAACTGATAAGACCAGAGCGACTACACCAACCAGTATAGCGAGACCACCATATTGAATGGCAATAACCTTGTGGTCTTGACTCCATACATATTTGGTTAAAAAAGTATCTGGATCATGATGATCTTGCTCGTGATCACGATCAACTAATGCTACGTAAGACATCCATCTCCCCCTAATTTAATAAATAATTTAAAATGTATTCATGTAAGCCACAAGATCTCTAATTTTCTTATCGTCTTGTAATATTCTCGCCATGAATCCCATTTGTTTTCCATAATAATCTTCAGGATGTTGACCCCTTATCCCTTTTTTGAAATTTTGTAATTGTCTCTCAAGGTACCAATCTGTCATGCCGGACATTCGAGGTGCATTCATCGCCTTTATTCCTTCACCTTGTTGCCCATGGCAATATGCACATACTGCATATGTCTCTTTCCCCTTTTCTATATCACCAGTAATGGATTTTGGTGCTGGATTATCAGGAAAACTTTGAATATGTGAGATAACATTATCCATGGCTTCATCATTAAATAAAGTCATACTCATTGGCGCCATTTGTTGTCCGTAAACATCATCTTTATGGGTGCCTCGTACGCCATTCTTGTAGTTTTCTAATTGCTTTCTTAAATACCATTCACTTTGACCAGATATTTTTGGTGCATTTAAAACAACCATTCCTTCACCTTGTTGCCCATGGCATGCTGCGCACACTGCATATTGAGATGCTGCTGCACCTGGGTCTGCGTCATAAGCCATGCGTACTTGTGTATCATTTAAAGTTGGGTGAGATGCAACCCAATTCTCAAAATCTTGGACCTCGTCCACTATAACCGCACCCCTCATTGCATGATGAGCTATTCCGCATAATTCTTCACAAAGAAGATCATACCTTCCTAATTTTGTTGGAGTAAACCAAAGGCTAGTCACCATTCCTGGCACCATATCCATTTTTACTCTGAACTCAGCCACAGTAAAATTGTGCAATACGTCTTTCGCACGAAGGTTTAAATTTACTGGAACATTGAGAGGGAGATGAAGCTCTGGACTGCTTATGAGAATGTCATCTTGACCCACAGGATCATCGTAATCCATACCAAATGGGTTTTCGTCAGTAATTAGCTTAGCACTTACGTTTCCAAATTCGCCATCTTCTCCTGGTAATCGGTAACTCCAATGCCACTGCTGAGCCAATACTTCAACCTGCATAGCATTCTCAGGAACATCCACAAATCTTCCCCAAACCAATAACCCTGGAGCCAACATGGCAACAATTCCTATACTAGTAAAAATTGTAAGCCATTTTTCAAGTTTGTGATTTTCAGGATCATATTTGGCTTTCTTACCGGGCTCCGTTCTATATTTTATGACCGCATAGGCCATAAATAAGTTCACTGCTACAAAAACAAAGCCAGTGACCCAGAAAGTCAAATCAATTGTGTCGTCGATGGCACCCCAATTAGATGCAAGTGGTGTGAACCACCAAGGACTAACCAAATGAAATATAACTGAACCAACAACTAATAAAATTAGAGCAATTGCAATGGGCATCCCAAGTGTGTCCTTTTAAATATTTTTAATTAAATTTATCTAGATTTACAAAAAATATAATTGTTGCGCAATCAAATTTTTCAACTCATTCTTTATGATAATTTAATTTATTTTTTAATCCCAAATTAATACAAAAAAATAATATATTTATCAGTAACTTATAACCAATAAAATTATTGGTGTTTTTTGCGTTAATTCCCTCAAATTGTGATTATAAGTACAACTTATGAGGCAATATAAATTATTAATTAAATGATTACTACAACTAAAAAAATAATGGTTTACATTGTGAAATAGAATTCAATTTTCTTAGTAAATTATTCGCTTGAAACGGTCAAAAAATTACTGCGTTATGCTTCAAATGTTGTTCTCCCTCCAAGCACAGTTTTAAGTATCTTGATATTCGCAATCTCATCTGGATTTACGTTGTGAGGGTCCTTTTCTAAAATCACAAAATCTGCAAGTTTACCTGCAACTAATGATCCTTTAATATTTTCTTCAAAAGAGGCATAAGCGCCATGCATGGTACATATTCGCATTGCATCGGATACTGAGATTTTTTGGTTAGATCCCCAGACACGACCTCTTGTATCTTTTCTAGTGACCATACTTTGTATCGCCATCATTGGTTCATAAGGACCTGGAGTATAATCTGAAGCCGGTGCGACCGGAATCCCAGCGTCTAGGAAACTCTTATGTGCAAACATATTTTGCATTTTTTCGTAACCGTAATCTACCCATTTATTTCCGTGATAATGGGCATAAGTATAGAAAGGAGTTGGAACTACTCCGGCAGCTTTGATTCGAGCAAGTAATTTATCATTTACCAATGAACAATGTTCAATACGATGTCTTGGATTTTTCCCTTGATGATTTTTAAGAACTTTTTCATAAGCATTAAGTACCATATCTATAGCGATATCTCCATTTGCATGAATACCCACTCTGAAATCATTTGCAACAGCATCATCTACAGCATCATAGATCTCATCCTGAGTCATTGTCAGTATTCCAAAATCATCGGGTTTTCCTTCATAAGGAGTACTCATACTCATTGTCCTCTCTGAAGCTGAGCCATCGGCTGAATATTTAACCGCACCAATTCTTATCATTTCATCGCCATAACCTGATCCAATCCCAGCTGTCTTTAGCCCACTAAAAACCTTGCTTCCACCACTTGGCATAAATGACAATCTAAAATAAAGCTGGTTATCTCTTCTTGCATCTTGGTATGCGATAAGATCATCTCTGTTTCCACTTGCATCAGTTGTAGATGTGAGTCCTGATGCAGCCATATTCTTAGAGCTTATTCTGGCAGCCTCCTGTCTTATAGATCTGTCCATTATTGGCCAAGTACCGACCTTAAAGAAAACATCAATTGCATGTTCAGCAACCTTTCCAGTGAGTTCACCATTTTCACGGTAGAATTTTCCTCCTATAGGATCTGGTGTATCAATCGTTACGCCTGCAATTTCAAACGCTTTAGAATTAACTACGGCAGTGTGGCCCCCTCTATGCGCAACATAAACAGGATGATTTTTTACAACAGAATCAATGTCATTTTTATTGAGTGCTCGTTCATCGATAAATTTAGTATCGTCATACATAACTCCCCTTACCCAGTGACCTGGAGGTGTTTTTGCCGCTTGTTGAGCCAGCGCACGCTTTACATCTTCAATTCTAGCTAAGTTCACATTAACGCCTACTGCTTCTTCTGCGAATAATGGATGACTGTGTGAGTCTATAAAACCTGGTGTGATTGTATATTCAGAAGCATCTATTCTTTGCGTGCTAGCACCAACAAAAGGCATTACTTCTTCGAGATCTCCTATAGCTTGTATTCTATCTCCTTTTATTGTCATTGCCTCAGCGACTGGATTATATGTATTCATAGTAAGAATTTTTCCAACTACCAATATATCTGCTTGACCTGCTACATAAGCTGCTGAGACTCTCTTGCTCGATAACCCACCACTTATACCCAATGGTAAAGCTGCGGCTGTACCGCCTAAAAAATATCTCCTAGAAAATTTTCCCATAAATTTTTACCTTAACTTAGAATAACCAATTATATTGTCAGACAGCATCGCTTAATTCTATTACTTTTTGTGACCCATTAATCGAATCAACAATGAGTGAAATATTTTCATATTCTATTACCCAAAAAGATTTATATACTGTCGATTTAAAATTCATGATTACATTAAAATTTGATATTGATTTGAATTTTCGACTTAAGCTATTTATTACATATCTTTTTCCTGATATTTGGGCACGCTCTCTGTTAACTTTTTTATTTAGAATATCATCACTATATGCTTCGATATTTTTAAGTAGAAATATATCGCTGGTTGCCGCCTGTCCATTCAATCCGTCTATCAAACAATCTATTTTTAATTGTTTTCGTGCAAGCAAGAAAGGAGCCTGATAATTCACTTGAAAATGGAAATACGGATAAAATGATTCTCCGATATTAAATGCATCACCAAACATATTATTGGATTTTGCTATGTTGATCGCATCCTCCGAAGAAATGTTTTTATTTATCAATTTTAAATTTTCTTTTTTATTCATTTTTTACCCTTCAAATGATTTGTGATCTCAATAGATTCATTCGAATTAATGGATTCATTGTGAATAAATTTTTTTGGAATTGGTCTTACTTTTGAGGCCTCATCAATTAACTCAATAATCTCAGGCGGTACAGGGAATTTTTTTTGAGTTAAAAGACTAACAACAATCATTGTAATACTAGAGCAGAAAACACCTGCCACCATTGGTGCAATAGTTGTTACAACTGATAATGAAAGATACTCCCAAACAAATGCCACCAATGATCCAGTAACGATTGATGCCATTGCACCGGGTGTATTTGCTTTTCTCCACCATACTGCACAAACATAGGCAGGTAAAAAAGCACTTCCAAGTACTGATGTTGCAAAAATAACTACATTAAATACAGACGGTGGCTCAACCAATGCAACGAAATAACCTATGAAAGCTATTATTAACACTAAAGCTCTTGAGACAATAACCATCTGTTTCTCGGACGCGCTTGGATTAAGAAATCTTTCATAGAGATCTCTTGCAGCAATAGTTCCTGTCTGCAGTAACAATGAATCGGCTGTAGACATAATTGCGGCCATTATCGCAGCCATTACCAAACCAGTCGCTGCAGAGGGTAATAATTTTCCAGCTACTTCGAAAATTGCCATTTCTGGATCACTTATATCTGGAATTACTAAAATTGCAAAAATTCCAATTAAATAAGGAGTAGGAACAAAAAATAAATTCCATATAGTTGCCCAAGCACCGGCTTCTCTTGCTGTAGAAGGACATTTCATCGCCATGTGTCTTGTCACAACATGAGGCCACCCGAGGTAGCCAATAGAAAAAATCATTAGAGCACCAGCAACTACGCCCCATTGACCCTCAAAACCCAAATCTTTACCCCAAATAGATAATAAACTGGGATCTAAATTACCGACCATATTGTTTGCATTATTAAAACCTCCGAGCTCTATAAGAATTGCAATAAATATCCACATAACACCGAATAGCATTATTAAACTTTGGAAAAAATCAGTGTATGCAACAGCTAGATAGCCCCCCATGAATGTATAAAGAACTATAATAGAGACTGCAATAGCCAATGCTACTGGATAGGGCATGCCAGTTACTAACGCCATTCCTTTGCCACCGGCGATAAACTGTGCAAGGACATAAAACCCAAGTAATGAAATTGTTAGCAATCCTGAAAATATTCTTAATGAAGTTGAAGGGTATCTCTTCTCTAAATACTCAATAGCAGTAAGAGCTCCAAATAATTGAGAAATTTTTCTCATTCTTCTCCCAATTATCGAAAAATTTAGAACTCCACCTCCGATATCTCCCGCAGCAAACCAAAGCGCATAATAACCTTGAATATACCCAAGGCTTCCTGCTCCGAGAAACATAAAGCCGCTCATCGATGTTGTTTGTAAAGTTAATGCTGTTGTTGCCGGCCCTATTTTTCTTCCGCCGAGAAGATACCCTTCTAAATCATCACTTCCGCCACTTCTTAATGCCCAATATCCAATGCCGAGCACGATGATGTAATAGAGAACCAAGAAAACAATAACCGTTGTATTCAAACTTGATCCTTTTCTTTATATTTTTGTTTCCATGACCGTGATAAATACAAAAAAATCAGTGTATAAATTATCCAGAATACTGGAAATCCAAAAACAAGAATGGATGTCTCAAATGGCAGCCCAAACATAGCAATCCTCAATAAATTTAGTATTCAAAATACGTTCCATCAACTTCTTGTAAAATCTGATCGAGCGCATCCAGAAAAAAGTCCGAATTTTCTTTAGAAAATATCATGGGCGGTCGAAGTTTTAATATATTACTGTAAGGCCCGATCGTGTTTGTTAGAACTCCTCGATCTTTAAGTCCTTGCACTACAATATTGGCAGCCTGGGTAGCGGGAATTTTTTCTGTATTTGTAATTAACTCAATAGCAAGAAAGAGTCCTGAACCCCTCACATCACCAATAAGACAATATTTCTCTGATAGTTTTTTTATTCCTTCTTTTAAATAATTACCAACAACCATTGCATTCTCTTGAAGTTTTTCTCCTTCAATAACGTCCAGAACAGCTAACCCAGCTGCACATGAAACTGGATTTCCTCCGAAAGTATTAAAATAGCCTGTTTTTTGTGAAAATTTCTCTGCAAGATTTCTCTTCATTACTGTCGCTGCCAATGGATGTCCATTTCCCATCGGCTTACCCATAGTCACGATATCTGGTACTAGAGCATCTGCCTCAAATCCCCAAAAATTTTCACCGGTTCGGCCAAATCCGGGTTGAACTTCATCAGCGATAAACAAGCCTCCAGCTTTTTTTATAATCTTAGAAGCGAATTTAAGATATTGTGGAGGTGGTCCAACAACACCGCTGCTCGAAACAATCGTATCAATGATGAATGCTGCTAATTTTATTCCTCTTTTATTTAAATCTTGTATCGCCTCATTTATATGGTTAGCATATTTTTTTGCAGCATTTAAATCTTGATATGCACCGCGATACGTATCAGGTGCTGGAACAGTAATCACATAATCTGATCTATCCTCTGGCTCATTATCTTCTGTTGATATTTCAGCTACGGCATATGAATTTCCATGATATGCCTCTTCAGTAACTATAAGCCCTGTACCTCCTGTGTAAGTTCTTGCAACTCTTAGTGCGAGCTCATTTGCTTCCGTACCAGTACAGCTGAACATTGCAATATTTAATTCATCAGGAAGTAATCCCAATAGGCGGTCTGCATAATTCAAAACATTCTCATGCAAATAACGAGTATGTGTATTTAATATGCCAACCTGATTTCTTATTGCGTCGACAACTAAGGGGTTGCAGTGGCCGACATGTGCCACATTATTATACATATCAAGGTACGGTTTATCATTCTGATCATAGAGCCAAACTCCGTTACCTTTTACTATATTTATTGGCTCATCGTAAAATAATCTATATGCTGGTCCCAGTAATTTTTCTCTCCTCTCAAGTAAGTTTGAGAGTGAAGAATTATTTTTATTTATCATTTTTTCCAATTAAAAATATTTCGGTTTGTATCTAATTGTTTTGATCAACTTTTGCAAAAAAACCTGCAATTGTTCCACTAATTAGTAAAAATAGTCCCATTGAAAATAGGAATTCAGGGTAACTTCGAGTTACCGCGCAATAGCAAGAAACAATAAAGTTTATAGCTTGAAATGAGTTTATATAGATACCATCACGCTTCATCATTTTTGGAAATTTAAAAGTTGAAACCATACAAACAGTTAAAATCATCATAAAAGATGAGATAAAAGTAGTGATTTGTTCAACATCTAACTGTTCCTGATATCTAATTAATAAGATAATTGCAGTTGCTGCAAGCCCTCCTCCTGCACCAGTAATTGGAAGGCCTGTGAACCATCCTTTTATCGGTATATCACTAGTAATATTGTATCTCGCTAATCTTAATGCTCCAGCAAGAACAAAAGCACTTACAGATATTGAAATAATCCAAAACTCATTCGAATATTTTTGAATATCAGCCACATAAATTAATGCATTCATCATAATTATCGCTGGAGCCACACCAAATGAAACAAGATCAGCCATCGAATCAAATTCAGCACCAAATGGCGAAGTTGCATTAAGAAGTCTTGCGGCAAGTCCATCCATAACATCCAGAATTCCGCACCAAACTATCATCCATGCAGCTTGCTCAATATTTCCATACTGACTAGTAATTATTGCTGAAAATCCAAGCAAAAGACTTGCGGCAGTAAAGATATTTGGAATACTGTAACGAACGATTTTCTTCAATTTAGTTTTCCTGCTCTTGTAGATAGAATCTGATCATATCATTTTTAAGCTTTAGTTTAACTTAAGTCAATTCAGTTTAATCTCTCTAAGCTGCTCTTCATCAAGAACCTGAACCTCTTTACCATGAGGCCAGATCACTAACACACGAACACCATTTTCTGAATTGGATCGATGGACCACTAAATCTGGCTCTTTCACTATTCCAATCATTCCTGGGGTCAGAATGTGCGACACTCCATTGACTATATGATCAAGTTCTCCTTCTAAAACATATAAAATCTCAAGCTGATGCATATGAGCAATATCTTGGTATCCGGGTGGAAAATATATTTCAGCAATCTCAACTCCCTTTTCACCAAAATTTGATTCTTCAATCAAGACTTTAATCCAACCAATTTCATTTATATCATCCCATTCAAGTATTCTTGTACCAGTGGATTGTTTTTGATAATTGTTATTGCTGTTAACTTCTTGATTCTGTTCAGAGCATCCCAGCAATATTAAAAAAGTAATTAAAAATGCAAGACAAGGTTTTATTTGATATTTAATTCTCATAATCACCTCTCATAAACAACCGATCCGTTCACTATCGTCATAAGAATCTCTCCATCCAAAATATCAACTGGGCTGTCTTCTGACAAAACAAAAGGGTCAATATTCATTATTGTAATATCTGCCCATCTTCCTTCATCGATAATACCCGTATAGTCCTCTGTAAAGTTCGCAAAAGCAGACCAAGATGTATATGCCCGAACCGCTTCATCAATATTTACTGCTTGCTCTTTATACCATCCACCCTCTGGTTGAGAGTTTTTATCTTGCCTTGTAATCGCCGAATGTAACCCATAAAAAATATCGTGATCTGAGCCTGGATTATCAGAATTAAATGTTAATCTTGTGTTATTTATCAACAATGAACGCCAAGCATAGGCTCCTTTGATTCTTTCTGGACCTAATCTTTGTTCTGCCCATGTCTTATCTTCTACAGCATGTGGAGGCTCCATTGATG
The DNA here is from genome assembly GCA_003331585.1 of Gammaproteobacteria bacterium. GTDB lineage: Bacteria > Pseudomonadota > Gammaproteobacteria > Steroidobacterales > Woeseiaceae > SP4260. Next base: position 13,138 of record QOPG01000003.1, on the reverse strand, counting down.
CAATGATATTAAGATCTGCCAATCTTGGAATATCATCAGGATGCATGACTTGCGCATGTTCTATTCTATTTCTATTTTTTCTTGCCGAGGGTGTGACTTTGTATACGTTTTCAATGATATCAAGTACCTCTCTATTTCCAGCATCACCAATAGCATGCACCGCTACTTGGAAACCTTTCTTCATAGCTCTTGCCATTAACTCCTGATTGAATCCGTATCCTTCACCGCTTATTCCTGTGTGGCCTTCTCTGTCATGATAATCATAAAGCAGTCTCGCTCCTCTTGAGCCAAGCGCGCCATCATAATAAGCTTTCACAGATTTTGTAACTAGCATACTATCTGAATCGGAATCTGGACCTTTCTCTATCCATTTTTCCATAAGGGGCTCATCCCTTAGCGAGAGCATCGCATAAACCCTTATTGGTAATGCGTTTTCTAATTCCAACTCCTCAAGAGCGGCCATCATCTCTGTATTCAGACCCGCATCATGAACTGAAACAAAACCATCCTCAGCCATTTGATTTAATCCAGCGAGTGCTCTTCTCATAAGACCCTGCTTTGAGGGTATTGGGATGGCATTTCTTACAAGTGGAACAGCACGATTTAAAAAAAGTCCATTTGGTTCACCGTTTTCATTGAATCGAATTTCACCACCCACAGGAATTTCAGTATCACTATCGATTCCAACAATATCGAGAGCTTTTTGATTAGCAAGTCCAGCAAAACTATGCAAACTCAGCAGAAATACAGGATGATCAGGAATAAGCTCAGATAGTAAAGAATTATCAGGGTATCGATTAGCCCATACCCCCTCATCCCAACCTCTTCCTATTATCCAGTCACCTTTCGGAGTGATTTTAGCTCTTTCCAAAACCCTCTCCAGCATATCATTTTCGGTTTCAACACCAATTAAATCAACCCTTTCAATTGCAGCACCAACGCCAAACACATGCGTATGTGAATCAACTAACCCAGGGATAACAACTGCGCCAGCAAGATCAATGATTCTAGTTTTGTCACCTTTGAGCTTAAGAGCATCAGGCGTACTTCCAACAAAGCCGATCTTATTACCATTTATTACCACAGCATCAGCATCTGGTGTCCAGTCTGTCTCAATAGGAGCTTCATCTGATATTGTTCCATCATTTCTTGGGGCTTCCCAACGCATCGTATAGACACGGCCATTTGTCAAAATGATATCTGCATCATTCTCTTCAATATTCCCTGAACATGCGGACAAAATAGTTAACAATAAAAATAAACTTATCTTGCTTAACATTAATTAAAACCTCTATGTATTATCAAAATCACTATTTGTGATTGTAACAGTTTAACCTAACTGCATTATCTATCAAAACCGATAGGGGAGCCTTCACTTAAGTTTTAAGATTGTGTAACCTCTATTAAGAATCAAACAAATATCAATATAACAATATGGATATCAAAAGAAGAAGTTTCATCAAAGGCATTGGAATCGCTTCCCCTCTTATTGGAGGTGCTTTTGGGTATAAAAAAGCAATTGCAGATATTTTAAACTATGATCCTGAAAAAGCTTTTGGCTTCTCTGAAAATCATGTTCCAATGAATGCAGCAAATCTCTGTCCAATGCCAATAGCAATCAGTAGATCAATGGCAAGATTTAATGACGATTTGGATTTTGATATGAGTGGATCCAACAGATCCAGAATTGTATCAATCAAAGAAAATGCAAGAGAAGGTATTGCTAAGCAACTCAATGTAAAAACCAATGAAGTCGCCATCACAAGAAACACATCAGAGTCTAATAATATTATAGCTCAAGGTTTATCCCTCAAATCTGGTGATGAGATTTTACTTTGGGATCAGAATCACCCATCAAATGATGTATCTTGGGCAGTCAGGGCAGATCGAAGTAATTGTAAAGTTAGGTATTTCAGTGTTCCAACCTTTACGAATGATATAGAAAATATAACTGATCTAATAAAGAAGCAGATCTCTCCAAAAACAAAAGTTATTTCATTCACACATATCTCAAATATAACTGGATTTAAATTACCTGCACAACAAATTTGCGAAGCTGTCCGAGGGCAAAATAAAAATATACATATCCATATTGATGGTGCCCAAACCTGGGGTTTAATGGATGTTGATTTAAATAAAATTGGTTGCGATAGCTTTAGTGGTAGCTCACATAAATGGTATATGGGGCCAAGAGAAATTGGTCTTCTTGTTGTCAAGGAACCTCGTGTTGAAAATATTTGGCCCAATATTGTCAGTATTGGTTGGGGAAATTCTAAAGATACTAGTGCAGATGGAGCAAAAAAATTTGAAGCATACGGGCAAAGAGATGATGCGTCTTTGGCGGCATTATCAGAAACAGTAAAATTTCATGAAGAAATCACACCAAGAAAAATAGAGCATGCCGCGACTAAAATTTCAGAATATATACGATCAGCACTGATAGACATTAACGTTAAATTTGTGTCTTCAAATAATCAACAATTCACAAGTAATGTAATTATCCTAGAGGTTTTAAGACAAAATAGGACGCAACTTCTAAAGAAAATTTTTAATGAGGCGGGAATTATTTTAGCGGGAACTGGTGGTTTAAGGTTATCCCCACATATTTATAATACGACCGATCATGCCGATAGAGTCGTGCGAGCAATTAATAATAATAGAGATTTATTGGGATAGAATTTATTTTAATTCCATTTTATGGATCGCATCTGTTTCTGAGCCAATAAGTATTGCCAACCATTCTGTTTCTTTATCGCTCTCAAGCCCCATTTTTAGTGCCATTGTTAGTGGGACCGATAATATCATACCTACTGGACCAAAAATCCAACCCCAAAAAAATAACCCAATAAAGACAACCAATGGTGACAACCCAACGCCATATCCAAGTAATCTTGGTTCAATAAAACTTCCAAATACTAGGTTGATAAAAAAGAAAGCAATTGCAGTGGTCAAGGCATCCCCTACACTCAATTGGACTAATGCCATGAGCACAGCAGGAACAGCGGCAATGATCGATCCTATTGTAGGTACATAGTTCAGCAAGAATGCGAACATACCCCAGAGCAATGGAAAATCTAGCCCTATCCAAGAAGTAATTATTGCCACTGTGATACCAGTCGCCATACTTACAAGCGTCTTAATTCCTAGATATCGCCCCAAATTATCAATATAAGCTTTTTGCCTAACGAAAGAACTACTTTTTCTCTTAAATGCAGCCGATAATTTAATCTCAAAGCTAGATGCCTCAAGAAGAATAAAAATGATGGTAAACATTATTAGTAGCGTATTTGTTAATGCATCTCGAAGTGCATTCAGTAGCATTGCTGCAAGTCCCATTACCCAGCTCGTATCAATCATTTCGCTCAAAGAGAAATCTGATTGAATGTAAGGTAAGAAGTTTGTAGAAGTCATCATAAGTTGATCTATAATCAGATCGAGTCTCTCTTGATATGATGGCAAGGCATTTGTAAATTCAACTATGGAGGAGCCAACGATACTTCCGATCGATGAAAGTACTAACATAATAAATATCACTATTAAGAAAGCCGCGAGTACACCTGGAACTTTTCTCTCTTGAAGCCAAAACATTGGTTTTAATGTTATTAATGCTATAAATATTGCCAGCAAAAAAGGAATCAATAATTGAGCTGCAGCCTGAAGTGAATAGATTATAATAAACGAAGCTGTCAAGCTCAGTAGTATTTTTGTGTTGTTGCTTTCAATGCGCATTTTTGTATTTTTATTTTTTGGTACGCCTCAAATCTAACCTTTTCATGGTTTCCTGACAAGCTTTGTCAGAAGAAAGTAGCCTAATACTGATGCAAAAAAACATAAAAATATTATGTATTGCGGCAGATATGAGGAACGATATAAATGATCTGTTATCCCTGTTACAGACCATAAATCTCCACTTCCTTTTCCAACTATTATCTGGCCACGCATTCCCATTTCCATATGTTGTGACATGTCACAGTGAACGAGATAATTTTGATTTTCACTCGGAACAATAAAAGTTCCTGATTGGCTTTCTCCAGCTAGAGCTTCAATATGAAACATACCTGCGGGATAGAGATATTTTGGTAACCCATGAATCATCCACATATGACGAACCTCATCTTCATTAATAAATGTTACCTCAACTCTACTGCATGGCTCGAAATTCCATTCATAATCACTCATTCCATATATAGTTCCGGGTATATTTTTGGCATAACTCTTATTCGCTCTTACCGTTATTTTTTCTTCATTTGATATTTTTTCACATCCGTTTGGGAGATTTTCAAAATTTTCATTCATTACAAAGCCACCTTTGCTGGCCATGTGATGGTGATGGGAATGCATCTGACTTTGAGCCGCAATAGAAAAGCTCAATACGATTAAAAATATAGGTAGTCTGATTAATCTCATGATTTTTGTTTCCAAAACACTACTCTGATTAATCCAAATAAAAATATACCGAAGAAAAAAGCCATAAAAATTAAACGTAGTGCCAATAAATTATCCTTACTAGGTTCTGAAAAAATTGATGGTGCAATACTCTCCCATATCGGAATATTTTTATTGTAATAATCTGCACTAAAATACTGATCATAATTCATGCCATTTGTGAGTGGCCAACCATTTTCACCTAAATAGTCCTTGTAGACTATTGCACTTATATTTCCTCCTGGCCCAATCCCATCATTAGTAACCCCTTGATTTTGGTGATCATGATACAACCAAACACCAGGACCGTATGAGTGCTTTCCATCATTTATAAAGCTTAGTTCAATATCGTATCTTTGAGAAGTTGGTATCCAAATCACATCTTGGGGAGAATTTTCAGAATTTTTTAATGGCACTCCACCTCTTTCTATAGCTTTAAATTTGTGTCCGTGGGTATGCAGTGCCAATCCTTTACTGCCTCCATTCACTACCCTTAATTTTACTTTCTTTCCCATTTCAGCAGCTATCAATGATTCTCTAAATGTGTAAGGAAAAGATCTGCCATTGAGAGTGAAATAATCTACATTTGCGTCTGTAATATCATAATCGCGATGCATGGATTTGGTAATTAATCTTGGATCGTTTGTCTTTTGAACATTTACACTAAGGTCCTTATCAATATCCATATAATGCAAATCATATTCATCATCGTAATTGTCTCTCGAAGATTTTGAAGGCACTCTCACATGCCCAGCTCCTATGTTCATGGTCTGAAGTAAATTGTTGGGTTTATTTTCCTCGATTATAAATAATCCTTGAAGCCCCATTTGAACATGGACATGAGGTTGGACGTGACAATGATAAAACATGGTACCTGACTGTCTCGGAGTAAGGTTATAGGTTCGAGACTCGCCAGGAAGTATTGGTTTTTCGCTAGTTAAAGGAACCCCATCATTACCTTCTCCATTATCATCAACAAAACCATGATCTGCACCATGCAAGTGCAATGTGTGTGGCATATAATGTGTGTTTTGAAGTGTAATTTTGACTTCATCTCCTTCCTCAACTCGTAACGCTGGGGATGGGATTTTTAGCGAAGACCTAGCTACCTGTGTTTCGAAATTTTCTACTGACATACCAGCTAATTTTGGAGCAAAAACCCAGAGACCTGGACTTATTCCAGGTGCAATATTATATGTTGTTACTGGTTTATTCGATATAGGTGAACTTCCATTTAATTCTGCAATTTCCAGTTTTATGTGTATTTCGTCTGGATCTCCATCTCCATCAAGATCCCGACCCTTCTCTATTGCATCAGCTGAAAGGCCACTCCTAGAGAGTGTGGTATTGCTGATATTATTCGTTCCCAATACAGAAGCTGCAATCAAATAAGGATTGTCCGCGACGCATGTCGCGGTATCTAGAATCTCTACTCCATCAATTGTATGACTGTTTCGCCAACCAGAAACATCCTCTGGACAATTGGGTTCGGAGACTTTTATCACTGGAGATTTTGATTGAGGAAGTGGATTGTAATCGCTTGCTCCGAACCACGAAGTCATTTGTACTTTCAGTGCTAAAGGATACCACTGAGGAGGGAATGAGACGATCATCCCTATTATTGATATTATTAGGATAGTTTTTCTTTTAATCATAGGTGTAAATAAATTTAGAAAAATTTCATCAAATTTATAAGTATGGACTATTTAGCAGTTTTCAATGTGATAATAATCGCTCCATACTCTTGTGTATGAATAAAAATTTATTACTTTGTTCTCATCATAAAAAAAACATATGAACCAAATATTAAAATCAGAGCACAAAAAGAAATAATTGACCAAGGAATATTTGCTGAACCGACAGCAAAAGGAAAAACGGATGAATATATAGTAGGCTTGGAAGGGTGCCCCGCTGTCACGATACCAACATAATTACCAGGCTCATCAAAAATATGTTTAACCATGTATGATGCATTTTCCTTTATAACAGGTTGTTGATAAAAAACTGTGTGATTGTCAATTTTTTTGATCTTCTCAATGTCTTCAATCTGGACGTATTCACCTTTATCTGTGACATTTCTAATGATACGAAAATCCACGGCCACTTCACTTAAACTCTTGTGCAAATAATCAAGAACAAAAATGGTTTCAGTCACATCATCTAAATCCTCACAAAACTGTTTGTCTCCAGATGTTTCCGGTTGATATGCAGTAAAATGAGCCGTATAAAATCCGATTGTAATGATGCAGCTATCCTCTGACAAAAGAACTCCGCCTCCAGCATAACAATAATTGTAGAGGCCCATCATTATCAAAATTAACTTATAAATGAAATTCCTCATATTTCGTCATTTTAATAAAATACACAAGAGAGATAAATTTAATGTATTTTATTACTTAATTTAAAGTTATGAACTGGCTTGAACAGACTCTTTGCTCTGATCTGCATTTACTATCGTAAATCCAGTATACCCATAAATCATTGATACCAATGGATTGATGAGGTTGAAAAATGCAAAAGGAAGATAGGCAAATGTTGAAACACCAAGTGTCACCGCCATATATGCGCCACAGGTATTCCATGGCACTAGAGGTGATGTCAGTGTCCCCGAATCCTCTATCACTCGAGAGAGATTTTTTGGATCCAGATTACGATTAGCAAATTCAGCTTTGAACATTTTTCCTGCTAAGACAATAGAAATATATTGATCAGCACATACAATATTTATACTGACACAACTCAATATAACTCTTGATATCAATGAGCCTGTTGACTTTGCTGCTTTCAACATTGATGTAATAATTCTTCTTAACATTCCTGCATGCTCCAGAACGGCCCCAAAAGACATAGCACTTATGACTAACCACATCGTCACCAGCATTGACTCCATACCTCCTCTGGATAAAAGGCTGTCTATTTCTTGAACACCAGTAGAAGAACTATAACCAGAAGCGAGTGCAAGCCAAATCCCTTTAATCATTGCTAGAGGGGATGATAAATCATCAGAGTCAGAAAACTCAATTACAACATCTGGTTGAATTAAAAAGGCAATCAAACCACCAAGAAGCGCACCAGAAAGTATGGTTGGTAATGCAGGTATTTTTTTCATTGCCATATAAAAAACAACGATCAATGGGATCAGGGCAATAGGTGTAATATTAAAGGAGTTATTTAAGGTTACAGTGAATAATTTAATTGTTGCATCCTCAACTTCTGAAGACACACCAAGACCTAGTACCATAAATAATATTAAAGCGATAATAAATGAAGGTGTGGTTGTCCAAACCATATGCTTTATATGTTCGAATAATTCCGAACCTGTCACAGCAGGTGCTAAATTTGTTGTATCTGAAAGTGGTGACATCTTATCGCCGAAATAAGCACCTGATATAATTGCACCAGCAGCTATCTCTGGAGACAAATTAAGACCAATTGAAACAGCTATCAAGGCCACACCTAATGTTCCTGCGACTGTCCACGAACTTCCAGTGGCAAGGGCAGCAACTGCAGAAATAACGCATGCAGCTGGATAAAATATCTTTGGATTAAGTATTTCTAATCCATAATAAATTAAGGTAGGGACTGTACCTGACAACAACCATGTTCCAATAAGAGCGCCAACACACAAAAAGATCAGAAGTGCACCCATCGCTGTGCTTATACTTTTGACGATAGCTTCTAAAATATCTTTCCAGAGATGCCCATTCTTAATTGCGACAATTGAAGCTATTCCAGCAGCAATAATCAGTGCAATTTGGTTCGGTCCATAGGAAGAATCTGACCCAAACAGATAAACCGATACAGTTAACATCAAAACCAAAGATAGCAATGGTATTAATGAATCAATTATTGACGCATCTCGAGCTTCACTCATCATTCAATCCAATAAACAGAACTTTTTTGAGTATCTAATGTATGTGTGGAGTTAATTTTAAAAGTCGACCCTTTGAAGTATCTTGTCTTCGTGGATAATCTTCTAAAAGCCAAAGAGCACCATCTGGTCCTTCTTCAACTGATCTAATTCTTCTACCCATATCGAATCTTTCTGCTTCTTTAGCAGAATTACCATCAAACTCGACTCTTATTATTGACTGCGATGATAAGCCCGATACAAAGCCACTTCCTCTCCAATCATTGAACAAATCACCTTTATAGATAACAAAAGAACTGGGAGAAATTACTGGAATAGAGTATCCGTCTCCCCACCATTCTTTTGGCTCCTCAAATTCGGGTCGTGTATCATGATTCGGTATGTTGTCTCCATTATAATGAATACCATTTGACACTGAAGGATAGCCATAATCTTCGCCTTTTATCACTAAATTAAGCTCATCACCGCCTCTTGGTCCCATCTCTATATTCCACAACTTTCCCTCTGCATCAAAATCTATGCCAAGAGGATTCCGATGACCAAGTGACCAGACCTCGGCAGCAACACCACCATCATTATAGAAGGGATTATCTACTGGTATAGAACCATCATCATTCAATCGAATTATTTTACCCATATTAGATGTCATATCTTGAGCTGGATCAAACTTCTGACGATCTCCAGATGAAATAAATAAGTAGCCATCCTCAGAAAATGCCATTCGATGAGCATAATGTCCTCTGCCTGTAACTTTTGGAACCTGTCTCCAAATATATTCCAAGTTGGTAAGAGCGACTCCTTCATCAGACAGATCTAGTTTAGCTTTGACAACAGCTGCACCCCTTGTGTCATTTTCTCCCTCTTCAGCAAAACTGATATAAACTGTTTTATTTTCATTAAAATCTGGATGAATAACCACATCACCAAGTCCACCCTGCCCTCCGTATGCAACCTCTGGGACTCCTGAAATTTCAGCAAGTGTTTCTCCAGCTTGATTCATCATTAACATTTTTCCTGGCTTCTCTGTTACCAAAAAATTACCATCTGGAAGAAAAGTCATTGCCCAAGGTTGGTCAAGACTCGCCATTTCTTCTATGACAAATGGATAGTCATGACTGTATGAATGAGTTGCGAAAAAAAGCAATAGTGAAGTTAATGCCGTTTTTATCATAATTATTTCCTATTTTTTATTAATTATTAATCTCAAAAATTGATTCTATCTCAACTGAGGCATTCAAAGGTAGTGAATTCGCTCCAAGCGCCGCCCTCGCACCCATCCCACTTTCTCCAAAAACATCACGAAGTAACTCAGAGGCACCATTTATGACATTTGATTGTTTTGTAAAATCATCGCTGCAATTCACAAAGCCACGTATTTGAATGCATTTTACCACGCGATTTAGATCCCCATTACAAGCCTCTTTGAGTTGCGAAAGAATTCTTAATCCAACGTGTCTCGCAGCAATGTAACCCTGTTCTAATGTCAAATCTCTTCCTAATTTCCCATAAGTTGGAGTATCTAAATCATTAGGTGGTATCTGGCCTGCTATGAAAACCTGATTTCCAGAAACACGATATGGCACATAAACTGCAACAGGCCTAGAAGCTTCAGGTATTTTAAGGCCCAGTTTACTAAGGGTTTCTTCTATTTGATTTTGCGGTGCGGAAATTGAATTTTTTGACAACCCTAGAGCTATTGCAGTAGTGCCAAATATTTCAAAGAAAGATCTTCTGTCCATTTGTTTCTCCAGAATAAAAAAGGATAGATAATACGGTAGTATAACTTAAGTAAAAATATTTGAGTTATAAGAATATTTTATGTGTCTCAATATAAGTAAGATTATTAACTGAAATAAAATCAACGATACTACAATAAAATTTGATGTAAAAAATCCTGCCAAGACAAAACCAATCGCCGCAATTGCTCCGTTTGTAAGTGCATAAGGAAGTTGTGTGCTGAAGTGTGAAAGAGGGTCAATACCGGCTCCTGTTGATGAAAGAATAGTTGTCTCTGATAGCGGAGACGAATGATCACCGAACAAAGAGCCTGATAGAACTGCACCAATTATAATTGCAAATTCGTTTCCAGTTGATATTGCCGATGGAATAGCAAGTGGCATGATAATGATTATTGTTCCCCAGGATGATCCAATCGCAAATGATAATATGGCTGAGATTAAAAATATCAATACAGGTAAAAACATAGGATTAATTGTCTCTTTTGCCATTTCTCCAACATACTTTCCTGTACCAAGCTCTTCGCTTACGCTTCCAAGAGCCCATGCTAGAACGAGTGTAGCCATAATTGGAAGCATGCCAGACATTCCAGAAACGTATTCGGAAAAAATCTCAATTCTTTTCTTTTTTGTATAAAACAAAATTAAAGCTATAAGGACTATTGCTGCAAATAAATATGCATTGGAAAGGGCGGCTCGAAAATCAGAACCTGCAACTTGTTTAAACGGAAATCCATAAACACTCAGAGAAACAAATAAAGTCAGACCTAAAACCAATAATGGCAACCAAACAAAAATCGCTTTGGAATCTTTATCAATATTGTTAGATAGATTTTCATCTAATTTATATGCTTGTTTTTCTGCAAGCTCCATTCTTCCATAGTCAAACCTCAGTATAGATAAGATTGGGACAATTGTTATTGCAAGCCAGGTATAGTGCTGAAAAACTATGGCTGATATAAAGGCACTCCATTCATCTATAAAAACATTATTCGCCTCAAAACTGCTTTTAATTATACTCATCGAAAAAACTCCCCATCCAATAAATGGAACAAGAATAGCGACAGGCGATGAGGTAGAGTCAATTATAAATGCTAATTTTTGTCTGGAAATTCTGTATTTATCGAACAAAGATTGAAATACAGGTCCAACTATTAATGGGGTTCCCAGGTCAGAAAAGAAAATCAAAATACCTGCAAACCAAGCACTAATCTGTGCAGATACTCTATTGTATATGTATTTTATTGTTTGGCTGGCAAATGCTACTCCGCCCCCTGAATATTGAATTAATCTAACAAAACCCCCGATAAATGCGAGCAATAAGAGGATACTCGCGTTATAGGTATCAGCTATTTCAGGAACCAGATATCCTTTTATAATTAAAGGAAAAAATAAAAGTAAAGATGAGGAATGTAATATGAAGACTCCGGAAATCACTCCAGCAAATAAACCAAGAAGGACATTCTTCATCCCGAATGATACACACAGTGTTATTAAGACCGGAAGTAGTGATGTAAAACTTGGTTCGGGCAATTCAGATAAAATTCAAGAATTTTCTGATAGTGCGCCTTCAATAGCACTGATTACATCATCATCATACGGCTTTGTTCTCGTGCTGAAGTCGGTGATTAACTCACCATCTCTACCAATTAAATATTTATGAAAATTCCATTTAGGATGTGTTCCAGCAGAGTCAGCCAGATCATTGTAAAATGGATGCGCCTCTCCTTTTTTAACTGTAATTTTTTCAAACATCGGAAATTCTACTCCGTAGGTAAGACGGCAAAAATCCTGTATTTCTTCCTCGGTTCCTGGTTCTTGACCACGAAAATCATTCGAAGGAAAACCAAGTACCATTAATCCTTCCTCGCTGTATTCATCATGGAGTTTTTCTAGACCTTCATATTGGTAAGTGAAACCACACTTTGAGGCAGTATTAACTACCAATAATACTTTTCCAGAATAGGCTTCACAGAGATTAACTTCTTCCGAGGAGGCAAGTTTCCTGAAATTATAATCCAATAAAGAACTTTTACATGCCATAGCATTGAGACTAAAAAAAGCTAATATAATGGTTAGAGAAAATTTCATATTTATTCCTTTATTTCAGATGTTTCGATTTTTTCCATACTAACAAACAAAACTCTTCAAAGCCTCATTTCTGATAAATTATGGATAATATAGATCGTTAGGTTATTATAACCGATTAAATTGAATTTAAACCACTATTAAAAAGGGCGCTAAATTGAACTTCATATCACACCGTAAATCACTGGCCATATTCAGCATCATACTACTGTTGTTTTCATCAATTATCCATGCAGATGGAAGAATCGCTCTAAGAGGAAATAATGGAGCCGTTGCATCTTCTTCGCTGATTGCATCTGAAGTCGGTATTCAAGTTTTACAGGAAGGAGGAAATGCAGTTGATGCCGCCATTGCAACAGCATTTGCAATGGCAGTAACACATCCGACTGCAGGAAATATTGGTGGAGGTGGATTTCTAATTTATCACGGTGCTGATGGCGAAATAACAGCGTTTGATTTTCGTGAAAAAGCACCTTTGACTTCGACAAAAGACATGTATCTGGATGAAGAAGGAAATGTTAAATCAAATTCTATTGGAGCTGAAAATCATTTCAGCATCAAAGCTGTAGGTGTCCCTGGAACAGTTGCAGGGCTCGCTCTTGCACACAAAAGATTAGGTACAAAAAAATGGGGTGATTTGGTAAGCCCATCTATTCAGCTTGCTAAAGAAGGCATACCGATAACGTGGAAACTTCATGATGATTTCAACAGCCCCAGAAGAAAGGCTTGGTTTGGAGAATATCCAAGTTCTGTAAAAAAATTCTACAAAGGAGATGGGGCTGAATACATGGCGGGGGATACCTGGGTTCAGGACGATTTAGCCAAAACACTACAAAGAATCAAGGATCATGGCAAAGATGGATTTTACAAAGGTGAGACTGCAGAACTAATTGCAAATTTCATGGCAGATAATGGTGGCCTAATCACTCTTGAAGATCTTGAAAAATATGAGGCAATTGAACGTGACCCTATAGTGAATGATTACAGAGGACATACAATAGTAAGCATGCCTCCTCCA
>QOPG01000029.1 GCA_003331585.1 Gammaproteobacteria bacterium | reverse complement strand
TGAAGATAGTACTTTTTCAGTTTCATCCGGTTTTTCCCAATAACCTCTCATCACTTGAGGGCCTTTTATACAAATTTCTCCTAGTTCACCAATAGCTAGTTCTTTTGATTCATCATCACAAATCATTACATCGGTTGATGAGATGGGTAAACCAATAGAACCAGTAAACTCGTTAAAATTTATCGGATTGATTATTGCTGCAGGAGATGTTTCAGTTAATCCATAGGCTTGCAATATAGGCTGTCCTGTAATTTTCTCCCAATTTCTCGAAACAGCATTTTGGACAGCCATGCCACCACCAATGGTCCATTTCAATGAAGAAAAGTTTAGCTTATCAAATCCTGGTGTATTCAATAATGAAGCAAATAGTGTATTAACACCGGTGATGTAGACAAATTCGTGTTTTGCCAGCTCTTTAACAAAGGCGGGAAAATCTCTTGGATTTGTAATTAAAATGTTCTCACCTCCATCCAGCATCATGGCCAAACAATTACTTTGAAGTGAAAAAATATGATAAAGAGGTAACGCGGTTATAGCGACAATAACATCAACATCATCAAGTAAATTACCCCGCCAAGCTTTGGACTGGTATAAGTTGAATAGCATATTTTTATGAGTAATCATGGCACCTTTTGACAATCCTGTTGTACCTCCTGTGTATTGCAAAAAAGCGATATCTTCTAAATTGATCTCAATTTTTTCCAATTCCTCACTTTCATGTTGACTGAGTACATCTGAGAATGATGCCAATTGCTTGAACTCATAGGCAGGTACCATTTTTTTTATATATTTAACTACGATATTTACGATATGATTTTTTGGAAATGAGAGCATGTCACCCATCTTTGTGATTATTACTTGCTCTATGGATGTATCATCAATAATTTCTGAAAGAACATTAGCGAAGTTTTCTAATATAAGAATGGCTTTTGCTTTTGAATCTGACAGCTGGTGCTTAAGCTCTCTTGGCGTATAAAGAGGATTAACATTAACCACCACTAGGCCAGCTTTCAATATTCCACATAACGCGACAGGATATTGATTAATATTAGGCAACATAATCGCGACCCTGTCTCCTTTTTTTAGTCCCAGTGAACGCAATAGATAGCAAGCAAACTTATCTGATAATTTATCTAATTCACCAAAGGTGATCGAAGACCCCATATTTGTATATGCTTTGCGAGATGAAAATTGAAGCATGCTCGCTTTCATCATTTCTGTGAGTGAGCTAAAAGGGGGGTCAGGGATTATCTCGGGTACACCATCGGGGTAAGAAGCAAGCCAGACTTTTTCCATGATTTCACTCCTTTTTATTCAATACTACAATTATTAAATATTTTTTTTAATCGTTTCCCATACGTTTTCTAAGAGGATAGGTTGCGCACTCTCGTTGGGATGAATACCATCATCTTGCATTAGATTTTCATCCAGAGCCACATTTTTCATAAAAAAATCAACTAAGTCGACATCATTATCAATTGCGACTTCATAAAAAATATTTTCAAAATCTTGTGTATAACGTGGACCATAATTTAAAGGAATTTTTATCCCCAGCAACACTACTGATGAATTATTTTGTAAACATTTCTGAATTATAGTTTTTAAGTTATTTTTTATTAAATCTGTCTGAAATCCCCTCAAGCCATCGTTTCCTCCCAGTTCGATTACGACAAGTTTTGGAGAATATTTTTTGAGTATGTTTTCAATTCTTGTAACTCCACCTTGGGTGGTTTCACCGCTAATACTTGAATTTATAACTGTAAGATCATACTTATTGGAATATAATCTATTTTGTAAAAGAGTTGGCCATGATTTGTCCATATCCATCCCATATCCAGCACTTAAACTATCGCCATAAATGATTATATTTTTTGATTCGCCCATCGAAATGAAGGGAATAAATAAATAAATAACAAGAAAGAGTTTTTTCATGAATAGTTTTTCACCTAAGAAAGATAGTCTTTTTAAGCTTAAGAATGTCAATAAAATTGTTACAAGTCCAGAGGGTATGCTAACAATTTTATCAGATATTAGTTTCGAGATATCCAGAGGTGAAACTATTGCAATCGTTGGCGCCTCTGGTGCTGGTAAATCAACTTTACTTGGACTCATGGCCGGTTTAGATAAACCATCTGGTGGTGAAATTATACTAAATAACAATAATTTGGTTGCTTTGAATGAAGACCAAAGAGCAGAAATTAGAGCCAATAATATTGGCTTTGTGTTTCAATCATTTCATTTGATTCCATCACTTAACGCAATAGAAAATGTTATGTTTCCACTTGAATTAAGTGGCAAAGAGAATGCGAGACATCGCGCATCAGAGATTTTACAAGGAATGGGAATGAAAGACAGAGTCACCCATTACCCTCATCAGTTATCCGGGGGAGAAAAACAAAGAGTTGCTATTGCCAGAGCGTTTGCTGGAGAACCATCTGTGCTATTTGCAGACGAGCCAACAGGAAACTTAGATGCAAAGACGGGAAAGAATATCATCGAAACTATGTTTGCTTTAAATAAAACGTCGTCAACAACACTGATTTTAGTCACACATGACAAAAAACTAGCAGAAATGTGCGATAGAGAAATCTTGCTTGAAGCAGGAAAATTAGTATCAGATAAAGCTATACAAAAATGAATACAATTAGATTCGCTTCAAAGGCTTTTTTTCGCCAAGTCCGATCAGGTGAAGTAATTGTTATGATTTCTGCTATCGCTATGGCGGTAGCTTCCTTAACTGCTGTAGGTTTTTTAACAGACAGAATTAGCTTATCGATTGAAAAACAAGCCAACGAATTATTAGCGGCTGATCTTAGAATTCGGTCACCAGAACCGATTCCTAGTGGTTGGGTTGATGAGGCCAGTTCCATGGGTTTAGATACCGCTATTTCACAGTCATTCCCAACGGTTATCTATTCATCAGAAAATAGTGGCCTTGCTAGGATTAAGGCAGTCAGTTCAAAATATCCACTTCGAGGACAAGTGAGAATTGCTAATGATCAATTAAGCGATGAATATCCGGTCAAGAAAATACCAAATGAGAATGAAATATGGCTTGATGAGTCATTGCTATACCGATTAAATATTGAAGTAGGTGACTCAATATCAATAGGTAACTCAGAATTCACAGCAAGTGCAGTGCTAAAGTATAGGCCAGATCAATCCATAGGATTTGCTTCGTTGTCTCCAACGATATTAATGAATATCGAGTCTTTGCCAGCAACAGGACTTATTACACAGGGCAGTCGTGTAAATTATTCCTTACTTATAGCTGGTGAAGATGATGTTGTTGAAAGTTATTCACAGCTGATGGAGGATATCATCCCAAATTCTGCTCGAATTAGTGACCCATCAGACAGTAGCGAACGCACGAATCAAGCAATCAATCGTGCTAAGCAGTTTTTATCATTAACAATAATAATAAGCGTGTTTTTGAGTGGAATAGCCATTGCTATGTCTGCCAGACGTTTCATGAAGAAAAGAATGGATATGGTTGCATTAATGAAGAGTTTTGGTGCACAAAAACGATTCGTCCTGAATACAATCGTTATTCAGCTGGGAATGATTGGCGTTGTTGGAGTTTTCTTTGGCTCATTATTTGGTTTTTTGGTAGAAGGCATTATAAGTAATTTATTGACTGATCTTTTTGTCAGTGATTTACCAAAACCAGGATTTAAAACATTAATGATAGGAATGTTGGCAGCACTTATCTTATTACCAGGATTCGCATTTTCTTCTCTTTTGCAACTCAGTAATACATCTCCTATGAGGGTGTTACGAAAAAATGTAAACCCATCTCCACCTTCAGAAATAATTGTTGGCACTATTGCATTAATATCTTTGTCTGTATTGCTTTATTATTTTGTAAGGGATATCACATTACTATCAATAATTGTATCAGGGATGTCTGTAATTTCAGTTTTGCTTTTTTATTTAGGCCAGTTTATGGCAAAAACATTAGGACAACTAAGAGGAGGAGCAGGAGCTTCCTGGCGATATGGTCTTGCCAATGTTTCTAGACGAGGAAAAGACAGTGCAATACAAATTGTGGCATTTGGTCTCGCTTTAACAGCACTGCTTCTCTTAACTTTTATTAGAACGGATTTGCTCACTGAATGGAAAAAAGCACTTGGTGAGGGCACACCAAATTACTTTCTAATAAATATACAACCATCTCAAAAAGAAGGCATAAAAGAAATATTAGAATCATCCGACTCTGTGGCGCCTGATTTCGTTCCACTGATAAGAGCGAGAATGACTGAAATCAATGGTGAGTCGGTTCAAGAAAGGGTTTACCCAGAAGAAAGAGGGAGCTGGCTCGCAAATAGAGAAGCAAATTTATCCTTTGCAAAAAAAATGAATCCAAATAATAAAATTATTGATGGGACTTGGTGGGAAGAAAACTATGATGGTTCACCATTAGTCTCAATAGAAGAAAGTGCGGCTGATGATATGGGTGTTAAAATTGGCGATGATTTAACTTTCTTGATAGCCGGAGAAAAGATCACTGCCAAAATTTCAAGCATCAGAGAAGTGGATTGGAACTCATTCAGTCCAAATTTCTTCTTAGTATTCTCAGAAAGGGCGCTTGAATCATTTCCAGCATCATTTATTTCGAGCATGTATATAGAGGAAGGTGATACTGGTGTATTAAGAGAACTTCAAATTAACTATCCGACTGTTTCAGTCGTTGATTTGGATCCAATATTAGAGCAAGTTCGACAAATCATAGAAAAAATTAGCATCGCGATCCAAATTGTATTCCTTTTTACTTTGATCGCTGGAGTTACTGTTCTTTTTTCCGCAGTGCACTCAACAATCGATGAACGAAGGTTTGAAAGTGCACTGCTTCGAGCTGTTGGCATGAAAAAGAAAAATGTTTTGATAAGTTTGTTATCTGAATTTTCTGCCATCGGTTTGGCTGCAGGAGTCTTGGCGGCGACTGGATCTTCAATACTTGCCTGGCAAATTGCATCAAGATTATTTGAAATTACTTATATTTTTAACCTCTCATTATGGGTTTTAGGCATATCAAGTGGAATTGGATTAGTATGTGGTTTTGGCTACCTGGCATCTAGAAAAGCAATCGAATCCCCTCCAATAAATGTGCTGCGCAATAATTAGTTAAATTTTGAGGCCGATCTAAACAAGAACATTAAATGATTCATTATTCTTAAACGCCAGTATGGCATTTGCTAGTTGATTGATCGCATTTTGTCTGGCCTTAATAGTGCCCCAGGCAATGTGAGGAGTTAGAAAAAGATTCCTTCCTTTATAATCGAGAAGGACATTACCTTCTGTCGGAGGCTCCTCTGGAAGAACATCTATAGCCGCTCCACTAATTTTATTTTTAATCAGTGCGTCAAAAAGTGCCTTGGATTCAATCAATGCACCTCTCGCAGTATTAATCAGTATGGAATTTGGTTTCATCAATCCTAACTCTTGATTACTAATTAAATGTTTTGTTTCATCAGTAAGAGGGCAATGCAATGAAACCACATCAGAATTTTTGAGAAGATTTTGTAATGAGACATGTTTTTCATATTTGTTTCTTTTGTTCTTCGATCTGGTGTTGACTAATACTTGCATATTGAAAGTTCTGGCCATTTTTGCGACGTTTCTTCCAAGCTCTCCATATCCTATTATTCCTATTGTCATGGATGAAAGCTCTCTGATGGGATATTGCAACATGCAAAAATCATCAGATTTCTGCCAAGCGCCATTTTGAACTAGATTCTGATATTCATAAATGTTGTGCGTTAAATTTAAGATAGAACCGAACACATGTTCTACGACAGATTGAGTGCAATACGCTTGAATATTGCATACCCTTATATTTCTGGATTTTGCATAATCAAGATCAATATTGTCAGCACCAGTGGCAGTCAAGCCAATAAACTTGAGTTTCTCGGCTGTTTTTAAGTTACCCTCAAACAGTTTTACCTTATTTGTTAGAATAAATTCAGCGTTTTTTACCCGATTGGGTACTTCTTCAGGCGAAGTGGAATCAAAAAGTTTTAATCCAGGTAGGCATTTTTTCAATGGCGCTGAATCCAATTCCTCTGGTCCAATCGTGTTGTAGTCTAGGAATACCGATGTCATCATCTTTTTATTTTATCAAAAAATAATATTTAAGAATGGATCTAATTATAAGTCTATTGTTTATTTAAATTTTTGTATCTTATATGGTTTAATGATGATCTTTAGAGATCAAGACGATTAATACAAAGAAAAAGGCAAAAAATGGATACAGTTATTCCTGACTATCATGGAATTGCAGTTTTAGCTCTCACTGGCGTGGCTTTAATTCTGTTTACCCGAGATAAGATTCCATTAGAATCAACCAGCTTTGTAGTTCTGCTTCTATTGTTAGGAGGATTTCAGCTATTTCCATATCCACTGAGTGGCGATACGTTTGGCCGATTAGATTTCTTTGCTGGTTTTGGTAACGAAGCTTTAATTACAATCTGCTCTCTTATGATCATTGGCCAAGCGATAGAGAGAACAGGAGCGCTTCAGCCTCTTGCTACACTAATTAGTAAAGCTTGGATGTCCTGGCCTGTGTTAGCGCTTTTGCTAACAATGATTACGGCGAGTGTATTAAGTGCTTTTATGAATAACACGCCGATCATAGTTCTATTGATGCCAATATTGGTTGGTGTTTCGTTAAGAACTAAATTTCCAGTTTCTAATGTAATGATGCCAATGGGTTTTGCGGCAATCATTGGTGGCATGTCAACTACCATAGGAACTTCAACGAATTTATTAGTTGTTGGTCTGGCACGTGATACTGGGATTCGTGATTTTTCTATGTTTGATTTTATGTTGCCTGTTGCTATTGTTGGTGGAGCAGGAATTCTTTTCTTGTGGTTAATTGCTCCTAGATTATTACCAGAGAGAACGCCACCATTATCTGATACATCGCCTCGTATTTTTAATAGCCAGCTACTCATAAACGAGGATGGGTTTGCTGCTGGCAAAGAGTTATCTGAAATAATGAGTGAAACTAATGGTGAAATCCGTATTGAAAAGATACAACGAAATGAAAATTTGGTGCTCTCTCCATTCCCGTCCGTCATTGTGTTGCCTGGGGATCGCTTGTTCGTCAAGGATACATCTGAAAATCTTAAACATTTTGAAGAAACATTGGGCGCGACACTGTTCAGTTTATCAGATCCAGATCACCCCATCGATGATGAGACCCCCATTAACGAAGAAGGGCAACAATTGGCTGAAGTTGTTGTTACACGGGGATCACCCCTCCACTATCAAAGTCTAGACGGAGTCAATTTTGGTAATAAATACGGACTCATAGCTTTAGCAATTCACCGAGCAAGGACTCCAGATTCAGAAACCACTGGAGATCTGAACAAAGTTAGATTAAGGGCTGGAGACGTTATTTTGGTTCAGGGAACCAAAGAGGCAGTTGAAACACTTAGAGACAGTGGAAAAATGTTGGTTCTTGATGGAGCGAAAGATTTGCCTCAAACTCACAAATCAAAACGTGCTCTTACTGTTCTTGGATCTGTAATAATTTTAGCTGCCCTTGGTTTTTTACCGATATCAGTGAGCGCGCTAATTGGGGTGGGATTTTTATTATTATTGGGTTGCATCAGTTGGAGTGATGCAGCAAAAGCACTCTCGACAAAAATAATAATGATTATTGTAGCCAGTTTAGCGCTTGGAAAAGCCTTAGTTGTGACGAATATGGCAAGTTATCTTGCTGTCTCTTTCGCAACCGCAGTAGGAGGATTACCTATCCCTATAATATTAAGTTTATTTATGTTGGTCATGTCAATTATGACAAACATTGTTTCTAATAATGCTGCAGCCGTTATAGGCACACCGATTGCGATTGGAATTGCGCAACAATTACAGGTCGATCCTGAACCATTTATATTGGCAGTTTTATTTGGAGCTAATATGAGTTATGCCACCCCGTTTGGCTATCAATCGAACTTGTTAATTTTAAGCGCAGGAGGATACAAATTTTCAGATTTCTTAAAAATTGGGATTCCGTTGATTTTTATAATGTGGGTAGGTTTCTCTATAGTCTTACCTACGATGTATGGTCTTTGGGGTTGACGCACAGTCAATCAAAAGCGATACTACTCCGCTATGAGAATAAATAAGATAATTTTTGTTTGGGCTTGGTCATGGCATTCACTTAAGGAGTGGGCGTTAGGCTAAGAATTATTTAAACCAAACAAAAAAAACCCATCTCCTTCAAAAAAGAGGAGATGGGTTTTTTTTTACCATTAAAAAAAGGAATATATGTCAATTACATCACCTTTCGATATTATCGCTGACCTAGATACGCCTGTATCTGTCTTCATGAAGCTTCATGACTTAAAACCTTGCTTTCTTTTAGAGAGTGTTGAAAGTGGAGAGAGGTTAGCGAGATATTCTTTTTTGGGGTTTGGAGATACCGTAAAGATAAAATTGGAAGCCTCTTCGCTTTATGTGAATGATGAAATTAAATACAAACCATCAAATAAAAAAGAGTATCTCGATTCACTTCGTGAAATTATGAATTCTTCACCAAAGTTAAAACCTTCGATAGATGAGGTCCCTTTTTCGGGTGGCTTGGTTGGAGTTTCAGGTTACGACATTGTGAGACTGTTTGAAAAAATTCCTTCAAATACTGTTCCTCAAGCCGATCTTCCAAAAGCAATGTTTGTGTTGCCCTCTTCGGTACTGGTTTTTGATCATCTAACCAGAAGAGTTGCGCTTCTTCATTCAGGTTCGGAGGAAGCGCGCAATGACTTAAAGAAGGTTATTATAAGGAAACTCAGATATGTGCTTCCTGAAACGTCACAAAAGACAAATATTGATGAGCCGCAAGCCGGAATGAGTGAGAGTGAATTCATAGATCGTATAGAAAAATGCAAAAGATGGATTGATTCTGGAGATATTTATCAAATAGTTCTGTCAGTGATATTCAAAGGACAATCCGAGGTAAATTCATTCGATGTATACAGAGCGATGAGGTTATTAAATCCATCTCCTTACATGTTTTATTTTGATTTTGATGGACTGCGTGTTGCAGGATCTTCTCCTGAGGCACTGGTTAAATTAAATGGAAAAAATGCTTCACTTCGACCCATCGCTGGTACCAGGCCGAGAGGAAATTCCCATATCGAGGATAATGCTCTGGCAGAATCATTGCTGTCCGATCCCAAAGAATCCGCTGAGCACGTTATGCTTGTTGATTTAGCAAGAAATGATTTGGGTCGCGTGGCCAAAGAAGGATCAATTAAGGTTGATCCATTTCGTTCTATTGAGCGTTACAGTCATGTTATGCATATTGTTAGCGGTGTAAAAGGGGAACTTTCGAAAAATAAAGATGCGTTCGATTTATTCGCAGCAAGTTTTCCAGCAGGAACTTTAGTGGGCGCTCCAAAAATACGTGCCATGGAAATTATCGAAGATATGGAGATTGAGGGTAGAGGTTTATATGGAGGAACTGCCGGATATTTTGATATCAATGGTGATATGGATCAGGCAATAACAATTAGAACAATTGTTTTTCAGGGGAATCAATATAGTTTTCAAGCCGGAGCGGGAATCGTTAAAGATAGTGATCCAAAAAGTGAGTATCGTGAAGTGTTTGCTAAAAGCGCTATTTTGAAAAAAGCATTAAAAATGGCAGGAGACGGATTATGAACAAAAAAAAGTCACGCATACTCCTAATCGATAATTACGATTCATTTACATATAACTTAGTGCAAGCATTTCAAGCTGAAGGGGCTGAGGTATTAGTTTTCAGAAACGATAAAATTAACAGCGTAACTGCTAAAGATATTAAACCCACACATATCGTCATTTCACCAGGACCAGGTAATCCTGGGAACGCAGGTGTATCTGTCGAAATTATTGATGCATTTCATACTACTGTTCCAATATTAGGCGTTTGTCTTGGCCATCAATGCCTGATCGAGTTTTTTGGAGGAGAAATTATACGCGCTGAAAAATTAATGCATGGTAAAACTTCAGAAATTCAGCATGACAATAAAACCATATTCAAAAATCTATCTTTACCATTTACAGCAGGTCGATATCACTCTCTAACTGCCGATAAAAAATCACTGCCTGAAATATTAAAAGTGTCTGCAAAAACTGATGCCGGAGAAATCATGGGGGTCAGGCATAAATCATTGCCACTAGAAGGTGTGCAATTTCATCCAGAAAGTATATTGACACCCGAAGGGTCAAAACTATTGAGAAATTTTATGGAGATAGATAAAGATGAATAGCAGTTATTCGAATATGCTTAATCACTTGCTTAATGGTGAATCACTGACTGAAGCTGAAGCCTATGATTTAATGTTAGCGATGGCCGATGAGAGTATTTCACCAATATTGTCTGGCGCACTATTAACTGGATTAAGGGCAAAAGGCGAGTCTGCCGAAGAAATACGTGGTTTTGCTAAAGGAATGCGTGCGTTATCGATAAAGCCCGCAATCCCAGATGACATGGAAACGGTTGATACTGTTGGCACAGGAGGTGATGGTTCAGGAAGCTTAAATCTATCTACAGGAACAGGGTTACTGGCGGCGGCATCAGGAGTTAACATCGTAAAACACGGTAATCGTTCCATCTCAAGCCGTTCTGGAAGTGCTGATATGCTTGAAAAAATTGGTATGATTTTTCCAGAAACACCGGCATCGGCTGTCACTCTTCTCCATGATCTTGGGTTTACTTTCTTATTTTCACCAGCGTTTCATCCTGCGATGAAAGCGATTATGCCAGTACGAAATTCCTTAGCCATTCGAACTGTCTTTAATATGCTCGGTCCGCTCAGTAATCCAGCCTCTCCACCGTTTCAGCTCATTGGTGCTTTTAGTGCCGATGCGGCCAAATTAATGGCTGAGACTTTATCCGGTTTACCAATAAAACGTGCGTTTGTTGTTCATGGTGCGGAGGGATGGGATGAAGCCACACCGATAGGTAATTTTTTGATTTACGATGTCCGTCCAGGCTCAGTTAAAAAAGGTATTCGATCACCCGATGACTATGGCTTAAAAATATGCCAAGCCAGTGATTTATTGGGCGGTGATGCGGATTACAATGCCGAAGAGATGAAACGAGTATTTTATTGCGAAGATAAAGGCGCACATCGTGATGCATTATGTATGGGCGTTTCTTTGGTATTGGAGTTGATGGGAAAAGTAAAAAATCCAAGAGACGGAATAAAAATAGCAGAAGAAACGCTTAATTCAGGAAAAGCATCTCAATTTCTTGATAACTTTAAGAGTTATTTTCAATCAATATGATTAATTTTTTAAAAAAAATGTCTGAATATA
>QOPG01000028.1 GCA_003331585.1 Gammaproteobacteria bacterium | reverse complement strand
CTACAAAATTGGTTGAACATATTTCGCTGCAATTATTACTACCCTTGCTCAAATAAAAGAAACCTTGGGAATTGGAAAATGTACTGCTTTCCGAGCCATCTAATTTAAAATTTGAATTACTGTCAATGAAAACAACAGCACCACTAATTGCTTCATGCCCTACTCTTCCCTCAAAAGCATCTTCTACAGAAATAATCACTTTTACTGTTGATGTATTTTCACCGGCAGAAGCGCTAACAGTAATATCGTATGTATTTTTCGAATCACCATCACTCGGTGACTCGAAATTAGGTGCAACAATGAACTCCAACTGCCCATTCAGACTCATCGAAAAAAGATCCTTATCTTCGCCATCTGTTATTGAATAGCTAATCGTTCTGTTGTTAGTATCTGTGGCAACAATATTAGTGACAGACAAAGAACCTTCCAAAACAGATAAACTCGAATAGTCATTTGAGAAAGTTGGAGGTGAATAAGTAATATTTTCTCCAGCACCCCCGCCTCCACACGCACTAACAACAAAAATGCACACTGTGATTATTGAGATTATTTTTAAATCTTTTTTTATCTCTATTTTCAGACGAATTTCCAGTTTTGTTTAAATAAATGACAAAGGAATTGAATATCTTATTTTAGTACATATCTCTGCTTAAAATTTAGCTTGTTTCATTAATTTTTAAAAAATTATTGAAAAGCCATTTTTTATCCCAATATCTATAAACGTAGATGCCTTAGGGGTCTTCATAAATTATTAAACTTGCTTAACTACAAAGGAGTTAGAAATGGTAAATAGTACATTTGAAACTATATGGAGAGATATATCTCCATTCGCAGTTGGATTCGACAGAACGTTTGGCACACTTGAGGTGCTTGCAAATTCGAGACAAACCAACTATCCCCCATACAACATTAGGAAAGTGTCAGAAGATCAATACACTATCGAACTTGCCGTGGCAGGATTCGAAGAAAAAGATATTGATGTAGAGCTGGCAGGTGAAAACCTTGTTATCAAAGGAAATAGGCCAAAAGAAGCTGAAAATGGTCTTTTGCATCAAGGATTAGCTGCGAGAGACTTTACTAAGAAATTCGTTCTCTCAGATGACATGGTCATTAAAGGTGCCGCACTTTCAAATGGCATGCTCTATATAGGTATTGAGAGAATAATACCTGAAGACAAAAAACCAAGAAAAATCAAGCTTTCATCAAAAAGCAAATTACTTGGATAATACAAAAAAAAGGCAAGGATAAATTTATCCTTGCCTTTTTTTATCTCAGCCGTAGATCTGGTTATACAGTCTGATAAGGTTTGTTCCCATAATCTTCTCAAGAACAGAATCTTTCATTCCTCGGCCTGATAGACCGTCCCATATTGTTTGCATTCGTATTGGGCTATTTAATTCTTCAAAATAGAGCGGCCACATTGTTGGATCGAAGTTTTCTCCTTCTTCTCTTTTGAGTTCATCCATGTATTCCTGGGTCATAATAAGCCGTCTGTGATCACGATCACTGCCAATACAAACATGGTCTGAACCGCAAATATTGATTGCATGTTCGATATGTTCATAATAGTGATGGACAGCATTATCAATCTGTTTTGTCATAAATGGTCTCATTTGAGTAATTCCGATTAATCCGCCCTTCTGTGCTGTCGCTCGCATGTTTTCATCTGTTGTATTTCTCTTATGGTTATATAAATTTTTACAGCAAGTATGTGAAACAATAATTGGATCTGATGAAGCTGCTATCGTATCCGACATTGTTTTCATATTGGCGTGGGAAAGATCAATTAACATACCAATATCATTCATTTTTCCAACTAGTTCATGCCCAAATCTTGTCAATCCGGAACCGTTACCCTCATAACAACCGGCACCTGCCCAGTTTTGCCAGTTATAAGTAATTTGACTTGAACGTACCCCTAAGTCATAGAATTTATCGACATTTGAAAGATCTCTCCCAAATTGCGTAGAGTTTTGAAACAGATAATAAATGGCAATTTTATTACTTTTAAATGCTTTCTCGATATCTGATGTAACAGTGGCTTTGAAATAAAAATCTGGATTGGTATCTATAATTCTGTCGTAATCTCTTATTCCGGCCATTGCCATATCAAAAGCCTGACTTTCATAAGATTTAGGATCACATAATGTAACTGTTATGGCATTCAAACCTGATTCAATCATCTCTGCTTTTAAAGAATCAGTGTAAACATCTCGAATTTCACCCATGGCATCAATAACAATGACATCCTTAGGTTCAGTTGCAAATGTTAGTGATGAAGAGAAAGCCATCCCACTAGCTAATGTATTTCGTAAAAAGTTTCTTCTGTCCATAATGACTCCTAAATTTCACTAAGTAGATCATATAAAGCTAGCACAAATGATCTTAAATCAATACAGTATTATAGATACAATAACATTGAAGGATCATCGAGAGAGTATTACAATTTATATATATAAACTTAAATATACGGGATAAAACATGGCAAAGCATAACGCACTACAAATGTTCGGGCGATCAGGCAATCCAGCACTAAGTGACACTACATTCAGAAGTGAAGGCAGAGCAGTCGGTGAGTCTATGACGCTACAGGGCACTGTTAATAAAACAGGAATCCTTCTTGGTATCTTAGTCTTAACAGCAGTCTATACTTGGAATTTATTTTTTCAAACCGGTAATCCTGCAGCTGTAATGCCAATAGCAATTGGTGGAGCTATTGGTGGTTTTGTTTTAGCGTTGATCACTATATTTAAAAAAGCATGGTCACCTTATACTGCACCGATATACGCGGCTCTTGAAGGATTGTTTCTCGGAGGTATTTCTGCAATATTTGAATACCAATACCCAGGTATTGTAATCCAAGCCACTGGTTTAACATTAGGAACATTAGCATCTCTGTTGGTTTTGTATAAGCTAGGCATAATCAAGCCTACTGAAAATTTCAGATTAATGATTGTGTCTGCCACAATGGGCATTGCTGTTCTCTATCTTATTAGCATGATCATGAATATGTTCGGCTCCTCTGGTATTGGATTCATTCATTCCAATGGCTTGTTCGGGATTGGTTTTAGTTTATTCGTGGTGGCAATTGCTGCGCTTAATCTTGTATTGGATTTTGATTTCATAGAACAAGGATCAGAACTTGGAGCACCTAAATACATGGAATGGTTTGGCGCCTTCTCTCTAATGGTAACTCTCATTTGGCTGTACTTGGAGATGCTGAGACTCTTAGCTAAGCTTCGAAGCAGATAATGGATTTAAATTCGTTATTTTTTGGTTTAGTCATCTGTCTATCTCTGGCTACTTTCTTCTATATAGGTAAATTCAGAGCTTCAGAGAAGCAAAGAAATCGAGACGATAAAATCGACTGGACAGTCAATCGATTTGGTCATTTCAGAACTATAATATGGATAATGCTGAGTGTATTAGCAATCGCTCTTTTAGCGAAAATGTTCATTTAACTCTTCCACGGGAAAAGAGAGAAATTTCCAGAAAACATCCATTTTATTGCGGCACCAACAATAATCGAAACAATTGAGAAACCGATTGCCATGGATATGAATAAAGTATCAAGGTCTGCATTATAGATAATGACTGCTATGATTACCGCAACACCAATCGCAAAACAAACCCAATGAACCAAAAGTGACAATCTTTTTAAAAAGGCTTCCATATTTGTATTACTCCTGATAACTGTTGTATTTTAGTAATAATAGCATTAATGATATACGAATCTTTTTTAGATAAAAACAACATAGAAGGTATATGAATAAAAATATAACAACCATGATGAGCATGAATCGTTTGAACGATTTTCTTCAGATAATTGGAGTGCTCGGATTAATAGCCTCTCTCATATTTGTTGGGTTGGAGTTGAGGCAGTCTCATAAGATTGCGTTAGCCAAAACTCAACAAGAAAGAAATAATGCAATCAGGCAATTAATTATGAATAGCACGCTATCAGGGATAGATTGGCAATCTACTACAATTGAAAATAAAGTTGATTATGATTTCACCATGAAAGAAATTGCCAGAAGAAATAGCTACCATGATGCATGGTTTCTGTATGAAAATGATTTTTTTCAATACAGTCAGGGATTAATAACTGATGAAGTATGGCAAGCCAAAGTAAGAGCATTTGAATATTGGTATAACTTATGCGATATGAGGGAACTCTATCATGTCAGATCTCGTTGGATGCCAACTAAGATGATTGAATTAATTAACACCTTCCCAGATAAGTGTAATTAATTACTTACTTTTTTACTCTATCTGTTTGGCCTCCGTCCATAGCAAAAGGTAATTCTGGACAAGCGTTCAGGTCCTCACCCTGTGTCCTAAAATCCAAGAAAGATGTTGCAGCTTTTGTGACAATTATCTCTATATTACTATTGATTGCTGTTTCCATATTCGAATGCTCAACTTCTAATTGATAAGGACGACCAGGAGAAAGAACAGTGCTTTTAATAATAAATTCAGTTTTATCAAAAGTAAGTGCCTCTGGATCACTTATAGCGTGACCACTATGAGCAATCTCATTCCCCATGCAATCACCTAATATCACATAGATCATGTCATCAATGATTTCATTAGGGTCGTTTGATCCTATAGTAAATTCACTCCATGAAACCTTTAGATCATTGTTAGAATTTACTGCATTAATATTCACCTCTTCGCCATTTTGAGAAAGGGTAATCTTAATTGGATTGGGATTGTTGCTTTTTTTCGATTGGTCAGAAAAAGAGACTGGGAATTTTTCTATCGAGCCAACGGGGGTATTAAAGCTAAAATTATAAGTTCCATCTGGATAACGTTCCGACAGTTTTTCGATGGTCATTTCACGTTGGCCTGCGAGAAACGGTATACGATCCGTCGAGAAATATAATCCCTCTCTAGCATCTCCTGGCCCTGTTAATTTTCCATTAGTGACAGTTACTTTACTTGAGGTAAGGTCAGTTGGAAATATCTCAGCGAAGAACACCGTGTTAAGTAATTTAAGGTTACCACTGAAATCTTGTCGATGATTGACAGATTTCCCCATCACCACATAATCCACATAATCACTTGGTTGTTTGCTCTTTTTCTCACTGCTACAAGCCTGAAACAAAAAAACAGTGAGTAAAAATATATAAAACTTCATAGAGTGCATATCATCTTTAAATTATTCTATTGAAAATCTCTTGGAATAGTTTCTTGCCATTTCTTTTCTTTAAATTTCTCGCCGTTAATACTAACCCATCGATGAAATGTTAGATCAAAATTCTCTGGATTACTCTTAAACTCAACGTTTTGCTCAAACACTAATACTCTATCACTTAACTCCTGTGTAATTTTATAGCGACCGACAACCATAGAATTTGCAGGATCTTTATCATTGGTTCTTTGCTCAATCTCTTCTTCGAAATATTCCCTACCCCAAGGATACTCTGTGGCGCCTCTGTTTGAGGCGATTCCTTTTGCCTCTCCTGTTTCCTCATTTCTGGAGATGGTCTCAATTGCCGCATAACCTGTGATATTCCCAGCATCGAGCACTTTGTAACCATCGAGCGATGGGCTAAATTCTGGATTTTTAAATTTGGGCGATGAAAATTCATCATTTAATAATGGCAATTCAATACTGACACCATAATCACCACCAATATCTAATGTTGTTTTCACTGGATAAATTGTCGGCCATAGCATCGGCCACTGTGAGTTGCTTATTGACATCCTAAGTTTATGACCCTTGTTAAAGGTCCAGGATGTAAAATGAAGATGGATCTCAAGTGGAAATTTTTCACCTGGAATTATATCTTCTGGTTGACGAGAAGAATTTCGATGAGTGCCATTAAATGCGGCACCACCCACTTGTGTAACTTTTCCATCGGGTGCGATATCAGAAATCCTAACCACCCAATTCGCTCTAATTGCATCAGCGGATACATTCAGTCTAGCAATGGGTCTACCTAGTATTTCAAATGATTCATCAAATGTATCGCTATCATAAAATAAGCTATCTTTATCCATTGGTTTTTGGTCAGGAGGGATGCTACCCCACCACATTGTCGGTCCACCACCCTCCAATCCAATCGAAGGTTTATTTTTTAATTTATGTTCCACAAATTTGGACTTTTCTGGTGATAAATAATGGTTATCATGACCGTAAAAAGTTTGTTTGCTCAAATCAGTTGGTGGCCATTCATTCTCCCATCTCCAATAACCAGGAATATACTCAACTGAATCATCAGGCTCATGGTAATCTCGGATGTAAACAGCAAATTTAGGCTCTTCTAGAATTCCTGTGTCGACTTGTTTAAGCCATTGATCAAACCATCTAACCGCTTCATGGCGCCATTCAACCTGTGGTTTTAAAGCCGCATTATGAGGAAAGTCATGGTCCCATGGTCCAATCATTGCCTTTACTGGTGCAGATACATTTTCTATCATTCTGGGAAGACTGTTTCTATAGCCATCATACCAGCCGCCGATGTGATAACCTGGAATTTTAATCAAATCGTATTTATTTTTTGCTGAAGCTCGATCCCAAAATGGGCCGTCTCTTTGTTGTCGCATGTATTTATATACACTGGGCTCTACATCGAAACGATTTTCATACCACTCTTCATCCATAGTAAAATCCGGTGCACCAGGTAACGAATTATAGAGGTCATTACTCATCATCCATGAATCACCAGCAACCATT
This sequence comes from Gammaproteobacteria bacterium, assembly GCA_003331585.1. Classification (GTDB taxonomy): domain Bacteria; phylum Pseudomonadota; class Gammaproteobacteria; order Steroidobacterales; family Woeseiaceae; genus SP4260. The sequence goes on along the minus strand of QOPG01000028.1, from coordinate 6,779 downwards.
ATTCCATCGATGTAATGAACATCCTCCTCATAAAGATACTCAGTAGCCATAACGGCAACAAAGGCTTTTAAAGCAGGAGGGTTTCTCATGGCCATTTGTATAGAATTAAAGCCGCCCCATGAAATACCAAACATACCAACATTTCCATTTGACCAATTCTGTGCAGACAACCACTCAATAACTTCTTCTCCATCATTTAGCTCAATTTCAGAATACTCATTAGGTATGACTCTTCCTTCACTTCTTCCTGTTCCTCTAATGTCTACTCTCGCGACGATATAACCGTTATCTAAGAAATAGGAATACAAAGGATAATTCCTACCTCGAGACTCATCTTTTCTGTAAGGAATATATTCAAGTAAAACTGGATATACTTCGCCTTCTTTGTAATCAGAAGGCCAATATAAATCTGCGGCTAATTGGACATCATCATGCATTGGGATCCAATTTTCAGTAATTTCATACTCCTTCCCAACGGCAAAATTGAGTAATACAGGAAGTGCTATTGAAATTAGTATCAATTGTTTAGTTTTATTCATTTTACATTAAGTTTATATATTATATATCTGATATTATTATATTTTATTATAATCCACTGGCGCCTTTTGATGTATCTATCTTAACGCCATTTAATATTGCTCTCGAGGTTACAAAGTTTATTCCATCGATCTGATAGATCAATCTGCCGTCAATTTGATCCACTGGATTATTATCTCCAGATCTTAATTTGAAAAAACTTTGTTCAACTTTTTTCAAAACGCCCGCTTCAACTCTTGCTGATGTATGAGCACCAAAAATATATTCAATATCTTGTTCAAGGAATGCTAATTTTTCAATTGATTCTGCATAATCATCGAGATCTGTTTCGGGAGAAAATAACCATAAATTATCATCATAATAGGTATCTCCTGTAAAAAGTAATGCGTTCTCTCGATCAATTAACGCTAATGCATCAGGAGTGTGACCAGGAACATGAATAACCTCGATAAGCCTGTTGCCTAAATCAATTATCTGACCATCAACCACAAAATTTTCTGCGGACCATGCTCGCGTATAGTAACTCTCTGTATCGAGATTCTTTGGTGGGCCATTGCAAAAAGCTTCATCAATGACATCACCCGCTACTTCCTTATGAGAAAATCCTTTCATATTTGCTTTTGTGTAATGTGAATCAACTGCGAGAATATTATCAAATTCGGCATTACCGCCCACGTGATCAAAATGTGTATGAGAATTCAACACAGTTACAGGAAGATCTGTTAATGACTCAATTACAGGCTTTATGGGTACCATGCCCATTCCTGTATCAAACAGTAATGCACGCTCATCGCCTAAGATTAAATGCGAGATACTCATTTGAAATTGATAAGGTTCGACTATTGAATACACACCCTTGTGTGATTCATAGACCTGAAACCATTCTGTCGATGCATCATTCAAAGGTAATAATTTATTCGCTGGCACGGGAAGACTCTGACAAACATCAGCAAAAGAACTGTCTTCGACATATGAAGCTTCCTCTCTCACGCAGGACACAAGAAATACAAGGATCGGAATAAACAAATAATTTAAATATCTTTTTTTCATATAACAAGAGATTATGATGTTTGATTTGATTAAAATTAACATAAATTAGAGTTTACGTTTTATTTTTAGTCACAATACGATAAATACTTAATGAAGCGACCAACCCTAATCCACATATAGCAGCGACAACCAAGAAAAAACTGCGATATCCTTCAACTGTGGGTAATCGATCGAGCAATAGCCCTCCCACCAATGGCATAAATATATCTGGTGTAAAACCAATCATAGATATAAATCCAGTTGCAGTTCCTGTAACTCTCATCGGTATACCGCCCTCCTCAAGCAACGCAAAATAAATACCACGCAAAGCAAATATTGCGAGAGAGGCAATGGCAATATTAGTAATCATAAATGGGAGCAATGACGGCAAACCCGGCATAAAAGCAAAAATTAAGAACGAAAAAATCAGAACCACAAATAAGATACAGACAGATTTTGCTATGCCAATGTTATCCGACACATAACCTGCTATCAGAGCTGATGGTGGGCTCATAGCCATTTTACCAATACTGATTGCACCTGCTATAACAACGCTTAAAGAAAAAATATCCGTTGAGTAAGAAGTGAATCTGTATGCACCCCAATACGCAGAATATGCCGCTAAAACTACTATTGAAATTAACCAAACTACCGGCATCCTCAGAACTGAAATAATTTCTGTCACCCCTGAATTAAAAGAACCTACATCTGAATTTTCTCCACCATCATCTTCACTAAGAATAAACCAAGCCGCCACTCCAGAAAGAATCGTAATTAGTGAGATTAAAACAATGACAACTGATAACGCAAAATAACTACTACCGAGAATCCCAAATACCAAAAGAATTGGAGTAGAGACAGCTATATCACTCACACCTCTCCCCATTTGCAAAAACCCAAAAGCTCTCCCTTGCTTATCTTTTGAAGCCCAATTTCGGGTAACTCTGACTATCGCACTCCAAAATAGAAGTGTTGTAGTAATACCCCAAAACGCATGAATTATAAGGCTTGTCTTGTAACTTGGCAGTGTTGCAAAAAACAACCCAAGCAAACCTGTGAATAACAAGGATAAAGTAATCAAAATCCTAGGTTTTATTTTGTCTGCTATCCATCCACCTGGGAAATAGGAAATCATTGCAAAAGTACCATAGATACTCATTAATGAACCCACATTTGTATTATTTAAGCTTAAGGCCTCAGCAAGTGGCTTATAGTAAACCTCCTGCAAGAAAGGTAATAAATAAATGGAGCTCGCCGAGACAGAGAGTATTGCCATAACAAGCCATTTTCGAACATTATTTTTTTTTGAATAATCTGTCAATTGTTCTGTGATATTTAATCAACTACCTTTTTTTATATGCTCAATACCGGATTGCGAATCGGGATCTTGGTGGTATATTTCCAATTGCTTATCATAGAGTTTTCTAGTGAAAGCTCTTGATTCCTTTAAAGACATTTCTGAACATTGATTAATGCATTCCATCTCAGTTTGAATTCCAATTAATGGGTGACTTGCGATCATTTTTGCAACTTCTGTCGCCCTTGAGTAAACCAAATCATCATCAACCACTTCATTAATTAAATGAAATTCTAAGGCTTTTTCTGAGGTAATTTTTTCTCCTGTAAGAGCCAACCAATTAGCCAAAACTCTTGGAATATTTCTGGAAAGTCTCATATTTCCTGTCGCACCAGCCATCGCATAAGCAATTTCAGGTAATCCGAACCTTGCAGTTCTTCCTGCAATACATATATCTGTTAATAATGTCAGATATATTAAACCTGTTCCTATGCACCAACTATGCACTGCACCTATAATGGGTTTATTTCTTGGCAAGAGAGCTATTTTATCGCTAATATCCTCACCTTCATCGTGATAACCATCGCCTTCATTGAGATCATCACCAGCGCTAAAACACTTTCCCTTACTTCCTGACAATATTGCAACTTTAACACTATCATCGCTCAAGAAATCTTTTAGATGTAGATAGAGCTCTTCATGCATTTCATGAGTGATCGCATTCACTTTTCCGTTATCGATAGTAAAAATTCCTATCTCATTTTTAACTTCATAATTAATTGGCATTTATATTCTCCAGAACAATTACCAAATTAATTAATAAGACTACGCATTTCATTAGCTAAGTCAAAGCCACTCAAAAAAGCCGACTCTATCCGCCCTTTAATACACCAATCCCCACAGGCAGCTAATTGATTATTTTCATCAATAAATGGAGATTCAACGTCTTGTTTTTTTATATTGGCATACTTCCATCGATGAAGATCAATATGATTTGCATCATAAACTTTCTTACCAATGATTTTCGATGTCTCATTCATTAGGTGCTCAATAACTGCGTCTTTTTCTTGATTGATATTTTCTTCTGCCCATGAATTTGTCGAATGCACTAGGAGTGTAAAACTTCCATTACGACCGGGCTTAGAGCTATTCACAGAAATCCAACTTATATCCGCTTCTGAAACTAGAGCAGCTTCCCAAGCTAAATTCAAACTGTCATCGAAACCGATCATTAAAGAAAAACATCCCATCATTTTTCTACTAAGTAAAGTCTCATGAAATTTAAAATCAACCGGTAATAGTATTGCAGACTGCGAAACGGGCGCTGTAGATATTACCCAATCAAAAACACCTTGATCGCTCCCTTCTTTATCGACAATTTGCCAATGATCCTTGCTTCTATTTATGCTAATTTCTGAATTTAGTTGTACATTGAGATCTTGCGACAAATATTTACCAATCGAACTCATTGTTGGTGATCCAACATAATGAGGATTATCATTATCCCACTGCCTTCTGCTTATTATTTTGTCTTTTTTGATTTCTACAAATTTGGCATTCCATGACTGAATCACACCAGCCTCAATCATTGGCTCTAAAAAATTTTTGAACTTATTTGTTCTCGCAATAAAAAATTGAGCGCCATGATCAAAAACATAAGGCTTTGCGTATCTTGTGCAAATTCTACCGCCAGCACCTCGAGATTTATCAAAAATAACAATATCAGCAAAATCCTTTAGATGATATGCAACTGTGAGACCCGCTATACCAGCACCAATAATAGCGATCTTCATGATAAAAAAAAGAAACTAAGCATCAGTATAAAAACTCCAACTATATTCACTCTAATTTGAAATTGACTTTGTAAGGTGGTTATGACAATTTCTTATTACATCTCTTATTAATTATATAAAAAATTTATGCTAATAATTAGGTTTATTGTCCTTTTGGCGCTTAATTCTTATTTTGGTGCCTCTATTATCTATGCTGATAATTGTTCGACTATATCTGGCTCTACTGAAACAATTTCAACAAATTGTGGACCACTAGAAATTTCTGGTGATGGCTCCAACGTGACTATTAATTCAGGAATCACTATTGAAAACAAAAATACTACAATAAAAACTCCAAACGCAACGAATGCAGTCATTACTAATAATGGCACCATTAAAACAACAGATGGAAGTTCCGCTTTTCGAAATACTCTCCCAGGAGATATTTCTGATTTGACTAATAATGGCTTAATTACTGCAACGGATAATTACGGTATTCGAAATGGTGGAAGCATTGACAATTTGACTAATTCAGGAAAAATCTCAGCTAATAGATATGGAATTAGAAATTTTGTTGGAACTGGAAGATTAATCGGAACTTTAACGAACTCGGGAGAGATATCAGCTATAGATCACTCTGGAATAAGAAATGATGGAATTATAGAAACTTTAAACAACTCGGGAGAGATTAAAGCTAAAAACCAAGGCATTTGGACTAATGGATCGATTACCACTCTAACAAATAGTGGCACTATCTCTGCCGATAATGACCATGCCATTAAAGCTGTGCATGGATCGACCATTGGGACTTTAATAAATTCTGGGACAATATCAGCTGGCGATGACTTTGCAATTAGAAATGACGAAAGTAAGTCCACGTCTAACATTATTTCTATGATATCCAATTCTGGAATCATTTCAGCATCTCGAAATGGGATATGGAATGATGCAACAATTACATCGCTCACGAATAGCGGTACCATAAGAGCCATTAATCATGACTTTGCTATAAAAAATGTTGGGGGAGTTATTGGCTCATTAACCAATTCGGGCTCGATAACAGCCGGACGTGATTGGGCAATTTATAATTATGACTCAGCTACAATCTCAACATTAACAAACACAGGTACAATTTCCGCCTCTAATAATAATATCGGTATTTATAATGACGGTGGAACCATCACGACATTAAATAACTCTCAAAGCGATCTAACTTATAGAGGAGCACTGCCAACAAATTATAATGCCATAATCAATAGCCCTTCTAATTATGGAAAAATAACATTTAGCGATTTTTCTGGGACAATCAATTTTGGTGTGCATCCTAGTTCAACTCTCGCTGTTGGAATTTATGACTCGGTGATGAGCGGGCTCAATGCCAATAATATTTCTAGTGGGACCTCAGGAACATTTGTTTCACCCAATGCCTGCACTGACGTTGATGGCACCACCGCTACTTTTACTGCCAATTGTGCTGATCTAGATATCAGTGGTGACAATGCAAGTGTCACAATTAATTCAGGTGTAACCATCAGTGGTGAGGGAGACCTGGATTGGGAGTTAGATAATAGTTCAGGAACATTGTGGGATTTGGTTGTGACTGCGCAACAAGATTTTGTTAATACTGGAAATAACACTTCGTTTTTTAATGCAGGTACTGTTTCGGGGAGCATAACACATGGAATATACAATCAAGGTTCTTTCGAAACGTTTATAAATAATGGAGTCATTGCATCAAATGATAAAACTGGTATTCATAATAATACCTCAGCCACAATTACCAACCTCACAAATACAGGAGTCATATCTTCTGTAAAATCCAGTTCGTTATATAACATTGGAGCAATCAGTTCGCTCGAAAACTCTGGCACCATCTCGGCAGGTGAGGATAATGGAATTAATAATACAGGCACTATTGATTACATTTTAAACACGGGCACCATCTCTGCAGGTAATAATATCGGTATTTTTAATGACGGTGGAACCATCACGACATTAAATAACTCTCAAAGCGATCTAACTTATAGAGGAGCACTGCCAACAAATTATAATGCCATAATCAATAGCCCTTCTGATTATGGAAAAATAACATTTAGCGATTTTTCTGGGACAATCAATTTTGGTGTGCATCCTAGCTCAACTCT
>QOPG01000027.1 GCA_003331585.1 Gammaproteobacteria bacterium | reverse complement strand
AATGTCTTTCTTATCTTTGTATTTACCTTGCAGCAAATCAATGTAATTATGATTCACTATTGCCTGAGAATATTTTTGAAATGGACCATTCTGCAAAATATTTACATCTACATTTCTAAATGACTCTCTGAGTTGATCAAATTTATTCAATAAACTATTATCTTCCTTGCTAATAAAAATCTGTATATCTCTGATATTATTATCTTTATTTACAATATTGACTGCATCAATTATATCAATTGATTCAAATGTAAAAACCTTATCGAATCCGTTATTTATAAGAATCCTTGAAGAATCAATTAATAAAGTTATTGTTTTGTCAATTCTCGGAACACATAAAGTATCTGATGTTACTGCTGATGCATAAATATTATTTGTTTTTAAGATTTGGAGAATAGCATTTAACTTTGATGCATCAATGGCACAAATTTGAATATGATCATTATTTAATCGTTTGTGTGCGAAGTGTGTTTTATCAATTTCTTCAGCTAGACGATCTTCCATGGCAAAAGGGATTGCTTTGGTTAATTTTTTTTCCGATTTTATTGGCAATGTTAATGTAGCATGATGAATTTCTTCGCCAGGCAGAATTATTATTACTGAGTTTTGTTTATTCCCAGTATCAATTTCACTGATATTACCCTTTCTAACAGAGTGAAGAAATTCACCTGAATCATTAATTGAAACCCATTGTGAATTATTTGGTGATTGAGTATCTAATTGAATTAACGTGTAGGTCTTCATTATTTAGATTGTACCAAAACTTCGACTTAAGATTGATGTATTACCACCACTTCCTCTGTGGATTGTGCTGTACATGATGATTGAAATATTATCGATATTTACTAAAAGTTCTAATTGAAAATAATTTGAGTTTCCAGAGATATTATAAATGTATTCATTATCGATCAATGATTCGAAGGAGGTTGCAACATCAATAAAACCTGATGGCACTCTCTCATTTTCAAGTCTTTCAATATCATTGATTGTTATTTCATCACCTAATGATTTCAGTATTACATGACTGGCAGTATTCACATTAATCTTAGTAATTTCTGGTATTGCAGAAATATAAGGTTTTATTTGATTAAAAATTTCCTGATCAATTGATCTAACTGATAGCAACTCTGAAATTGTTATCATCTCGCGATTTGCGGTTCTGTATGGTGGATTCATTCTTGTGTAAAAATCATCCTCTGCGCCATTAGGATACGTCGTATATTGGTCATCATCAATCCAGTCAATTACTGAATTTGCAATAGTTGGATTTATATTTAAAGCAGTTAAAAATCGTTGAAAGTAATCAACTTGATCTTGATTTATACTTCCATCTTTATTGACCAGATTGTTGAGGTTAAATCGTCCCTGAAGGTCATGAATCTGACCGCTTATAAAACCACCATCAATAGGTAGACTTGGCAGTTCTCTCGCCCAAAATTCGTTTAGATGATCACTATCTGATGAAAGTGAATCTTGTTTAAGAAGATTAGTTACCCATTTTTCAACACCAATGGCAATTTGAACGGCCTGATCTCTATTTAGAGTCGATGAGGTTTTTCTTGTATTTAATGCACTTTCCCAAAGTAGATTAGTTGTCACCAATCCAACAATAGCAACAATCATCATTGCTGTAATTAATGCAATTCCTTTATTTTCAGTTTCAATAATCATTGATTTATTATTGCTTGATTTCCAGTAATCTGTATATTTCCCCCAAATCGTTAAACATAAACGTGATTTTAATTGCATTGGGAAGAATTGCTCTAGATTCATCTTGAATAACCTCTATAGGGGGCCACTCCTTGATCCATTCATTATTGTCTTTCATAAAAAGAAACGTTACTTCATCGAGATTATCAAATAGTTCATTTGTATCTATCTGATTACTATATGTTTTATCTAGTACATTCCAATGGTACCTTATTAACTTATTATCTATGTGGTTGTATGCAACCCTTTGAAGTGTACTTCTTTTTGATCCTAGGTGATTTGCCCAGCCATGGCGTGAAAATTCAACTGCATAGCCATTTACTTTGTTTGTGGTTAATGCATTGATTTCAGTATTTCCAATTTCACTTCTAATTGGCCTTTTTGCTAATTGCATTAAATCTTGTTCTATGATTCTTATACCTTTTTGGATGGCCTGATTTCTATCAATCTTTTCTGAAAGTTTATCCGAAGTTGATAGTGATTGATTGAGGGCGCCATAAGCCAGTGCAGAAAGAATAGAGAAAATTGAAATTGATATCAAAACCTCAATTAAAGTAAATCCCGATGATTTATTATTACTCATTATTTATAGCGATGTCTTCAAATACAAATCCGGTAAGATTTCTTGATACGATATCTTTATTTAATTCGCTGACACTCACATCCATCCGATACAGATTATCCACACTCGTTTTTGACACTGATATCTCCCATTCCCAATCATATTTAGCAAATAATATAGAACCTTTTGTACTACCAACTTTTATTTTCTTATCTGATAAACGATGCTCTGTTAATTGGTTCTGTGCGACCCAATTAGCGATCATACTCTTTTGTGCTTTTTCTGCTCTCGATATATCTTGAGAGGAAATACTTATTAACGCTCCAAGTGAAATTGAGACAATCGCCAATGCAATTAATACTTCAATTAATGTAAATCCAGAATTATTTTTTTTCATCATCAAATTTAAGTTTAGTTGATATCATTATTGTTTATTTCTATTGCGCCATTAAAACTTCCGATAACTGATATTGTTTGATCATCACTAAATATAAAATATTCAAATGGACTTAATTCACCACTAGAAAAAAATATAATGTGAGGAGCAGATAATTGAATCTCTGACTTCCTTTCGTTGCTCTCTTTCTCAGTAAAACTGATGTCTTTATTTTCCAAAAAGAGCTTATGGTTAAAATGCGTAGGGATAACTCTCTTTCTTAAAAGGTGGTCATTTTTTCTAACAGACCATAACTGACGAATAGGATCAAAATCTAAGAATTGATATCCATCTTCTGTGAACTTCATTCCCATTTCACGTCCTTGCATGATGGCTTCTTCTCTTGCTAATTCTATTAGAGAAACCAATTTAACAGATTCATTTTTCATATTTTCTGAATTTATTGATGGTTTATATAGAATCAGAACAATAGATGTAATTATTCCAACAAGTGCAATAGATACAAGTAACTCAATTAATGTGAACCCATTTTGATTATAGTTTTTAAATTTTAGGATTTTTTGAACTATTTTAAAATTCATGAATATATTTCAATTCATCCAATTTCCAATATCTGCATCCTCTTCATCGCCGCCCATAATTCCGTCTCGGCCATAACTATATATATCAAACTCACTATTCATTCCTGGGAATGCATACATATATCTATTTCCCCATGGGTCTTCGGGTAATCTGTCTAAGTAAGGACCCCTCCAGTTTCTTGATGATTGACCAATAGGCTTATTAACAAGAGCATCTAATCCTTGATCTGTTGACGGATAATTGAAATTATCAAGACGGTACATTCTCAATGCACTTTCTATTCCACGGATTGTTTGTTTGGCGGCAGTGATTTGAGCATCTCCAACTCTACCAATAAAATTTGGTGCGACGATAGCTATAAGTGTTCCTAATATTATAACTACGACCATTATTTCAATTAACGTGAATCCCTTATTGTTTGTTTTTTTGAGCATTATGATTCCATTTTTTTTTGTTATTTAAAAATCATATCCAAGAAACATCTTCAAAGAAAGTATGAGTTATAATAAATATGATAAAATTATATTTTGTAATTGTTAAAAAATAATTAAAAAATAATCATTTCCATACATCTAGGATAATTATATGTTTGCTGCAATTTTTCCAGGACAAGGCTCGCAATCAGTCGGTATGATGAAAGACCTATATGAATCATCAGACAGAATAAGAGACTTATATGATATAGCTTCATCTGTTTTAGATTATGATCTCTGGGAGCTAACTGCATCTGATTCATCCAGCAAATTAAATGATACGGTTTATACGCAACCGGCAATGCTTGTTGCTGGAGTGGCATCATGGGAAAGCTATATTTCAAGATTTAGTCTTTTGCCACAATATATGGCGGGTCACAGTTTAGGTGAATATTCAGCATTAGTTTGTAGTGGCGTAATTAATTTTACTGATGCTTTAAAAATTGTTCAAACACGAGCAAAGTACATGGCTGAAGCTGTGCCAACGAATTCAGGTGCTATGGCGGCAATAATTGGCTCAACTGATAAAGATGTAATAGATCTATGTGAATTTGCAAAAGGCAATGAAATATTGAGCGCTGTTAACTTTAACGCTCCAGGTCAAGTTGTAATAGCGGGTAATAAGAGCGCTGTGAATAGGGCGATAGATCATTCTAGAGAATTTGGCGCCAAAAGAGCAATGCTATTAAATGTCAGTGTTCCATCGCATTGTAAATTAATGGATGAAGTGTCAATAAAATTAAAAAATTTATTAAGTACAATTCATTTTAATAAATTTACCATACCTGTTATCAAGAATATTGATGCCAGAGCCTATAATGATACAGCCGAACTTGTTGAAGGATTATCGGCACAAGTGAGAGAGCCAGTTCAATGGACAAAAACTATAAATCTTATTACAAATAAAGGTATCAAAAAATTCATAGAATTTGGTCCTGGAGGCATACTATGCGGCCTAAACAAAAGAATTGATCGCTCAATTAATTCGTTTAAATTGGATTCAGTTGATGCACTTGAATTACTGAATGATGAATTTTCATAAAATCAAGGATAAATATGACTGAAATATATTCTAAAAATTTGTTAAAAGACCAAGTAGCTCTGGTCACAGGCGCTTCTCGAGGTATTGGTGCAAGTATTGCGCAAAATCTCTCATCCGCTGGTGCGTATGTCATCGGTACCGCAACATCTAAATCTGGCGCGAAAAAAATTGATGAGAATTTAGAAGGAAAGGGTGTGGGTAAAGTTTTAAATGTGACTGATGCGGAAGATGTAAAAAATATTATTGATGAAATTTCATCAAATGGAAATGGGCTTCATATACTTGTTAATAATGCAGGTATCACAAGAGATAATCTTTTGATAAGAATGAAAGCTGATGAATGGAATGATGTAATTGCTGCAAATCTTTCAGGTATTTTTAATACTTGTAAACTCTCAATAAAAAAAATGATGAAGCAAAAATATGGAAGGATCATCAATATTGCATCAGTTGTCGCACACACTGGCAACCCTGGGCAGGTGAATTATGCAGCGACAAAATCCGGTTTAATCGGATTTTCAAAATCATTAGCACGCGAAGTAGCGTCAAGAAATATTACCGTCAACGTTGTTGCACCGGGATTCATCAAAACTGATATGACAGCAACGTTAAGCGATGATCAGCAAAAAGCAATGATGGAAAATATACCTTTAAACAGATTTGGCAAAGTGGGGGAAGTTAGTGACACTGTTGTATTTTTAGCATCCAACTCTGCGTCATATATTACTGGTGAGACAATAAATATTAATGGTGGAATGTCAATGAATTAGTAGATTGATTCTTTACTTTCCCTTATAATCTCGCTCCATAAATTATTTTATGAAAAAAATCATATGAAATATTTTTCAAATGTTAATTAAGTAATTGCAAATATTAAAAAGTATTTTAAGAATTTAATAGTTGATCCTTAAGGAGAACAAAATGAGTAATATTGAAGAACAAGTCAAGGGAATAGTTGCTGAACAACTAGGTGTAAAAGAAGAAGAGGTAACTAATGAAGCTTCATTTGTTGATGATTTAGGCGCGGACTCATTAGATACCGTTGAATTGGTTATGGCGCTTGAAGAGGAGTTCGATACAGAAATTCCAGATGAAGAAGCTGAGAAAATCACAACTGTTCAACAGGCTATTGACTTCGTTAATTCAAAAAAATAAAGATCTAATTTATTTATTTTCTTTAAAACGCCTCAAAGAGGCGTTTTTTTTTGGGGTGAATCAATTCTATAAAATGTTATTATTAAGCTGTGGTAATAAATAATAAAAAATCATTCCTATTTGTTTTTTCATTAATAATTGGACTAATTATCTTTCTTGCCTACAGCACTCTTAATAGGCCTTTTACACACCTTTCTAAATCAGAGTTATTTGAAATCATGAAAGGGGATGATTATAAAACAATTTTAGTTAAACTTGAGAATAACAATATTATTTCTGATATAAATTTGATGTATCTTTATGGAAGATTCACCAAAAAGAGCATTAGACTTAAAGCCGGTGAATATTTGATTTCAAGAGATGATTCTCAATTTAGTATTATCGATCGTTTTGAAAAAGGTGAGGTGTATTTACATCCATTTACTATTATTGAGGGTTGGACAGTCGATGATCTAGAATTGGCCATATCAAATGCTAGCTTCTTTTCCAAGTCATCTTCACCGATTGATTACGAGCCTTTCATAAATAATTATGCATATGATGATTTGCTTTTGAAGCCAGAAGGTCTTTTTCTTCCAGAGACGTATTTCTTTCCAAAAAATACTTTTCCAAATCAAGTCCTGAGAAATTCCAATAAAATGATGCTCGAAGAGCTTGTCGAGCAATGGGAAAATCGTGAACCCAATTTGCCTCTTAAATCTCCCTATGAAGCCTTAATTTTAGCATCAATCATCGAAAAAGAAACAGCCGTTCCAGATGAGAGACCAAGAATTGCAAGTGTATTTATTGAGAGATTAAAACAAAATATGCGCTTACAAACTGATCCAACAGTTATATATGGCTTAGGTAAAGAATTTAATGGTGATATCACAAAAAAAGATCTCAGAAGAGATACTGCTTATAACACATACACAAGATATGGATTACCTCCAACACCTATTTCACTTCCAGGTAAAGATTCAATATACGCTGCGTTAAATCCAGCTAATGAAAAGAATATTTACTTTGTTGCATCTGGCAAGAAAGATGGAAGACATATATTTTCTCATACAAGGGAAGAGCATGAAATTGCTGTAAAAAACTATTTGAATCAAATTAAATTGAATGATAATTGAGACTCATGAAAGGTAAGTTAATAACAATAGAAGGTGTTGAGGGTGTCGGAAAGTCGACAAATATAAATTTTATTTCATCATATATGGAATCAAAAAATATTAAGTATCTTTGCACAAGAGAACCGGGAGGTACTGTTAACGCAGAAAAGATTAGAGATATACTTCTTCATTCAGAAGAAGAGAAAGTTCCAGAGATAGCTGAACTACTATTATTCTTTTCAGCTAGGTCCTTTCATATAGAGAACGTCATAATCCCGGCATTAATAAATGGAATCAATGTTATTTGTGATCGCTTTGCAGATGCAACAATCGCATATCAAGGCAATGGGCGAGGTTTTGATATTAAACGAATTAATCAAATTGCTAAATGGGTGCAAAATGATCTGAAACCAAATTTAACTATCCTACTCGATGCTCCAGCTGAAGTTGGTATGAAACGGACAAAAATAAGAGAGAAAAATGACAGAATGGAAAGTGAAAAAATTTCGTTTTATGAGAGGGTACGCCAAGGATATCTTAATATAGCGCAAAATGATCCTGAAAGAGTTGTCATTGTCGATGCCACAAAGGATATCTTAAGTGTTGAGAAAAATATTGAGAAACATTTAAATCACCTTTTTTCTGAGAAATAAATATCGCATGAAAGAGCAAAAAGAAATTCCATGGCTTCATACCTATGAAGAAATTTGGCAGCAACTTCTGAATTCAAAAAGAACTCCTCATGCTGTCTTGATAACTGGAACAAGAGGAATTGGAAAAAGATCGTTTGCAACATGGTTAGCTGGGCAACATCTCGGAATTGATAGTGTCAGAGCAAAACCTTATCATCCTTATGTTATACCTCAACACGCTGATTTGAGATGGATCCATCCTGAGGACGGAAAAAGAGATATCAGTGTTGACCAAATAAGAGATTTGATTGAAAGTTTATCTTTAAGCTCATATGAAGGTATTGGAAAAGTCGCAGTTATTGAGCCATTTAATATGATGAACATCAATTCATCTAACAGTTTATTAAAAATTCTAGAAGAACCGAAGGGAAATACTTTAATATTACTAATTGCAGATAAAATGCATAAAATTCCTGCAACAATTTTAAGTCGTTGCCATATTATAAAGATTAACTCACCAGGAAAGTCGCAGAGCTTGAGTTTTTTAGATCAATATATGTCAACAGATGATCCTTCAATAAAAAATAGCCATTTAATAGAGTCCCCACTTTTAATTCAGAGCCAACTAGATTTCATTAATAAAATTGATGAATTTGACAAAACATTAAGTGGAATTCTGCTTAGGGGTGATTTTCCTCTCGATTTCGCATCAAAACTTAATAAAGAAGAGATTGATTCAGTCTTTGATTGGATGCTGTTTTTTGTATACAAAACAATCAAAAATAGCTATTCAAATACTGTCAATACCGATGAAATCTCAAGTCATTTATCATCTAATATGAGTACACAAAATTTGTTTCTTTTTTTCGATAAGATCAACCTCATTCGCAGTAAACCGAGAGGAAGCTTTAACTTTCAGCTATCTTTGGAAGAGTTATTGATTGATTGGAGATCAGGTTTGAATGATATTACATTATCAGAAACATATTTCGATAAGTTACCCAAATCATTATCGTAACATTGCAAATTAAAAAATTTATCTAATTTATGTTAGACCATGCACTTGAAGGTTTAAATCGGTCGCCGTATTTCTGAGCAAGAGTATCAAGTGATGATATGATATTTTCTATTCCTCTGTCTTTGGCATATTGAATCGGACCACCTCTGAATGGAGCAAATCCAGTACCGAATATCACTCCAATATCAAGCATATCTGCGTCCGAAACTATTCCGTCGTTCAGGCACTTTATCGCTTCATTGACCATTGGCAGAATTAATCTATCCTCAATATCATCAGTTATTAAATCGGGTGAAGTAGGCTCAGATTTTATTGCTTTTCCTGATACCCATTTATAAAAACCTTCTCCTGATTTCTTACCAAGTTTTTTACTTTCTACCATCTGAACAAGTTCATCTGGAACGGGTCTATTGTATGCTTTTCCTAGTACTTTAGAGACATTTAAAGCGACATCAATACCAACTGTATCAACAAGTTCAACTGGACCCATTGGCATTCCGAAGTTAACAGCTGCATTATCAATATCCGTTAGTCCTACACCTTCCCTAGCTAAATGCATCGCTTCAGCCATGTATGGACCCAATAATCGATTTACAACAAATCCTTCTGAGCTTTTGCAAAGGAGAGGAGACTTTGCAACTATTTTCACAAACTCAAGCCCCACGTCGATGGCAGATTGGTGTGTATCATCGCATTTTATTATCTCGACCAACGGTAACTGAGAAACTGGATTAAAGAAATGGATTCCTATGAATTTCTCTGGTTGTGCTAAATCAGATCTGAGATCCTCAAGCAATATACTTGAAGTATTAGTCGCTAATATTGCAGATGGCTTCATTTTATGCTCAATTTTTTTGTAAAGATCTTTTTTTGCTTTTTTGTTTTCAAATATTGCTTCGATTATTAGATCTGCATTAGATATTCCTTCTCCATTAATATCCACTTCTAACCTTGAGTGTGCATTCTTTCTTTTTTCTTCATCCTTGATTTTCTTTTCAAAAAGTATTTTGCATCTTTGTATTGCTGGCTCAATATCCTCAAGACTTCTATCTTGAAGTGTTACATTCAAACCTTTTAATGCACACCAACTAGCAATATCACCACCCATAACACCAGCACCAATTACGTGAATATTGTGGATATCAGCTTCAATCTTTTTGAATTGTGATTTCATTTTGTTTTGAAGGAAAAAAAGCCTTACTAAATTTCTACCTGTATTGCTGCATATTAGTTTAGCCATCGACCTTGCTTCGGCCTGATACGCTGTTTTTGAGCTGGCTCCGTGTTTTAACCATAAATTAATCATTGAGAATGGAGCAGGGTAGTGATTCTTATTGGCTTTTGATGCTACTTGGGCATTTAACGTCTTCGCTATAAACCCTCTCAGCGGCTTTAAATTTAATATTTTCTCAATTAGTGGTGCCGTTTTCTTTTTTGGCTTTGTTTTAATTATTGATTTTGCTTGATTTTGCCAATCCTCGGAATTTGAGATTTTATCAATAAGACCAATTTGGAAAGCTTTTTTCAATGTGATTGATTTACCTGTTAGCATTAATTTCATTGCTGGCCTCACACCACAAATCTGAATGGTTCTAACAGTACCGCCGAATCCAGGATGCAATCCAAGTTTAACTTCCGGTAAACCTAAGATTGGTTTTTTGTTATCTATTCCAATCCGATAGTCACAAGCCATAGCTAACTCTAATCCCCCACCTAATGCAAAACCATTGATTACGGCAATTTTTGGGCAACCCAACGATACAAAACTCTCAAGTACTTGTTGACCTTGACGAATTAACTCGTAAGCTTTATTTTCGTCGGTCATCCCGATAAATCCTTTTATGTCTGCACCCATTATAAATCCATTTTTTTTCCCTGAATAAATAACCAATCCTTCTGGATGATCCAAATGCAAGGATTCGATTATGTTATGAAATTCACTTAAGACATCAGCCGACAGAACATTTGCAGAACTTTCTTGAACGTCTAGACTCAACCAGACAAAATTATTTTTATCTTTATCGATTGTCCAATGACTAAAATTCTTTTCTTCATTCATAATTGGTGCCTATAATATTTGTAATTTTCAATAGCTATAATTAAGTATTAAAAATATAAATATTGCAATTCTTTTGGAGAGTAATTTGAGTTTAATAATTGCCCATCGAGGTGCCAGTGGATATCTACCTGAACATACATTAGAAGCAGCTGCATATGCTTATGCACTTGGAGCTGATTATATTGAGCAAGATATCGTATTAAGTAAGGATTCTATTCCAATTGTCATGCATGATATTTATTTGGATTTTACCACCAACGTAAAGAAAATCTTCCCGAATCGAAAAAGAAAAGATGGGCACTGGTATGTGAGGGACTTTACTTTATCAGAGTTAAAAAAATTAAATGTTAATGAACGTCTTAAGGGTGATGCCAAAGAAAAAGCTTTTTCAAATAGATATCCACTCGAAATAGGAACATTTAAAATATGTACACTCAGCGAACAAATTGAATTAATTCAGGGTCTTAATAAATCTACGCAAAGAAATGTCGGTATATACCCAGAAATTAAAAATCCATCTTGGCACAGGAAGGAAGGATTAGATATTTCTAGCGTCACTTTAAATCAATTAAAAGATTATGGGTACGCTTCTAAAAAAGATAAAATTTTCTTTCAGTGCTTTGATTCAAATGAACTGAAACGAGTTAAATATGAATTAAATTCATCATTGCCATTGATACAATTGATTGGAAATAATGCATGGAATGAATCTGATGATGACTACAGTCAGATGATTTCTCTGGAAGGGATTGAGGATGTATCTAAGTATGCTATAGGAATTGGGCCATATCTTCAGCTTTTGTATAGAGTCAGCACATTGGATGGTGTTATTAGACCATCAAAATTAAGTCATTATGCCAGAGACAATGGCTTATATATTCACCCCTACACAATAAGAAAAGATTCTATTCCATTAGATTTCGATGACTTTGACAAAATGGTAAAATGGTTTGCCTCAGAATTGAAGGCAGATGCTTTATTTACCGACTTTGTCGATTTAACTATTCAGGCAATCAGATAATCAAAAACATCTTGTCATTTTTAAGATTTTATAACCAGAAGTAGAGCTTAAAATACATACCAAAAACGTGCATTTGTTAGTTAATTAAGGTATTTTAGGTTTTATTAACAGCTGATTTGAGCTGCTTTTGGTCCCAAATCAAGTTATTGGGTAATTATAATACAGAAGATATCGGTCAATATTGATCGATAAAAACACAAATAGTAAGTTTTCCGGGGGGAAATATGAACTTAAATATTAGGCGTTATATTACGCAATCAATCTTCACTCTTGTTGCAATATCATTCATTGGTGTTAACGCACAAGAAATTGAAGAGATTACAGTGACAGCCCAGAAGCGTGAACAAAACCAACAAGATGTGCCAGTGGCGCTCGATGCGTTCTCTGGTGAAATGTTGCAACGGTCAAGCATCAAAACTATGGCAGATCTAGCAGGGATGACTCCAGCTCTTGATACATATCAAAGTCAAAATGCAGGTTTTAGTAGCTGGGGTATTCGAAGTTTGAATACAAGTTCACAGAACTTTGGACTTGAGTCAGCTGTTGGTGCCTACGTGGATAACGTATACAGATCAAGGCAAAGCTCAATTTCAAACCAATTGGTTGACGTTGAGGCTGTCGAAATATTGAGAGGACCACAAGGAACATTGTTTGGTAAAAATACATCAGCGGGTGCAGTTAATATAAGAACTGTAGCGCCAAGTCATGATCGCAATGGATTTTTTGAAGTTGTTGGTGGTGACTATGGGATGGTTAATTTAAATGCTGCGATGAATACATCACTAGTTGCAGATAAATTGGCAATGCGTACCACAATATTTACTGCTGATCGTGATGGATACGTAACAAATCTATCCGATAAGAACGGCGACAAGCTAAATGATATCGACCGTCAAGGTGGAAGAATTCAGTTTTTGTATACACCAAGTGACAGAACGTCGATGCGTTTAATATTAGATTATGCTGAACTTGATGAAGTGTGTTGTGCCGCGTTAACAAAAAAGAACAATCTAGCGCATATTCATACTGGAACTGTTGTCCCCGGAACAGATGCGATTATTTCAGCAGCTGCACCTAATGGATTTGGTCTTCCAATTACATTAGAGAGCAATTTCAATAAACAAGAAGTTTATTTAACTCATGCGCCACGTTCACAAGCAGAGGATTCAGGATTGTCGCTTGAAATTAATCGCGATTATGATAATTTCACATTGACTTCAATCAGTGGATTCAGAAGTTTTGAGACAGAAGATTTTGGTGATGTGGACTTCGGTGCAGCATCAGTAATTACTGACTTGAATAAACTTGATGTGAGTTCTTTCACTCAGGAACTAAGACTATCCGGTGATTTTGACACAGCAGGAGAGAGAGACGGTCATTTTGTGGTTGGTTTTTACTACCATTCTCAAGACGTCGATAACAATTCCACATTGACTGCTGGGGTTCATACTGCTCCTATGCTGAACAATGACCCTACAGTAAGTGGAGCAATAGCAGCAATTGATGGTTTGTATGATACTGTTCAAGCTGGAACAATAGCAGCGATTACAGCATCTCCAGCAACATTTGGCCTGCCAGCTGGTGCGACTGCAGCTCAGATTGCAGCGGTTGCAACAGCAGCCAATCCTTACAGCAAAACTGGTGTTACATTTCCAGCAAATGCTTATGCAAGAGACATCATGAAGCAAGATCACAGAAGTTATGCATTCTTTGGTCAAGTTGACATTCCTGTAAGAGATCACTGGACAATTACAGCGGGCCTGAGATATACGGATGATAAAAAAGACATGACTGGAACTTTCCCTAACTACATACCAGGGAATCCCGATAATAAGATAGGTCCAGTAGTAAATGTAGCTACTACAGGTCCAATATTTCAAACATTAGGTGCACTACAACTTGGATTACTAGATGCGACAACTGATGCAGCAACAATTGTTGGAGCGCTCACACCTACTTATTCTCATGGATGGGGTTTCTACGCTCAACCTTCACTAGCTCCTAGAGCAGACCTAACGGCATCATTAGAATCTAATAAAGTTAATGGAACCATTAAAGTTGCATACCAGCCTAATGATGATGCTATGTATTATGCATCATACTCAACTGGGTACAAGGCTGGTGGAACCAACACAGACAGACTCGGCCCTGGATTAGACTATGTTTTTAAACCAGAGCATGTAGAGTCACTAGAGATTGGTGCCAAATTGGATATTTTGGATTCATTAAGAGTCAACATGGCTGTATTTAAAATGGAAGTTAGAGACCTGCAACTATCAATGTTCCAAGGTAATGCCTTCAATCTTACGAATGCCGGTAGAACTGATGGAAACGGTGCAGAGATTGATTTGATCTGGCAACCAACAGAAAGCACCACGGTAAACCTTTCATACGCAAATGTGATTGGTACATTGCAAGACATGGAAAAAGGATCTTGCTGGATAGCCACACCATGGCATACGGGTAAAATAGATCCAGGTGCAGAAAATGCAAACCCAGATGCTGATTTCTGTAACAGAAATGGTCTCTCTAAACTTGAGCCAGAAGATCGTACATTTGCAGCGATTACTCAAGGCTTTAAATTAGGAGATACAACTGGTTATATTAGACTTGAGCATCAATCTGTGAGTGATTCAGATACATGGGGTAATGGAGATCCATTGCATTTCAGAGAGTCATTTACATTCACAAATGCAAGACTTGGGTTTATGTTTGAAGAGTTAAATTCAGAATTAGCATTCTGGGTTAGAAATGCTTCTGATGAAAGATACTATCAGTCAGTGTTTAATACGCCTCTTCAGGATGGAAATCTCAGAGCATATACTACTGAACCAAGAACTTGGGGTGTAAATTTCAGAATGGCATTTGATTAAACTGCTCTGAAACAGTAAAAATTAAACAGCACGTTTTCGTGCTGTTTTTTTTTGCATGGATTAAAATACAGTTAGTAGATAACTGCACTAAAAATTTGGTATCAATAGTTACAAATAATAAACACATTCCGACATGAAAGAATCAAAGAAAAAAATACTGGATGTAATAATAATAGGTATGGGTTTTTCAGGTGTGTGTTCAGCTATAAAGCTTTTAGAAAATAAGATCGATAATTTTGAGATACATGAAAAATCAAAAGGTGTTGGTGGAACCTGGAATGATAATATATATCCAGGTGCAGCCTGTGATGTCCCATCACATCTTTATTGCTTTTCATTCGAGCCCAATCCTAATTGGAGTCGACGATACGCAAAACAGCCTGAAATAAAGCAATATATCGAACATTGTGTAGAAAAATACGATATCAAGAAATACGCTAATTTTTCCTCGAAAGTTATTTCGATTCAGTTAATTGAAAAATCTTCATTGTGGTTAATTAAATTTAATAATGGTAATGAAGTTTTAACTAAACATGTTATACACGCTGCTGGTGGCATTCATAAGCCAAATATCCCAACATTTAAGAATCTAAGTCAATATGCTGGTACAGTCATGCATACCGCTCAATGGAACAATGAAGTAGTAATCAAAGACAAAAGAATTGCAGTAATCGGAAGTGCTGCTAGTGCGATACAAGTAATACCAGAAATTGCAAAAATAGCAAAAAAGGTAAATATATTTCAGAGAACACCGAATTATATTATCCCAAGAGGGGATAGGGCGTACACTGACAAAGAGATAATACGCTTTAAAAAATTCCCGTGGTTATTGAATTTGTATCGATGGTTTTTTTATATGAGATTGGAGCTTTTAACATTTCCTATTATCAAAAAGAATTCATTTATAGGAAATAAAGCGGCAAAAAATATTATCAAATATATGCGATCTAAAATAAATAATCGCTCGTTACATAAATACTTTGAACCAAAATACGATTTAGGGTGTAAACGAATACTATTATCTGATGACTTATTTAATGCAATTAACAGAGAAAACGTTGAGGTTATACATAGCAACATTGATCATTTTAATACAAACGGTTTAACGACAGCCGATGGTGTAAATTATGACTTTGATGTTGTTATTATGGCAACTGGCTTTGATATTAGAGGGCATATGTATTCCATTAGCTTAACAGGTAAAAATGATCTAACGCTAAAAGAGGCCTGGTCTAAATCAGAAGAAGCTTATCGTGGATGTTGTATTTCGGATTTTCCAAATTTTTACATGGTCACTGGTCCAAATACTGGCGCTGGAACAATTTCATTGATACATATCAT
>QOPG01000026.1 GCA_003331585.1 Gammaproteobacteria bacterium | reverse complement strand
TGACTTTTACCTGTCGCCTTATCCTTGGCAGATACGTTCAATATACCGTTTGCATCAATATCAAATGCAACTTCAATTTGTGGCATTCCTCTTGGTGCAGGTGGGATATCAGTTAAATCGAATCTTCCTAGTGATTTATTATCTTGTCCTCGCTCTCTCTCTCCCTGAAGGACATGAATTGTAACCGCAGTTTGATTATCATCGGCTGTAGAAAAAACCTGCTCAGCATTTGCTGGAATGGTTGTATTTTTTTCTATCAATTTTGTCATTACCCCACCCAATGTTTCAATGCCAAGTGAAAGAGGGGTAACATCAAGTAAAAGGACATCTTTGACATCACCAGCCAAGACGCCGCCTTGGATTGCTGCTCCAAGTGCTACCGCCTCATCTGGGTTAACGTCTTTTTTAGGCTCTTTTCCAAAGAAGTTTTTTACCTCTTCTTGGACTTTCGGCATACGAGTTTGCCCGCCTACTAATATCACATCGTGAATTTCATTGACCTTCAAGTCAGCATCCTTCAGCGCAATCTTACATGGAGCGATGGTTCTTTTAACAAGATCTTCAACTAGTGATTCTAATTTAGCTCTGGTTAATTTTATATTCAAATGTTTTGGACCACTAGAGTCAGCGGTAATATAAGGTAAGTTGATTTCAGTTTGCTGACTGCTAGAGAGCTCAATTTTCGCTTTCTCTCCAGCCTCCCTGATTCTTTGCATTGCTAATGGATCACTTGTAATGTCTACTCCACTATCTTTTTCGAACTCTTTTGCCAGGTAATTAATTATTTTTATATCAAAATCTTCACCACCAAGAAATGTATCACCATTTGTAGCAAGTACTTCAAATTGATGCTCGCCATCTACTTCGGCAATTTCGATAACAGAAACATCGAATGTACCTCCACCTAAGTCATATACAACAATCTTTTTATCGCCTCGTTTTTTATCAAGACCATAAGCCAGCGCTGCTGCTGTTGGCTCATTAATAATTCTTTTAACATCCAATCCAGCAATTTTTCCGGCATCTTTTGTTGCCTGTCGTTGTGAGTCATTAAAATAAGCAGGAACAGTAACAACAGCCTCAGTCACATCTTCTCCAAGATAATCTTCGGCAGTTTTTTTCATTTTCATAAGAACTCTTGCTGAAATTTCAGGAGGAGCCATAGGTTTACCTAAGCCTTCAACCCAAGCATCACCATTATCAGCTTTGACTATATTGTAGGAAACCATATCCATATCACGTTTAACCACTTCATCTTCAAATCTTCTCCCTATCAGGCGTTTTACAGCGAAGAGAGTATTCTCAGGATTAGTGACGGACTGACGTTTTGCTGATTGACCAACCATTACCTCATCATCTTTGATGAAAGCAACGATAGAAGGGGTTGTTCTATCACCTTCACTATTTTCTATAACCTTAGGCGTGTCACCTTCCATTACAGCAACACATGAGTTAGTTGTACCTAGATCAATTCCAATGATTCTACCCATTTTTTAAACTCCAAATTTCATTTTTTCAATATTATGATTTTAATTATCACACCTAAATGGTGACAAATATTATAGTTTCAAGGATTTGTATATTTTTTTTAAGGTAATTAGGAACTTTTTTATTTTTCTTCTGGTTCAGTCGCAACAACTACTCTAGCCGGTCTAAGTAGACGATCATTTAATGTGTAGCCTTTTTGATAAACTGTCAAAATCGTTCCTGGCTCTACTTTATCGGATTGCTGCATCGACATCGCTTCATGAAATTCAGGATTAAATGGTTCTCCATGAGGATCTATCATAGTTACTCCAAATTGCTCCAAAATATTTTTAATTAACTGCATTGTTGATTTATTACCAGAAACCAAATCATCAATGTTAAGATCATCTGATTCCATCGACATCTCGAAAGTATCAACTACCGTAATTACCTCCTTCGCAAAACTTTCAATAGCATATTTTCTTGCATTTTCAATGTCTCTTGCAGATCTTTTGCGAATATTTTCCATTTCTGCAACAGCCCGAAGATATTTATCCCAGTTTTCTTCGGCTTTATTTGTTGCCTGCTCTAATTGTTCCTCAAAAGATAACTCCTCATCATTTGCTGATTGGGTGCCCTCTTCATCGAGTTCGGTATCAAATGGTTCTTTTTCATCTTTTTTGTCTTTTGATTTCTGATTCATCAGGCTCTATCTCCAGTTTAGAAGCTACTATTCTCATGATTTATGTTTCATGAAAAACATTCTTAAGGTATGGGGTAAAATAAATAAATCAAGGTTTATTGTTTAATTTATACTTCATCTACAACAGAACCAAGCATTTTTGCTGTAAGATCCACAATAGGAACTACCCTGTCATAAGCCATTCTTTTTGGCCCAATAACCCCTAATACACCAACTTGATTATCACTTAGTTTGTATGGTGCGGTAACTATGCTGCAGT
Organism: Gammaproteobacteria bacterium; assembly: GCA_003331585.1. Lineage (GTDB taxonomy): Bacteria > Pseudomonadota > Gammaproteobacteria > Steroidobacterales > Woeseiaceae > SP4260. The sequence continues at coordinate 15,172 of QOPG01000026.1, read as the reverse complement.
CATCTAACATGCTATAACCTGACTCTGCTCCAATGAAAATCTGAACACCACTAGCGCTAATACTTCTATCCAGAAGATCAATCATCATCCTTTTTTTAGAAAATAGATCGAATAATTGTTTTAGTTTTTCAACATTGGATAATTCTGCAAAATCCATTAAATTTCTTTCGCCAGCCAAAATAAATTCATCCTCGCTATTATCCACAACCTCCATTGCTATATTTGCAGTAGATATAATATCTTGCATTGCTTTATTCATGGTTTCACGAGTGGTTTCCATATCATCTAATAATTTTGTTCTGATTGAACTTAGAGTTCTATTTGCATAATTCTGATTTATATAGTTCGCTACTTTTTGCAATTCTGCTTCAGTATGCTTTTGTCTCGTATGAAGAATTCTATTTTGAACTTCTTTATTATTCAAAACAAGAATCGTTAATATCCTATTATCTGAAAGAGGAAGAAACTCGATTTGCCTTAAAGTCGTTTTCTTTCCCTTGGGAACCCTGACTATACCTGCAAGACTGGTAATTCTTGAAAGCGTATTAGAAACAGTATCGATTAATTCTCCAGATTCATATTTTTCAGAAGTTAATTCAGATTGAATTTCATCAATAGATCCAATATCTGGCTTCTGATATCTAACTAAAGTATCCACAAACATCCTGTAACCTCTGGCCGTGGGAATTCTCCCTGAGGAAGTATGAGGTGCTTTGATTAATCCATGATTCTCTAGATCAGACATAACATGCCTGATTGTTGCTGGACTTAGATTTAGCCCACTGTCCTCCAATAAAGTCCTTGAACCAATGGGGGTTCCATCGGCAATATATTTCTGAATTAGAATCTTTAAAAGATATTGGGCGCGATTATTGGGTTTTAGTTTTTTATTATTCAATTCAAATTACCTGAAACATATCCCTTCTATAACAAAAAATAAGCTATCAATCGAAAATCTATCGGTCAAGTATTTTCATATTAGTTTTAGATTTTTATTTAATGCAACATCTGATAAATTAATAACAAACTCTAAAAATATTAGTGTGTGATATGAAATTTGAATCAATTGGAATTATCAATAGAAGTAATGATGAACTCACGATCGAGTCCATAAATCAATTGATAGATATTTTAAATCAATTTGGATGTAATGTTATCGTAAGTAATGAATGTCCGATATCATACGAAAATAAATTAAATGAAAGTGATATCGCAAGGTCAGTTGACTTAATAATCACTGTCGGTGGTGATGGAACTATCCTTCATGCTGCCAATCTCAGTCATGATTTCAATATACCGCTTTTAGGAATTAATCGCGGTCAATTGGGTTTTCTCGCCGACCTGAAGCCTGAGGAGATGAAACCTAATATTTTATCCATTCTCAACGGTAACTACTCCGAAGAGAGACGAATGATGTTAAGAGTCGAGATAATTAAATCCAATCATGAAAATATTGAAGATAGGGCTCTCAATGATATTGTTCTTCAAAGAAGCGAAACAGGGAGAATGCTTAACTTCACAACATCTGTATCAAATCAATATGTCAATAATCATGCTGGGGATGGGATAATAATAGCGACACCAACAGGTTCTACAGCATATTCCATGAGTTGTGGGGGACCAATAATTGACCCAAGTTTGGACTGTTATGTAATGGTACCAATCTGTCCTCATACCCTGAGTGATCGACCACTCGTGTTACCAGACAACATCAGTATTGAAATAGAATTACAGCAAAACAATAAAAATAAAGCTGAAGTCACCATAGATGGGAGAAGCATTTGTGAATTCTCTGAATCTGATAAATTAATCATCACAAAATCAAAGAAAAAGACAATTCTCATCCATCCGCCAGAGTATGATCATTATGAGACGTTAAGATCGAAACTCCATTGGGGGCAAGATTTAAGGCTAAATAAAAAGTAGATAATATTCAATTATGTTACGTTCATTACAAATCAAAAATTTTGCAATAATAGAAGAAATTGACATCACATTTAGTGACGGCATGACAGTCCTTACTGGTGAAACAGGAGCGGGAAAATCAATTCTTATCGATGCATTAAGTCTTGTTCTTGGGGAACGTGGAGGCGCTAGTATGATCAGAGATAATGCTAAAAGAGCTGAATATACTGCTGAATTTGATGTAGCAAATAATATAGAAGCATTAGAGTGGTTAAAAGAAAAGTCTCTGGATAATGATGAGGAATGTATTTTAAGAAGAGTTATCACTGATGATGGGAAATCTAAATCTTTTATAAATGATAGTACTGTTAATCTTCGTAGCCTTAAATCTCTCGGGGAACTGTTAGTGGACATCCATGGTCAACATTTTCATCAGTCCATGTGCAAAAAAAATATACAAAGAGATATGCTTGATCATTTTGGTGGTCTTAAGAATCTTACAAATGAAACCAAAAAAGCATACGCTAACTTCAAAGAGCTGTCTGAAAAATTAAACAGAATTATTGAGTCAAATGCGAACAAAGTCGACAGAATTGACTTACTTGAATTTCAAGCAAAAGAACTCGAATCACTTAATCTTAGGCATAATGAATATGATGACCTTAATAAAGAATTCAAAAAAATTAGCAATACAGAAAAAATCTCAAAAGGTGTAAATACTCTCATTGGAAATTTACAAACAAATGAGATAACTAATGCAGGACTTATAATTTCAGATTCAATAAAAAACCTTAATTCACTCATTAACTATGATGATAGATTTAAAGAAGTAAAAGAGATGATAGTTGATGCAGAAATAAATATCTCTGAAGCGGTCGATATTTTGTCAAAATACATTACATCTATCGATTTTGATAGAGACAAATCCTCTTTTCTGGAAGAAAAAATAAATGCTATCCATACAATTTCAAGGAAACATAAGGTTGACCCAAATAATCTCGTCCAAACCCATGAGGACATTAAAAACGAACTTGAGTATCTTAGAGATTCCGAAGCATCAATAATTAAAATCGAAGAAAAAATAAGCGAATCTAAAAAATTATATGACAAGCAAGCAAAAGAACTTACTGATGGTCGAATTAAGGCTTCCAATAAATTATCAAAATTGGTTTCAGAAGCCATGGCTGAACTTGGCATGCCAGGTGGAGTATTTGAAATTGAAATTAACTCATTAAAAGAACATTCTAAATATGGAAACGAAGAAATTAATTTCCTTATCAGTGCTAATCCAGGCCAAAAACCAAAGTCTCTTACAAAAATTGCTTCAGGTGGAGAGCTGTCACGCATGAGCCTAGCCATACAAGTGATCGCAAGTAATGGAAGCAATATCCCCACAATGATCTTTGATGAAGTTGATAGCGGTATAGGTGGTGCAATTGCAGAGATGGTAGGAATAAGACTGAGCGATTTAAGTAATCACAGACAAATACTCTGTGTAACTCATTTGGCTCAGGTTGCAAGCAAGGGCAATTCACATGTCCGAATAAATAAACTAAGCGACCAAAACACCACGAAAATACACGCGACAAAACTAGAAGAAGATTCTAGAATTGAAGAGATAGCCAGAATGCTTGGAGGGATTGAATTAACAGATAAAACAAGAGATCATGCAGTTGAGATGCTCTCTAAGAAAAACTAATAATTTAAGCAAATTAACTTTTTTCTTTTACATATAGCACGATATTTTTATCAACTAACTCATACCCATGCTCTTCTGCAACAGTTTTTTGTATTCGATCAATCTCAGGATTCTGGAAGCAGGTAACCTTACCCGTATCAACGCAGATAAGGTGATAGTGGGGATGATCATTTATCTCAAAAACAGAATGCCCTCCCTCAAAATTATGTCTTATCACAAGACCAGCTGTCTCGAATTGCGTTAACACTCGATAAACAGTAGCAAGACCGATATCCTCATCTGATTTTAGTGTTTCTTTATAAATATCTTCAGCGCTCAGGTGTCTATCATCACTCTGTTCTAGAATTTCTAGTATCTTTAAGCGCGGAAGAGTTACTTTCAAGCCTGCTTTTTTAAGCTCTGTTCTCTGTTCCATTCTCTAGTTGCCTCAAAAGATATATTTCAAATTATTACCACTACTATAACACACACTGGATCATGCAATTCAAAAAAACTAATCGCATTTACTAGTTTAAATTATACCAATAAGTTAACCTTTGTTTTATGAATTTTGTAGCAAAATATTTTTTAATCATTCTAAGTTCTATTGTTTTATTTTCTGGTTGTGTTTATCAGGCAAATATCTCACAGGGTAATTTTATTGAAGCAGAAGATATAGACCAAATTGAAATCGGTATGACAAAGAATCAAATCCGTTTTCTCCTTGGCACCCCCATGATTGATGATCCTTTTAATGAAGATAGATGGGATTATATTTATTACCTCAAAGTGGGACGAGATAATGCTATTTTTAAAAAATGGATTTCCTTAACCTTCGAAAATAATCAAGTCACTGAAATCAGTGATGATCGAGAATTGAACTCGAATTTATAATTAATTCTCAGCGAGAACCCGTATGCAGAATATTTGCTCTATCAACAAATACATTCACTAACTTATCGCATATTTCTTCGAAAAAAGGACCTAAAGTCAAATCCAGCACTTTATTTTTGAATTCAAAATTAAGATTGAATTGAATTTTGCTTCCATCATCACCGAGATCGATAAACTTCCAACCTCCCTCAAAATGATTGAACGGCCCTTCATCCAACGTAAGGTCGATAGTCTCGTATAATTGCATATGGTTTGAAGTTGTAAATTTTGTCTGCAATCCTTTTCCACTTAATGATATTGAAGCAATTACATTATTTTCCAATCGCTGATGAATCTCAGTTCCTGAACACCATGGAATAAATTCTGGATAAGATTCAATATTATCAACTAAAAGAAACATCTCTTTTGCAGAGAATGATACATAAGCATTTCTTTCTACAATGCGCATAGAATTATTCTAATTTTATATCCAGCCAATTGCCTGTAAAAAAATTATCAAAATGGCAATAGGAGAAAAATACTTGGCTAAAAACTGCCATGATTTATAAACAAAACCATGCCCATCAAGCTCCTCTGAAGTCGAGTTCTGACTCATAATCCATGCAGCAAATATTGTGGTAAAGACAGCCCCAAGCGGTAACATGATATTACTTGTTAAGAAATCAACATTTTCATAAATTGTTCCTTGCAAAAATGTAAATTCTGACAGACTGTTAAATGATAAAGCCGTACCTAAACCCAAAAACCAGATGATGAAAGCGATGGTTGCGGCTGATTGCTTCCTGTTATATTGAGTGCTTTCCACCATCCAAGCCACTGCAGGCTCCATTAGACCTAGGGCTGAGGTTAAAGCGGCAAATGAAAGAAGAACGAAAAATATTGTAGCCAAAAATGTTCCTACCTGCATTTGACCAAAAACTAAAGGCAAAGTTTTGAAGACAAGATCAGGGCCTTCCCCAGGATTTAATCCATTCGCAAATACTAGAGGAAAGATTACAAGGCCAGCGAGCATCGCGATACTTGTATCAGCAAAAACAACGGATACTGTGGCATTTGTTATGGATGTCTCTTGAGGCAGATATGCACCATAAGCCATAATCGCACCCATCCCAATACTGAGTGTAAAGCAAGCTAACCCCATCGCGGTTAGAACACCATCCCAATTTAATGCATTAAAATCTGGAGTAAACATAAATCTCACACCATCCATAAATGAACCGGATGTCAATGAATAAGCAAATAAAACAAATAGAAGCAGCAAAAGACCTGGCATTAAAAATTTTACAGCCTTTTCTAAACCCTTTACTCCCGAAGCTATAATTATAAAATTGATAATCATAAATAAAGTATGTGCAAATATTACTGAGTAAGGATTGCTCACAAAATTATCAAAAAGCAACGAGATGGATTGAGCATCAGAACCGGCAAATTCACCAAATATAGCTTTTGGTACGTAAGCAATCGTCCAACCTGCAATCACACTGTAGTAGGACAAAATTAAAACACCAGCCGAGACAGCCATAACTCCAACCCATTTCCATCTTTCTGAATCTCCTTCCTCTTGACCTAGAAGTTTCATTGTCGCTATAGGGTTTCTTCTACCTCTCCTTCCAATTAATATTTCTGACATCATTACTGGCATTCCAATCAAAAAAACAAACAAGAGATACACCAGTACGAAAGCACCTCCTCCATTTTGACCGGCCATATATGGAAATTTCCATATGTTTCCTAATCCAACAGCAGATCCTGTTACAGCCATAATAAAAGCTAACCTTGATGACCAATTGCCATGCAATGACTGCCTTGCTTCTCTGTTTGTATTTTCGTTAGTTTGCATCTACTTTCCTTGAATAAAATCTATCAACATGGATTCTGTATTAAAAAATTCGTGCTTACAACTCCAATTACGCACATTTTTATTCATAAGCGCTTATACTTAGGCATTAACTATGAAAAAAAGATCCATAAAAAAAGACAACGGGAGCCAAATTGCTGTAAACAAAAAAGCAAGGTTTGACTACCAAATACAAGAGACATTTGAAGCAGGGCTTGTTCTGGAGGGTTGGGAGGTAAAAAGTCTTCGTGATGGTCGATCGCAGCTAAAAGAAGGCTACGTTAACATTAAAAATGGTGAAGCCTGGTTAGTTGGAGTCAATATCTCTCCCCTTAAGACGGTTTCAACACATATAAAACCAGATCCATTGAGGCCAAGGAAGCTTTTACTTCATCGTACTGAATTAGACAGATTGATCGGCTCAGTTGAAAGAAAAGGATTTTCATTAATCCCAATGAAGTTATTTTGGAAGCGCGGAAATGTTAAAATTGAAATAGGATTAGGTAAAGGAAAACAAAAACACGATAAGCGTCAATCTCAGAAAGAAAAAGATTGGTCAAAACAAAAATCGAAAATGATAAAATCTTTTAATTGAATTAATTCAATAGCTTATTGTATATTTTATATGTATTAAACTAAATATTTAAAGAGATAAGATTTGCTTCACACAATCACTAATCTTTTTTTTCAAGCGTAAAAATGAGTCAATTTTTTTATTTCTAATAAAACACGGTTAAAATGCAAGTTATTGTTTAGATTTAACTTTTTCAGGGGGCGACATGGCTTCGACGTGGGTCGCGAAACTCTGAGTGCATGCCGAGGTACAGAATACCTCGTTAAACTATCTGTAAAAACTATAGTTGCCAACGAAGACAACTACGCACTAGCTGCTTAATAACCAGTTTAGCGCCTTCTGCCCGGTTAGTGCCTGTACGTCCGGATAACAGGAGTCATATTTACAGGACAGTAAGTTTGATATGCTTAGGATCAAATTTATTAAAAATTTACTGAGCTGGTATTAAGTTTTCCTCTTTCATTAGGTAGCTTAATATGAGATTAATAATGAAATAAGCATGTAGACCTCATTGCGGAGGGCTTGCGGACGCGGGTTCGATTCCCGCCGCCTCCACCAATTATTAGATAAGCTACTTATGAATAAAGATATTTCTCATAATAATAACGGAATTAAAAAATCTGGTGATATCGATTATTTTGTCGTAATGCTCGGAAGCATCATGTTACTGGCTATTGTGGTAGCGATTGTTGTTAATCAAGAATGGAGTGAAAACATAATTGGGAATTCATTTGATTTTATTACAAATGAATTTGGCATTGCTTACATAATAGTACTTAACATTTCTCTGGCTTTTTTGGTGCTGCTTGCATTTGGAAAAAATGGAAAGATAGTTCTTGGGGGAATAGATTCCAATAAAGATTATTCTGATTTTAGCTGGGCATCGATGCTATTTTGCACAGGTATTGGAGGAGCTATTCTATATTGGGGTGCAACAGAATGGGTATCATATTATCAAAATCCCCCTTATTCACTTACACCGAAAAGTGATGAAGCAATAATATGGGCTGCAAGTTATGGTGCTTTTCATTGGGGTCCACTGACATGGACACTCTATACTCTTCCAGCCATAGCTTTTTGCATCTCATACCATTACAAAAAAATACCAATACTCAAATTAAGCGCAGTATGTGAAGGGGTTCTTGGTAAATATTCAACAAGATGGCCAGGTAAATTTATTGATCTCTTCTTTGTCACTGGATTAATTGGAACATCAGCTACGGGACTTGCTTTTGCGGTTGAATTAACCACATCATCAATTTCTCAACTTACTGACTTTCAAGATAATAGACAAATGAGATTAATAGTGATGCTTGTTGTGACATTGTTAATTGCGTTTAGTGTTTATAAGGGTCTTAATAGAGGTATACGGATTTTAAGTGTACTAAATGCAAGACTCGCACTTATTATGATTTTCTTTGTGTTTATTGTTGGTCCATCAGCATTTATCCTAGAAATGGGTGTAGCGTCCGTAAGTCATATTGCAACTAATATAATAACTATGCTTACATGGACTGACCCCCTTCAAAGGAGTGATTTTGTAGAAAACTGGACAGTTTTTTATTGTGCCTGGGCGATCGCACTTGGCCCTTTTATTGGTATGTTTATCGCTAAAATATCAAAAGGACGATCAATACGCGAGGTGATTTTTGGCATGATGGGATGGGGAAGCTTAGGATGCTCATTATTTTTTATAATACTTGGAAATTATGCTCTTGAATTGGAGTTATCCAACAAATATCCAGTTATAAATCATGTTAATGAATTCGGTCAATCATCAGCCATTGCTGCAATCATAGAGATACTTCCATTAGGATCATTGCTTTTAGGGCTTCTCGCTATCATTGGAGTTATCTTTGCGGCCACAACATACGATTCAGCCTCCTACACATTAGCGGCAAGCTCGTCTAAGGAACTCAAAGAAAACGAAGACCCAAAAAGGATCCTAAGAATGTACTGGGCAATATTTATGGGCTTGTTGCCTTCTGCCCTGCTTTTTATTGGCGGACTTGAGACAATTAAGACTGCGACGATTATGGCTTCTTTTCCCATCTTATTTATCTACTTAATCATGATGATTTCAGTGATAAAAATGCTAAAGACTAGCTAAATAAGGCTGAAAATAGATTGCCTTGAAGTTATCTATTTATCTGATTTTGATGCTCTACTGATTTGTATTGATGGCTGTTCTGCTGATCGTGACCCAATAATTGGATTATTTCCAGATTCATGATAAGTGAACACTACAGATAACTTTGTCTCGCTGGTGTTATTTCTTTCTGCAGCATGAAATAACCTACTATGAAAAAAAAGAACGTCTCCTTTTTGTAATTCAGCTGCTTCTGCATTTTTAATAAGTAACTCATTTTGCACATCATTATTCTTGAGAAATAAGGCTTCATTAAATCTCTCAGGATGAATCTCAAGACGATGTGATCCTGGGATCACATAAAGACATCCATTTTTCTTATTTTCATCTCCTAAGGCCAACCAAACGCTGACAAGATTTTCTTCCTCAAATGACCAATAACGATTATCTTGATGCCATAACGTAGCACTGCTATAGGTCTTAGCCTTCGTCATCACACAATTATGATGGCATTGCGACAGGAATAGATCATTCTTAGTCGCAAATAATTGCCTCAAATTTTCTCCCAAAGTGTGATTTTTTGCCCATCGCTGGAATGAGAGATCCCTAGCATAAGCTTGAAGTAATCGCCTAGATGTTTTTCCGCCTGGCGCATTAGAGGAATCTGGTGCACCAGGATATTTGAGATCAGCCTCAAATTCTATTGGACTGATGTGGTTTTCGAGATGATGGACTGCAACATGCTGCATCTCATCAAGACAAGATTCAGCTAAATACATTCTCTTAATTAAGAATCCATATTTATTGAAATTGGAAATTTCAGAATGAGTTAACATGTTGGCTTCAATTGCTTTTCTCAAGATTGTATATACTTACCTGCGCCTACATTGAATTTCTTCAGTGCTTGGAGAATTTCGATCAAACATGCATCTCTCAGTTTTTCCAATTCCTTTACTGTTTTCTCTCCGGCTTGCTCAGATGTCCCTGAAACCATCTTCTCTATCAAATCATCAGTTAACTCAGGCGCTTTAAGTTTTGTCCATGGTAACTCCAAAGCTGGGCCAAATTGTTCAAGCATGTGACGCATCCCAGATCGTCCGCCCGCCAAATGAAATGTTAGACAGGTACCCATTATCGCCCATCTCAATCCAGGACCGTATATGATTGCCTCATCCAGTTCTTTTGTATTGGCAATATCATCATTAATCAAATGAAGTATTTCTCGCCATTGAGCCTCTTGCAATCGATCCGATAAATAGCCCTCTATCTCCTTTCTCACCACTAAAGGATGCATATTCATCGAGGCATAAAACTCTCTAAAAGTATCAATAGTTGATTGAGAGGTATCTTTCCCACCTACTATTTCAACTAAAGGTAGAATATAAACTGGATTAAATGGGTGACCCACTACAAAGTTAGCTGGATTATTACAAGCGCCCTGAATATCTGATGGTAAAATTCCTGAAGAACTCGAAGCAATAAATGCATCCTTGTTAGAGGATTTTCCAATAGCATTATGAATATCTCTTTTGATCCTCATATCTTCTGGAACAGATTCTTGAATTAGTTCTGCATCACAACAGGCCTCTTGCAGCGTTTTAAAGGTTTTCAGGTTATCAATCGAGGCATCTGAAGATACACCTATCTTTTCCAGTGTAGGCCAAATCTCTTCTATATTTTTTTTAAGTTCAGTATCAAACTTTTTTGCTGGATCCCATGCAGAAATAACACATCCTTGAGATAAGAGCCTCGCCGCCCATCCAGTCCCAATCACTCCCGTTCCAATCAGCGCAATTCTCTTCATTCAAATACTACAAATTCTTTATTCATTTTTAAGATCTCTCAGAAACTCGATAAGCAGACCAAAGCTCATCTCTTTCCATATAACAACCTCTTAACCATCTGGAACCACTATTTCCCAAAAAACTTGTTCTTCCATGGAGAATTCTTCTGTTATCCATGCACATCATATCTCCAGGATTTAATTTAAACTCAACCTTGAATCGCGATTCATTGGCTAACTTATAGAAATATTTCTGGGCATCGTGCACCTTCTTCATGTAAGACAATTCTCCACGAAGTGGAGACCTTAACCAACAAGTCCACCTCACCTCTGATAGTTTTCCTTTATTATCATGATTGAAGATAGGTAAGTCTATTCGGTAATCACTCGAAGCGCTCTTATTAGCAAAGCTCATTGGGTATTCTGACAACAAATTGTATATCCCAATGTTCTTCTTTTTAATATATTTTGCAACCGCAAAAGCATCAGTCAACGTGGATAGACCACCATTTGTTTCGTTTTCTATACAATATAAGAATTGTAAGCCAGGCACATATTCTCTGGTACTTAAATCATTATGCACAAGTAACTCTTCGCCAGTGTATGCGTTAGAGTCGGGATCATTTTTAAACTTCACATCAAAGATTTTTCCAAAATTAGATGATCTTATTGTGCCTATTTTAGAAACAACCTCCTCTAACATACTCTCCTTGACTGGCAATCCTTTAATCACAACAACCCCAAACTTAATGATTGTTTGAAGCATTTTTTTAAAACTTTCATTATTGCCAAGATAGTCATTACCATCTATAGAGATAATATTATTAAATTCTTTTGCTTCCCATGTTTCATTCTCCAAATCATTTTCATGATGAATTCCTCCATAAAGGCCAGTTTGATATAGCCAGCTTGTTTGAAAAATTGAAACACAAGAGTCATTTACAGTCACAGGATGTGACCAAGTAACTGAAACAGTCCCATCGTTAATAATTTTTGCATCTTTAATTGATAGATCATCAGGAATATCAAGTGGAGATATTAAAGGCTCTCTCGTTATTTGATGAGTAGTTTCGTCATCAACTGCGTGAATTCGAAGATCGGATGAGAGATGGAATGTTTTTTGATTATCATCATATGTTACTTCTAAGCCTAATAGATGAACGGTCAAATTTTCCACTTTACGTGAAGGATAAGAGTTAAAATCTGGCGTTAATAATGATGATGTCATTTTTTTATTTATAACGCTCAATTATCATATCTGATGCTTTTTCTGCAATCATTATCGTGGGTGCATTTGTATTGCCACTGACTATCGTTGGCATTATCGATGCATCGACAACTCTAAGATTAGCTATCCCTCTAACTATTAATTTATTATCTACAACCGCCATTTCATCATTACCCATTTTACATGTCCCAACAGGATGATAAACTGTATCGGCTTTTTCTCTTATTTGCTTTTCTATCTCCTTATAACTCAATGGGCTAAAATAACCATCGAGCGGCTCTTTTGTGAATTTAGATATAGGTTTTTGATCTAATATCTCCATCATTACCTTATACCCTTTAATCATAGTTTCCACATCATCTCTGTGTGATAAATAATTAGGATTTATAATTGGTGGGTCAAAAGGATTTTCAGAGTTCAATGATACAGTACCTTTTGATTTTGGTCTTAATAGACAAACATGGCAACTAATACCATGACCCCAAAGCAATGTTCTCGCATGATCAATCGTCATTGCAATACCAAAATGAAGCTGTATATCTGGAACTTCTTCACTGTTAGAACTTTTGAGAAAAGCGCCTGCTTCAGCTACCGGTGAAGCAAAATGTCCTTTTTTTGTAAAAAGATATTTCAGAAATTCCAGAGGAAACTTATAAACAAAAGAAGAGAAAGAAAACCCTATCGCGTCAGTAGAAAAGTACTTAAATGTTCTTACATAATCTATATGATCTTGTAAGTTCTTTCCTACTCCAGGTAGATCGAGTTTTGTCTCTATACCTTGAGCTTTTAGTTCATTTTTCGCACCAATACCTGATCTAAGCATTATTTGTGGAGAACCAAAAGCACCAGCTGATAATATTATTTCTTTATTTGCTTTGATTTTAATTTTTTCATTTTTCTTATCTATTGCTTCAATTGAAATGGCAACTCCATTTCTTACCTCTATCTTTTGAACGCATAGATTTGTTATAACGGTCAGATTCTTTCGAGTTTTAATAGGATCGAGAAATGCTTTTGCTGCACTACACCTTTTTCCTTTTTTTTGTGTAACTTGATAGTATCCAACGCCCTCTTGATTTGCGCCATTAAAGTCAGAATTATATTTATGTAAGCTTGAACCAGCTTCGACAAAGAACTTTGAAAAAATATTTTCATTCCTTATATTGGAAACATTTAGTGGTCCATTTTTACCATGATAATTATCTTGAAAATATTCGTTATTCTCTGATTTTTTAAAATAAGGCAACACATCATCATAAGACCATCCTTTATTTCCAAGTTCATGCCATTTTTCATAATCATTTTTTTGGCCTCTCACATAAAGCATCGCATTTATCGCACTGGATCCGCCTAAGGTTTTTCCTCTTGGCTGAAACCCTTTCCTGTGCTCTTTTTGATCAAGTTTAATTTTGTGAGTCCCGCCTGAAGAGTCAACCAGATAGGATTCAACTTCTGGGGCCATCACTTTCTCAAATGCATATTGGGGGGTTGTTTCATAACTCCAGTTATACTTACTTTTTCTACCAACTATAAAAGGGAATCCCATTGGAGTAGAAATTCTAATATCTTTATTATCAGAACCAGCCTCTATAAGACAAACACTGTATGAATTGCAGGCACTTAATCTGTTCGCTAAAACACAGCCAGCGGAACCACCTCCAATAATAATAAAATCATAATCCATGAGAACAATAATGATCTCTAGAAAAAAAGGTTTCAACCAAAAAAAAGCTTAATTAAATATTATAGTAATTTTCATTCTTATTTAAATATATTAAGATGTACTAGGTGTTTTTTATAAAATTATTTCAATAGGATATAAACGTGTATAAATTTGAAGAAGTTAAAGCTCATTGTGATATTCCATGTGCAATATATGATCCATCTCAAGCTCAATATTCAGCATTATCTGTCATTCGGTTTCTTGATTTAATTAATGATATTAAAGATGATTTAGGCAATAGTGAAAATATGGCAAAATTTGTCAGACTTGTTGCTGAAAAAGAGTCGCATGCTGTCATAACAAAAAATGAAATAACAACCATTTGGGGTGATTACTTTAAAGAACCGCAATTTTCAGCATATCCTGAAATTCATGAGTTAACTCATTCAATTATGATGAATGCCTCAAAATGCAAACAGAGTCTAGATAAAGAAAATGGTGCTAGTCTTTTAGCGGGTGTGAATCGTTTTGCAGAAATATTCTGGGCAACGAAAGACACGAAAACAGAGTCAAAAATCTCGCCTTATCTCCCAAATTTAGAAATAATTTGCCCGGTACTAAAAGACAATAACTAGACTCTTTGCTCTATATATATAAGGTGAAAGGTATCAGCATGGAGCCAAATTACTGCTCCAATGATCATGTGTTTTGTATAAAAACCAAAAAAATCAAGGTTAATGATGTTGTTGTTTTAAATCATAAAATCCATGGAAAAATTATAAAAAGAGTACAATCTATCAATGAGAATGGATTGTTTGTCTCTGGAGACAATAAGACATATGACTCATCCATAACGAATGAGTGTCAACCTATTCAGTCTATAATTGGAAGGGTTTTTTACAAAGTGTAATCGCAAAATTGTGGTATCTGTAAGCACTAAAATTATCGAAGTTTATCACTTTGTGCTACTTTAATTACTTTTCTAAGATAAAAAACCGAGACCGAATAATGTCTATTTCTCAAATTTTCATAAAAACAAAAAAAATATTTATTGTTTTTATAACCATAATTATTTTTTCGAATGCTCACTCCAATCAACTTGCAATAAAGGCAGGTTATTTGCTTGATGTTTCTACAGGCGAGATATTAGAGAACCAAGTAATCACAATTAAATCTAACCGCATTACAAGAATAGATTCAGTTATTCCCGAAGGTGTCGAAGTAATCGATTTATCTGATAAATACGTTGTTCCTGGATTGATTGATATGCATACACATTTAATCGGTGTGCTTGAAAAAAGCTATTTCTCAAATCTTTTTCAGTCACCTCACAGAGCCATGATTGGTGGTGTGGTAAACGCAAAAACAACCCTTATGGCAGGGTTTACTTCAGTAAGAAATGTTGGTGCACCGGATTTTATGGATGTGGCATTAAAGAATGCAATTGATGCTGATGAAGTTCCAGGCCCAAGAATGAGGGTTTCGGGACCATCAATTGGAATTACCGGAGGCCATTGTGAT
>QOPG01000025.1 GCA_003331585.1 Gammaproteobacteria bacterium | reverse complement strand
CTGGAGAATTATCTCAATAAAAAACCCCAGATACAGGATCACTTCCTACCTTATTATTAAACACTTGTATATAATATGAGTATTTACTCGCAATTAATACTCGCATTATGAACACAGAATATTTAAGAAAAAAGCCTAAACAATTAAGATCAAAATTGATGTTTGATAACATCCTGAAAGTATCTACTCGCGTTATTGAAGAGGTGTCACTCAAAAAATTCACTACCAACAAGGTTGCAGAAGCTGCAGGTATAAGCATAGGATCGCTCTATCAGTATTTCCCCAACAAACAGTCCATTTTGATAGAGCTTGAGAGAATCGCTGTAGATGAAATGACCGCAAATATAGAAAGCTTACTTTTTGGGGGAAATCACAATAGTCAAGAGCAATTATTTAAGGTAATAGAATATTTTTTGATAACTGATTCTGCCCTTTACGATAACCCGTTTACTATCAATACTGAGTATTCAGTACAAAAAAATAAAATTAAGAACAGTCTAGATTTTTTCTTGAAATCTAATGGGTATATAGACGAAGCTTCAGATGACTTCTTGGCAGATTATATTTTAATGCTAGTAACTGGTATAGGGTCTAAGCTAGGAAAAAGGAAGGACATAAAAGATCTTGATCCTTGGATTAAAATCACATTTAATTCAGTAATGCTCAGTATAAGCAGCCATCAAAATAAATAATTCAATATTATCACATACTTATCGTGGTGCCCGGGGCCGGACTCGAACCGGCACGTCCTTTCGGACAACGGATTTTAAGTCCGTAGCGTCTACCAATTCCGCCACCCGGGCTTCGGGAAGTTGATTGGAGGCTAGGGTCGGAATCGAACCGGCGTCCGCGGCTTTGCAGGCCGCTGCATAACCACTCTGCCACCTAGCCTGATCAACCAAATTATTAATGTAGACTATTTTAAGATCATGATCTTACAACATATCGCAGTATACATCGGTATGCTTTATAATCAATCTCAAAATAATATAAGCAATACAATTATATGACTAAAAATAAACCTATATTCTTGCTGCTATGTATTTTGTTCTCAGCTGTTTTTGCGGAAGATGAACTCGATATCGAATTGAAAGATATCTCAATTGAAACTCCGCCCGGAAGTATGTCTCCTCACCTGTCAACAAGTAAATCGAATGTAACAATTCTAAATTGGCTCGAACCTATAGATGATGGTCATAGAATACAATTTTCTAAATTCGACTCTGAATGGACATCTCCCTCTTCAGTCACGCAAGGAAATGATTGGTTTATCAACTGGGCAGATTTTCCATCAGTGATAAATTTTAACGAAAATGAATACGCTGCTCATTGGCTACAAAAGAGCGGTGAATCAACTTACGCTTATGATGCATATATTTCAATTTCAAAAAATGACGGAAAATCATGGTCGCAACCAATTAAAGCCCATAATGATAATACTCAGACAGAGCATGGCTTTCTCTCCTTTTATGAGCATGAAAATGAACTTGGGTTTATCTATTTAGACGGAAGAAAAATGGCGAACGAAGCGACTCATGATATGAATCACTCAAGTATGTCGCTAAGGTCAGGAACTATTGATAAGAACCTAACATTAATTGACATGCAGAATATTGATGGATTAGTTTGTGAATGCTGCCAAACGGACATTACGATAACAGATAAAGGGCCTATAGGTGTTTACCGGGATCGATCAGAAGAAGAAACCAGAGATATCTATATTACCAAACTAGAAAATGATGTTTGGAGTAAAGGTAAACCATTACATTTAGATAACTGGAAAATAAATGGTTGCCCCGTCAATGGACCAGTAATAACAGGAAGCAATAATGACATTACAGTAGCCTGGTATACAAGAGCTGGTGGAAGATCCAATATAAAGATCGCAAGATCGACAGATTACGGTGATACCTTTAACGAACCAATATTACTTGGAACTAATGAAACTGTCGGTCATATAAGTATGACTGATGATACCGCGGGAAACACCTGGTTGTTATGGCAAAAGACAGCGAATAAAGGATCAATCGAGCTTGTTTTAACGAAAATTGAGAATGAATCTAATAAAATAATGCACAAGGTCATCGAGGAAGCTGGAAAAACACCAAGATTCAGCTTCCCACAAATAACTCGGAATAACGATCAGATCATTCTTGCCTATTCAACAGTAAAAAATGATTCAAAAGAAACTCGAGGTAGTAATAAAAAAACCTCAATAAAATCATTAACTTTTGATACTAACTTATACTAATTAGTTATTTAATTTTTAATTTTGGCGCATTAGTCATTACGCTTTTAATGCCTCTATTCATTGAAGCTTTATCTGCATAACTTTGGCTGGTGGCAATTACTTTATTATTAGCAGCTTTAACGTTAAACGACCATTTACCTGCTCTATTTTGTTTTGTATCAAACGATTCTTTGTTGGCAGAATTCTTGGCTAATGATTTTATACCTTTCATGCATCCTGACCTTGAGGCATATCCTTGACTCGCACAGATTATTTCACCGTTTCTTGCTCTGAGCCTAAATCTAGACTTCCCAGATTTATCTTTATAAATTTCAAACATCAAATACTCCTAAGTAATAATTATAAAAATTTCATACTATAGAAAAAAAATTATTTGTAAAATTAAAAAAAATATTTTTTTGCATTGGATATCGTTGCAATTAGTTGTATAGTATTTATCTTAATTTATTAATTAACTAATCATACAAAATATCAAAGACTCAAGGGGAATAAAGAAAAAATGAAAGCGTCATTCTTCTTTAAGTTGTCCACTATACTCGGATCAACAATACTAATACTTTCAGGATGCGCAGCTCCTGTTTACGTGTATCCTGAAACACCTTCATATGCATTGCATTTTGAAAAAAATCCAAGAACTCTTAATTGCAGGCAATTAAATGAAGCAAGAATTCAGGTATCGTCATTCATTGACATAATTGCCGAAGAGCAAATTGAAGGCGCATCAAGAAGTACACCAAATTTTACAGCTGGAGTGAGTATATCCAACCCATCCACAGGTAAAGACTTTGTTGGATACAGGTCGGAAGGTGTTATGCCTGAAGTAAATGAATTCAGAAGATTAAAGGTTCTACTCGAAGAAATACAGGATCTTCAAATACTTAAATGTACTCGGAATAGCTTAGAAAATTAGAATAATCAATAAGCTCAATGTGCTTTGGATTTATCAATTTTTGCTTTACTAGCAATTATCATTTCGAACACCCCAAGGTAATCTTGTTTCACAGAAAATAGCTTTATCCAAATTTACTTCCAGTAGCTTTGCGTATCTTAAATTTGCGTACCTCAGATCCGCACCAAACAATGATGTATTAATCATATTCGCGCCGGTAAAATCCACATAAGACATATCGGAATTTGAAAAATCTGTGTTCGTAAGATCTGCATTTTTAAAATTAGACTGACTTAAGTTAGCTTTATAAAAATGAGCGTTCAGTAATGTGGATTCAAAGAAATTAGTGTTAATTGCGATCAATAAACTTAAATCGCCATTAGTAATATCTGCTTGAGAAAAGTCAGACAACGAAATATCCGAACCTCGCAGCAATATATTTGTGAGATTAGATTTAACCAATGATGCCATTCTGATATTTGAATTATTAATATTTGCATTAGAGAGAATCGCTGAATCCAGTATTGCGTTTTCAAGGTCAGAATTTCTCATGCTTGCATTAATCATAATTGCATTACTTAAATCAGAATCAATCAGATTTGAATCATCAAGCCTAGCTCTCTTGAGTGTTACATTACGAAGATTAGCCTTATAGAAATTAGACGACGTCATAATTACATCATCTAACTTTGATCGTTCTAGATTAGTATCTGAAAATATTGCGTTCGATAAGTTAGATGCAGTCAAATCTATATTCTTTAGAGTTAGACTACTCAAATCTACATCGGATAAATTACACCCTTCACACTTATTGGTCTTTTTAAGCGCTTCATAATCAGAGAGGTTGTATGCAGCTGCATGCAAAGTAATTGATAGTAAAAATATATAAAAAAGTTTCTTTATCATTCTTTCTCAAGTGATTCAAAATAATCAATAAGTATCATATGAGGAACAGTCAAGGCTGCCAGCCCAATAAATACAACCTTAATAATACTGTCAGTAATAATATAACTACTTGCAAGGAAATATCCAACTATAAACATAAGCAAGAAAGCGGTTAAGCTATAAAAAGTAGTTTCTTTTATAGCTCTTAATCTTTCGTGTGAATTCATTTTATTTAAAATAATAAAGATATGTCTCGGGCTATGAATAATACAAAAATATATAGAAAAGCTAACCAAAGGTGGCAAAATCAAAGCTAAAATTAACATAAGCAATAATTGAGTGTAGTTAAAGGAATATTTTTTTTTTCTTATAACATTAAACGTATATATCACAAAAAATGCAGCCCATGGAAAAATCAAATAATTTATAATTGTAATTACAATAGCGGCATTTTCTTGCCCAGATAAGATTGAAAAAAACTCGAGCACAAGATCTGCTTGGAAATATGGAATAATTATAGGAACTATCCCACCATGGGAGATTAATGCATCTATCCTTATGTCTTTTGAGTTATTTAAATCGCTGTAACTAAAATGCAAGGCCGATATAGTCAAAAACAAAATCAATGAAATTAATGGAAAAAAATACCACAGAGCAACAATTAATGAGGTTAAAGATAAATAAAACACATGAAAATAGATTGTATTTATTTTTGTTTTAGACCATCCTTTTTTTCTACTTATCGCTGCATCTAAGCCGCCATGGGGAATACCTAAAACGATAATAGATATAAGTGCAATAGTATTTAATAAACCGAGTTCTAGCATTATCGAATATTTATCTTAATAGCTCTTTCATGAAATTAATCTTAGGCATACTCATGATAACTTTACACCAAGTTAAAATATTAGCTTTATTTAACATAAATTCAGCAAACTCTTTTCCTGTTAAATGACAAGCTGTTGATAGAAATAACTCAATTGAGCGTTCTGGGTTATTTATTAGTACTTTATTGAATAAATTATCCATAAAATGAATTCTATTGGATATTATGTTTGAAGTATTATAGTTATCAGAAGCAATATTCTTTGCAAGTAATTTAACTTGTTCCTGGATATTATGAAAAGCATAGCCACTGGATAATCTAACAGCCCCTCCTCTGGCTCCAATAGCTTTGGCGTATTTGTTTTTATGACTACACCTTTCCTGAGAAATCGCTCCAACTTCTTCTGAAATAATTTTATTAACTTTTAAATTTCTATGTTTGATCCATTGCTTGATTTGATTACGATACCACTTTTTTTCATTAAATTTTTTGGAAATGACAGTTGATTCTACAAGCAACCTATTATCAGAAAAAGGAAGTGCGTATATAAAATGCAATCCACATGCCTGATCCACCCTGAAGTCCATTAGTATTGGTGCATCAATATTTTGATTATTGTGTAATTCATACTCTATACCCAAAAAATGCTGTCTAAGTGAATCATCTTTTATTTCTGGTGGTCGACTATCGTATACATGTAGAGCTTCATAGGTATTGTTTTCGCATTGCAATTCTCGTTTATTATTTTTTTTGATTTTTATTTTTTCAACAGAATCACGAATTATCTTAATACTAGAGCTCCTGAGTTTTTCTTCAATACATGATAGATATAATGCAGAATCAATGCAGGCATACTTATATTCTGATGAGTTATGCTTTATGTTTGTTTTATCATCAATAATCGACCAACTGTCCCAAACACCTTTTATAGCATCTTGATAATTACTTAAATTTTCTTCATGGTGCCAAGAACACCAATTCGCATGTTTTTCTCTGGGATGTGTTGGTTCAATAACAGCTATATTTTCTGCAGCACGATGATCTGAGAGATTTTTTGCTAAAGTTAAACCGGCATTACCTCCTCCTATTATCGCGATATCAAAACTTTTGTGCACCGGTTAATCCATTCATTTTTTTATGTAAGTTTTTATCATGTGGCTTAATTTCTAGAGGAAATAAATCAAACAATGAGTATAAACTCAATTTTACTTTTGTCGTATTATTTACAATCGTTCTCCCTTTCCACCATTTCGATCCACCCTGCACCAATTTAATCCCAATCTCCCGATACAATCTCAAAGCAATTGCTATTGCTATTCTTGATTTGATGGGTATGTAATGAATGCCAATAAGGGCGCTTTGGTAATATTGATCAGCTAATGAAACAATTCTCTCAATAGCTCTTGATACAATTTCAAAATCCTCTACATCTTTCATTGCGATTCTCTCTGGTCTGACGTCCAACCATGTTCTTGGAATGTATTTTCTTCCAGTTACAGCATCTTCCAGAACATCTCGCGCAATATTAGTTAATTGCATAGCCACACCTAGGTCAATAGCAAAGTATGCTGATTCATCATCTTTACAATTTAGTATTTTTTGAACCATTACACCAACTGTCCCTGCTACTGCATGGCAGTACTTCAATAGCTCTGTTTCATCTTTAACTTCAGTAAAATTTTGATCGCCCAACATACCATTCATCAAGTCATCCGCCGCATCAATAGATATAGAAGATTCGTCCACCAATTCCTTGAATTCTTTTACTACGATTGGTTGATTTTCTTTGCCATCATTAGTGAGATGATATTTGATATTTTTTAAAATTGATTCTCTATTTGGGGCATCACTGTCTGCAATATTATCGACGTATCTGCAAAATTTATACAGCCTAGCAATCTGATTTGATAGATCTTTTCCTAAAAACTGGCTCGCCCAAAAAAAAGAACTGCCATATTTTTTTAATACTTTCTTAGGTTCTTTCTTGAGCATAATTATTCGCCAGATCCTACTTCTGATCCAGTGATCAGTTCCTGTACAACTTTTGCTGAACTAATGACCCCAGGTAATCCTGCGCCTGGATGCGTTCCAGCACCAGCAAAATATAAATTTTCTATATTTTTATGTTGATTATGATGCCTAAACCACGCAGATTGTGTGAGTTTAGGTTCAATTGAGAAGCCGGCGCCATATGTCGATCTATAGTCGCTTAAAAAGTCTTTAGGAGTCATCCAAAACACATCCTCAATATTTGACTTTAAGTTCGGTAGAATCGTCGAATCTAAAGCATTTATAATTTTGTTTCCCAATTCTTTTCCAGATATATTCCAATCGACATTACCTTTTAAATTAGGAACTGGGCATAACACATAAAATGAATCACAACCTAGAGGGGCAAATGACTTGTCTGTAGCTGTTGGTCTGTGAAGATATAGCGAGAAATCATCTCCTAGTACTTTCTTTTCAAATATATCATTTAATAACGATTTGTATTTTTCCCCCATCCATATCGTATGATGCGCGATATCTTTGTATGTCTTTTTTGTTCCAAAATATAATACATAAAGCCCCATAGAGTATTTTTTTTCAGGCAATAGTGATTTGAAAAACGACCTTTGATCTAATAATTCTCTGTAACAAGTTTCAGGATCACCAGCAAAAATACAATTATCCCCCTCAATAATCTCACCTGAATCTAGCTCTATCGAGATCACTCTATTATTTTGAGTATTTATTTTTTTTACATCGCAATTTTTTTTGATCACTATCTTATTTCTTAACATCAATTTTTCTAATTCTTTTACTAGTTTCCCAGTCCCACCCATACAAAAAAATACACCCCATTTTCTTTCTAAATAATGAATAAGCGCGTAGATTGAAGTTGTCGTGAAAGGGTTACCACCTATTAATAATGGATGGATAGAAAACGCCTTTCTCACCACAGGATGAGTTATATGACTGCATACCATTTGCCATACGGTTCGATAGCACTTAAGCCTTAATAAAGCGGGAATTTGTGAAATCATTGAAAAGATTGTATGAAAAGGACGGTGAACAAGCTTTTTAAAACCAACATCATATATCTCTCTAGATTCATTCAAAAGATTCTTGTAACCCTCAGCATCATCCTCATTAAAACGCTTAATTTCTTTTTGTGTATCTTCTATTGAGGAACGATAATCAAAGATCTCATCCTCTTCACTAAAATAGAATCGATAATATGGATCAAGGTGAACGAACTCTATATGGTCTTCTAATTTCTCATTAAACAGTTCAAATAACTCATTAAACAAAAAAGGAGCAGTGATTACAGTTGGGCCTGCATCATGAGTATATTTACCTTTTTTGAAAGTTCTTGCCCTACCGCCCAGCTGATCAAGCCTTTCCAGCAAAATTACATCATGCCCTAACGCTCTCATTCTGAGCGCTGATGATATTCCAGCAAAGCCAGAACCAATAACAATTGATTTGATAGTTGATTGATTTGTTGTATTCAAGCAGGTTACCTAAAGCTTGATATGATAGAAAAATAAAAAAATGGATTGTGAAGGTCGGGTAAACCCGACCTTACACAGATCCGATTAACTCAAGTTAGTTTCCTGAGTCTTTAACAGCTGCAGCCCAAATAACTAAACCGAACGCTGTCTTGTTAACCAAGTCAGCTAAGTTATAGATAATATTGAGTGCGTCTGCGTTACCTGCATCACCTACTAAATAGCCGATTGGGTATATTGCCCATCCAACTAAAACGATCATTCTGAGTGCATTAAACGCCATTTGACCAGCTGCATTACCACTAGCCTCATTAGCTTTTGCTGCTTCACCAGCGAAGATCAAGTAGATTACAGCTGCCCATCCGATCATTCCAATCACGAATGCGGGCATGCTTGCCATAAGTCCTGCTTCTCCCAAGTAACCACCAACAAGCATAACTAGAGATGCTACTAACAGTTTCCAAAATAGAGATGATCTAACAACTGTTACAGCTGCAAGGATGAGATAAAACTCAACTATTTGCAGAGGAACTGTAATTAACCAATCAATGTATCTGAATACTGTTGGTGATTCACCATTAGCAACCCATCCAGCTCTCATGTAAAGATAGTGCCAGAAAGCCACACCTGTTACGAGAGCTGCAACTGTAAGTGACGTTCTCCACTTACCACTAACATCGCCTCTTTCAACGAGAAAAAAGACAGTTGATGCGAGCATTATTGCTGTTGCCAGCCAAAACGAAATACCAACGTAATCATTGGTTGCGAGCATAGATTCCATATGAAATCCCCTTCTTTTAAATTGCCGATCAATTAATTTCTAGAATTCAAAAAACCAGCTTTCTAAAACATGATTTTATTGCAATGTTACTCATAGAATTTTGCAAATAAAATCTCCCTAAGCTATACAAAATAGCTATATATTTATTTACAACTCCCTCACTAGAATGTGAAGGTTTGTAAAGAAACAGCATTAATAATAGTCTAAATGAGAACCTATCTCAATTAACATTGAAAAATAATTTCAAGAGAGTACTTAAGACTAAAAGCTAGAATTTTGAGATATTAATATTGAGTGGAGCGGGAAACCGGGTTCGAACCGGCGACCTCAACCTTGGCAAGGTTGCGCTCTACCAGCTGAGCTATTCCCGCTATACCAATTACCATTTTGGATTAGAGATTTCAGATGAAACTGCTAAGGTTATTGCGTCACTCTGTGCCAATTAATCTCTAGGTAATTACTACCAATCAAGCTTGATTATACATCAATTATCATAAGCTCAAAACAATTAGTTGAAATGCATATAAGCTATACCCAGCTTAAGTTGCATGTACGATACCATAAGAGGTAATGAGAGAAATATCTAATGCTAAAACATTTTGTTCTCTTATTGCTGATTTTTATCTTTATATTCTTTTAGTTTTTTCTGATACTCTTCTTCAGACAATGCATGCCATCCGATACACTTACCTGTTGGGCTTCTTCCACAACCACATTCCATATCATTCCCCCTCTATTGAATATCTATAGCATATCACGCATCTAAAATGATCTATTAGTCATTTTTGTTTACACACTCTCTTGCTTATAGTTAAATGATCAGCATGTCATATACCGAAACAATATCATCGTTAGTTGAGAGTCTTTTTGAGAACAGTAAAAAAGCGTCCTCAAGATTTTTATTCAAGAAGAACAAAATGCCCAATGATATATATCACTCGATAGACATTATAATTAAGTCAAAAAATAATATTGCTGTTACACAAAATTCTCGAGATTTTTTTCATTCTATTAGCGAGCTGAATGATCATGAATTTAAAGAACTCATGCTTCATTTAAAAAACGAGAGAGATATAGACTTAAAAGCTATGAAATCAGCTACACAAGCTTATGCTAATGAAAACTCAGAAGATAATTACATAAACCTTCAGAAATCAACCATATCAGAAAGAAAGATCCTCTTCAGGAAGTTGAATTCATTTGGTGAATCTACTATTCATTTAGTAAAACTCAGAGAGAGAATCATAAAAAATACATCTACAAATCAAGATTACAGAAAAATAGATAGTGATTTAAAGATGCTATTCATTGATTGGTTTAATCGTGGTTTTTTAGTTCTCAAACCAATAGACTGGAATACGCCTGCTTCAATACTTGAAAAAATAATCAAATACGAATCTGTTCACCAGATAAATAGCTGGAAAGAACTCAGAGATAGAATAGATTCAACTGATAGAAGATGTTATGCCTTCTTTCATCCCGCTATGGGTAATGAGCCTTTAATTTTTGTCGAGGTTGCACTAACTCGAGATGTTCCAAATAATATCAATCAAATTCTAAATACCGAAAGAAACCCAGACAGAATAAATACACTAAATAAAGCGATATTTTATTCGATATCAAACTGTCAGAGGGGCTTGGACGGAATATCATTTGGCAATTACCTTATCAAAGATGTTGTTAAATTTATTCAATCAGAGCTACCAATGATAAAAGAATTTTTTACTTTATCCCCTGTCCCTGATTTTATGGAGTGGATGAAATCAAGTAATAATAATCTTTATAATAATATTAACAATCACCCAAGTGCAGAAACATTAACAAATAATGAAAACCTCTTAAACGATCTAATAAGAAAGTATTTATTAATATCAGATAGGAGTGACGATAGACCAAATGACCCAGTAACAAGATTTCACATAGGAAATGGGGCATCGATGCATCAAATTAATTTTTTAGCAGACACGTCAAAAAATGCCATAAAATATGGTTGTTCTTTTATGGTAAATTATAAGTACGACATGAATAACATCAAGAATAATCAAAAAAAATACGCTACTGATAACAAAGTCTCACACAAGAAAAATATCTAAATAACTTTTATTTAAGGGTAACCAAGATATACTCTATTTCCTCATCACCTTCATTTCCTTTTTCATACCAAGAGCCTGTCTCATTGGACTCAACCCACCCAACCGCTCCTGATAATATTTCTTTTTTTTGATACTCGAACTGACCATTTTTTTTTGCAGAAATAATGCCACCTTTTATCATTATCCAAATTTGATTTTGTTGATTTTTATGAGCGCCCTCCCATTGTCCAGGCTCCAGTATTACTTTCTGTACTATAAATCGATGATTATTTAACAATAACTCTAAATCAACATTGGGATAAAGCTGATGATCATTATTGTATTTTTTTGATATTGGTTTTTCATTTTTTAGCGTCACATATATTAACTCTATAGGATTATCTCCAGTATTTCCTGAGTTATGCCCAGCTTCTATAGGAATTTGATCCATCCATCCAACTGATCCATCCGCATCAAATTCATGTTGATATTCAAATTGGTCTCCAAGCATACCAGACCAATATCCACCTTTTATATGCACATAAATTTGATTACCGGGATGACTGTGAACGCCTTCCCACTCTCCTGGCCCAACAATAAGCTTTTGGAGAACTACGTATTGATTATTAAGTACTACTTCACCGTCAGGGTCATCAAGATTGGGGTAATTAAGTAAATATCGACTTAGGTTTTCTGCATATATATTGGGAGCCATTAAGAAAATAAGCACAGTTACTCTAAGAACTTTTAAAATAAATGATGCTTTGTATCTAGACCATTTCATTGACCGATCTCCAGGCTTCCTCAATCGCCCTATTCATTAGGGAGCTTCCAGATGCGTCACTGTTCGCGATTGTAATACGGCCAAACGGTCTTATAGCGATTTTGCTCACATTTCCATAAGAATACCCATGAGCCCATCGATTTACAGTGATACTTGCAACATCTCGATCAAAGTTAAAATATTTTTCAGGTAGCATCCCACATAAGTGGTCTCTTATTTCGTATTCATAATCATTAAAACTCATTCCGAGCATCCTGTAACGAGCTTCTTTAAATTGCTGAATTGCTGGCGCTCCCTGAGTATCGCCTTGCAAGCAGCATCGCATATGTAAGATACAGGGTTCATCTGGGGATGATGTGTAATTATAGCCTCCCATACTGGTTGGAAAATCCATATTGACAGCTTGATGAATATTACCGGGCGACATTGCCATCCCAATGCCAGCTTCTTTGACTGCTCTCCAGTTACGTAAACCAATGGTTGAATATTGAAGTGGTATCTTGGTCAGTTGACTTAAATCTCTTTTTTGATCTTTAGGTAAATTATTAACTATATGAGGTATCATCATGTTATAACAGGCTAATATTACATTTTTTGATCTGACTCGATACGCCTTATTTTCTCTAACATAATCAGTATAAACATAACTTGAATCATTTGGTTTTGAATCATGCTCGATATTAATTGCGGTACTTTTGAGTCTTAATTTAACATTATTTTCATTTTTATCGAGTTCATTATAATTGAAATTGGATAATATGATTTCTTCAACTTTTTCACCTTTTCCCACATTAGGAACAAGCTTTTTGACTAACATTCTGGCAATAGTTGCATTTCCATCAGGATAATGTTCAATAAATGGTTGTTCTACCGCATACGTTCCATCGCTCCTGTCTATATATTTTTGATAAGCGCCATCATCGAGAACTTCCTTCCATGTATATCCATTCATTCCAAGAGCACCGCCTTCAAGAGCACCATTGATTGTCATGACATCGGGGACACCACCATAATCCACTATGGATTGCCTAGCCATTCTAAGAATGAGTGGGTCAACCACGCCTAGAGTATCTCTCATATAGTCAAAATATAAGGTTTCTCTAACATAACGTCTTCGTTCATGCTTTTTTAGCCCCAGTGATGATGGGCTGCTTCTTAATAATTTGAGTAATTGCCCCTTTCCGTCTTCGCTGAGGGGAGCCTGACTTACTGCTTCTTCATAACTGATTCTGGGGCGCAACAATCCTTCAATAAATCCTGGATAATCACAAAATGGATGTTTGACAATTTTATCGACACCGTAATGTCGCTTATTAAAATAGGTCACGGCAGATAATCCATGTTTTTTGAAGAAATTTCGATCATAGGCTGTTTTAAATGACTCCATATCAACACCCAGTTCAGACAAAAGGCTGAGAACAACTTTACTGAATCCGCTCGGATATTCAAATGACTCTGATCCACCCTCGCCCAATAGCAACTTATTATCTATAAAATGCTCATTTCTTCTTGCATGCCCACCAAAATCATCATGATTCTCTAAAATTAATATTTTTTTATCTTTACCGTGAATTTGTTGATAAAAATACCCTGCTGCTAAACCACTTATCCCTCCACCAACAACAACAAGATCGTAATCCTCATCTAAAATTTCTGACGATGACCATTTGGCGTTGTTTTGCCATGTTTTTTTATGAGCTGCATCATTCGAGCCAGGATGGCTACCTCTAAGACCATGTAATGCTGGAGGGTAATTAAGAGTATTTTGTGAGGCTCTAAAGAAGTCATTCCCAAGATTTGCGGGTATAACTGCTGACCCTAATGCAACAAGACTTCCATTTATAAAATCTCTTCTATCAATTTTACTCATTTACTTGACCTTTATTTTTTTGTAATAATCAGCTTCATTTAGAATATCCCAGTCAATATCGATACCGATACCAGGCTTTTTTAATGATATTGTTGACCCTTTATTAACCAAATTAGCATCCTTAAATCCAAATTGATATACATCTAGAGGTATTGGTACTTCGAAGTATTTTGTTTTGTTATTAGCAAGTATCAAATGAAGATTAACTGCTTGAGATAGCGTGCTACCCCAACTTTGAATTTCTGCAGCTATGTCAGAATTCGCAATAATCATTAGAAGCTTCATTGCCTTAGTAAGGCCTCCAACTACAGTGACATCGAACCTTGCAGCATCCCAAGCGTTTTTTTTCAATCCTTCTTTAATAAATTCCGGTGAATAAGAATTATATCCATCCGGTATAATAGGAACCTTAAGCCTATTTCTCAAGATAGAAAATTCATCAAGAGACTTATCGTTTATTGGGGCTTCAAACCATTTAAATATATCGCTATTCATTGTCAAACCCAGTTCAATAGCATCAGTCAAACAATATTCACCCTCGACATCCAGCATAAAGCTGAGGTCAGTTTTTTTGTATCGTTTTTGAATTGTTTCTATCAGTTCAATATCTTTATTCAAAACTCCCCATCCATGAAATTTAAATGAATTGAAGCCAAGCTTCACATGATCATCAACCGCAAAAATACAGTCATCTATACTATTAAAAAATGGAAAACTTGCATAAGCATCAATTGAATCGCGATCCCCATTCAAAAGCTTATATAAGGGCATTGAAGCTTTTTTTGAAGCTAGATCCCATAATGCTATATCTATACATGCAAGTGAGGTATCATTTATTTTTTTATATTCTTCGTTAATTAAGCGACTTACGATCACAGGATCAGTTATTTCATTTGATAACAACAATTCTGCTAAAAAATATATCTCATCTAACTGATCAATATTAAAGCTTTTGGTTGAAGCAATCGAAACGCCAGATATACCTTCGTATCCGTCAGAAGTATTTATTTTAAAAATAACATTGAGATGCTTCCATACTTCCCATTTTGATGAAAATCGAGCATCAGTATCATTCAAACCAAACGCGTGTATTTCTATATCTTTGAGTTTTGACTTGTTTGACGTGCAAAAAATAGAATTACGATTAAATTGACTGTCCCCACGAAAAGACCCCAGAAGCTGAGATGCATTTTCAAACATCTATGATTCTTTTTGCATTACAGGCCATGCTGCTTGAAGGTATCTGAACATTGACCAAAGAGTCATCGCTACAGCCAGAAGGAGAAAAGCGAAACCAGCAGCATAAACATCAATCCCCAAAATAGGTTGCTTATAAACCATAAAGCCAATACCAAACATCTGAAGGGTAGTTTTTAATTTACCCGCCCAAGATACCGCAACTTTAGCTCGATCGCCTATGGTGGCCATCCACTCCCTTAATGCTGAAATTGTAATTTCTCGCCCAATAATTATCACAGCGATAATATCGACATACCAACCTGGATCGGATTGCACCAAGAGAACAAGTACAATTGCTACCATTAATTTATCTGCAACAGGATCTAAAAAGGCTCCGAAACGAGATATTTGGCCAAATTTTCTTGCCACATAACCATCAAAAAAATCTGTAATTGCCGCCAAACCAAATATGATACCAGCTATTGGTCTTGCATAATTATGATCAATATAAAAACAAGTCACGACTATCGGAACCGCTATAATTCGCATCAATGTTAATAAGTTTGCAAATGATAATCTCATAATTTTATTTTAATTCTCAAGTACCTTTATGTAAATTATCATATATTCGTTTGGACATGTCTTTACTTATTCCGTTTACCGATTCTAAGTCCTCAATACCAGCTTCTAGAACTCCATGAATTCCTCCAAACTGCTTGAGCAATTGACGCTTCCTTTTTGGTCCGATACCCTCAATTCCGTCCAGTCTCGATTTCCTTTGATTAACTTTTCTTTTGTTTCTATGCCCAATGATTGCAAATCGATGCGCCTCATCCCTAATATTCTGAATCATATGGAGCGCAGGTGAATTTGATGGCAGCTTAATGGGGGTTTTTTTATTTATAAACAATGTCTCATTACCAGCTTGTCTTTTGCTTCCTTTTGCAATAGCAACAACATTTAAATCATAAATACCAAGAGATTTTAAAATATTTATGCATACTGAAAGCTGACCTTTTCCACCATCAATAAAAAGTATATCCGGTTTAGTTATCTCTTGGTTTTTTATTCTCTTATATCTTCTGAGTAAGGCCTCCGATAGAGCGGCATAATCATCACCTGCTACAGCTGTTGAAATATTGAATCGGCGATAATCTGATTTTAATGGACCTGACTCATTAAAAACAACGCATGAGGCTACAGTTGCCTCGCCCGAAGTATGACTTACATCAAAACATTCTAATCTCTTTGGAACTTTGCCTTGAAGAATCAAATCTCCAAGAGTTTTAAGTTTATTTTTAATTGAGGATTTACTTGATATTTCGTATTGCAATCCAGATTTAGCGTTTTTTTCTGCCAGTTTTAACCATCTAAGACGATTGCCCCTTACGTTGTGATTGAGTTTAGTTTTCCTTCCAAACTTCAGTTGAAATGATCTTTCTATTAAATCTTTTTTACCAGCTGCCTCAGGAAGAATTATTTCTCCTGGAGGTTTAACATCAAAATAATGCTGCAAAATAAACCCATCCTGAATTACATTAATTTCATTGCAATTATGTATTTTTGGAAAATAATTTTTACTACCTGAGATTGAACCATTCCTTATAAATAATACCGTTACGCAATGAATAACCCCGTCTGATGCTACCCCTATAACATCTAAGTCATACTTTTGATTTGAAATTGCTAACTGTTTTGATTGTATTTCTTTAAGACGCTTAATTTGATCTCTATATCTTGATGCTTCTTCGTATTTCTTTTCACTCGAAAGTTGATCCATTTGTTTTATTAAAGTATTGATAATTGATGTATTCCTCCCTCTTAGAAAGGATATTGTTGAATTTACATCCAATGAATAACCCTTTTTTGATATTAAATTCACACAAGGAGCTGAGCACCTTTTTATTTGATACTGTAAACAAGGTCTAGATCTATTATTAAAATAACTGTCCTTGCATTGCCTGACATTAAACACTTTTTGTAGTTCAGAAAGTGTCTCTCTCACAGCTGAAACATTCGGATAAGGGCCAAAATATCGACCTTTTGTGCTTTTATTTTTTCTTCTAAACTCAACTCTGGGAAATTCTTGCTCAGTTGATATAAATATGTATGGGTAACTTTTATCATCTCTTAACACAACATTGAATTTTGGCTTATGTTTTTTAATTAATGTGTACTCCATTATCAAAGCTTCGTTTTCAGTATTTGTAACTGTAAAATCTAAGTTTGAGACTTTACTCATTAGGAGATTTGTTTTTTGATTACTAATTACAGACTGAAAATAGCTCTGTAGGCGTTTTTTTAGATTTTTTGCTTTTCCGACATAAAGAACGCGCTCTTTACTGTCAAGCATCCTATATATACCCGGTTTTGATGGGATACTCCTGAGAAGTTTTTTTGTTTTTGTATTTTTATTTAAAAGCATTTTGGTTAGAGGGTTTAAATATAAAATTTTTGTTTTCTTGTAATATAGCTTAACTAATAATTATAAATTTTTTTGAGACTTACTTATGCCTTTTTTATTATTTAATAAGCCATTCGGTATTGTGACTCAGTTTAGTGGTGATAACGCTAATTTATCAAATCATATAAAGATCAAATCAATATACCCTGCAGGAAGACTCGATAAAAAGAGTGAAGGTCTAATTCTTCTAACAAATGACGGCAAGCTTCAAGCTCGAATAAGTGAACCCAAAAACAAACTAGAAAAACATTATTGGGTTCAAGTAGAAGGCCTGATTAAAAAAAAGCATTTAGATAAGCTCATAAATGGTGTTTATCTCAATGATGGATTTGCCAAAGCACTTGACGCTTTTGAGATAAAAATACCATCAAACTGGTGGCAAAGAAATCCTGACATTCGCTATCGAAAAAATATCTCAACCTCTTGGGTGAATATTATTATAACGGAAGGAAGAAACCATCAAATAAGAAGAATGACAGCGAAGATCGGGTTACCAACTTTAAGATTAATTCGGCACAAAATTGGTCCTTGGGAGATCGATGATATAGGGGTGGGAGAATACCGACAACAGAGTAATAGAGATGCGTGGAATACCTTAAATTCAGGAATTAACTAATTATCTAAACCCGAAATACCGAGTGCAATCTCCATTGCTTGCTCGTAATTTAGGCGCGGATCGACTGTCGACTTGTATGCAATTGAAAGGTCATCATCATTCAAGCCTCTGGCCCCTCCAGTGCACTCTGTTACATTTTCACCTGTTAATTCAAGATGAATACCACCCAGATATGTACCCATTTTTTTGTGCACTTTAAACGCAGATTCTATTTCTGAATTGATATTTTCAAAACGTCTTGTTTTGGTTCCATTAGAGGTCGATTCGGTATTACCGTGCATTGGGTCACAAACCCAAAGTACAGGGGAATTTACTTCTTCCACAGCTTCAATTAAAGCAGGTAAATTATCTTCAATAGAATCAGCTCCAAATCGATGAATCAATGTAATTCTTCCTGGCGTTTTATCTGGATTAAGCGTTGAAATAAGTTCTTGTAACCACTCTCTTGTCATACCGTTGCCTATTTTTATACCCATTGGATTGGCAACACCTCGAAAATATTCAACATGAGCACCATCTAGTTCAGCCGTTCTCATTCCTATCCATGGAAAGTGAGTCGTTAAGTTGTACCAATTACTTGTTCTTTCTATGAATCGTGTTTGTGATGTCTCATATTGTAAATGTAAACCCTCATGAGCAGCATAAATTTCAGCTTTTTGTGACAAAAATAGAGGTCTACCCGATGATGTTTCAATAAAGTCAATTGACTGAGTTATGGTTTGTATAATCTCTTTATAACGACCTGCCATTTCTGAGTGACCAAGCCAATCCAAGTCCCAA
>QOPG01000024.1 GCA_003331585.1 Gammaproteobacteria bacterium | reverse complement strand
TGATTGCCCATACTTATTACCAAGAACGTTGCAACCAAAACCAAAAAACAGACGAAATGAACCGAAATATTTAACCGAAATAGTAAAAATGATTTCCAATCACACCACTTATACTCAATCTGAAATTGCAGTAGCGACTTATAACAATACTATAAAATTATTTAAATTATAATATTATTCATATATTTAAATGATTTAATTAATTTAATTTATTTGAAATTATTTTTTTGAATTCTGGTATTGTCGGGTTTATTGTGTACGAATGACTTGGCTTATCTAATATTTTCTTTAATTCGCTTGGTACTTCTATATTAGTTTTAATTAATGGCTCAACCACTGTTTCAAATTTAGCCGGATGAGCTGTTGCGACTATGATCCAGTCTTCTGATTTATATTTCGACTCAAGATCCCTATATACTGAACTTGCTGTTGCTGTATGAGGGCAAATTATACTTCCTGTTTCGTTAAAACATTCTGTTATTTCTTGTTTTATCCTAGTATCGCTAATTGATTTTGCGGTAATCTCTCTTCTAATATCTTCAATATCATATAGGTCAATCAATCTTTCCATATTACTAGCATTTCCTACGTCCATCGCATTCGCAATCGTTTGAATTGTATCTCTCTTTTCCCAATCGTCTCCACTCAAAAAGTCCTCAATCATGCGGTTCTCATTTAAGGCTAATACAATCTTACCGATGGGGAAACCCATATGCTTTGCTAAAATACATGCAAGTCCATTTCCAAGGTTTCCTGAAGGAATAATAAAATTTGGTTTCTTATTATTGCGTCTATAATGATCAATACTAGTGTGAGCATAGTATATTGATTGAGGTAACAATCTACCAAAATTTATACTATTGGCAGAGCTGAATTTATACTGACTTGCTAACTCATGATCAAGAAAAATACTCTTAACGAGTGCCTGACAGGAATCAAAGTTACCGTTCACAGACAAAGATAAGATATTACCACCCCAACAAGTGAGTTGTTTTTCTTGTCTTGATGAAACCTTACCTCTAGGATATAAAACAATTACATTCACGTTTGAAAGATTATGAAATGCAGCAGCAACAGCTCCGCCTGTATCTCCGGAAGTTGCCACAAGAATAACTAATGGCTCATTGTCTCTATTTAATCGGCTTAAACATGATGCTAGGAATCCAGCACCAACATCTTTAAATGCTGCTGTTGGGCCATGAAACAATTCAAGATACCAGCAATTTCTGTTTTTAACTTTTATTGCAGGAATCTTGAAATAAAAACAAGAATCAATTATCGAATCTAGATGATTATGTATTAAAGAATTCTCAAAAAAAGGTGATAGTAATGTCTTTGCAGTATCTTTTATTGATAAACATTTGTCAAAATCATCTTTTTTAAATTTAGGAAACTTCTCAGGAAGATAAAGACCGCCATCACTTGCAATACCTTTCTTAAGTACGTCATCGATACTCTCTATAACATCATCGCTTCTTGTACTTTTATATTTCATTCTATTTATTCTACTACAGCACCTTGAGAGTTTGATTGACTGATCCATGTTTCGCATTTTAAATTCTGATTTTCGCATGCATGTTTCATCTTTGATGCAATTAATTCAGCATCATCATTCTTGCATAGTGCAAATATACTCGGCCCACTTCCCGAGATAGAGCAGCCAATCGCACCATTCTCCATTGCAGTATTTTTAACTTTATCAAAACATGAAATTGCTGACGATCTTTGTGGTTCAATAATGATATCTTTTAGGTTTCGTTCGATTAAATTCAAGTTACTTTCTTTTACTCCGAGAATAAAACCTGAGAGATAAGATTGTTGTTTTAACAAATCTGATAATGAATAATTAGCTTTAAGACTCGCCCTACTCTCCGCTGTATTGACTGATAAATCGGGATGCAAGACTATGCTTGATATGCAATTTGGCAAATTAAGTTGAATCGTATTTGGGAGCTCATCTTGAGGGCAAAATACTAAACCGCCAAATAAGCTTGGAGCTACGTTATCTGCGTGTAATCCTGCGCTTGCAAATTTCTCTCCTTCGATAGCATGCATTAATAGATCTTTTTTACCTAATGGCTCATCCAGTAATGCATTTACTGCAACCACACCAGCTACTGCTGAAGCAGCTGAGCTTCCCATGCCTGATTGAAGAGGAATGCCTTTGTGAATAATCAACTCAACACCAAAATCAATATTGTTAGTTTCAATAAAATCGAGCGCAGAAATCGAGGCAGTATTTTTGCTTGCTTCTTTTGATAAATTCATATGAATTTCACCGAATTCGTCATATATCTCTTTAATATGTACACCAGGTTCTTCCACCTTTCTTGCAGAAACCCTATCTCCGACATTCTCAATAGCAAGGCCTAACATATCAAATCCTACTGCAACATTTCCAATTGAAGCTGGTGCAAAAGCTGTTACAAAATTATTTTTCATATTAATTTATAAGTTTTAGTAAAGTTACAATATCCGAAAATATTCCTGCCGCAGTTACTTCGGGTCCGGCTCCTGGTCCTTGAATTACCATTGGATTTTTTGAATAACGATCTGATTTTATCTGAATAATATTATCTGTTAGCTGAATGTTACTAAAAGCATGATCTTCAGGATACTGTGATAACCCAATAAATACCTCATTGTTTTTACTTAATTTTGCGGTATATCTGAGAACTTTTGAATTGTTTTTTGCTTCTTCAAACTTAAGCTTCATTTCATCGTCATATTGTTTAAATAAATCCAAAAATTTATCTGCATCAACATCAGATAACTCATCTGGTACTAGGCTCTCTATTTTGAAATCACTGATCTCGAGATCCCTTCCAGCTTCACGTCCGATAATGGTTAATTTTCTTGCAACATCCATACCAGTTAAATCATCTCTAGGATCAGGTTCTGTATAGCCATTACTTTTTGCTTCACTAACTATTTGAGAAAATGGTTTTGTCCCATCATATACATTAAACAAATATGCCAATGTACCTGAGAATATACCTTCAATTGAATGAATATTGTCACCAGTATCGATTAAATCTTGAACAGTAGAAATTACAGGCAATCCTGCTGCAACAGTTGTCTCATAAAAACAGAAGCTATTTTTCTTATTAGAAAGATTTTTTATTCTTTTGTAAGAATCCAAAGTATCACTGAATGCTTTTTTATTGGGAGTGATAACATGCAGCCCTGATTCCATCCATTCTGCATACCTTCCGGAGATATCTTCATTTGATGTGCAATCAATAATTAATACATTTTTGTTACAAGCATCACTTGATAAGTGCTTTAGAAATTCATTGATATCGAATTCAATCGAAGACTCATCAATCAATGATTTCCAATTAATCAAATCTATCGAATTGTTATCCATTATCATTGCATTCGATTTGGCAATAGCTTTTATTTTAAGATCGATATTAAATTTATTAGAAATATTTTTGATGTTAGCGTGAAGTTGATTTATCAACTCACTTCCAACCACGCCAATACCAATTATTCCTATTATGAGAGAAGGTTTGGTCATAAAAAATCCATTATGTATTACATTCAATGCTAGATGAGTATCCTCAGAATCTATAACTGCTGAGATATTTCTTTCTGAAGAACCTTGGGCTATCGCTCTCACATTTATACCGGAATCTCCTAATGTACTAAAGAATTTACCAGCAATACCTTGCTGCCCCACCATATTATCACCTACAACCGCAAGCACAGAAAGATTTCTGGTGATATCAATATTAGAGATTAGTCCCGATTTAATTTCTTCAGAAAAAGCAGTGTTTATTTGATCGCAGGCAAGTTCTGATACTGAATCAGGTACTGCAATACATATTGAATGTTCAGAGCTTGCCTGAGAAATGAGAGTTACAGAGATATTCTCATCTTTAAGTGATGAAAATAATTTATCAGCAGTACCAGGAACGCCGATCATTCCTGTGCCTTCAAGATTGATTAATGCTATTGATTCAATAACAGTGATACCTTTTATTTCCCTGTTAGCATCAACGTTGGATGATATTTTAGTTCCTCTGTTTCCAGGAGAGAAAGTATTTCTAATATAAATTGGAATTGATTGGTTCATCAATGGCCCAAATGTTTTAGGATGGATTACCTTTGCCCCGAAATATGCTAACTCCATCGCTTCGTTATATGAGAGGCTTGATATCAATCTCGCATTTTTCACTTTATTAGGATCTGCACTCAAGACTCCATCGACATCTGTCCATATAATCAATTCTTCCGCATTAAAAAGAGAGGCGAAGATTGCAGCAGAATAATCGCTCCCATTTCTTCCTAGATTAGTAGGAGTTCCATCCTCCTTCGAGGCTATAAAACCAGTAATCACATAAATTTTAGATGACAAAGA
This sequence comes from Gammaproteobacteria bacterium, assembly GCA_003331585.1. Taxonomy (GTDB): domain Bacteria; phylum Pseudomonadota; class Gammaproteobacteria; order Steroidobacterales; family Woeseiaceae; genus SP4260. Next base: position 16,421 of record QOPG01000024.1, on the reverse strand, counting down.
TGTGGTTATATTCTTAAAACTCTCTTTAGATTTAGCCCAATCAATACTATCGCCTGTATCACTCTCCTTAAGAAATAATAATTGCCTGCTATCAATAAAATTTGACTTATTACTCGCGAGCAGTTTATTTAAATAAATATTCAATAATCTCGCTGACCATAGCTCTCCGTAACCGGCTATGATATCGCTCTTTCCTTTCCTTAATGCACCTTTATTGTTATTTGACTGATCGAGTATTTTCTTAATTTCTATAAAGTCCTCAGAAATTTCTTGTAAATATTTTTCAGACTCAGTGCTGTCTAGTAAATCATTAGATATTATCGAGATTCTATCGATGATGGATTTATATTCAGATGATGACTTTAATGATTCGGCCGGCACATCTTTTGAAATCTTTATCAAAAGATCAGTAAAGCCTCCCATAGCGGAAACAATAATAGAATGAGGTTGTTCTTCGTTGGCAATATATGAATCTAAAATAATCTTCGAAACTCTGACAAAGCATGCTGTATTGGCTAAACTCGAGCCTCCAAATTTAAAGACTTTCCATGTTTCTTTCTTTGTTGTATTCATATCTTATATTTTTTATTTTTCGAGACTAGTAAACCAAGCAATGCGGATTATACATGATTATAAAAACGATAAATCCATTTAATACTGAATTTCTAAAAATCAATATATCTGATATTTAATGATGATTGGATTACGATAATAAATTCTTAAATGGTGGGGCGTGTAGGAGTCGAACCTACGACCAGTCGGTTAAAAGCCGAATGCTCTACCTCTGAGCTAACGCCCCGCGCACAATAAATTGCATAAAATAAAACAATTTACTTATATGGTTTGCGTGGATAATACCGGAGTATCCGTAAATCTCAAGAAAATTATTATGAATTATAATTATACAATAACAAAAACCACTATATGATGATTTTTGTTATAAATTCCTGTCATTCATAACTTTTATTCTCTGTTCTGCAAGTTTTGCGACAGTTGAATCAGAATAATCATTTTGAATCTTAGTGAATACAGCTCGAGCATCTCCCCAGTTTCCTAATTCATAATGACAGTAACCTATTTTAAGTAATGCATCCGAAACTTTTCTGGATCTCGGATAAATTTCAATAACTTTAGTAAACTGTTCAAGAGCTTGAGGAAATTGGTTTGTAGCGTAATAAGATTCTGATAACCAATATTGTGCATTATCAATTAAACTGCTTCCGGGAAACGCGGACAGAAATCTTATGAAAGCCAATGAAGCTAGCTCGTATTTTTGCTCCTTTAATAGCTCAAATGCGGCTGCATAATTTTCCTCATCTGTGCCGCCGGGAACAGGTAATTCTCCAATTATAATTTCATTCTCATCAACAACATTCATAGAGTTTAGGGCGCTTATTGATCTCTCAAGATCTTGTAGCCGATCATCTAAGTCGATATATAACGAACGCTGCCTCTCCTGTGTCGATTGAGATTGATATTCCAAGTCTTCTGTTTTTCCTTGTATCATTGAGAGCTCTCTCTGAAGCTCATCAAGTTGACGAACTATTTCGATAATACCTTGATCATTGGATCGTAATGGCGATTCCTGCATCCCATTTTGAGAGGCTTGATAAGAATTATTTGCGGCTGTGTTGGCGCATCCACTTAATAAAGCGATTACCATAGAAAACCATATAAATTTCAAATTTATAGTCATTTGCAGCTTTGGGTATTTAGGCTTCAGTTTATAAGTACGACTTCAACGCGTCTATTTTGTTGATATGACGTCTCATCACTTCCGTATGCGGATGGTCTTTCTTCACCATAACTTACAGTTGTGATTTGGTTTGGAGAAACACCATTCAAAAGCATTGCTCTTCTTACCGCTTGCGCTCTTCTCTCTCCTAAGCCAATGTTATACTCTCTCGAACCTCTTTCATCGGCATGACCTTCCAACCTTACTGTAGATAAAGTATTGGAATTTAATCTTTGCGCATAAGCTGATACCAGTTCATCGTATTCTGCGAGAAGCTCTGATCGATCAAAATCGAAATAAATAATGGTATCAAGGCTTCCTGATAGACTGTCGTCACTCAGCATTTCCATGGAATCATTATCGCCCATGCCCATACCGTATGTTGAAGCATCTCCATCTTCTGATGCGGAACTCATATCTGAACTTCCAGAAGAGCTAGAGGGTGAATATAAAGTACAACCTGAGATAAAAAATACCAAAGCCCCTATTGTTAACCACTTAAAACGATTCATTGTGTTTACTCCCTAAATTACTAATTTTCGATTCATATAAGCATAATCTAACATATTACTATAATTTTAAAAATGGTGACCATACAGGTTCTCTAATATCTCCAGATTTTGGTGCCATTCTTTGCCTAACCAAGCCATCTGCAGTCACTGTTTCAAGAACCCCATCTCCACTTAATTTTGTTGCATATATCAAAGTATCACTATTTGGCGCAAAACTTGGTGATTCATCTTGAGAGCCGGATGAAAGGATTAACAAGTCTTTTTCCTCAATATCATATATCGCAATTCGATAATCACCCCGATATTGATGAACCATTGCTAGTTTATTTCCATCAGGAGATAAACGTGGTCGAGCATTATAGCTCCCCTCGAAAGTTACTCTTGATGCTCTATCTGAGTTAAGTTTCATTTTATAAATTTGAGGAGAACCGCCACGATCTGAGGTGAAATATATTTCTTCTCCGTTTGGCGCCCAAGTTGCTTCTGTATCAATAGAGCGATTATAAGTAAGCCTTTTTAAGTTTCTAGTGGCTATATCTAATACATGGATATCAAGATTTCCATCAGAACCGCCAAGAGTTAATACAAGTTTTCTTCCATCCGGAGAAAACGCTGGAGATCCATTGATGCCGGGTAGCTCAGAGATCTTTCTTCTATTTCCTGTTCTTAGATTTTGAACATAAATTGTAGACATATTCCCTTCAAAAGATACGTAAGAAAGCATCCTACTATCAGGCGACCATGCTGGAGACATAATTGGATCTTTTGATTCAAGAACTATTTGCTCATTCTCCCCATCAGAATCTGAGATTACTAAAGTGTAATTTCGCTTTTCATTAGAAGCATTGGATCTTACATACGCAACTTTTGTATCAAATACACCTCTAATACCAGTCAGCTCCTCGAATACCATATCAGCAATACGATGAGCTGATCTTCTGAGAGTTTTTTCATTCGCAGGCATTCTATAGCCTACAATCTGCTCCCTTTTATATATATCAAATAATTGGAATTGTATGTTGTATGAATTATTCCTACCCTCAGTAATTTTACCAATAACAACCGCCTCAACACCAAGAATCGACCAATCGTCAAAATCAATTTCAGCACCAGTTGATGGTTGTTGAAGCATATTCTCAACGGGAGTCACAGAGAATCTTCCGCTTCTTAGTAAATCATTTGTAATAATTTCAGTAATATTTTCTGAAATTTTCGAAAGTCCACTCCCCACTCCAAATGGAACGATTGCAACTGGAGTCTGCTTACCGACTCCCTGAGTGATTCTTATCGTCAACTCTGCCATCGATGTGGTTTGCATGAAAAAAAATAATAAAAAATAGATAATTTTTTGTTTAAACATATAATTCTCTCAAATCTACCCTCTTGTCACTGAATTGGCTCAAAAATAAACCTAAGGTTTCTTTCAAATAAACTTGGGTCTTCAGGGCTAGGAAGCGGTGATGCTTTATAGACAGCTGCTTCGATTGATCTTCTTACAGACTCATCTCCGTTGCATGCCTCGACAGCAGCACTAACAACTTCACCGCCAGGTAACTGTCTCACGTTTACGGTACAACTAATACCTTTACCGGCACTGATTGGTTGAATCCAAGCATTTTCGATTTTCATCATCAACGCATACATATAACGACTTAATGCACCTGATCTCAGTGCATCAAGTCTTTTTTGCTCATTCTCTAACTCACGATCTAACTGTGCTTTTTTTTCTGCTTCCTCCATTTCCTTTCTTAGTCTTTCATTCTCTGCTCTCTGCCTTTCAATATCTTCTTGTCTCTTTTTTTCAGACGCAATCCGCTTTTTCTCAATCTCTGCTTCCTGTTTTTTCTTTAAAGCTTCTTCTTCCTGCTTTTTTTTGAGAGCAGCTTCTCTCTTAATCTGCTCCGCTTTTTTCTTTTCATTTTCTAATCTATTTTGTTCGGCTTTTTTTTCTTTTTCTATTCTCTGATTTTCTTCACGAATATCTTTTTGCCTCTTCTCTTCTTCGGCCTGTCTTCTGATTCTCTCTTGTTTTTTTTCTGGAGTTATTAAATTTTCCTCCTTTACAATCTTTGCTTTGATCATGAGCGGTCTTGATGGAATGTTTGCATCCGAAGTCTCAAAAACAAAAACAAGAGAAGCTATAAGAAAACCATGCAATATGCATGCCATCATAATTGATGTAATTTTACTTTTATCCCTCATATATCTAAAACCGTTGTCATGGTATTGGGTATGATTCAAGAGGATCAGTAACAAAACCTATATCTTTCGCGCCACCTTGTTGAAGTAACACCATCGCACCAACAACATTCCCATAAGCTACAGATCGATCTGCTTTCACCAAAACCATTGTTGCAGGTTGGCTTTGAAGAACCGATCTAGTTCTGTCTATTATTGTTTGTGATGATTGAGGCTTATCTTCATTATCACCAACATTTAAGAATAAATTTCCACTTTGATCGACGCTTAAAATTAATGGCATCTGGTTGGAAGAGTCCGCAATAGGTTCTGCCCCAGCTTTAGGTAACTCAACTTTGATTCCTTGCGTAAGTAATGGAGCGGTTACCATAAAAATAATCAAAAGCACAAGCATGACATCAATGTAAGGTACTACATTTATTTCACTCATTACTTTTCTTTTTTTCTTCAAAGTCTTAATTACTCATTTTTAAAAAGTTCGTGCTTTTGCAAAATACTGGTAAATTCTTCAGAAAAGCTGTCATATCTTATTTCTAAGCGAGTAACGCTATCAGCAAACCTGTTATAGGCGACAACAGCTGGAATTGCCGCAAATAAACCCATGGCAGTAGCCACTAGTGCCTCAGCAATTCCTGGGGCAACCATAGCTAAGGTGGCTGATTGAACACCAGATAACGCTCTAAAGGAATTCATGATACCTATTACTGTTCCAAACAATCCAACATAAGGGCTAATTGAGCCAATAGATGCAAGTGTTGCCAGGCTCTGTTCTAACTTATCAACTTCTCTCATCTGGACAATTCGCATGGCCCTTGAACATTCTTCCACCATTTTATCCCTATTATTGGTTTGCTTTGAAGACAAGCGGTTAAATGATTCGAATCCAGCATTAAAAATACTGGCAATTCCTTCTTTTAAATTATCGTTTCTCTTTGAGGATTGGTAAAGAGATGCTAAGTCACCACCAGCCCAAAAATTTGATTCAAAATCATCTGAAGCGGATTTGATTCTTTTGACTAATTTATTTTTATTAAAAATGATACTCCATGACGCAATTGATGCGATTACGAGTATGAGCATCACCATCTGAACAATCAGACTTGCATTTAATATAAGGTTTATAAAGGACATATTTGTTGCCATGTTTCTTCCTATTAACTTTTGTTTTTATTCTAACAAATCTTTTGTAGTCTTGAGGTTATTATCATTGTATTTAACACCGAAATGCAGATATGCGTTCTTGGTTGCTACACGACCTCGTGATGTTCTCATCAAAAAACCCTGTTGTATCAAGAATGGTTCAATAACATCTTCTATAGTTCCTCTTTCCTCGCCCAAGGCAGCAGAAAGGCTCTCTATACCCACCGGCCCACCATCAAATTTTTCTATTATTGCAAGTAACAATTTTCTATCCATTGGATCAAATCCATTAGGATCAACTTCAAGCATATCCAATGCAGCAACTGCTACATTTTTTGAGATAATGCCATCAGCTTTAACCTCAGCATAATCCCTAACCCGTCTTAGAAGTCTATTAACTATTCTAGGTGTCCCTCTTGCTCGTTCTGAAATTTGCTCACTTCCGTGTGGTTTAATATTTAAATCCAATATGCCCGCCGATCTATTGCAAATTTTTGTTAAATCATTTGCATCATAAAAATTTAATCTTTGAACAATCCCAAAACGATCTCTTAGTGGAGAGGTAAGCAATCCAGCTCGTGTAGTAGCGCCCACAAGTGTGAATGGAGGCAAATCTAGTTTAATTGATCTTGCGGCAGGGCCCTCACCAATCATAATATCTAATTGAAAATCCTCCATTGCAGGATAGAGTACTTCTTCAACAACCGCATTAAGCCTATGTATTTCATCGATAAATAAAACGTCATTTGGTTCTAAATTTGTGAGAATCGCTGCTAGGTCACCGGCTTTCTCAAGTACGGGACCAGAAGTTTGTTTTAGATTAACATTTAATTCATGAGAGATTATATGAGCTAACGTTGTTTTTCCTAGACCTGGAGGGCCAAATATTAGGACATGATCTAAGGACTCTTGTCTATTTTTTGTAGCTTCAATAAAAATTTGCATCTGCTCACGAACATTATCTTGACCTATAAATTCATTTAATGTTTTCGGTCTTATGGCTCTATCAAATATCTTTTCATCTGAACTCTGGGAGCCAGCAACTAACCTATCGTGCTCAATGTTATCCATTAATTATCCGCCTGTTTTAAAGCAATTCGTAATATTTCATCTACTTTTTTGTTATCAGATTTAATATTCGCCATAATTTTCTTTACTTCAGAGAGTTTGTAACCGAGCGCTAAAAGAGCATCAAAAGCCTCTTTTCTAGCATTATTAGATTCTGTTTCCTTTTCGATACCTGCGTGCCCCTCAACATCTATTAACTTATCACGCATCTCAATAACTAAACGATCAGCTGTTTTCTTTCCAACGCCAGGAATTCTCACTAAGGATTCACTATCATCAGAGCTGATCGCCATTTCGAATTCATGCACAGTCATTGAAGATAATATTGCAAGAGCTAATTTTGCACCTACCCCATTTATTTTTAGTAATGCTCTGAAAAGTGATCTATCAGATAATTCTTCAAACCCATACAATGTTTGTGAATTTTCTGTTACTTGCAGATGAGTAAAGAATGAAACTGATGACCCAATACTTGGCATATTTTGAAAGGATGTCAAAGAAACCTCAACTTCATAACCAACACCATTGCAATCAACCATAACAATAGGATTTTGCTTAAGAGTTATATTTCCCTTGATTGAGCCAATCATCTTCCACTCACTTTAATTTTATTTAATGAATTCGTAAGATTTCTTTGATTACTATAACAAAGGGCTGCCGCAATTGCGTCTGCTGCATCCTCGCTTGGCTTAATGCTTAAATCTAGAATAGCGGTTACCATATGTTGAACTTGTTCTTTAGTGGCTGCACCATTCCCCACTATTGCTTTTTTAATCTCCCTCGGAGCATACTCAAAAACCTTAATATCCCTATCAAATGATGCACATAATGCGGCAGCCCTTGCGTGACCTAATTTTAATGCACTGCCAGCATTTTTGTGAACAAAAACACTCTCAATTACTATAATCTTTGGCTGATATTCAGCTATGAGACTTGATACCGATTTGAATATTGTTTCTAAACGTTCTGGAAAATCTCCTTTTAAACTTTTTATGACGCCACTGGTTACATAGGAAGGCTTATTGTTATTTATGTCAATAATTCCAAAGCCTGTTTTTCTTGAGCCTGGATCCACCCCGAATACACGTTGGCTTTCTTTAGTCATAAATTTTCAATAATCTCATCGGATATTTCTGCATTAGTATGAACAGTTTGAACATCATCGAGCTCCTCAAGAGCATCAACGAGTTTAATCATAGTTTCCGCTTCTTTTTGATTTAGGTTCGCATCTGTTGAGCATCTCATTGTTATTTCACTTTCTGAGGGTTTGAAACCTTTCTTACCCATATATTCAATTAGATTTTCAAAATTATTAGGACTTGTGATGACCTCAAATGAATCATCAGTCATTGATTTAATATCATCTGCACCTCCATCAATTGCCGCTTCCATGATTGAATCTTCATCTTGAATGGCCTTGAAAAATAGCAGACCAATTAAATCAAACATATAAGCAACAGAACCATCTGCGCCCAAATTTCCAGAAAACTTTGTGAATGCATGCCTTACATCAGATACTGTTCTATTTTTATTATCTGTCAGGCAATCAACGATTACCGCAGCACCGCCAGGACCGTAACCTTCGTAACGAATTTCTTGATAGTCAGCTCCATCTAATTCGCCTGAACCTCTCTTTATTGCCCGTGTGATATTATCTTTTGGCATACTTTGCGACTTAGCTTTGTCTACTGCTAATCTGAGTCTTGGATTTGACGCAAGATCAGGACCTCCCATTTTAGAGGCAACGGTAATTTCACGAATAAGCTTAGAAAATAATTTACCTCTTTTTTTATCTTGGGCACCTTTCCTATGCTGAATATTCGCCCATTTGCTATGACCTGCCATATTATTTCTCAAGTAAATATATTTAATTGAACTACCTACAAATTATAATATCTTTTTTTGTTAAATTGATCACTCTAGAAATAAATTTTTTACCAAATTGATTTTTTAGCAATATCCCAATAGAGTTAGCGAGAGAATGAAAACATATAAAGACAATAAAAAATGGCTCTGGTTACTTTCTGTTTTATATCCCACTGTGGGAATACCAGGATTGTGGATGCATTACCTGACAGAAAACACCTTATGGTTGCTCTATCCTTTTGTAATTACATATATATTTACTCCGTTTTTAGATACGTATTTCGGTGAAGATAATTCTAATCATCCAGATGAGGTTCAATCTGATCTAGAAAAAATACCATACTATAAAATCCTCACATACATAGCAGTACCAATACATATCTTTGTTTTTTTTATTTCTGCTTTTTATATAGGTCTAATACCATTGTCATTGTTAGAGATATTACTAATTTCAGCTTCGGCAGGTTTAGTTAGTGGTATAGCGATAAATACAGGCCATGAACTTGGTCACAAAAAAACTAAAATTGAAAGAAGTTTAGCCAAAATAGTCTTATCAATTCCAGCGTATGGTCATTTTACAATTGAACATAACCGAGGACATCACTCTAATGTGTCGACTCCAGAGGATGCGGCAAGTGCAAAAATGGGTGAGAATATATACGAATTTGCACTCAGAGAAATGCCCGAATCATTCAAAAACGCAATTTCAATCGAGAAAAAAAGACTTCATAGATTGGGTAAATCATTTTGGTGTTTCGATAATGAGCTAATGCAATCTTTTTCGTTAACTCTGATCTTTCAAGTTGGGCTATTAATAAGTTTTGGCCTTGTTATGGCCCCCTTCTTGCTCGTACATAATTTATTTGCATGGTGGCAACTTACTAGTGCGAATTATATCGAACATTATGGTTTGTTAAGAGAGAAGCTTTCAAATGGAAGGTACGAGCTTTGTAAACCCTATCACTCATGGAACAGTAATTATTTAGTTGGGAATTTACATTTATTTAATTTGCAAAGACACTCTGATCATCACGCAAATCCTGGAAGACGATATCAAGTATTAAGAAATTTTGATGATTTACCATCGCTACCCAGTGGTTATCTTGGTTGTTACTTGCTAGCTTATTTTCCTTGGCTATGGTTCCGAATAATGGATAAAAAATTATTGTCACTAAGACACATAAATGGTGACTTCAATAAAATCAATATTCACCCAAAAAAGAAAAATAAATTAATCCGAAAATATGCATAAAAGTATTAAATTGGATTCAAGCGAAAATTCAAATTACTTAGAGAAAAAATCAAAATTATCCTTAAAACGATAAAAGTTAATCATCGCTTGGAGATAATATCTTCGAAATAAACTGAATGGAAATTTTGGTGACAAGCCTCTGACAAGGTTAGGCAATTCTTCAGGATACTCAGATCTAACATTGATTTTACCAATCCATTTTGCAAGTTGATAGCCAGTCCACGTCGAAGTATTAACTCCATTGCCGTGGTATCCAAATCCAAAGAAAACCGAGGGATCATCATCAAGCCTTCCAATTGAAGGGGTTAATCTTTTGGTAAAACATACAAATCCGTGCCATTTATATTCGATATCAACGTTACGCCAATTGGGCCAAATTTTCTTCATTACGCTCTCAAGATAGCAATAATTTTTCAATGCTCCTTGCTCATTTCCTGACGAAGAACCCCTACCCCCAAACAAAAACCTATTATCTGGCAGCATTCTAAAATAATTGACCAACTTTCTAGAATTAATTATTGGGTCTTCCGTTTTCCAATTGTGACTATTAAGTTCGTCTACTTTAAGAGGGCGTGTCGTTATAATCGAGCTAATTATAGGTAATGAACGTGCATTAAAATTAGGCAAAAGATGCTCTGGCATGAATCCATTTGTGGCAAATATTACATATTTAGCAGTAATTGAACCCTTATTTGTTGAGAGAAGATGACCATTATTAGTTTTCTCCCAAGATACTACTTCACTGTTTGAATATAAATTAACACCTCTATTAGAAGCTGCATCAGCTAACCCATTCACAAACCTAAGCGGATGAATTCCAAAAGTAGGTTCGATAGAAATTGCCCCATATTGTTCGGTTGAATCAAAATATTCTTCTTTAAATCTGTCCTCAGGGATAATTGACGTGTTTAATCCTAATGATTTTTTTCTAAAATTCGCATAACTTACAAGTCGATCAAAATCTCTTGATGATCTGGCAACCTCAATTTCCGCATTACCTTGTATTTTAATATCGATTTTCTCATCCAAGATGATACTTCTAACAAGTTCAATAGCATCAATCTGCGACTGATAATATTTTTTGACATCATCTAAACCGTATTTTTTTATGAGAGTTTGATTATCCTCTGCTGTTCCTCCAACCGAACAAAATCCTCCATTTCTCCCTGAAGCACCCCATCCAATATGCCCAGCTTCAATAACAGAAGATTTGACATTGAAATCTTTTGCTAGATGATAAGCCGCAGAGAGACCAGTATAACCTCCACCTATAATTGCAACATCAGCAGAGTGATCGCCTATTAGCTTTATTGAATGGGGTATTCTGGCACCTTGAGAGGCTTCCCATAATGAACTCTCTGGCGTGCCAAATTTGTACATTGATTGATTGTAAATTCTTGAAGTCATTTCATTACATATATTTATTTATTGATTTTCAGCCTTCTTTTTCAGAACAAGCGATTTTACTTCTGTATTCGTAATTATTAATCCCACTCCAATCATTAATAGAAAAGGTATTGGAATTATAACGAGCACAAACCACCCAAATTTATACATAATTGTTCCAGCCAAAAGTGATCCAAAAGCTGATATTCCGAATACACAAAATTCATTTAAGCCCTGCGCTTTGAATCTCTCATTAGGCTCATAAGTATAAGTAAGCATTGTTGTTCCACCCACATATAAAAAATTCCATCCTACACCCAGAAGCACTAGTGCTAGCCAATACATAAAAACAGATGTTCCTGACATACCAGCTAAAGACGCACCTAATAGACCTATCACACCGATTGACATAATCTTATTGAGTCCATATTTTTCAATTAGAAATCCTGATACCAATGAAGGTATATACATTGCTAAAACATGACTCCTAATTACATTAGCCGTTGCTTCAATCGAGTAGCCATCAATTACATGCATGCTCAGCGGAGTAGCAGTCATAATAAACGTCATTGAGCCATAAGCAATGGTACCGCCAAGCATAGCCATTATAAAAACTCGTTGTTTAGATATAATACTCAGCTTTCTTCCGCTTGTTTTATCATTTCCTTCTTCAGTAATGCTGAAATCACCCAGCGACAAAAGGAGAATCGCTTGAATCACAAACAATAAAGCCAGGGATATGAGTGTTCCTGCGTATTGAATACCACTAATCCAAAATTGCCCCCTAGTTACCAACTCAGGACCCAACATTGCTCCACCAATGGCGCCAAGCAAAATCAGTGATATTGATCTGCTTACAAATTCTTGATTCACACTCTCTGCTGCGGCATAGCGATATTGCTGAGAAAAAGCCGCATTGATACCAAACATCGCCGCCGATAGCGCGAATAAGATAAAACTTTGAGTTTTTATTGCATAAGCCGCTAAGAGAACTGCAATCGCAGCTGATAAAGAAGCAATAGCAGAACCGTATTTTCTTCCAATTCTCCTCATAAGCATGGTAGCTGGTATGGCTGTAAGTGCAGTTACTACTACCATCAAGGATACGGGTAAAGTTGCTATTGATTGACTGTCTGTGAGAGATGAGCCAATAATACCACCTAAAGTAACCACAACTAACTGACCTGTAGATGAGATTAATTGACAAAAAAATAAAATTATTAAATTACGAAAATTCATACAATTAGACTAATATTGAAGGTGGCAAAAAAATTAAACGAATAAAATCATTAATGATTTAAGATGTCAGTTTCAATTATATCAGAATATAAAAAAACAAAAGAGAATAGATCTTTAATTGAGTAAAATCAGATGATATCCAATGAAAATATTTTTCAAGTATTTAAATACAGTATCTATGTATTAGTTACTGCAAATATGTATTTCTTTATGGAAGAAGAAATCCTTGCCTATCCGATCAGATATCCAAATGGAATTGCAATTAATGAAATATACGAGGGATTTGCAGCATCAATAGATACAGCCGCGTGGTTAATATTATTATGGTTGCTTGAGCTTGAAACATATATTCTTGACGACAATAAAATTACAAAGTCTGTGAAGACCTCTTTATTAGCAATTAAGGTGTTTTGCTATGGATTTATTGTTTATTCCTTTTTTGGCTATTGTGCTAATTTAATATTTTTCTATACCAATGATACGTTAATTCAAGCGAATAATTTATGTGACCTTGTCCCAGACAAATGGTCATATTCAGTTAGTATAAATGAATACGTACCAATAGATTTAGTTAACTGTAACCAATTGAGCTCTTCTTCTAATTTTATAAAATTTAACGATATGCAAGCGATTGTTGACCAAAATGGTTTAATTGAAATAATAAGACTCGGCTGGATAGATGTAATCAATGCAGGTGTTTGGATCATAGTCGTATTAATAATTGAAATTAATATCATACTTGTTGAAAAAAACAGATATCTTTCGCTCTCAAATAAAATAAGTTTTTTGAGTAAGTACTTGCTCTATCCAATTCTCTTTTTTAATGCATTTTATTGGGGAATAAAAGGAGATTTTATTGATTTTTGGGATGCTTTTTTATGGTTGATTGCATTCATCTTCATTGAACTAAATATCATCCAGTGGGATGACGATAAAAACACAAATGAAGGTGTTACTGGATAGGCATAATAGTAATATTACTTTTTGAAGAAATATTTTCCGAAAAACTCTCTTTTCGACTCTGAACTTTTAGCTCGATTACATTGATATTTTCATCAAGGTTCATAAGCCATGGATTCCATCCTTCAAGTTGACTTCGTCGAAAATATCCCGATACCTGCCATCCGCCATTCACAGTAGGATAAATATAGGTTTTTCCTACATCTCTATTTTCATTGATAGGGCTAATGATCTCTGAGGAATCTGGAAGCTCCAACAAAATAAAGAATAATTTTTCAGCCTCTAGAACCACAGTTTCTTCGGTTGCTCGCTGTTTCTGTGAGTCAGGAGAGATCGTGCTGAAGTAAACAATACTTGACAATGACAAACCTACGATTATCGCAAAAACTATCTGAACTGGAGTGTACTTTGGCCTTGCAGTCATATTGTATATTTTTGGCTTAATTATGATTCTTGATATAAATAAGTATATTATTTTAAATCATAAATCTAAATTATCCTATATCTGAGAACATGCATTTAAATAAATTAATTTTAAGTTTAATCTTCATAATTACTCTGAATATAAATTATGCGGATACCATCCCATCATCTATTCTAAACAGTGAAAGAATTCAGATGAAATTTGGTTCTTATGGATTGGATATTTTGTACTCAGATCATGATACTAGAGTTTCTTATTTGTATAGCTTTGATAGCTCAAATCACAAAAAAAAAATATACCAAACATTTGCTATTGTAAAGTTTCTTGAATCTAAAATTGATCAAGAGACACAAAAAAGAATAGATAATGGCGCATCAATTGGTGCTACTCTCAAAGAAAACGGCTGGAGTATAAGCAAGATTAATCTAGATATTGCGCGAATCAATTCAGATGAATACCCTTTATTCAAAACACCAGAAAGTTCTGAGAGTCTTCATAGTTTAGCTGCACATTTTTATAAATTAAAAATAAAAAAAGAAGATAAATTTTTTGATTATGCAGAAATATTAGAAATACATAATCCAGGATATTTGAATTACAATGAACTGATTAAGATTTTTCCTGTAACAAATAGAGACGAATCACACAAAAGATTAAAATCCATACTAGAGGGAGTATTTACTGAGAGGAATGTTCTTTTTTTAGTTAAAGAATCAAATAAACAATAGAAAGACATTTTAATCTAGTCTTTTTCAGGTCGGTCTTTGTTAATAGTTTTGGATTCTTTAAGCTCTAGATCTTGTATTTTTGGTACCAGCCTCCAAAAAAAATATGCAATTGAAAAAGACACTGCAATCCCCAAAAAGACAAGTATTAACATTAGTAGATTCATTCCAGTACAATATTATAAACTGAATTAAGTTTCACCAATTAAGATAAAAAATTATGAACAAAGATTATCTCAATGAAAAGTCACTTGACCCAGATGACTGGGATGCATTTAACAAGCTGTTGCATAAAGTTTCCGATGATTTGGTTGAATATCTCAAAAATGTAGGAGAGAGACCTGTATGGAAAAGCCTGCCTGAAGAATCAAAAGAATTATTTGATGAATCACTTCCTAGAACTGGAACTGAATATGCAAAAGTTTACGATGAAGTAAAAAAACACATACTGCCATATCCGACTAATAACATTCACCCTAGATTTTGGAGCTGGGTTGGTGGAACAGGAACACCAAGTCAATTGATAGCGGATATGATTATATCTGCGATGAATTCTGGAAGCCTTGGATTGGATGAAACCGCATCTACTTATGTAGAAATACAATTATTAGATTGGCTAAAAGTGTTACTAGATTATCCTGCCGATTCGAGTGGCCTGCTCGTCAGTGGCGGTTCAATGGCAAATCTTGTTGGTTTAGCTGTCGCAAGAACTAATGCTGCGAAATATGACGTTAGAAATGATGGTATTGATATAAAAAATAACTCAAGATTGATATATTACAGCTCAACTGAAACACACTCATGTATACGCAAAGCTATTGAGTTACTCGGGCTCGGCTCAGAGTCATTAAAATTGATTCCAGTCAATGATGACTATACGATCAATCTAGACCTCCTTAATCGAGCCATTGAAAGTGACATAAAGGATGGGAATACACCAGCCTGTATTATTGCTAATGTTGGTACTGTTAACACAGGCGCTATCGATCCACTCATTGAACTGTCAAAAATTGCAAAAAAGCAAAATATTTGGCTTCATTCTGATGGTGCATTCGGAGCAATAACAAAGCTCGCAAAAAATTCAAAGCATTTAGTTGAAGGTATGGAGTTATCTGATTCTATTGCCTTTGATCTTCACAAGTGGATGTATATTCAATATGACTGTGGATGCGTATTAATTAAAGGTGGAGCACCGCACAAAGAAACTTTCTCAGTGATCCCGCCGTATATTAAAAATTTTGAACGTGGACTTGCTTCAGGACCAATAAATTTCTCAGAATATGGTGTCCAGCTGTCCCGATCATTTAAAGCCCTGAGAGCTTGGATGGCCCTGAAAATAGAAGGATCTGATAAATTTGGCGAATTAGTTCAACAAAATATAAATCAGGCAAAATATTTGACTGACTTGGTGATCAAGAATCAACACCTGGAAATATTATCCCCTACATCACTAAACATAGTAACATTTAGATACATTAACAAAAAAATTGATGAGAATTTAATTAATGACTTTAATGCTGAATTATTGATGAGACTGCATGAAACTGGTGAGCATGCTCCATCCTCCGCGTTACTAAATGGTATTTTTTCTATTAGAGTGGCAATCACCAATCATCGAAGCCGACTAAATGATTTTAATAAACTCGTGGATGATGTTGTAATTATTGGCAATGATATGCTAAAAGATTATATTTAAATCAATACTTTATCTAATATATCTAATATAATTAATCATTATCTTCTGTTAGCCTGATGCATAAAAAAGCAACTTAATTACCAGAACTTAGTCTCGATCATAAGTAACAAAGACATACTAAATGCTCCTCCTGATATAAAGTTACTCCAATCACGATGACGCATACCAAGAAGATTGAGAAAAACAAATACTACTCCCACAATAAAAAATACAATCAGT
>QOPG01000023.1 GCA_003331585.1 Gammaproteobacteria bacterium | reverse complement strand
CTCTTATGGTTCTTCCACGTGAGACTCTTGCAATAAACATGCCAACAAATGGAGACCAGGATATCCACCATGCCCAATAAAATATTGTCCAACCATGCAGAAAGTCGGAATCTGTTCGGCCTATCCAGTTACTTAGAGCGGGCAAATCTCTTAAAAAGTTGACTGTATATTTAAAAGAATTTGTTAATATTTCTACAGACGGGCTAAAAAAATAAATAAAACAACACAGACATATCGCTAAGAATATATTTAATTCACTCAATCTTCTGATGCCTGCGTTTAAGCCTCTCAATACTGAAAATAATGCGACAGTTGTGATCGTAATAATTACAATTACTTTATTAACCGCATTTAATTCAATTCCAAAGAGGTAATTAATACCTGCCATGGATTGTTCTGCACCAATCCCTAATGAAGTAGCAATACCAAAAATTGTTGCAAATAGAGCCAGAATATCAACAACATGACCGCGCCAACCCCAGATTTTTTCTTTAAAAACCGGGTAAAATCCTGAACGAATTGAAAGAGGTAAATTTTGATTGTAAGAAAAAAAAGCCAAAGTAAGACCCACGAAAGAATACAGCGCCCATGGATGAAGCGTCCAGTGCATGATTGATGCTGACAATGCTATATTTCGGGAGGCAACAGAATCACTTGGATCAACATTGAGCGGGGGGTATAAAAAATGATTTACCGGTTCATATATTCCATAGAACATAAGACCGATCCCTAAGCCAGCAGCAAATAACATTGCGAACCAACTCAGCCTAGAAAACTCTGGTTTATCATCCACTCCACCGAGTTTTATTTTACCGGCCGGCGTTAGCGTAACCAAAAGGCAAAAAATTAATAATACATTGGCAGTTATTAAAAATACCCAATCAAACTTTGATGTCAGCCATAACCGAAGATCAACGAAGGCGGGTCCTGCTGTTTCTGGCGAAAAAAGAGTGATTAAAATAAATAATACTACGATCAAGGTAATAGAGGGGAACACAATTTTATGAACATCTAAACCATGCCCCACATAGTTATTTTTATGTAATTTAATCAATTTTTTTAATTGCTATAGCCAGCTTGGGTTTTCATAGATATGAATTTCAGCTGCTTCACCTTGTTTAATTTCGCCTGAAGTTTCTATTGATCCGACGATGCCACGTAAAATTTTAGATGATTTTGAAAATTGCGTATCTGAAATTGGTGAATTGCTTTTCGTTGTATAATTTTGAGCAATCTTTTGACTCATTCCTGAACACGGAGGATTGTATTCTTCCACAATCAATTCAACACCACCTGAAAATTTTATAATTGACCCTTTTGGGAGTGACGAAAGATTGGGTATCCCCTCCAGACAAATGTTTGCGCCCAATACTGCAGCATCTAGAGGAACAACAAGTTCCATGTCTTCAGTAATTTTATTTATTTCTTCTATTGATACGGCAGACCATTGTCTTTCATTTCTTCTGACAGTGCCCTGAGGCTGTTTATCACCAACCCATGTTTCTCTTGTATATCCACGATGGGGGTCATCAACAATACCGTCCAGCATGACTTCTATTGAATCTGTTTCAATTTTACCCAGATTATTATCACTATTGGTATATACAGAATGAACAATACCATTTAATTTTTTCATAATTTTACAAGATTTGTTTAAGTCAGAATAACATAGCATAATCTAGATTATTATTATCCGATAATTCATCAATCACCAATAATTGGGACTAAAGTTAATATGAGTAATTATGTGGCAAATTTTGATTATGTGATTATTTTCTTTTACATAGTTATGTTAATCAGTGTTGGCATCTATTCTTACAAAAAAGACTCAACGTATGATCAATTCATGCTAGCAGGTCGTGGCATGACCACGCCAATGCTGATCTCAACGATGGTATCAACGTATTATGGTTTGGATATTTTATTTGGTTCATCTGAGATGGCTTTCAATGATGGATTAATGGCTTTTTTTGGCTATGCATTATCTACTTTGGTGTTTTATCTCTTCATTGCTTTTTACATGAGCAAAAAACTTCGTGCTGCAAATTTTGTTTCATTGCCTGAAATTTTGGAAAAAGCATATGGTAGAAAAACATCTTCTATTGGGGCAGTAAGTTCGATGATCTATTGTTTGCCAACCACAAGCTTATTTGCCCTTGGGCGTGTATCAGAATTTGTCTTTGGAATTGATGCTCATTATGGCGCTTTATTATTGGGGGGTATTGCGTTGGGTTACACCCTACTTGGCGGGCTAAAAGCGGTTGCAATAACAGATACGATTCAGTTTTCATTAATGTGTATCACAGTTGCTGTTGGTGTTCCTCTTTTAGTGCACGAGGTGGGTGGTTTTGCCGCGATTAAAGAGGCAGTTCCAACCGGTCATTTTGAATTCTTTGGGACAGTGCCTCCATTCTTGTTACTGGCTTATGCTTCCTCTAGTTTAGCAGTATTGATCGATCCATCTTTATATCAAAGAATATTTGCTTCAAGAAGCGCAAAACAAGCAAGGAATGCAATTCTTGCCGCTACAGCCATTTGGACTACATTCGATTGGTTGGTTGTTGCTGGAGGAATTGCAGCATTAGCGGCTGTGAGCAAGGGAATATTAGCAAGTAATGTGCACCCGAATGATGCTTTCCTAATCGCCGTGACTTACGCGCTTCCAATAGGGTTATCAGGAATATTTTTAGCTGGTGTTTTAGCGACAGCCATGTCTACTATTGATGGTTATACATTGGTTGCAGGATCGAATATTTCTTATGATATGTATCGTCCACTTATAAAGCCAGATGCCTCAGATAAAGAGCTGGTTAAAGTTACAAAAATAAGCATCGTGATTGCATGGACAATAGGATATTTGGTTGCTTTTCAATTTGAAAGAATTATGGCGCTCTTAATTTTTGTAACCACGGTAATACTGGCCACTGTCTTTGTTCCAGTGTTAATGGCTTTATTTTACCAGGGAAAAAAGACTGCACTAGCTGGACTGCTAAGTTGCAGTATGGGACTGGTTAGTGTACTCACTTTTTATATTGGGCTATCAAGAATAGGCGATTATAACGAAGTATGGGGAACATATATTTGGACGTTCACTTTGGCGGATAACACGTATTCAATTTGGCAAGAGTACTCCTTATTTTTCTGTTTACCGATTAGTTTATTAGGTTTTTTTATTGGAAACATATTTGGAAAAACAACCGGTGATAATAAAATTAGAGGAGATCTGAAATGATTATCTGGGATTGGCTAACGTTTTTTTGTGCAATATTTTTGGGATCTTGTGGAGCGATCCTATTGTTTGTTTTTTTAAGAGATTCTTATAAAAACTTTTCAAAGCATGAGAAATAAGATTTTTTTCTTCAAATTTTTATGGTATTCCATTTCTTTTTGAGATTTTTCTGAATATAAATGGAATTACAATGCCAAAAAAAGCAATAACGGTCAGAAAGAGAAAATAATTTTGATGACCCACAACTCCTGGATTCGCATCTAATATTCTTCCTGAAATAGATCCAAAAAATATATCTGGGGTAAAGCCTATAAAGGAAATTACCCCTGCCGCAGTTCCGGTAACATTACTATTTACTTTTGTTTCTTGTACTACTGCAAAATAAATACCTCTAATCGCAAATACCAGAAAGAATGTTATGTAAATATTCAAAAGTACAACTGTTGGGTATAGGAGCATGGTGTCATTCAGTGCTAATATTGCAAATATAACTGTCAAACATGAAAACATTACAAGAATTAAACGACTGCTGATCCATCGATCAGCAATGATTCCTGCTGCTATTGCTGCGACAGGTCTGATCAGCGAACCGTAGGAAAAAACTTTTGCGGCATCAACTTCATTCATACCCAGAACTTCATGCGCGTAAAGTGTAGTATTGTCCAGCCCTTTATATGCTGAGTAAGCACAAACAATAATACCTGCATTAAGCCAGACAAGTGGGTTTTTTAAGACCTTGTTAAGATTTTTAAATATGGGCTCCTTCCTCTTTGCGTCAGCGTTATTATCTGGCAAAAAGAGCCAAACAATTATGCCAATGAGAAGTGTGAGAGATGAATATAAAATAATAACAGACTGAAATGCTTTTCTTTTTTCAAATGGATTGGCCAGAGTAACTTCTTGTGTCAAAAATGCAGTAAAAAGATAAATTGCAATTAGAGAAACAATTGTAGCAAACAAGCCCCTGCCACCATCGAGTATTCCAAAAGCTTTGCCCTGAGAATATTCTCCTCCCCACTCTTTCGTTGCTTTGATCATTGCAGACCAGAATAAAAAAATTGTCGTAATACCCCAGTACCCATAAATAATAAAAATAGTGCTGAGCTCAGGTATAGTGGAGATAAAAAAACCACCAATTGATGTGAGTATGAGCGAGAGTGACATCAAAATCCTTGGCGAGTATTTATCTGCAAGCATGCCACCAAAAAAATAAGAAATCATCGCTGTTAAACCATATACTGCGTATACGTCCCCTAGATTAGTATTACTGATATTGAATACATCAAGATATGTAGGGCGAAAGAAGCGCGCCAAGTGAAAAGGCAAACCAAAAATTATCTCGCCTGCTAGAACGAGAATAAGCATATTAGTGATTCGTCTTTTAATTTCCATAGCTAGTAGTATTTCATAAAACGGTCGCAATGGTCTAATTAGTTACATAGTCATATAATGCTACTAATATATTTTTAAATCTCTAACACTCGGCAAAGGTAAAATAGGATTTTTTTAATACTTTCTTTCTTTATTACGGCACTGATTTATGCATCAGTTGGTTTTGGAGGGGGCTCTACATATAATGCCCTGTTAATACTGCTGGATGTAGACTACAGAGCCATTCCCGTTATAGCTTTAATTTGTAATCTCATTGTTGTAGCAGGAAGCTGCGTAAAGCATCAAAAACTGAATATCATTCCATGGAAATATGTTTTGCCATGTATATTCGTATCAGTGCCCTTTGCCTTTATGGGCGGAAATACCCAAGTCGATAAAGAGGTATTTGTGATCATTCTAGCTGTAGTTTTAATATTGTCAGGTATGGCCATGACGATGAATCATAATCCAATAAAATTATTTAGTGACCACATAGATAGCAAAATAGGAAAAGCAATAATTTATGCAATTTCATCCATACTGGGATATATCGCTGGATTGGTTGGAATTGGAGGCGGGATATTTTTTGCACCAATACTTCATTTAACACAAGTTCTCCCGGTGAGAGTTATCCCAGCTTTTACCAGTTTCTTCATACTTGCAAATTCTCTTTCAGGTCTAGCTGGACAAATAATTAAAAATCATAGCGTTGATAGTTCTTTAGTCAAACCAGAATATTTGTGGTTATTCGCTGCGGTATTTTTGGGCGGACAACTTGGTTCTTATCTGGGATTAAAATTGATTAATCCAAATATCATAAGGAGATTGACTGCTGTTCTAGTGATTTATGTGGGATGTCGATTGTTAATAATATAAAATGATAAGGCAGTTGTATGGATCCGATATAATTTTATACAGGTTTGGACTATGTCATTAAAGATTAGAAAATTTGTTGTTTATGATGAAGAGACACTAATTGAAGGTTTTCGAAAAGCTAAAACTCCCCTAAGGATGTTTGCTGTGGCAGCGGTAATAGAGAACCCATGGTCTGGAAAGTACATTGAGGATCTAAAACCTGAGATTTTATCGATTGCGCCATCTCTAGGAGAAGAGCTAACTTCCAGAATTACCAACCTAGTCGGTGGTGGGGATAAAATTGAAGCATACGGGAAAGCTGGTGTCGTTGGACTAGATGGTGAAATTGAACATGCCTCTGCCTTGATTCATACGCTAAGATTTGGAAACTTTTACAGAGAAGCTGTTGGAGCAAAAAGTTATCTCTCATTTACCAATACAAGAGGACCAGCAGATTCAGCAATAATGATTCCTTTAATGGATAAAAATGATGCTGGTCGGCGTTCACATTATCTTACCATTCAGTTTTCGATAGCTGATGCTCCTCGCTCTGATGAAATTGTTGTTGCAATAGGTGGCTCTATTGGAGGCCGACCGCATCACCGAATTGGAGACCGCTATCAAGACTTAAAAGACCTAGGCCATGATGTGGACAACCCAGCTTCGGTCTAAATCAAGTAAAAATATTACCTATTATAGAGGAGGTTCTGGCCTCCCATTAATCCTTATTCATGGAGTTGGGCTTAAATTAGAATCTTGGAACGCACAAATTCAATATTTAAAAAAATATTTCGATGTTATTGCCATCGATCTTCCGGGCCATGGTGAGAGTGAAATTTTAGAATCCAGAGATATCAATATTGATTTATACTCTGAGGCAATTAAATCCTTTACGGATGAAATTATTCAGAAGAAATTTATTATTATGGGTCATTCTCTTGGCGCCCTAATTGCGCTTGATTACATAAAGAAATATAAAGACGATTGTTATGGTTTAATTGCTTTAAATTGTATTTATCAGCGTGATAATGAAGCCATGAATGCTTTAAAAAATAGACTGAAAAATAGTTTCTCAGAAAATTTTGATAAAGAAGTGGATACTACAATAAAAAGATGGTTTGGTGAGGGTGAAAGTACTGAAAATATTGAATTGGCGAAGTATTGTAGATCTTGGTTATTGAATTCTAATAAAACTGGATATCGCAGCGCCTACAAAGTTTTTGCAAATTATAAGGGAGTACCAAAAAAATTACTTATGGAAAATATCCTACCAAGTTATTTTATTACAGGCAGTCAGGATAAAAATTCAACACCAGATATGAGCCGAAAGATGAACGAGTTATGCGAGAATGGCAATACTCTCATAGTTGAGGGTGCCGGCCATATGGCTCAGATGAGCCATTTTTCTCAAGTGAATGATGCCATTTTAACGTTTGCATTGGAAATAGAAAATTGGAGGAACAATACGTGAAATTCTCTCTTTTCGTGCACATGGAAAAAACAAATTCATCACAATCCTATGCCCAGCTTTACAATGAATTCTTGAGTTTATGTAAAATTGCTGATGATGGAGGTATGCATGCGATATGGACAGGAGAACATCATTGTATGGATTTTACTATTGCACCAAATCCATTTCTTACTATCTCTGATTTAGCCAATAAGTTAAAACACGTTAGGTTAGGGACCGGAACAATTATTGCTCCATTTTGGCATCCAATTAAGTTAGCTGGAGAATCAGCTATGACGGATCTCATTACTTCGGGCAGATTAGAGTTAGGGATTGCAAGGGGAGCATATAGTTTTGAATATGAAAGGTTAATGCCTGGAATGGATGCTTGGGAGGCAGGTCAGAGGTTACGTGAAATAATACCGGCGATTCGTGAGCTTTGGAAAGGAGATTATTCTCACGAAGGTGAGTTTTATTCATTTCCAAAATCTACTTCTACACCAAAACCGTTACAGCAAAACGGACCGCCAATATGGATTGCAGCAAGAGATCCAAATAGTCACGAGTTTGCTATCAATAATAGCTGTAATGTTCAGGTGACACCTCTTTGGCAAGACTACAATGAAGTGCAAGATTTAATCATGAAATTTAATAGCGCCAAGAAAAAATGTAACCCTCAATCCCAGTCTAAAATTATGTTATTGCAACATACTTATGTAAGTGATGAACAAAATGAGTTGGATGAAGCTGCAAAAAAATTCAGTGAGTTTTATGCTCATTTTGGAGCATGGTTTCAAAATCAAAGACCAGTCAATCAAGCATCTATAAAAAAATTATCATCCAAAGAATTGTCCCTTTTAGATATGTATGCTCCAGAAAAAATGAAAAAAAATCTTCTTTTTGGCACGATCGATGAGGTTACAAGTCGACTCAAGGACTATGAAAAACTGGGCTATGATGAGTTTTCATATTGGATTGACTCGGGAATGAGTTATGATGAAAAAGTGTCTTCATTAAATAATTTTATCCAAAGGGTTATGCCAGCATTTAAATCATAAATGGAGCGATATGAAATCCAATAACAACATTCAACACTTCCCAGTTTTTATCAATGGTAAGTTTTATGAAAACCAAAAAAAAGAATGTTTTACAAGCATCAATCCACATACCGAGAAATCATGGGCGACCTTTTCTGTTGCAAAAAAAGAGGAGGTTGAGTTAGCAGTTAAAGCTGCGAGGTGTTGTCTAGAAGAGGGTGATTGGTCAGAGATGCTTCCTACTGATCGCGGAAAACTGCTTTACAAACTTGCTGATCTTATTGAATTGCATGCGAGCGAAATTGGAGAAATTGAAACTCATGACAGTGGAAAACTTCTTGCAGAAACTGTCACTCAAACAAGATACGTTGCTGATTATTATCGTTACTTTGCAGGACTGGCTGACAAGATTCAGGGCTCCACTCTACCAATCGATAAACCAGAAATGCACGTTTACACTTCATATGAACCCATAGGTATTGTTGCTGCTGTTGTTCCATGGAACGCACAAATGTTTCTGACGGCGACAAAGCTTGCTCCAGCACTTGCAGCGGGATGCACAGTCGTAATCAAAGCTTCAGAGATTGCACCGTGTTCTTTATTGTATTTTGCTAGACTAATCAAAGAATCAGGAATTCCTGATGGCGTTGTTTCTATTTTAACTGGTGATGAATATAACTGCGCAATTCCTTTGACCACGCATCCAGATATTGATCGTATAGCATTTACTGGCGGACCGAATGTAGCAAAACAAATTATAATTAATTCTGCTGAAAATTTTGCTGTCACCACCTTGGAGCTTGGTGGTAAATCACCAATTATTGTCTTTGAGGACGCCGACATTGAGGGTGCTGTGAATGGAATTATAGCAGGCAACTATGGCGCTTCAGGACAATCCTGCGTTGCAGGTTCAAGAGTGATTGTTCATGAATCTAAAAAGAAGGAATTAATTGATGAATTGTCTAAGAGAGTAAAATCTATTGTTATTGGTGATCCCAAAAAAAGCGAAACGCATGTCGGTCCTTTATGCACCATTAAGCAAATTGAATTAATTGAAAAAACAATAGATAAAGCTGTCTCACAGGGAGCGAACGTTGTATTCGGTGGCAGTCGTATAAAACAAAAAGGGTATTATTTTGAGCCAACACTTATAGACTGTCCTAATGAATCGATCGTAACTCTTGAAACGGAGATGTTTGGCCCTGTAATTTCAATATTGACGTTTAAAGATGAAAAACAAGCCATAAAAATGGCAAATAACAGTAAATACGGTCTCGGCTCAGGTCTATTTACGAATAATTTAGCGAGAGCGCACCGTGTTTCCAAAAAAATTAAAGCCGGTATCTGCTGGATTAACAGCTATCGTGCCATTTCACCCATTGCTCCTTTCGGTGGATACAACCAATCGGGTTATGCAAGAGAAGCTGGAATGGAGTCTATAAAAGATTATGTAAGAACAAAAACCACTTGGATTAATATATCAGATGATCCAATGTCAAATCCCTTTGTAATGAGATAAATTATGATTTGTCATTTAGCAATGACTTTAACAACGAAATTAACATTAACGCCATAACTACAGAAAAAGGCAACGCACCGATAATCATAACTGATCTGAGCGCATCCATTCCTCCTGCACTCAAAAGAACGCCAATCAATAGCGAGAATAGTACACCCCAAATAATTATATGTTTTCTTTGTCTTAGATTTTGATTACCTCCGGATGCGAGTGTATTTATAATCAAAATACCAGAGTCTGCTGATGTTACTAAAAAAGTAATCAGTAACAATACAATCAATATAGAGAGCAAAGAAGAAAGTTCAGGCGACAACAATAAATTTATTGTTTCAAATAATTGTGCGGAAATGTCTGCATTAACAATAACGCCAGCTGCGCTACCATTGAGCTCTAAATCAATTGCAGTTCCCCCAACAAAAGCAAACCAAACAAGACATATCAATGATGGAATAATAATAGCGCCAATCACATACTCACGAATTGTTCGGCCACGAGAAATGCGGGCTAAAAATAGCCCGACAAAAGGTGCGAATGCTATCCACCATGCCCAATAAAAAATAGACCAGGCACTCTGCCACTGTTGAAGAGATAAAGAGAGGTCACTATCAGTATTATTCCAAACCGTGGTTGACATTTCTGGGAATGCGATTAGATAATCCCAAATTGTAAAAAAGAATACTTTTATGGCAAAAAAGGTAGCTCCGAAAATAATAAAAAATAAAATCAAAAGCAGTGATAGGCTCATATTTATGTTTGATAACCATTTTATTCCTCTTCTTATGCCTGTCATTGCGGATACACAAGAAATACTTATGATTAGAATTAAGCCTGATATCTGACCAATTAATGTTGGTTTTCCTAAATCATTTACTAACCAATCCAATCCGGTAATGTTAAAAAGACCGGAGGCAAATTGAGATACACCATAGCCAATAGTTACACCCAGGCCAACGATGGTTGCAATAATCGAGACAACATCCGTAATATTTCCCAATCCACCGGACATGGCTCGTCCAAATAATGGATGCAAGGAACTCCTTATTGTTAATGGAAGTTCTCGATTATATGAAAGATAGCCCAGTGTTATACCGATAACACCGTATATACCCCAGGGTGTTAAACCATAATGCAATAAAGCCCATTTATAGGCATTTCGTACATTATTCTCTTCTAAGCCAACAGACAATCCTTTTATCGTATCGGGGTTATTGGCAAAATGAAAAATAGGCTCTGCTGTAGAATAAGTAAGCATTCCAATACCTATGCCAGCACCAAACATCATTGATAACCAAGAAATTGTACTAAATTCTGGCAATTCATCTGGTTTACCAAGTTTAATATGTGCGGTTTTCGGCCATAATCCCAAGAGTAAGCAGGTGAATGTATAGAATGCCGTGACAAAAACATACCATCCACCAAAAGTCTTTGTTGTCCAATTTTGGAATTCAAGCAAGATCTGGCTTGATTGATTCGGCTGAATAACAACCAAAAAAATTAGTATTGAGATGAGTATTTTTGGCGTGGCAGCTACAATTAAATTGTAGCCTTTATAAAAACCTGATTTTTCTGTTTTTATTGAAACGTCTTGATTGTTTTGAATTTTATTTCTCCAGCACTGAAATTATCTCAATTATTCTCCGGCCCCCTGGCGTGATTGCTCGTTTGAAGCAACTAAGACTTGATCGGCTAATTTTGACATTGTTTTAAATGCTTCCTTGTCAATATATAAACCGTTCATCAATTTGTCATTTTCTTTGGATAAAAAATTCTTCGGATGTATTTCTTGAATTATATTTTTATCTTTGATTTCTAAAAAATCCGGATTAAATTGATATTTTTCTAAATCCTCTTGATTGCTAAATAACATAATATAATTTTCCAAGTCATTTTTACTTAATGAAGGTATTTTATGTTCAGAGTAAAGGATATCTTCATTCTTCCTTATATGCACTTTGTATAATTTTTTTTCTGAAAACCAGATAAAAATTGGTTCAAATTGATATTTTGTAAATTTTAATAAGTCTGGTATCAATGCCTCTGGATCCCTTGCATTAATAATCTTAATATTTTTTCTTTTATCGTCATACCAATTGGATAGTGCTATATCGGTAATAAAATGAGACGATAAAATTAGGCTTTTATTATTGTTATTAAATATGACTTCTTTCTTATTATCTAGAAGTTCAGGGCGATTATTGAGGTTACGCATTTCATTTGATATCAGGCCAATAAATCTATGTATCCCCCCAAAGTCATTGACTTCAAGCCAGATAATTTTGGACGCCACCTCTTCGAAATCGTTTTCGATACCCAGATATACTTCACATGCTCGATTTACTAGAGCGTTTAATTCGTTGATTGATGTTCTATTGAATTTCATGATTCTCACTCGAATCATGAATATCTATAACTGGGAAAAACCAATCATCCTGATAGTTTGATTGTATATCCTCTATTATTGGCGCACCCTGGAACATGGTATTTCTTACCCATAACTTTGATTTAGGATCAAATTTACCGACGCCAAAAAAAGATAATTTGCATCTCAAAAGATGGATAGGCAATACATCTTTATGCAATAAGTTTGCTTGAATTTCTCCATAAAAAGTCTCGGACATTGTTTGTATTCGTCTAATTATTTTTCGAAATTTAGGTTCATGAAAAACAAATTCGGCGACAGTCCTGATATTTAGATTGGATGGAATAGAGCGAATAGCTTTATAGCACTGAGATACATTTTTTGCTATTCCCAGTATCATTTCTTTCTCATCACCGTCATCAATCCCTCTGATACCTAATCTAGGTTCCATTTTTTCTTCAGAACGATACCAAAATACACTATCCGTATCTTTGGCTGCGAAATTATAATCAAGAGCCCATTTATATTTTTCTTGAATGATTTTTTTAAGTTTATCTATTGTCATTTCAGGGCGAAGTTCATATTTTTCCTCAACATATTCCGAGGTCTCAAGCGCCAAAGCTTCATTAGGATGGATCTCGATAAGTATCGTATTGAGTATTTCTTGAGATTCAATATTATATTCTTTAGAAATATGATTGGTCAGAGTTTCCCAGTCTTTAATATTTTTTTTATTTTCAGATATCCAATCCATCAATAAAATTAATTGCTTACACGCGTCTTCATTTATTTGATTTTGTTGATGGTTGCCAGTTACGATTTCTTGCAGATGATTTATTGCTCGTTTAGTAAGAGATAAGACTGATTTTATTTTCTGATTATTTGGTTCAGTGCTATAGATGATATTTGCGAGGACTCGTTCCCGTTTTTCTATCCAATTATTAATCAATAATGGATGTTTAATTAAAAAAGGAGCCATTCCAAGCCCTGTCGCGTTTCCAATTCCTAGATTACGTTTTATGCTGTTTTTTAATTTGACGGATTTTTTTGGTGCACGTAACGAGGCAATATGATCTATTTGATCAAAGCTAAACTGTCTGATCATGAAACATGAAAACATCTCCGCTAAGAAAGGCTCATTAAAATCCTCATATAATGTTCTAACTTTTTCCCAATCAGCCATACCAAATTTTCCACTTCCATATACCGCAGTTGTGCGATAGATATAGCCAACTTCACTAATTTTGTCTTTTGAAGGTTGTTGACCTGAAGTTAATTTATCAAGAATATACTGGAAATTCCGACTGCTTTTGTTGGCTCTAGAAAGTACGATGCTGTTTGATGACATTCTCCCGTTTTCTTGGAGCGGTACATTTCTTTTGAGCATACTTAGTTCATTCTTATTGAATTTACCGTGTCTCAGTGTAAGTGTGATATCCCATTTATCCGCAATTACTCTGTCTGTTCTTGTTTCAGGGTCCAAATAATTTGCGAATACAACAAAATGGTAGGTATTTTTTGGTGTTTGTATTTCATATACAACCTCACCGTATCCCTCTTTATCAAGATTAAATAGCGCAGTGGATATATCCCAATTCTCATGCATAACTCTTCGAGCTAATTTACGCATAAAGCTTAATTTGTATGGATAAAGAGAACCGAGTCTATTCAAGTCCATCACAGTAGCTGGATCTCTCATAATGGCGTGCGCGGCAATTTGATCTTTTGTATTTTCAGTCATTAGTACGGACATCCATCACTGGAAATGATAATTCAAAGAAATGTAACCAATTTTTTCCCATAATTTTTTCAATCTCTTCAGAATTAAAGCCCACAGACCCTAGACCATTAATGATATTTTGAAATCCACTAAAATCTTCAAACCAATGTGGCTGATTAGGCCAGGATGGTTTTTCTGATGAGCCTTCGCCGTAATCGGGAGTCAATGCCCACCTGCCACTTCGCATCCATTCAAGAACTTTGTAATCCCAATTAAGGCACAAATCCGAACCAATTCCTATTTGATCAATGCCCATCAATTGAGTTGCGTCATAAATCATATTGCAAAATTCATTGAGTTTACAGTTAGAGCCATTGGCTAAATGAAATGGATAGAGACTCACTCCAAGCATACCTCCTGATTCACTGAGATTTTTTAACACAATATCCGATTTATTTCTAAGCGCATCATGAAAACTCGAGGGATTTGCATGCGTAATAGCGATGGGTCTTGTTGATATTTCCATGGCATGCAATGTCGATTTTTCAGCACTGTGTGACATGTCAATTATCATTCCCAATCGATTCATTTCTTTTATCGCTTCTTTTCCGAAGCGTGTGATTCCAGAATCCCTCTCTTCATAGCAACCCGTCGCGAGAAGACTCTGATTGTTATAACTTAATTGCATTATTCTTGCACCCAGGTCATGCATCTCCTGAATTAATTGAATATCGTCTTCAATCGGAGAACAATTTTGAAAGCCAAATATGATCCCTATTTTGCTTGTATCCATGGCTGTTTGTATATCATCGCAATTGCGAATGGGCATAATCAAGTCACTATGATTTTTGAAATGCTGATTCCACATTTCAATATTAGCAATAACTTCCTTTTTATTTTCCCAATATGCAATGGTGACATGAATTATATTAAGACCTCCATCTTTAGCTTCTTCAAATAATTGTCGATTCCAATTTACATATTGGAGACAATCAATGATTAAAATATCTTCTTTATCTATCATGATGATATGTAGGTTGTTTTCACAACAGTAAAAAACTCTTTTGCGTATTGCCCCTGTTCTCGGGGCCCATAACTCGAAGCTTTTCTTCCACCGAATGGAACATGATAATCGGTTCCAGCAGTTGGAAGATTAACCATTACACATCCTGAATTTGAATGACGTTTGAAATGATTCGCGAATTTTAGTGAATTTGTAACAATTCCTGAGGTTAATCCAAACTCTGTGTCATTGGAGATACTTAGTGCGTCTTGATAATCTTCTGCTTTTATAACGCATGCAATGGGACCAAAGACCTCTTCACGGTTAATTTTCATGTTATTTGAGGTTTCAATAAGCAAGGTTGGTCTCATATAAAATCCTTCAGTATCTACATTTATTTTTTCATCACCTGCAATTAATTTTGCACCATCAGATAAAGCTGCTTCCAGGTAACTATTATTTTGATTAAATTGCCTTGCATCAACAACGGGTCCAATTTGGGTGTTTTTATGCAAAGCATTCCCAACTGCTAATGCTTTTGTAGCTTCAGACATCTTGGACACAAATTTATCATGAATTCCTTTTTCAACAATCAGTCTTGATGAGGCAGTACATTTTTGTCCAGTTCCAAAATACGCACCATTGATAGCGCACTGTATAGCTACGTCAATATCCGCATCATCTAAAATTACAAGGGCATTTTTACTCCCCATTTCCATTTGGATGCGCGTCATATTCTTGATTGCATTCTGAGCAATGATATTTCCTGTTTTTACTGATCCTGTAAATGAGATAGCATCAATATCTTTGCTTGCGGTTACAATTTGCCCAGCTATATCACCTCGCCCTTGAATACAGTTGTATACGCCCTCGGGTAAGCCGCTTTCGTGCATAATCTCTGAAAATGCTGCAGCACTTGCTGGAACGATTTCAGATGGTTTTAATACAACAGTATTTCCAAAAGCGATTGCAGGGGCAATTTTCCATGCAGCTACGGCAATAGGAAAATTCCATGGTGTGATTACACCAATTACACCAACAGGTTCTCTCGTTACTTCAATATTTATATTAGGTCTGACTGATGCGGCAGTTTCTCCCATCTGCCTCAGAACCTCAGCAGCAAAGTATTGAAAAAATTGTCCCGATCGATATACCTCACCAATACCCTCTGGAATTGGCTTTCCTTCTTCACGAGCAATCAGTTCGCCCAGTTCCTCGCTTTTTTCTATTAATTCATTGCCAATTTTATCTAGTACTTTTTTTCTCTCCTCTAGTTCACTTTGTGACCATGATTTAAAGGCTGTCTTAGCACTATTAATTGCTTGTAAGCATTCCTCTTCTGTAGCTTCATGAAATGATCCAATTGTGTCAGTTGTATCAGACGGATTGATACTCAAAAATGACGGTCCTTTCTGAGACCATTTTCCATTTATTAGGTTGCTATGAGATTCTTTTTTCATTTCTTTTTCTTATTTTTTTTGTGGATAAGAAGTATACGCCATGAGCCAGATATTTTTTATTATTTTATTTCGATATTACCCAATGATTTCTTAAGAGGGTCAAGCCAGGGCTCATAGTTTTTCCATTGTTCGAGCCCACTTTTGTATATTGGTTGTCTGACTTGCTCTGAGCTTGGGGTTCTTACATTTCTTTCTGTTTTGTGGAAATTAATACAGTTATCTTCAAATGGTAAATTACAGTACTCCAAGATTCTAGTAACTTCATTTTCAAGGTTACTCACAACATCTTCGTATTGAACTCGTAATATTTTACCTGGCAGTACCTTATCCCAATGATTCATAACCTCTACATAATCTTTGTAATAAGTTCCAATTTCTTCCAGTCCATAAGAGAACTGCTGGCCACTGGCAAAAAGCTGCTTAAATCCACTAAAGCAACACGCCATCGGATTTCTTCTCGCATCAATAATTTTTGCATTGGGGAGTATTAAATGAATTAATGCGATATGGCGAAAATTATTAGGCATTTTATCAATAAAATGTGGCAACTTAGTTCGGTGAATTCGGGTTTCATCTAAGTAGTCTTTACCGAATTTTTCAAGTGTTTCTGCGCTCAGAGTACTTAAGTTTTTAGGATAGTCTGGAGTTTCATTGACTGTTTTTCTCCCCGCTAATTTATAAGCTAATGCCGGAATATTGGGTAATTCGAGAGTACCTTCTACTTTTGAATGTGAGGCTAATATTTGTTCAAGTAATGTTGATCCTGCCCTTGGAAGTCCTACTATGAATATTGGATCAGCTGCATCATGACCAAACTCTTTTTTACTCTCGAATAATGCTGAGTTGCAATATTCAATTTGCAGATTTAAAACATCTGTCATGTGTTCTTTTTTATAATGTTGCTGTGATTGCTGAAGTTCATTTCCTCTCTCATAATGGACAAAAGATTTATCAAACAATTTTGAATCTTCGTAATATTTTCCTAAAGCAAAGTTCAGATGAATTCTATCCGTGATGATTGTTGAAGTAGATGATTCTTTCTCATCCATTAATAAAACCTCATCCGGTGTGAATCGATAGGTTTTGAGATTAGCTAAACTCCAATAGGCATCGCCATAATCATTTCGCGCATTATAAGATTTTCTATATGCTTCAATCGCTTCGTCCACATTGCCAATTGTTTTGAGTGCATGTCCGTGGACTAATCTTAGTTCTGGATTATTTGGCAATGCTTTATTTGCTTGATCATAAATTTTTAATGCTTTTTTATATTTTCCAACCGCTACTGCTTGATTTGCATATGCAATTTGATATTTAAGGTTTTTAGGTTCTTTTTTGCGTAATATTTCTGCTTGCTTTAATGATTTTTGGTATTTTTGTCGCTTATATAGAACTTCCATATAGTCATTTCTGGCAAAGTTATTATTTGGCTCATATTCAAGTGCTTTTTCAAGCAAAAACTCTGCATCATCAAGAACGTCTGCTGCCACTCCAAGGCTAGCAAGAAGTCTCATACCCTCAATATTTTTTTTATTCTCCATGAGAAACTTACGGCACAATCTCTCTGCTTGAAAATTCTTTCCTTCTGCGATCATATTTCTTACGCTTAACAATTCAACAGGTAATGCTTTTAGCTTTTCATATTCATGCTGGGTTATATTGGCATTTTTTTCCTTGCCTTGTGACTTGAGTATCTTTGTTAAGCCCGCCCAACTTGCGATTAGAGAATTATTAAGATTAACAGCATGACGATAAGCATTAAGTGCTTGACTGACAAAACCCGCCTTAACACAAACATGACCCTCTTCTTGAAAAGCTCTTCCATAACCGGGCCTGATTTTTTTTAACCTAGAGAGTGTTTTAAGTGCTTCTTCCAGTCTATTGAGATAACGCTGGCACACAGCCAGAATATAGAGTGCTTCGGCGTTTCTTGGAAAATCACTCAGTATTTTTTCGGTATGCTTTTCCGCTTCAACTAAACGGCTATTTTCCAATAAAGATTTTGCTTGTTCCAGCCTTGCATCAATTTGTTTTCTTTGGTCAATCATAATTTTATTAGGATTAATTGTAGTAAATTTTAGTTAGATCATACCAATAAAAAAGGCGAGCCAGAAGCTCGCCTTTCTCCACGTTATTCCTTGTATTGGTTTTAGAAATCGTAAGAGATTCTAAGACCAACAGTTCGTGGACGGTTCACAGTAATCCTTTCAAAAAAGTCTTGTCTGTTGATGTGCAATTGTGCACGCTCATCACCCAAGTTTTGAACATAGAGTTCCATGCCCCAGTTATTTCTAACATTTCTTATACCAGTCGCCGCATCAACAATTGAGTATGATTTCTGGTATGAGTTTGGCTCATCTGGCGTATCAACGATTGAGTTTAGTGCTTTACTCGCATGTTTTAGACCAATCTGAGCGTATGCATCACCGTTTGCAGTTTCCCATTCATATCGTCCTCTTATTGAGAACTGAGTTTCAGGAGTTAATGGTAATTCACGACCCTCGTCTTGTACTACCACTGCAAATCCAGGATCAACTCGTGTTAGCTCAGTGTCATTAAATGAGAAAGCTGAGTGTAATGTGAAGTTATCAGTCATTGCATATACAAGATCTCCTTCCATTCCTGTGATTTCAGCGTCACCACCGTTATCCACAACAGTTAGGATTGAGATATTTTGTGAGTCAAATTGTGATACCTGAATGTCTTTCCACTCGATGAAGTAAAGTGAACCGTTAAATCTTAACCGGCCATCCATCATCGTTGTTTTCCATCCAAGCTCCGTGTTTTCCATGGTATCTGATCTGAATGCATACTGAATACATACACCCGGGAATCCTGTTGCAGCATTTGCATTAAATGCTGCATTGGTTCCACAGTTAATTTCATTCGCAGTTCCAGCGTTTGCTTTATTGGTAGCAGCTGCATTATATTTGCCGTATTTTGCTGCTGCTCTGTTAAAGCCACCAGGTCTGTAACCTTCTGACCACGTTGCATAAAATAACGTGTCATCACTTGGCGTAAATGACACAGTAAATTTCAGCATTGTGTCTTCTGTGTTAAGTGGTCTCAAACCGCTAAAGTTCGTTCCATAATCACGGCCACCTGTCACTTTAGGTCTGACATCATTTGTTGAATTGTTATCATCAACATTTAATGGTCTATTTCCATATCTCCAAGCACCGTATCCCTGGAAGTCATAATCCAGATCATAGCGTCTCGCACCTACGGCAACATTGAGCTCATCACTCAACTGGAAACTCGCTTCACCGAAGAAGGCGACTTGCGATTCTTCACGAAGGTTATCATTTCTAAATTGAGTTGCGTCTGACAAAACACCTCTAGCGTTAGCAGGAGAATTTGCGAACGTTGAATTGGTGTTGATATCAATTGGAGCCCATCCAGCTTTGTAAGGCGCGTTATAGTTAAAATCACCAATGTGCTTGATTTCAAAGTCTTCAACGAAAACACCACCTGCTAGATTTACAATCCCATCCCAATTAGTTGTGAATCTTAACTCATTAGTCATTCGAGTCATTTCATTATCTAATTTTGATGCACTTGATGGATCACCACATTCGATTACATTTGGATCGCCACTTAGTGTTGGATCCCATGTGTAAGCTGTTCCAGCTGTGTAATCACCTGTGTAGTATCCACCAACAAGGTATTCACATTGATAACCAGAAATGAATGCACCGATGTTAGTGTAACCAGTGTAATCGAGTTGTTGCTCAACTTGACGATCCAAGTAAGCACCGGTGTAAACAATATCAATATCTCCCATCGAGCCAGATAAAGTCCAAGCTGTTTGACTGAAAGAATCGTCCAGTTTATCTGGTGCAAATCTTGATACTTTTAAGTCACCCTTAGCCGCATCATAGTCCCAAACACCTTCTGTCTTTAATGATTGTTGTGTGTTTTGAACTAAAAGATCCCAGTTATCATTTAGGTTCCATTTTAATCCGAAACGAGCACCTGCATAATGCGCATCGTTGAAATCATCTTCAATCGTTGCAGAGTTGTTTGCGACATCATAAATAACTGGAACTACGTGCGCAAATCCAGATTGCTGTGAGACTAATGCAGGGCCACCAGCTGATGCTGCTCCAGCTACAACAGTTTGAGAATCTGTATTCCAGTCGGGAACTGATGTACCATTCCAGAATTTATGGCCAGGTTGAAAAGTAACTGAGTCACCTGGGAATGTACCATTCTTAGCTTTACTCGCTTTGAATGTTCCAGGCACGTTATCGATGTAACCGCCTTGGTTATCATTATAAAGTGCAGCACGGAATGCCATTTTACCTTCAACAAGAGGGATATTGATCATCGCTTCCATATTATTTGAAGCTTCACCACCCTCAGTTCTCGCATAACCCCCTGTCCAACTGGCCTGAAACTCGTCGACATTAGGTTTGTTTGTGATTAATCTCACTGTCCCTGCCATTGAGCTGGCGCCATAGAGGGTCCCTTGTGGTCCGGGAAGAACCTCAATACGTTCCATATCACTTACGTAAACATCTAAGTTACGACCACCTGATGTCACAGGTTGTTCGTCAAGATAGAGCGCAACGTTTGGTGCTGAACCTTGAGATTCTGCTACTGTGATGTTAATCGCATCAACCGCGGCTCCTCGAATGTATATCTCATTTTGTCCTGGCCCTCGACCACCGGCATTCACACTGGGTAAATACTTAACGTAATCTGAGAAACTCTGAATATTTTGATCTTCGAGTGTTTGCGAATCCATTGCTTGCACCGCAAGAGGTATATCTTGCATGCTTGCTGTTCGTTTTGTTGCG
>QOPG01000022.1 GCA_003331585.1 Gammaproteobacteria bacterium | reverse complement strand
ATTAAAAATTTCTCCTTAATCTTATTTCTAATACCCCTCTTAGGATTAATATTCGAGATTATCCCTTTAAAAATTTCATTAAGTTATTTCGGGGTTTGTTTATTTACTTATTGTTATTTGCACACAGGAAAATTTCTAAAAAATATAAAAACAAATGCAATAAATTATTTGCTCCTATCTATCACTTTAATTTTCGGTTTTATTCATGGCTTGGGTTTCGCCGGTTTTTTGAGAGATAGTGGAGTAGAAGGTAATAACATAATTCCACCATTACTGAGTTTCAATCTTGGTTTAGAATTTGGTCAGTTATGTATAATTGCTTTAGGATGGTTAGTTTTTAGAAAGACTAAGCATTTAATTAATGAACCATTTCCAGCAATATCCTCTGGTGCATTATTTGGGATTGGTTTTTATTGGATGATATTAAGAACATTCGTATAGGTAAGGTTGAGTTTAAATGGAGCAAACTAGTGCAATTGTTTTAATACCAACACTTATCGTGCTTTTGACAGCAATTATCACACATAGGCCTGTTGCATCATTAATCATAGGCGTTATCTCGGGTATTCTTTTGCACTCACCAAGCAATCTGTTGAGTTCATTTTCAGATATTTCATTAGAAGTCATGCAAGACCCTCAAATTGCATGGGTTATTATTGTTTGCGGTCTGATGGGAAGTCTTTTTTACTTGCTTATCGCTACTGGTGGGGTTGAAGCATTTACTCATGCTATGTCTAGGCATGCAAATACAAGAAATAAATCTTTACTTATAACCTGGCTTCTTGGGTTGGCAATGTTTTTAGATGATTATCTCAATGCAATAGTAATTGGCAATTCGATGAAAAAAGTTACTGACAAATTTAAGGTATCAAGATCAATGCTTGCTTATATTGTTGACTCGACCGCAGCGCCGACTTGTGTGTTAGTTCCACTTTCAACTTGGGCAGTTTACTTTTCTGTGATACTTGAATCTACAGAATATGTTTCAATCGGAGAAGGGATTAAATACTATATATCAGCTATTCCTTATATGTTTTACCCAATCATTGCTCTAATATTGGTTCCGTTTGTTGCGACCGGTCGTTTTCCATTATTTGGACCAATGAAAAAAGAAGAATTAATGGCAAGGAATAAAAAGAACGAGGAACTCAAAAATGAGAACTTCGTACGAAAAAATCGACGAGGTTCAAACGCAAGTATCTGGAACTTTATCCTCCCTATTTTGATGCTTATTGTGATTTCTTGGTTCTATGAGATCGATTTGCTTAAAGGGATAATTTCAACATTACTTATTATTCTCCCAATAATGTTAGGGTTAAAAATTATTGATATGAATAGAGCTTTTGATGCAATACTCGAAGGCTTTAAAATTATGATTCCACCCTTGATGATTGTTGTTGCTGCTTTCATGTTCAAAAATATTAATGATCAAATAGGATTACCTCAATATGTAATTGAGACTATGAAACCATTATTATCACCTCAATTATTTCCTGTTATTGTTTTTATATCTATGGCCTTTATGTCATTTGCAACAGCATCAAATTGGGGTATTTATGTAATAATTATTCCCATTGTTATGCCGTTGGGAGTTGCTTTAGACGTGCCAATTCCACTTATAATTGGCTCGGTTCTATCTGCTAGTTCTTTTGGAAGTCATGCGTGTTTTTATACTGATGCAACGGTATTGGCGGCTCAAGCAAGTGGTGTTGATACAATGAAACATGCGCTTACACAAATACCCTATGCTCTTGTAGCAGCAATCATAGCTTCGCTCGCTTATATTGTATTCGCATTTGTAGTAGTATAAAAATCAAATCAATTCAACTCTAGCTCGACTTTTTTATAAAAATACTATGCAAAAATTTTCCAGTTACTTATCAGGTGTTAATACTTTATTGACCTCTATCGCCACATTTCTCGTACTGGGTTTCTTGGTTTTTATATTAAATAATCCTGAATTGGTAGATGAATTTGCAACTTTTTGGAGAGAACTGATTGCAAATTATTTCGCTGGCTATCTCATTTGGGTGGTTACATTAGTAACAGTTTTTAATATCTTCGTTGCCTTTACTCCCTATGGAAAAATAACTCTGGGCCAGGACGGCGAGAAACCAGAATTCAGTCGTTTTTCATGGTTTTCAATGTTATTTGGAGCTGGTGTTGGCACAGGTATACTTTTTTATGGTGTAGCTGAACCAATTTCACATCTTCAAAATAATCCATTTCTTCAAATTGAAGGCATAGACCCGATTTCATCAGAAGCTGCCATAGTTGCTCAAAGAATTACACTATTCCATTGGGGTTTTCATGGCTGGGCTTGTTATTCTTTTGTAGGGCTGTGTCTGGGTTACTTTTCATATCGGAAAGGATTGCCGCTAACAATTCGATCAGCTTTGCATCCGATCTTGGGAAAAAAAATCTATGGTTTTGCAGGTGATGTAGTCGATTTAGTTGCTGTCTTCAGCACCTTATTTGGGATCACAGTATCTCTTGGACTTGGTGCTTCTCAGATGGCGAGTGGTATTCAGTATTTATTTGATATTGAGATAACACCGTTATTCAAACTTGGTGTTGTTCTGGTGGTGTCAGCGATAGCAACCATATCAGTCGTATCAGGACTCAATAAAGGAATAAAACTTCTAAGTGAAATCAATATTTGGCTATGTATTATTCTTTTATCATTCATCATCCTTGCAGGTCCAACAATAGTTATTTTTACTGGTTTATTTTCAAGCTCTCTTGATTATGTTGTCTCAGTAATCCCTCTGAGTGTATGGATAGACCCATCAGATGAAAAAAATTGGCAAACTGCATGGACCCTATTTTACTGGGGTTGGTGGATATCGTGGGGACCTTTTGTTGGGATGTTCATGGCGAGAATCTCAAGAGGTAGAACTATTAGAGAATACATAGCAGGAACATTACTTTTTCCAGTAATAATAGGATTTTTTTGGCTCATCGTTTTTGGAGCTACAGCATTGCATCTTCAACTTGAAGGTCCAGGAGGACTGGTTGAGGCGGTCAATATGGACATAACACAAGCTATATTCAAAGCATATGAGTTATTGGATGTGAAATGGGCAACTTGGATAATTGCGCTTCTGACCACTGTCTTGATTGCCTCTTGGTTCGTGACCTCCTCTGATTCAGCTACATTAGTGATTTGCACAATTCTTTGTTTGGGTGAAAAGAGTCCTCCAATATCTTTGAGAATATTTTGGGGCACAATAATTGGACTTGTAGCTGGTTTTCTTTTATTTTATGGAGGGTTGAGTGCACTTCAAATTGCATCAACTTCAATTGCAATCCCATTCTCAATAGTTTTGATGGCTATGGCATTCGGTCTGTGCAAATCTCTCTACCTGACTGAAAAGAGATAAATTTCAACAAACTAATTCTATATTATATTCTTTGCCTGCATTTAATATCCACTCAGCCATATAATCTGAAAAACTGCGTCTTACGATAATATTATAAGATGGAGAGTCATCCAGTTGTGCCAATATTATGTTGGATTTTGCTAAATTAGTTTGTGCACACATTCCTGCGCTAAATACCCCGCTACTGACATCAAGAGGGCAACCCTTTTCAAGAATATCTCTAGAATTCTCGCCATCCAACCTCATTTGAGCGAATCCTCCACTCTGATCGATTATGTGTATATCAATATTTTGATCTATTTTTGAGCTTATGGACTTAATATTTTCTTTGGTTGCGATTAACCATTCGTTTGGTCTCAGCCAATATATTTCATGATTTCCAGAATTAAATGTATTGAATTTTAATGGAAGCGATTGATTTAATATTTCTTTTGCATAGCCACAAGTTTTCTCATCATTAGATGACCGTATAAGAAAGAAGTTCATATCATTTTCAACTCTGATAAAAGCTCTTTTCTGTTCTGAATTATTTGAATGAAAAGTACTAATGAGATTTTCTAGTGGATAATGGAGATCGTAATCAGACATTTTGCCTCTCTCCTTTTGAGTCATAAAAACAAGGATTTGTTACTATAACTTCAATCTCATTTTCGTCTGATGAAACAGCAACTAATCTCTCGTCATATCTATCTCTTCCGTTTTCAAGAAGTGCGAGGGCAATTGGTTGATTTAAAATAGGGCTAAAATAACTAGAGCTAACATGTCCGAACATTGGAACAGGATTGTCCTTATCTTTGTTCTTGTTTTTAATTAACTGTGAGCCTTCAGAAACCACGCTTTTTTTATCCACTGAATATAATCCAACTAACTGCTTTCTGTTCTTTTTATTCGAGTCTTTCCTTGTTAAGGATCTTTTGCCAATAAAATCTTTATTTTTGGATAACATCCAGCCTAGACCAGCATCCACAGGACTGACTGAACCATCCGTATCTTGACCAACTATAATGAATCCCTTTTCCGCTCTAAGCACGTGCATGGTTTCTGTACCATAAGGTGTAATGTTATATTCTTTTCCATGCTCCATAAATGCCTGCCATAAACTCAGAGCTGAATTACTGTTTACATTAACCTCAAAAGCTAGTTCGCCACTGAAGCTCACACGAAAAATATCTACATCAAGATCATTGATAGATGTTTTTGCTGTATGCATAAATGGGAGCTCATCCGAATCTATCCCTTTTGCACCCATTTTTTGGAGCAATTTTCTACTATTGGGTCCAGCTAAAACAATAGTGGACAGCTGATCTGTAAGAGAAGTTAAATATACATCGAGTTCTGGCCATTCGGTTTGGAGCCACTGCTCAAGCCAACTCAATACAGTTGCTGCGCCTCCGGTAGTGGTAGTAATGTAGAAATGATTTTCATCCAATCTTGCCATTACACCATCATCTTTAATCATCCCATCTTCACCTAGAATTAACCCATAAGCACACTTACCAATACTCATGTTAGCAATATCATGAGTATATATTCGCTCTAAAAATGCGATTGCGTCTTTACCACGGACATCAATTTTTCCTAGTGTTGATGCATCCATCATTCCTAATGAATTCCTAGTCGCAAGAGATTCTCTATGAACTGAAGCATAAAGAGTTTCTTTGCTTCGAGGAAAATACCATGGGCGAAGCCATTGACCAACCAGCTCAAAAGGTACATTTAATCTATCATGAAAGTCATGAATTGCAGTTTTTCTGATGGGATCAAAGAATTTTCCAATATCCTGACCTGCACAAACTCCAAAACTCACAGGCGTATATGCAGGTCGGAAGGTTGTCGTCCCAATTTCATTTATAGGTTTACCAAGCACTTCACCCAAAATAGCCATCCCATTAATATTTCCCAGTTTTCCTTGATCAGTACCAAAACCAAGTGCAGTATATCTTTTTACATGTTCAATATTTTCATATCCTTCTCTTACAGCAAGGAAAATATCCGTCACCGAAGTATCGTTCTGAAAGTCGATAAATTGTTTTGGGATTAATTCTGGCTCGATATCACTTTTAACTCTCCACAATGGTGAAATAGAAAAGTACTTTTTTTCCTCAACCTCAGGAAGAGGTACATCAGGCGTATCAAACTCCAAATTAGTAAGTATGATTTTCGTTTTTTTAAGCCCATCTTCTAGGCAATCTTTGAGACTCCACTTTCCATTACATGAGCCTACCGACTCACATTCTTGATTTGATTTTATTGGAATAAAACAATGAAGATCATTACTCCACTCATTTTTACCTCCAGATTGGGAGTGCAGATGCACAGCAGGACTCCACCCTCCAGAATAAACTAATAAGTCACATTTTCTCTGCGTAATTTCTTTATCATGAATCCCGGTTGCTTCATTAATGCTTGCCAAATCTATGCTATCGACATGTTTGTTTCCTCTAACATTTATGACCGCAGTATTAAACTTGACCTCAATAGCTAAACTTGAAACATCAAGATAAGCGTTGGAATTATTATTTTTTCTTGAGTCTATGATAACTAGATCTGATATGCCGGCCTGCTTTAAATCTATTGCTGTCTGGTAGGCAGAATCATTATTTGTAAAAACTGCAATATTTCTCCCTGGAAGAACTGCAAACCGTTTGACATATTCTGAAACAGCAGAAGCTAACATCACTCCAGGGCGATCATTGTTTGAAAAAACCAATGGGCGCTCAAATGCACCCTGAGCGAGAATCACTTGTTTAGCTCTAACGCGCCATAATCTTTGTTTAACCTGATTTAAATTATGATTTTTAAAATGCTGACAAACTGTTATAAAATTATAATCATAGTAACCA
This sequence comes from Gammaproteobacteria bacterium, assembly GCA_003331585.1. Taxonomy (GTDB): domain Bacteria; phylum Pseudomonadota; class Gammaproteobacteria; order Steroidobacterales; family Woeseiaceae; genus SP4260. Next base: position 16,489 of record QOPG01000022.1, on the reverse strand, counting down.
AACGCAGTGCTCCTTTTTAAGCACGTGACGTTTGGTGAGTTTTCTAGAATAGCTTGTGTGTTTTTTGCCCATTCTGGTGCAGGTATATTATTAATCTTTTCAGAAGAGCTTAAAAGCTTCCCTCCAAACCTATCTTTTTCATCGACAATTACTACTTTAGCACCTGTCTGCACCGCACAGAGTGCTGACATCAATCCTGCTGGTCCCGCCCCAACAATAAGCAAATCACAATGAATATTTTTATGATCATAATTGTCTGGATCTTTTTGATCTGGAGCACTTCCAAATCCAGATAATTTTCTCAAGAAAAATTCATAAAATTTCCAGAACTTTGCCGGATACATAAATGTTTTATAGTAAAAACCTGCGCCAAAAGCTTTACTCATCCAATCATTAATTATTGCAATATCGAAATTAATGCTTGGCCATCCTTTTTTGCTGGTTGCTATTAATCCATCATAAAGATCTACTTGAGTCGCTTTTAATCCAGCTTCGGTTTTTGCGCCTGATCCAATTTGAAAAATAGCATTCGGTTCTTCTGCCCCAGATGCGACTATTCCTCTGGGACGATGATATTTAAAACTTCTTCCAACGATTTTAATGTCATTAGCGAGCAATGCAGATGCAAGTGTGTCACCTTGGTAACCTTGCATCTTTTTCCCATTAAAAGTGAAATTTAATAGTTTGTCTTTGTTGATCTCACTAATTTGATCTATTCGATTCTTTTGCATTATTTCGATCCCTTGTTTTCACTGTCAGAGCGATCAAATTTATAAGAATCTATTATTTTGTATGTAACAGTATCTCTTTTTACAAGAAACCATTGTCTGCAGCCAGAACTATGGTTCCATTGTTCTGTAAATACTCCTTTGGTATTTTTTCTCATGAATAAATAGTCACCCCATTCTTCATCAGATAATATTTCGGGATTTTCAGGTCGAACTATTCCAGCTTCCCCGCCATAGGAAAATTCGGTCTCATCTCTTTCGCCACACCAAGGACAATTAATTAGTAACATCTACTTTTCACCTTAATGAGCAACTGCTGCTGCACCATGCTCATCTATCAGGGCCCCTGTTGAAAATCTTTCTAGTGAAAATGGAGCATTTAACTGATGAGGTTCGTCATTCGCAAGTGTATGTGCAAAAACCCAACCTGATCCGGGCGTTGCTTTGAAACCTCCTGTTCCCCAACCGCAATTTAAATACAAACCATTAATTGGAGTTTTACTTATTATTGGGCATGCATCTGGAGATACATCAACTATCCCTCCCCATTGCCTTAGCATTCTTACCCTACTGAAATACGGAAATAGTTCCATAATTGCTTGCATGCAATGCTCAATAGTACAAAAGCTTCCTTTTTGACCATACCCTATATAAGGATCTATTCCTGCACCGATCACAAGTTCGCCTTTGTCAGATTGACTGATATAACCATGAACAGCATTGGACATAACTACAGTGTCTAGAACTGGTTTTAATGGCTCAGACACATAGGCTTGAAGAGGATGACTTTCAAGTGGTAATCGAAGATTTGCCATTGCCGCAAGAACCGAAGCATGTCCTGCAACCACCAATCCAACTTTATTAGATTCTATACGACCCTTAGATGTCTCAATGCCATGTATTTGGTTATTTGATTTAATAATATCTGTTACTTCACATTGCTGAATAATGTCGACGCCAAGATCAGATGCTGCTCTTGCGAATCCCCATGCCACTGCATCATGTCTGGCAACACCAGCTCTTTTTTGAAGTGATGCACCTAAAATTGGATATCGGGCAGATGAAGATGTATTTATATACGGTATTTCTTTTTTTATCTGTTCCGCATTTACAACCTCTGCATCAATACCATTCAATCTATTGGCGCTAACCCTTCTTTCGATATCTCTCATATCTTGCAATGTGTGACCTAGATTGTAAACGCCTCGCTGGCTAAACATAACATTAAAATTAATTTCGCGACTCAAGCCCTCCCAGAGCTTTAGTGATTTCTCATAGAGTAATGAGGCCTCCGTCCAAAGATAATTTGATCTCACAATTGTTGTATTTCTTGCAGTATTTCCACCACCAATCCAACCTTTTTCAACAACGGCTATATTTTTAATTCCATGATTCTTCGCAAGATAAAAGGCCGTAGCTAAACCATGACCACCACCTCCAACAATAATCGCATCGTAACTTTTTTTTGGTTCTGCGTTTTTAATAGCAGGTTTCCAATTTTTATTATTGGTAAATGCATTTTTAATGAGGCTGAGGGCAGAATATTTATTTTTCATTTTTTTATTCCATATATATCTGATTCATTCTCATAGCCAGGAAAAAATTCATGCTTAGGTAAGTCATCTTTAATTTCATAATGACTTGGAATTGAAGAACAAAAAATGTGTTCTATTGATTTTAGTTTGGGGGAATTATCAAGGGAACCTGGCCATATTCCAATCTCGTCCTCAACTGAGAGTTTCCAGAACAGATTAGAGCCACAATTAGAACAGAAACCTCGCTTTGCATTTTTTGAGGATTGATACCATCTTAGAGATGAGTCTGATAACAATTCGAAATCAGCAATGTTAGCAGAAGTAGAAGCTACGTAGTGGCCACTAGCTTTTTGGCACTGAGTACAATGACAATAAGTAATACCACTAAGTTCTCCGTTTACATTGAAAATTACATTGCCACAAGCGCAACTTCCTGAATAAATTTGCTCTTCAGTCATTGACATTATTCACATCCCTCAGACGCTCATTTCTTGGATCAAATGGACTATCCTTAATGACTTCAGCGGAATAAATTTTTCCTAAGATATCGATTGAGCATTGGGTTCCAACGTCTGCATGCTGTTTATCCATCATAACAAGAGCTAATGACTTATTTACTCTAAAACCAAAATTACCTCCTGTCGCTCTTCCAATTAGTTTTCCATTTAAAGTAACTGCATTATTTCCAAGCACATCTGCATCATCTACATCAAAAACTTCCAAAGTGACCAATTTATTTTTACTTCCACTTTCTTGCCATCTTAATAATTGCTCTTTTCCATGAAAATTTTCTTTCTCAGAACAAATAAAACGATCCATTCCTGATTCATAAGCAGAATATTCTATTGATAATTCAGTTCCTACCATGCGATATGATTTTTCAAATCGCATTGAATCCATGGCTCTGATACCGAAAGGTTTAAGCCCAAATTCTCTGCCTGCCTCAAATAATAAATCAAATATTTTATTTTGATCGTTAATAGAGTGATGAAGTTCCCACCCCAGCTCACCCACATAATTCACTCGCATGGCCGTCATTGAACAATCACCTAATTTTATTTTTTTTCCAGTCAGCCAGGGAAATGCCTCATTACTAAAATCTGATTTAGAAACCTTCTCTAATAACAAACGAGATTTTGGTCCCGCTAAAACAAACACTCCCATTTCATCAGTTAAGTTTTCGAATTTTATTTTTTGATCTGCAGGAAAAAATCTTCTTAAAAAATCATGATCGAGCCTTTGAAGCGCTCCCGCTGAAACCAAATAAAAAGAATCATCTGCTTCCTTTAAAACAGTGAATTCAGAATGAATCCCACCTTTAGAATTAAGCGCATGACTAAGCGCAATTTGACCATTCTTTGAAGGAACTTTATTAGCTAAAAGATCATCAAGAAATTTTCCCGCTTCCACTCCAGATATTCGGCATTTTGCGAAAGCAGTCATATCGAGTAAGCCCACATTATTGGTAACGTTATTTACTTCATACCTAATTGCATCGAACCATTTTGAACGCCTAAATGACCAATCATCTTTCTGAGTCATTCCTTCAGTTGCAAACCAATTTGCTCGTTCCCATCCGAATTTTTGACCAAAAACCGCACCCATTTTTTTTAATCTTTCATAACATGGTGCTGTTTTCAGGGGTCTTCCTGCTTCTCTTTCTTCATCAGGAAAATGTGTTATAAATACATGCGAATATGCTTCTTCTGTTTTTTCAATCAGGTAATCCTTGGTTACATAATTTCCAAATCGCCTTGGTTCCACTCCAAGCATGTCAATTGTTGGTTCACCCTCAATAATCCATTCGGCAAGCTGCCAACCAGCACCTCCAGCAGCGGTGATACCAAAACTATGACCTTCGCTCAGCCAAAAATTATCTTTATCCCATGCCGGCCCAATAATAGGATTGCCGTCAGGAGTATATGCAATAGCTCCATTATAAACCTGCTTAAATCCCACTTCACCAAAGGCGGGTACTCTCGCAAGCGCGGCTTCAATATGCGGCATTAAACGATCGATATCTTCCTGAAATAACTCATACTCTGCATTAGGATTGGGTCCATCAATGTAACAACACGGAGCACCTTTTTCATATGGACCAAGAATAAATCCACCATTTTCTTCTCTTAAATACCATGATCCATCTGATTCTCTCAGAACCGCCATCTCGGGTAATCCAGATTGTTGTCTTTTGATCAGGTCAGGATGAGGTTCTGTAACGATGTATTGATGTTCAACTGGCATTACAGGGAGATCTAATCCTACCATTTCTCCAGTCTGCCGAGCATAATTCCCAGAAGCTGAGACAACATGATCGCACACTACACTTCCTTTATCTGTCTCTATTTTCCAACCTCCTTCTGGAGTTTGATCGATAGAAACTACAGCAGTATTTCTATAAATTTTAGCGCCTCTGGCACGAGCTCCCTTCGCCATTGCTTGAGTTAAATCTGCTGGCTGGATATAACCATCCTCAGGATGAAAAATTGCACCAACTAGATTTTCTGTTTTACATAATGGCCATATTTCTTCAACTTGTTTAGGTGTCAAAAATTTAACATCGATACCTATGGTTTTTGCTGTTGCCGCATATTGATAATATTCATCCATCCTATCGTCGTTCATTGCAAGGCGAAGATTACCCACTTGACTAAAGCCCACGGGTTGACCTGTTTCTTTTTCTAATGACCTATATAACTCAACAGAATATTTATGGATTTGACCTACGCTGTAACTCATATTAAATAAAGGTAATAACCCAGCTGCGTGCCATGTAGATCCACTTGTTAGTTCTGCCTTCTCTATTAAAACAACCTCATCTCCCCAGCCTTTTTTAGCTAAGTGATAAAGCGTTCCAACTCCAACGACACCTCCACCTATCACAACTACTTTTGCTTGTGATTTCATGCTCATTATCCTGTATTTTTTATAAGATAAAAATTGCTCTTTTTATTGATGCAATTATAGAAACATTCTATTACGAGAAGAACAATCTTTAAAATAAAAAGTTAAAAAAAACCTGAAAAGATAATAAATTCAGTTCTCAATCTGTTTTTGGATATATACAATGAATTGATATATTTAATGGAGTTATTAATGTCGCGAAGAAGTGGTGGTAGGAAATCAAAAGTTGCTCTTCGAGCAGCACCATTAGATGAGAGTAAAAAACCAATTCATCCAGGCGAAAGTGGTGGGCGTTACAAACCGTTTACCCAAGATGAGATATCTGCTGTTATCGAAAATATCTTTAGAATACTTGAAGAGATTGGATTTAATGAAGCAACACCTCATTGTATTGAAACTTGCTTAGATTATGGTGCGAAACTCGGTAAAGATGGTCGCCTCAAGATGCCGAGAGATATTGTTGAAAAGGCAATCAGTGAGAGTGATCGTAATTTAATTCTTCACGGGCAAGATCCAAGACATGATCTTCATGTCAATGGAAGTCGGGTATATTTCGCCACTGGAGGAGCTGCGGTAATGATCGCAGATTCTTCTACTAAAACATACAGAGATTCAACTTCCCAAGATTTATATAATATGGCTCGAATCGTTGATACCTGCGATAACATTCATTTATTCCAGAGAACCTGTGTGCTTCGAGACATTGACGATAATTTTGCTATGGACCTAAACACAACATACAACTCAATAATGGGGACGGCTAAGCATGTCGGTGCAAGTTGGACTCATTCTGAGCATCTAGAAAAAACACTAAAGATGCTACATTTGGTTGCTGGCGGAGAGGAGAATTGGAGGAAAAGGCCGTTTGTTAGTCAGTCAAATTGTTTTGTTGTCCCGCCGATGAAATTTGCCGAAGAATCCCTTGAGTGTCTTAGAATAGCGGTCGAAGGGGGGATGCCAGTTCTTCTATTATCTGCAGGCCAAGCCGGTGCTACAGCTCCGCCATGTCTTGCAGGAACAGTCTCGCAAGCCTGGGCTGAATGCTTGGGAGGTTTGGTCTATGTTAATGCAATAAAATCGGGTGCACCTGCGATTCTGGGCACATGGCCTTTTGTTTCTGACCTAAGAACAGGTGCCATGAGTGGTGGCTCACCAGAGCAGGGAATCTTATCTGCAGCCTGCGCACAAGTTGGAAATTTTTTCGACTTACCGATGGGAACAGGTGCTGGAATGTCAGATTCAAAACTACCTGACTTTCAAGGAGGAGCAGAACATGCGTCTAATGTTGCCGTAACAGCATTGTCTGGGGCAAATATAATATATGAATCAGCAGGAATGTATGCCAGCCTTCTTAGTGCTTGCCCAGAAAGCATATTACTCGATAATGATGCGCTCGGAGCTTGCATGAGAATGGTCAAAGGCCTGACAGTTAACAAAGAAACACTCGGATTTGATGTGATTAAAGATGTCTGTTTGAATTTAAAGGGACATTATTTAGGCTCTGATCAAACATTAGACGTTATGCAAACAGAATATATCTATCCTGAATTTTATAATAGACTCAGTCCAGGAGATTGGCATGATGCAGGCAAACCTGAAGCATTATCAATTGCCACTCAGAAGACTGAAGAAATTCTCTCCACTCATTTCCCGACACACATATCAGAAGAAATCGATAATAAGATACGCGAAAAATTTCCTATCCACCTCAGTAAAAAAGCAATTGGCAGGTAAATTCTAATGAAATCGTCAGCCCGAGTTGTGATTATTGGTGGAGGCTCTCTGGGTGTTAGCTTATTCTACCACCTTGCTGAAGAAGGATGGAATGATGTCATTCTTATAGAAAAAGGAGAGTTGACCAGTGGCTCAACATGGCATGCTGCCGGTTTATGCTCCAACTTTATAGGAAATATGACAGTTGCAAAAATACACAATTATTCTATACGGCTTTATGATGAGATTCTTCCATCACAAAGTGGCAATCCATCTGTATTCCACAAATGTGGAAGTCTAAGAGTAGGTTACAGTCGTATTGAAGAGGAGTGGTTCAGACATCTTTTAAGTCGCTCAAAAAATGTCCCGTGTGAATTTAATATCATTTCAAGAGATGAAGCTAGAGATCTTCATCCATTCATGAATTTCGAGAATGCAAGAATTATTGTCAACACCCCCAATGATGGTCATGTTGATCCTTCCTCTGTAGTGATGACAATGTCACAAATTGCTACTTCCAAAGGAGCAAAAATAAGTCGTTTTAATAGAGTTGAAGATATAAAAAAAACACAAGGTGGAGAATGGGAAGTTATCACTGAAAAAGGATCAATTATTGCAGAGCATGTTGTTAATGCGGCAGGTTGCTTTGCACCTGAAGTCGGCGCAATGATTAATGCAAAAATTCCAATAACTAATTTAGAACATCAATATCTAATTACAGAAGATCATCCGGAACTGAAAAGTCTCAAAACAGAATTACCTGTTGTCAGAGACTCATATTGTTCCTCTTATTTGAGGCAGGAAGGGCAAGGGTTATTGATAGGCCCATATGAAACATTCGGAGCTAAGCCATGGGCATTAGATGGGATGGATTGGGATTTTGACAGAGGACTCTTTCCAGATGACTTGGAGAGACTAATGCCTTTTTTAGATAGGTGCATGGAGAGGATGCCAATATTTAGTGAAGTGGGAATAAAAACTGTAATTAATGGTGCGATAACTCATACACCTGACGATAATGTTTTAGTGGGCCCACAGTTTGGTCATCAAAATTTTTGGAACTTATGTGGTTCAAGTATAGGTATTGCTCAAGGTGGAATTGGAAAGTATCTCGCGCAATGGATGGTTCATGGGCAAACAGAATTAAACATGGCTTCGCTCGATTCAAGACGATTCGGAGATTGGGCTGACAAAGAGTATTGTGTTACTAAAGCCATAGAATCATATGAAATAATGTACACTGAAGTTGGTGCAAATGAGAACAGACACCATGGAAGAGTACGAAGAGTCAGTCCTCTTTACTCGCTTCTTAATGAAAAAGGTGCAATCCACAATGTTGTGGCTGGTTTTGAAAAACCATTATGGTTTAAGACAGAAACAATTCAATCTGAAGAACTCACTTGGACGAGAACTAATGCGCATCACGCTATTGCTGATGAATGCAAATCAGTACAAAACGATGTCGGAGTTATTGATATTAGTGGCTCATCAAAATTTATGGTGTCTGGGAAAGATGCTAATAAATTTCTAAATTTCTTATCCTGTAATAAGTTGCCTCAAAAAATTGGGGCAATCGGGTTAACTTTATTTCATAGCCATCGTGGTGGGATTATGACGGAACAATCAATTACTAAAATTAATGACGATACCTATTACCTGGTCGGACCCATCTTGTCAGAAAATAGGGATCTAGACTGGATGCAATCCCATGCAAAACATTTCAAAGTTAAAATTGAAAATCAAACTGAAACTACATCTAGTCTTTTGGTCACAGGTCCAAAATCAAGAGAACTCTTACAAAAAATTATGAAAGATGATTTATCAAACTCATCTCTGCCATGGTTAAGATCGAAAAAAATGCTGGTAGATAGTGCACAAGTTAGAGTTATGAGGGTGTCTTATGCTGGAGAACTCGGCTTCGAATTGCATATGCCGAGCTACCAATTGTTATCGATATATCAATCTCTTTTCAGGGTAGGAAAGGAAATGGGTCTTAGGGATTTTGGTGGTTATGCTTTTAATTCACTCAGAATGGAAAAAATGTATCGAGCTTGGGGTTCGGAATTCACCGAAGAAATAAGTGGATTAGAAGCAGGAATGGAGAAATTTATTAATATCAATAGAGAATTTATTGGTTCTGACAATCTCAAAAAAAGAATGAAAAAAGATTTAGATGTAGTGTTAGTTTACCTTGTTTTTGATGACGATATTCAAAGTGAGTGCTACGGAAATGAAGCAGTATTCTATGGAGATGATTTGATAGGACTTACCACCAGTGGCGCCTATGGCTTCCGAATTAAAAAAAGTTTAGCGTTTGCATATATTAAACCTGCTTTTGCAAATCAAGGTCAGAAACTCAAAGTACTTACAGCGTCTGGGATGAGATTATGTCATATAGAGATATCAGCTGCATACGACCCAGAAAACGAAAAACTGCGAGCATAAAATGCCATCTAATAAAAATCTTCCTTCTGAGGTAGAGACAATTATCATAGGTGGGGGGATTATTGGTTGCTCTGTTGCTTATCATCTATCCAAAAGAGGAATGCGTGATATTGTAGTTCTGGAAAGAAAACAGCTCACATGTGGAACAACATGGCATGCTGCTGGTCTTGTAAGTATGTTGTGGCCAACACCCACTCTCACAAACTTAGCCAAATACTGCCATGAGCTTTATGCGTCATTAGAATCCGAAACCGGTCAAGCGACCGGTTACCGTCGAATAGGAAGTGTGTCTCTAGCTCGAAATAATGAAAGATTAGAAGAATTAAAACGTAACTCATCTATGGCTAAAGTTTTTGGTGTTGAGTCAAGAATGATAGATAACAAAGAATTAGAGAAAATGTATCCAGGTGTAAATACTGAAGGAGTTCTTGGATCGCTTTATATTGAAAAAGACGGTCAGACAAATCCGATTGACACAACAATGGCCCTGGCTAAAGGAGCTCGTAATCAAGGCGCTCAAATAATAGAAAATACCGAGGTTACCGAAATAATTATTACTAATAATAGAGTACAAGGCGTGCGGTGTGGTGACAATAAAATAAAAGCAAAAAATATCATACTTTCAAGTGGCTTATGGTCACGAGAAATTGCCGCAACAATAGGTTTAAAGCTCCCTCTTTATGCATGTGAGCATTACTATGTTGTAACAGAAGAAATGCAAAACTTAACTCCCAGACCGGTCATGCGTGACTTTGATAAAGGAATTTACTTTAAAGAAGATGCAGGAAAGATGTTAATCGGTTGGTTTGAAAAAAATGCTATTGGTTGCCCGATGTCAAAGATAAGCAAGGATTTCTGTTTTGATGAGTTTCCAGTCAACATGGATCATATTGAGCCATACTTATTTTCGTCGATGGAAACATTTCCTCAAATCTCTGATGTTGGAATTAGAACTTTCTTTAATGGTCCTGAAAGTTTTACAAATGACAACCTTCATCTGTTGGGGCCTGTGCCTGAAATCGATAATTTCTTTGTTGCGTGCGGCATGAACTCAAAAGGTATTGCCGCAGCTGGTGGTGTTGGGAAAATTCTTGCTGACTGGGTTATTGATGGGCAACCGTCTGGAGAAATCACCGAAGTTGATGTCAGAAGAAATAACTCAATTCAAACCTCACAAACATATATTGAATCTAGAATCCCAGAAGCACTTGGACACACGTATTCGATGCATTGGCCATTTTATCAATACAAGACCGCTAGAAATCTTTGGAAATCTCCATTGCATAAAGCACTGATTGATGAAGGTGCATGTTTTGGTGAAGTAGGTGGTTATGAACGTGCTAACTGGTTTTCCAGAAATGGTGAAAGCGCTCAATATAAATACAGCTATAAACGTCAAAACTGGTTTGATTTTTATGCTGCTGAACATCTCAGCATTCGAGAATCAGTTGGAATATATGACATATCATCATTTGGTAAATTTCATGTGTATGGAAAAAATGCCATGAAAACATTGCAATTTCTTAGTTGTGCTGATGTTGATGTTGCGCCTGGAAATGTTGTTTATACCCAATGGTTGAATGATCGTGGTGGTATCGAAGCCGATCTCACTATTTCCAGGCTTGATGAAACTAATTTTCATGTGATTACAAGTATTTCATCGTTGATGAGAGATTGGTCATACCTGAATGATAATCTGATGACTGACACCTTCGCTGAGGATGTAACTTTAAAATTTGGTTGTCTATCCGTTCAAGGTCCGAATTCAAGAATGCTTTTGCAGGAAATCACTGACACCAATCTAGCGAATGATGAATTTGCTTTTGGGACAGGTCAATACTCAAAAATAGCAAATGAAAATGTTTGGATTCAAAAACTATCTTATGTTGGTGAACTGGGATGGGAAATATTCGCACCATCAGAGCATATGCTTAAAATATATCAGACGATACAAACACAAGGGAAAAAATACAACTTATGTAATGTTGGTTTGCATGCAGTAAATAGCTTAAGGCTAGAAAAGGGTTACCGACATTGGGGTCATGATATCGCAGCAGAGGATAGCTTAATTGAAGCTGGATTGTCTTTCACTGCAAAACCGGATAGGAGTGATTTTATTGGAAAAGATGCGTATCTGACTGAATTATCAAATGGAGTACCTAGCCGGAGATTGGTGCAATTTAAATTAGAAGATCCTGAACCTCTTTTGTATCACAATGAACCGATCATAATGAACGGAAAAATCAGCGGATACTTATCTTCTGCAATGTACGGACACAGTGTCGGAAGCTCAATTGGTATGGGTTACATCACTACAGAGAATTTAAATCAGAACACTTTAAATGAAATCAATTTTGAAATTGAGATTGCTACCAAACGCTATAAAGCTTCGGGCTCTCTAAAAGCTCTTTATGATCCCGAGGGATTAAACATGAAACTCTGAATTTTAGCGTCTTCGTCGTCTCTGAGATCGTCTCGATCTTCTCTCATTAGATGCATCACCTGATTCAACGCGAAATTGACTTATCCAATTTGTACAATCAGGGTCATTCCCCATCATTACATTTGCACCCAATACTGCTTGCATCACTTCTGCATGCAACGGGCTGGTAATTGCTGATGTCATTCCCGAAGCTATGGCCATCGTTAAGAATGCTGCATTAATTCCATTTCTATTTGGCAACCCAAAGCTAACATTTGATGCTCCACATGTTGTGTTTACTTTTAATTCATTTTTTAAACGAGAAACCAAATGCATAATTTGTTTTCCCGCAGAATTGATTGCACCAATTGGCATTACCAATGGATCTACCACAACATTTTCATGTGAAATTCCATAATCAGCAGCTCTTTCCACTATTTTTTTAGCAACATCGAATCGAACATCAGGATCCTCAGATATTCCCGTTTCGTCATTAGAAATCGCAACAACAGCAGCATCGTATTTCGCGACTAAAGGGAGAACCGACTCTAACCGCTCTTCTTCACCTGTGACTGAATTAATCAATGGTTTTCCCTGATAGACTTCAAGCCCAGCTTCAAGCGCAGCGACGATAGATGAGTCAATTGCCAGTGGAACATCCGTTACCGACTGAACAATCTTTATAGCTTTTGCCAATAACGCTGGCTCATCAGCCAGAGGGATACCGGCATTAACATCGAGCATGTGTGCTCCTGCTTTAACTTGAGCAATTGCGTCTGACTCAACTCGACTAAAATCATCTGCCTTCATTTCTTCGGCTAATAACTTACGTCCCGTTGGGTTAATTCTTTCACCAATAATTACGAATGGTTGATCAAAACCTATTTTCACCTCTTTAGTGGGTGAACTAATTGTAGTTATGGTCATTGTACTCCTTGAAACCTGGATGAGTTTTTAAAAATTAATTACCGTAAACTTGTAATTTTTTCATTACGCCATTTCTCAGATATCTCAATCTGATTAAAACAATATATGTGATAGCCAGCAAGATTCGTTTGATTAATTTTTTCGTATTCAGAAATATCTGTAACTAAGTTATCAGGATAATATGTGCTGGACTTCATCAACTCAGAGGCCACTTGAGTTTTTTTTCTAAGAAAACGAAGTGAATCTCCAACCCCAATTCTGAGGGAAGTCCTCAATAATTTTCCTCGCTCAATAACTCCGGGTAATCCCACCCAGACAGGAAGATCAATACCTCGATCCTTGATATCGCATAACCAATCACCCAATAATTCTGCATCGAAACACATTTGAGTAACGATATAGGTAGCCAAATTTTTCTTTTTTTGAAGCTCCTCAATGAGAACCTCATCTTCAATATCAGGATGACCTTCAGGATGAGCAGCTATGCCAATATTTTTAATCTTATGATCAATGCTATTAAGACAATTTAATAATTCGTATGCATTTTTAAAATCACCCGCTGGTTCAGGTTTATCGCCTCCAGGGACAAAAATGCTTTCAATGCCTTTTTCTTGAAGCTTCTCAACTATTGAAACAAGATGAGATTCATTGGTTACGCATTTTGCTGCAACATGAGGTGTCACATTAAATCCCATATCCACTAAAATTTCTGAAAGCTCAATAGTTTCATCTACGCCTTTATTTGGAGAACAAGTAATTGCTAGATGAGTATCTCGCGATATCGTTTCCAGCTTTTGTTCAATTTTTGGAACTGGAATTACTTCCATATATGCATTTTGCAAATCATTTAGCATTCGCAAATTTGATGCACTTAACTGAATATCTTCTTGGCTTCCCATTATTTCTATCTCAAAGATGTAATCGATTTATATTTTTTATCTAGTCACTAATTAATGAGATCTATTTTCGCCATGATTACGAATTAAGTGTTTAAGATCATCATCGGTATATGAGTTCTGAATATTTTTAATTTCTTCTTCCAGGTAATCATCATCATTAATGTCACTCTCTATCATTTCAGAAACTCTTCTCCATTCCGCAATATAGGCGCCACTTCCACCTTTCCCAGCTCTCATTGCAGCACGATCAATTGCTTCCTGAAAACGATGTTCTAGCATTTTTTTCTTTCTCTTTCTTCCTCTCTGAATAAGAATTTGTGAGGGGATGTCCCGCCAGAAGATAGTAATTTTTTTTATTGCCATATAACTGGTGTTCTTTTTTGTTCTTTAGGCCAGGTTTTTTTGACGTTCACTCACCATAGCCACTGCTATCGCTGATGCTTCTGCTGCATCACGACAATATCTATCTGCTCCAACAGCGTCTCCAAACTCTTCATTCAGGGGCGCGCCTCCCACAAGGACAATATAGTCATCCCGAATGCCCTTATTAACCATTTCATCAATGACGACTTTCATATAAGGCATGGTGGTTGTTAATAGAGCGGACATTCCCAATATGTCGGGCTTATGTTTTTCTAAAGCTGCAAAATAATCTTCTACGGAATTGTTAATACCAATATCAATAACCTCAAATCCAGCACCTTCCATCATCATCCCGACGAGATTTTTACCAATATCATGAATATCGCCTTTAACTGTTCCAATAACCATCGTTCCCACTGGTTTTGCGCCAGTTTCGGCTAAAAGAGGTTTAAGAATGGCCATTCCACCTTTCATGGCATTCGCGGCAAGAAGAACCTCAGGAACAAAAAGAATTCCATCTCTAAAATCAACACCTACAATTGTCATTCCTGCAACTAAAGCTTCATTTAGAACTTTTTCTGCTGACCAATCTCTTGATAATAGGATATTTGTACCCTCCTCAATTTCTTCCTTGAGGCCATCGTATAAGTCATCATGCATTTGCTCTACGAGCTCTTCATCAGATAAATCAGCAAGAATAATGTCGTCGTCATATTCTTCGTTGGATTCACTCATATTTTTCTCAATCAATAGTGGTTTTAATATTTCAATTTTAAATTAACTAGTAATCTCTGTCTGCAAATTCAGATTTTCTCTTAGTAATGAACTCAAGTAAAGCCTCATCAATAGACGGATCCAAGGGTGGTGGCACGTAATCTTTTAGCATCGATTTCCATTTCGAATTAGCACGCATTGCGCAATCTAAACTTCCTTCCTGTTCCCATTGTTCAAAACTGTTATTATCGGCAACTTCTGATCGATAAAATGCCGCTTCAAAATTGGATTGCGTGTGTGCTGCACCCAGAAAATGACCGCCTGGTCCAATTTCTTTAAACGCCTCCATTGCTTGGGCATTTTCAGTCATGTCAACGCCTCTCAGCATAACTGCTAACATCCCTGCTTGATCGGCATCCATAATAAATTTTTCATAGCCCATGGAAAGGCCACCTTCTAACCATCCTGCAGTATGTAACATAAAGTTAACACCGGCTAAGGCAGAAGCTTGAAGAGTGTTTGCAGATTCATATGCCGCCTGAGCATCAGGTATCTTAGAGGCGCATAATCCACCACCACTTCGAAACGGAACGCCCAAGCGTCTAGCGAGTGATCCCGCGATTGTCATTACCTGACCTGGTTCAGGGGTGCCAAACGTCGGCGCACCAGATTGCATCGATACCGCGCTTGCGAATGTGCCAAAAATGACAGGTGCTCCTGCTTTAACAAGTTGAATGTAGGCCATCCCAGCAAGTGCTTCTGCGAGTATCTGAGTCACTGTACCTGCTACGGTTACTGGAGACATTGCACCTGCCAATATAAAAGGTGAAATCATTGTCGCTTGATTATTTTCTGCATAAACAGTGGCTGATCCCAGCATGGTAGCATCAAAAGTTAATGGTGAATTTGCATTAATCAAGCTGGTTAAAACGGTATTGTCTTCCAGGAATTTTTCACCAAATAAAATTTTTGCCATCGCAACAGTATCTTCAGCTCTTTCAGGATGCGTCACGGAACCCATAAATGGTTTATCACTGTATTTAATATGGCTGTAAATCATATCAAAATGACGTTTATTCACAGGCACATCAACTGGCTCACATATGGTGCCACCGGAATGATGGAGATGGGGGCTCATATAAGCTAATTTTACAAAATTTCTAAAATCTTCAATTGTTGCGTAGCGCCTACCGCCGTCTATATCTCTTACGAAAGGAGATCCATATGCGGGGACCAAAACTGTTCTCGGACCGCCGATAACAACATTATTGTCTGAATTTCTTGCATGTTGAGTATATTCACTAGGGGCATTGGATTGGATAATGCTTCTACATAATCCTCTTGGGAAACGAACACGTTCATCATCAATATCAGCCCCTGCTTCTTTGAAGAGATCAAGTGCTCTTGGAAAATCTCGAAACTCAATACCGATTTCCTCGAGCAAAATATCTGCGTTTTTCTCAATTAGAGACAACTCATCTTCATTTAAAATTTCTTGGTAAGGGATTTTCCTTTCGATAAAAGGATGATATTTCTTGGTATCATTTTTTCTGGCGGCAACTTTGGATCTCCTGCCACCACTTTGTCTGCGTCTTCTTCTGTCTGACATAAATCTTCTTGCTCTGATATTTATTTTTTTGGTTTGTTTTCAGTATAGAGTTATAAAATAAACTCCATTAATTCACACTTATATGCTCAAATTTATATAAAGTAAATACATTTTTTTATAAAAATTTACTGAATCAAAAAATATTATTATTAATAATAAAAAGTTGCATTATGGCAATTAAATTTGAGATAACATTAAATCAAGATTAGACTGCTTCGCCATGAGTATTT